>NZ_LMTS01000139.1:16581-22444 GCF_001541225.1 Variovorax sp. WDL1 | reverse complement strand
CCGGCAGCCGTCGCACCGGTCGCCGAGTCGCCCGCGACGAAAGTGCCGGCGAGGCCGGCTGCGCCCAAGCGGATCCAATCGCGCGCCGGCTCAGCGAAAGGCAAATCAAGGAAGACGTCGGCGGCCGCGACGGCGTCTCCAGCCGCTGCGGTTGCAGCGCCCGCCGACCCGGCGACGCGTCCGGCGAAGGCCTCGCGGAAGAAGTTGGCTGTGAAGCCTGGTGCCGGATCTGCGGCCGGTTCGGCGTCCACACCAGCGGTCAAGCCGCCGGTGAAGAAGTCGCCGGCGAGGAAGGGCCGCGCGGCCACGACGGCGCGCGCTTCGAACGCAGCCAAGAAAAGCACCCGTCCAAAGACGCCGGCGGCGGGGTCGGAGCCTGCCGTGACGGCGAAGAAGGCGGTGGTGTCCAAGGCCCTGCCCAGCCGCAAGAAGACGAATCCGACGAACCCTCAACCTGCTGCGCGTAAGGCGGCCGTGGTGGAGAGCCAGGCGCCTTCGGCGTCTGGAGCGGTCAGCGCGACGGCGTCGTCGGCGTAATCCTCGTTGCAGCACTGCCGTCACAAGGGCGGCGGCATGCCTGGGGCGGCCTTGGCCGTCTGTTCTTCAGCGGGCGCTGCAGGTGTGCGCAGTGGCTGCGACGTCCCCGGAGTCCATGCAAGGCGGAGTTGATTCACTCTTCCCGACGATGCTCACGTTGATCGCCTCATCGAGTGGCCCACGCGAGTTCCATGAGCATCCCGCGCACGTTCATAGGCACTGCGTCACTGCGTCTACGCACGGATCGTCTCGGGATGGATCAGGCCGACGTCGACCGCGGCGTCGGTGACGCGCGCGACGGGGACTGGTGCCCCACCGACCGGATCGGCGTCCTCGTGCTCGGCCGCCTTGACGCGATCGATGCTGGAAAGAAAGCCCATGCCCATTGGGTTGCTCCTTGCGTACACCTCAGCCTCGCTGCGGGTCGTCCGGACTGGCCTTGCCGGTGCGCTCTGCGAACCAGTTGGCGTACGGGGTGTTGCGCACCAGACGGCGGTTGAGGTCCGGCGCGCCGTCGGTCCACCAGACCGGGCCGCGCTCGCCCAGGGCGAGCTTGGCGGCGTTCACCCGGTCTCGGGCCTGGCGCGGCGCAGCGGCTTCGCCGCTGCGCCGGGCAGCTGCCACCCCGCGGCGGGCGTCCATCAGCCGGTCGACCAGGTGCTGGCGCTCCTCGCGAGTCAGACCAGGGTTGACGGCGCGCCACAGGCGCCCGCGCACGACGAGGTAGCGCCCGTCGGGCGTGAGCGGGTATTGCTCCGCCAGGGCGGGTTTGTCGCTCGGCTGTGTCATGCGGTCGAGCCGTCCGCCGCGTGGCGCAGCGCGCCCAGCTGCCGCGCTTCCTCGGCGTCGCGCAGGCTCCTGGCCGCGCGGGCGGCCGAATACTCGACGAAGAGGACGTCGATGGTCCGGGCCCACTGCTCGGCGGTTTTCTGCCGGCCGTCTGCCTGCATGTTGGCCTTGAGGATCGGCTCGGCCTCTGACTGGTGCTGCTGCTGATCGGAAGGGCGGCGGGAGGGAAAGGCTGGAACGGCGACGCCGGCCCGGCGAAGGATGGTCTCTTTCTGGTCCGTGGTGAGCATGGCGGTCTCCTGCAAGCGCCGTTCCAGCTTTGCCCTGTCGGAAAAACGGCACCGTCGGTGATTTCTGATTCGCGTGGTCGGCCGGCCGGCTCACCGGTGTGCTGGCCGGCCCGATGCTGAAAAAGTGAGGGCCGATCGGTGGAACGCAAGGGCCGCGGCGATGCGCACAGCGGTGCTTGATGCGGGCGCCCCAGCGGCTGCGCCGCTGTCGGGCTGCTCCAGGTTCGCGCATGCGCGCTCATCCCCTCGCGGGGACTGGCCTGGTGGCCAGCCTTGCGCATCCCTGGCGCAGGTGCTGCGCCCCTTGAACATCCATTGATCAGACCTGCCTGCGGCAGGTAGAGGCGCTCGCCGCGCGGCGGTTCCGGTACGCGGCGACCTCCTGCAGTGCTGCCGTTTGCCTGAGTCCTTCGCCTTGTCCGGTGACTCTGCGCCCGCGCTGCCGGGGGACCGGCTTCGCCTGCAAGGGGGTGTTCATAACGCTGGCGCGTTACGAATGCTTCCCCCTTGCTCCCCCGTCCTCGCGGTCGCTGTCGTTCACCGGGCGAAGAACTCAGGAAAACGGCGGCCAGCTCCGGGTAGGAGGCCGATGCGAACCGGAACCCTTCATGGAAGGGCTCTGAATCTAGGAACCCGGCATCTCTTCATCAACTTCAACTGCAAAGGAAACTGAAATGACTGTCATTGCCAAGCCAAGGAAGATCGTTGTATCGCGAGCGCGCAAGCCAGCTGCGCTGGCTGAAGCTGCGACGCCTGCACATGTCGAACCCATGGGGCGCGATGTGCTGGTACCGCTCGACAAGCTGTTCGTCGGCGAGGCCAACGTGCGCAAGGTGCATCACGAAGAAGGCTTGATCGAACTGGCCGCGCTGATCGAGGCGCAAGGACTACTGCAGCGCCTGAGCGTGGTGGCACATCCCGAGGGGCGCTTTGCCGTGGTGGCGGGGGGACGGCGCCTGCGTGCGATGCAAATTCTGGTTGCGAGCGGGCGGTGGCAAGCGTCTCAGCCCATCGAGTGCAAGCTGTACGACGAAGACCAAGCCGTGCAGGTGTCGCTCGCCGAGAACTCTGGCCGCGAGAGCATGTTAGGTCGCGTGCTGCGAGTGTCCTGCATGTCATCGTGCATTCATCGTCGATGGTCATTGTGTCGAAGGAGAGTGTTCGACGCGCGCCCGGGCAAGCTTGCCCGGGCGCGCGTCGCCGGGCGATGAGGCCGTGCGTTCACATCAGGTGCCTGGAACTGTCCTCATCGTGAAACTGCAAGGCGCAGCGGGCCATGGCCTATCCTGCGTCGCGCGGTGGCAAGTGCCTGGTGGAGGACAGCGATGGCAAGAATCATCCGTGCGGCCGCTGGCCATACCGACATCGCACAAGGTCTGCCGATCCTGGTCGACGAGCGCATGGCGATCATCGAGCCGGCATTCGCCTACCTGCTCGAACTGGCAGCCATTCCAGGACGGGCGCACAGCGCGCAGACTCTGCGCACCTATGCCGAGCATCTGCATGACTGGTTCGACAGCCTGGAGCAGTCCGGGCTGGAATGGAGCTCGATCGACGAAAGCACGATCGCGGCCTACCGCAATCGGATGCTGCACAACCCCAGCGCACACACCGGCAGGCCTTACGCGCGCGCCACGGTGAACGGCCGCATCCACACCGTCTGCCGCTTCTACAGCTGGGCTTGCGCGAAGGGCTGGATCGAGCGGCTGCCATTCCGGTTCGTCGATGTGCGGGTGTCGGCCGAGCGGCGCCAATCCTTCCTGGGCCACCTGCACAGCGGCGCATCGGTGATGCCGGCCAATGTCTTGACGCTACCCGTGCACGAGCGTCTGCCCCGGCCGCTGCGCGTGGACCAATTGCGCCTGGTGTTTGCCCAGTTGGGCGAGCCTTACCGCTTGATGGCCCAGTGGGCGCTGGTGACCGGGATGCGCCGAAAAGAGTTGTGCGGCCTGTGCACGTTCCAGGTGCCGGAGACGGCGCACCTGCAGGCGCAGGATCATCCGTTGGTCGGCGTTGCCCTGACCGTCACCAAGGGTGACCGGCCACGCACGGCCTACCCGCCGATCCGGCTGGTGGATGCCACGCTGCGATACATCGATGAGGTCCGCACGCCGCTGGTGCGGGCTCGGCGGCGCCGGGATGCGCGCTACCGTGCGCCTTCGCAGCTGTTCCTGAACAGCCGAGCCGAGGCGGTGACCTGCGAGCGGCTGACCGCAGTGTTCAATGCGGCCTTCCGGCGCGCGGGCCTTGACGGCTCGGCGCACTGGCTCAGGCACACCTTCGCGATGGCCATGCTCGTGCGTTTGCAGCGCCAGGCGCTGCAAACGCCGGAGATCAACCCGCTCAAGACGGTGCAGGTCCTGCTCGGCCACAGGTCGATCCAGAGCACAGCGCTGTACCTGCGCTGCGTCGAGCTTCATGAGCGGGAGCTGGCCGGCAGCATCGACTACCTCTACGGAGAGTTGATCGGTCAGGAGCGCGCGCCGTGAGCAGTCGCACCGGGAGGCTCGACCGTCGATTGCAGGCGGTCGCACCGCACGGGCAAGCCGCGACCGCGGCAGGCGCGGTCGTGGAACTGCGCGACAGCTGGGGCCAGGTGCAGGGGCACTACGACCTGGAAACGCTGGCCCTGCCGAAGGACATGGCGCGGATGCTGGCCGAGGCCTTCCGACAGCACCATGCGGCTTCCACGCCCGAGATGTGCCGCGGCTGCTGGAAGGCCTTGCAGAGCTTTGCGCGCTTCGTGGCCGAAGACGGTGCCGTGAGGTCGCTGCGGGATCTCGATACGGCGGCTGTGGGGCGCTACATCGCATGGCTGGACCGCCAGGTCGGTCCCACGGGCGAGCCGCGCTCGCGCAAGGGGCGCGCCAATGTGCTGTCTGGGTTGCGGCAGTTGGTGGACTGGATGAAGCGGCACCATCCCGGCGCGCTGGCGCAGCGCATCGACTTCCCGTACCGGGTGTACCCGGACCTGAACGCCCAGCCGAGAAAACGGCTGCCCGAGGATCAGCTCAAAACCATTCTGCGCGCTTGCTACGAGGACATCAACGCGGCGTGGGCGCGCTTCGAGCTGGGGCGGGAGATCCTTCGAAGCGCCGCGGTGCCGCAGGGCGCCTCGGTGCAACTGCATGGCCTGGTGCGCGCGTTGGCGGGCGTGGATGGCGGCGTGATGCCCGCACGCCTGACGCTGGTCGCGCATGGCTTCAACATGGCCGCCATTGCACGCGAGGGCGGCCTGCGGTCACTGGCGGGCTACCTGCATCTGACCGGCGAGACCGCGGTGCCGTTCTTCGTGGCGTTGGCGATCCAGTTGGCGGCCAACCCGCACCCCTTGGCGAGGATGGGACGCGAGTGCCTGCGAGCGCACCCACTGGACGAGCATCGCGTGATCGTCGAATGGGACAAGGCCCGCGGTGGCGGCAAGGTCAGGCGCGCGCAGCGGCGCTCGTTCGATCGCCGGCGCCGGCATGCGGCGCCGAACCTGATCGACAAGCTGTTGGCGATGACCGAACCGCTGGTCGAGCGCGCCGGCCGCGACCACCGTGGCTTCCTGTTCCTGGTGGTGAGCGAGAAGACCCGACACATCGCGCCGATCTCGTTGAGCACGCTGACCCATACCCTCAAGGCGTTCATCGCTCGTGCCAACGCCCGGATCGCCATCTGGAACCAGGCGGCGCCCGAGCGTGCGCGCGTGCCGCTGCCGGACTTCGCCGCGGTGCTGCTGCGCGGCAGCGTGGCGACCGAGCACTACCGCGCCTCCGGCGGCGACATCTTGCACGTCCAGCAGATCCTCAACCATGGCTCGGCCGTCACGACCGAGGCCTACGTGATAGGACCGAGCACGGAGCAGTTGCGCCGCGAGACGGTGGCAAGGCTGCAGAAGCTGATGGTCAGCTGGCTGACGGGCCCCGCTGGTACGGCGCCACCTTCGGATCGCCCTATGCCTGCCGCTGGCGTGCGGGCAACGGCGCCGTTCGGCCACGACTGCCTCAACCCTCTGGACGGCTCGGGCCCGGGCGCGCAGACCGGGCGGGTCTGCGCGCATCTGGGCGGATGCCTGCGCTGCCCGGGCTTGGTGATCCCCCTTGATGAGGCGCATCTGGCGCGCATCCTGTTGGCCAAGGAGGAGTTCGAGCGGGCCCGTGAGCGACTCGATGCGCGGCGCTGGGAGCTGTTGTACGCGTCGAGCTACCGCATCCTGGTGCAGGACATCCTGCCGGACTTCCCAGAGGCCATGCATGCCCCGG
>NZ_LMTS01000139.1:0-16548 GCF_001541225.1 Variovorax sp. WDL1 | reverse complement strand
CATGTTGGCCAAGCGGCTCCCGCCGCTGCCGATGCTGGAGTGAACATGCCCTCCGCGCGCGCTCGTCCTGCCCCGACGCCCATCGAGGATGAAACAAGGGTGTCAACGCGCTCCGTGCTGACGGATGTCGTCTGGCATCTGGATGGACTGCGGCCCGGTGCCAACCCCAGCGACTTCTCCCTGGACTGGAGCTTCCGGCTGCATGACGACAGCCGCTTCAGCGATCCGCAATGGCATGCCTGGTCGCGCGCGGCCAAGCGTTTCCTGTGGAGTCTCAAGGTGGATCCACCGCCGGGGCGCAAGCATGTGCATGACGGCACGCTCGTGTCCACCTTCCGCGTGCTGCGCCTGCTGGTGCGTTGGATGGCCGCACGGGGCATGCGCTGCTTCGCCGACCTGAGCCGCGACACAGCCCTGGAGTTCTTCGCCGACGTGGCTCGGCGTCCCGGGATGAAGGAAGGAAAGCCTCTGTCGGCAGCGACCCTGGGCACCTACCGCGGCGTGCTGCACCTGCTGTACCTGCAGGGCGGCCGCCTGCCCGACGTGGCGATCGACGAGCCGGTTCCCGTGCTGCTGCAGCGCCTGTCCAAGCATGATCGAGGATGGCTGCCCTATACCCCCGACGAGATCGCCGTGCCCCTGGTGTCGGCAGCGCTGCGCCTGATCGGCACGCCGGCCAGCGACGTCATTGCGCTGTGGCATCGGGCACAGGCGGCCTACGACGCGGCGCTGGCCGCGGGCGTGAGCCAGACCAAGGCGGGCTTCAGGGTCGTCGACGCCATCGCGAACTTCAGCTTCTCGACGCTGCCAGACGAGGCCCGGCCGTGGCAGGCCGCGCCCGTGACCAGCACCAAGCGGGTGCGCGCGCTGGTGGACCGCATCGCTGAAGCCTGCTTCATCGTGGTGGCCTACCTCGTCGGCGCACGGGTGTCCGAGATCCTGGGCCTGCAGGCCGGCTGCATCGAGCGGCATCCTTCGGCCGATGGCACGGAGCAGTTCGCCTACTTGGCAGGACGCATCTACAAGACGGCACGGGCCGAGAGTGGCCAGGCGCATCGCTGGCCGGCGCCGCCTGCCGTGGAGCGGGCCATCGCGGTGATGGAGCAACTGTCGGCGCCGCTGCGCCAGCGCACTGGGCGCACGGACCTCTGGCTGTCCCCGGACAGTACGGGCCTGGCAGGCCCTGCCGCGCGCATCCGCGTGCCGGGCGTGCAGACGATCATCGGCCGCCTGAACAAGGGGTTCGCCGTCTTCATCGACCTGCCGCAGTACCGGGGCGTTGCCTGGCACCTGAACACCCATCAGGGCCGCAAGACCTTCGCGCGCTTCGTGGGCAAGCGAGACCGAACGGGGTTGGATGCGTTGCGAGTGCACTTCGGACATGTGAGCCGGGTGATGACCGACCGAGGCTACGTTGGCACGGACTTCGTGCTCGATGAGCTGATTGATCGTCATGCGCGCGATGAGACACGCGCCGCGTTGGAGGAACTGCTCACGGCCGTGTCGCTTGGCGGCAAGGCCGGACGCATGATGGCGGCCCGCTCCGAGTTCAGGGGCCGCACACGCGAGGCGGGAGTGCAGGCGTACGTCGAATTCCTGATGGCGGAGACGGACCTCCGCCTGGGCGCATGCGACTGGGGGTACTGCGTGTACCGCAGCGAAACCTCGGCGTGTCTGGGAGGAGAAAGAGGGCCCAATCCGTTGCTGCGCACACAGAGTGCGTGCGCATCGTGTTCCAACTTCGCGGTCACGTCCAGGCATCGTCCGGTCTGGGAGGCCCGCCGGGCCCGCAACCTCGCCCTGATGCAGGACCATCGCCTCGATGCCGAGAGCCGGGCGTTGGCGCAGGCCCGCGTGAACGAATGCGAACGGATTCTGGCGCAGCTCGATGGCGACGAGGAAGCCGCGCATGGCTCGTGACCCCATCGGCACGGCAGGCCGCTCGTCGGCTCCTGGCCCTTACGAGAAGCGGTTGGCGCAGACGCACCGCAAGCTGTGCGAGGCGCTCGAACGGTTGATCCAGATTGGGTCCGATCCGGCGTTGCGCAGTGACCGCGACCGGTTCAGCGTGGCTCGCCTTGCGCGCGAGGCTGGTGTGGCCCGCAACGCGATCTACACCAACCATCGGGCGATCATCGATGCGTTGCGGCAGGCCGCGGCACAACAGCTGGTGCCCCAAAGGCTGGATACCTGGGAGGACAAGCTGGCCCAGCAGCGTGCGGTGATCGACATGCTGAGCAAGCAGCAACGTCTCCTTGCCACCGAGAACGCCGCGCTGCTCAAGCGGGCCATGGAGGCCGAGTCCACCGCGGCAAGGTACCAGAAGCTCAACGCTCGCTTGCTTCAGGAGCGGGATGCCGTGCGCAAGCCCGTAGCCTTGGTGCCGCGTGGCGCCAAGTGAGCGCTGCCGATCACCAAAAAGGACACATAGCACTGAGATCCCACGATGAAGATCCAGGTGCAGCAAACCTCGGCCTCAAAAAGGACACTCGCCAACATGACCTAAGCCATGCATCCGGCCGACCAGATGGAAGCCTTCAAGCAGTTGATTGACGAAGGCCTGACGGCCGCCCAGGTTGCGGGCCGGTTCGGCGTTTCGCCGCTGACGGTGGAACGCAGGCTCAAGCTGGCACGACTCGCGCCCCGCTTTCTGGACCTGTACCGCGCCGACGAGATTGAGCCCGAACAACTGCAGGCACTCGCGTTGATCGACGAGCAGGCGGCGCAGGAGGCCGTCTGGGACGGCCTGAGCGTCTACGACCGCAGCGCCTGGCGCATCCGCAACGCCGTGACGGCGGAGGCCTGCAGCGCGGACAGCCGGCTGGCGCGCTTCGTCGGGCTCGACGCCTACGAAGCCGAGGGCGGCACGGTGCGACGCGACCTGTTCGCTTCCCTGGATGACCTCGGCGGGATCTACCTGGACAACCCGCAACTGCTGCAGACGCTTGCCGTCGACAAGCTGCGCGGTGTTGCCGCGGGGATCAAGGAGGAGGGCTGGTCATGGGTGGAATGCTCGCTCGACGTCGACACGACCCCGTGGCGCGGCTATGGCCGTGCGGACAGGGAACGGCGCGAACCGACTGTCGAAGAAGCCGCGCTGATCGAGCAACTCACCGCCGACCAACGCGCCCACGCGCAAGCCTACGATCGGCATCAGGATGAGGGCGACCCCGACGCCGAGGATTTCGAGCTGGTCGAACAGCAATTGTGCGAAGCGCTCGACACGGCCGAACAAAAGCTCGAAGCCGCCAGCGAGCGACTCTGGCAATGGTCAGCCGAACGGCTCGCGATCGCGGGGGCACTGATCCGGCTCGACAGCCGTGGCGATGTCGTGATCGACCGTGGCCTCCTTCGTCCGAGCGACCGCAAGGCGGCGGCCGCCGGGGCAGGCGCAGGGGCAGGCGCAGGGGCAGGCGCAGAGGAGGGCGGGGAGGATGAATCGGCACCTCGCGACCTGCCTTCGACCTCACGTCCGGAGTTCAGCGAGAAGCTCATGCGCGATCTCACTTCGCATCGGACGGCGGCGATCCAGGCCGCGCTGGTGCAGAACCCCCACATCGCGCTGGTGACGCTGGTGCACCGGATGGCAGAGACAGTGTTCGGACTCTACGGGTCAGGCGACGACATCGTGAAGGTGTCCGTTCGCGTGACGGGCGACAGCACCTTGGCGCAGGAGGCGAGCGAGTATTCGGAGAGTCCTGCGGCGACGGTGCTTGGCGGCGCAGAGACGGAGTGGGGTGACCGCCTGCCGGGAAGCCCTGATGCATTGTTCCGATGGTTGTTGGCCCAACCCCAAGAGACGCTGCTCGAACTGCTTGCGTACTGCACGGCGCGTAGCGTCAATGCCGTCGCCGGCCGCCCGCGCTCCTACAACCACAGCGATGCTCTCGCCGAAGCCTTGGGCGTGGACATGGCCGACTGGTGGGTGCCGACTGTCGCGAACTACCTCGGCCGCGTGAGCAAGGCCAAGGCACTGGAGGCCGTGAAGGAAGCCACCGGCAGCGATGCCACCCGGGCCGTGGCCGGGATGAAGAAGCCCGATGCGGTGGCGCACTGCGCCAGCAAGCTGGAAGGCGCGCGCTGGCTGCCTGCGCCGCTGCGTTCCCTGGGCGCGCAGCCGCGCACACCCGAAGACGACGCCTAGCGAGGACGGCGCGCCGCCGGCGCTTCGCGCGGCGCGCTGCCTCTCTTTCTCTCTTATCAGCCCATCCCATCGACGATTTCCATGGAGGCTCACATGAACGCACGAATCACGGTCCTGGCCACCGCCTGCGGTATCGCAGCGCTGTTGGCCATCCTTGGCCTCGCCGCTTGGCCCACAGCGCCCGAGCGTGCCCGCGCCCCGATCCACGGCGCCTTTGCTACTCGGTTCCAGCCCGTCCTGGAGGGCATTGGCAGCACGCGCGACCTGACGCCGGTACCGCTGGGAAAAACCGATGAGGCACAGTCCTCCATCCGGCGGCAACACCGCCAGGATCGATCGCCATGAACCGCACAGCCGGCGGCGCTAACGCCGCGTCATCCGCCGATCGGGCCGGGCCGCTGTCCCGGTTCGAGGGCCGGTGCCTGTACCGCCGCACCTGCGAGTGCGACGAGGTGCTGCAACTGGCCGTGCTCGGCGTGGAGCACACGCAGGAGCGCCATGGCGACGATCCGACGCTCAGCCTGATCGCCGAGTTCCTGCGCGATGCGGAGTACGCCGTGCAGCAGGCGCGGCGGCTGGCGCAACGATGGCAAGACTGAAAGTGTCGGCATGCCGACACCCTGTCCGATATGAGGCCTCGAGGGCAGGGCCATGAAGTCGTTGGAGACCTGTCATCGGTGATGGCGGACCTCTGTCTCTTCGAGCCAGCCCGGCGCGAGCTCGGCGATCAGAAAAGCGCGTCAAGCTTGAACTGTCGGTGCTGTGCGGATGGAGGGTGTCGGCATGCCGACACCCAAGGCCTTGTGCGGTGTTGAGGGCAGGATAGACTGCCGTCAGACATTGTTAACAGCCATGATGTTTCGATGACCAAGACCTCTCGATCGAGCGTGATTGGGATCAGGGTGTCGTCCGACTTGAGGGCGCGATTCGCCGCCCTGGCCGCGCGCCATCAGCTCAGCGAGTCGGGTCTGCTCGCCAAGCTGGTCGACGAAGTGCTGAAGGCCAATGGCCCGGTGGCGCGCGAATCGGGCGAGCAACGGGCCGGGCGAGTTTCGTCCGCTGATGGTGCCGCAGAGGATCGCATCACGCTGCGGCTTCGCAAGGGCGATCGAACGTTGGCGACAGAGCGGGCCTGTGCCCGTGGGATGAAGACCGGCAGCTACCTGGCCCTACTGATCCACAACCATGTTCGTGGTTCGGCGGTGCTCCCGCCGAACGAGCTGGACCTGATCAAGGCGACCGGCGCGCAACTGGCTGCGCTCGGGCGGCAGCTTCGAATGCTCGGCATGCCGAATACCTTGGCGGAGCCGGCGGCGTCGGAACTGCACGACGCGATCGCGCTGGCCCGGCGGGAGATCGAGGCGGCTCGCGAAACTACGGCTGCCATCGTGCGTCGGAACCTGCTCAGTTGGGAGACCGGCAGTGAGATTGACCATGCCTAAGCAGACCATGAGGTTGGGACGAAGCAGAGGCGGGCCGGCCGGCGGAGCGCGCGACATGGCGCTTGACATCGTGAGCTACGGCCGGCGTGGACCGAGCGGCACGCTTCGCTTCGGCGCCGACCAGATCGCGCAGATTCAGCGGACCGTGGGTCGCACGCCCGAGGTGATGGTGAAGGTCTCCGGCGGCGGGCGGGACACCGGTAGCGTCGATGCGCACCTGCGCTACATCGGCCGGCACGGCAAGCTGCCGATGGAGACCGACGAGGGGCTGACGCTGCAGGGCCGGGGCGCCGCCAAGGAAATCATGGCCGACTGGCAGCTGGACCTTTGCAGAAGCCAGTACAAGCCCAAGCCGGCCGAGGGCCAGAAGGACACCCGTGCGAAGCTAGTCCACAACATCGTGCTGTCGATGCCGGCGGGCACGCCGGCGACGAAGGTGCTGGCTGCGGCGCGCGTGTTCGCGCGCGAGAACTTCGCGCTGCAGTACCGCTACGCCATGGTGCTGCACACGGACCAGCCGCACCCACACGTGCACCTCGTGGTCAAGTGCGAGCACGAGTTCGAGCCTTCCAAGCGCCTCTACGTCCGCAAGGACACGCTGCGGCAGTGGCGCGAACAGTTCGCGGCCCTCATGCGCGAACAGGGCGTGGCGGCCAATGCGACGCCACGTCAGGTGCGGGGGCAGATTCGGCGGCCGCATCGCGATGCGATCCATCATCGGCTGCGGGCGCTTCGGGCGTTCGGGCAGTTGCAGAGCAGCGAACGGGCCAGGCGTCGGCCGCCGAAGACCTCGACCTTCATGCGCGCCAAACTAAACCGCGTGCTGCAGGTTCTCCGGTCGGGTGGGCGTACCCTGGACGCTGGCGAGGCGGCGATGCAGGGCACCCGGCAAGAGGTGGTGATGGACTGGCGAACAACGGCGGAGGCGCTTCAAAAACAGGGCGAAGGTGATCTGGCCGCACAGGTCGAGCGCTTCCTCGCGTGCATGCCGGTCGTACAGACTGATGCGCAACGAATGGCTGACCGCTGGAGAGAGCAGGCCAAAAGCCGGGCGCTGGATCGCACCACCAAGGAGCCGTCAAGGCAGCAGACGCGGTGAGGCGCAGCGCGGCGGTGGCCGGCAGGCCCTACTTGTGCTGCCCGGGCGAGGGAACGTATGCGGCGACAGCCCGAGCCTTCTCCATGCGGGAAGAACTATAAGTGACGGTGCGGTTTCCAGCCGTGACCGTTTTCGGGGTGAAGGTCTCCTAAAGACTCATGGACTAAACCGCTCGCGCGGTAGCCCGCCGCACAGTCTGTGATCTAACAAATATCGCGCCCCTGTCTATGTTGGGAACCGAGGCAATCGGCCTCGTTCTTCGACAGGAGCACGATCATGATCCCTTCGACACCGGTGGTTTCGCCACTGCGCCAGCGCTTGCTCGACGACATGCGCATGCGCAAGCTCGGCCCCCAGACGCAATCTGCGTACGTTCGAGCCGTGCGTTACCTCGCGAGCTTCCTTCAGCGCTCCCCCGACACGGCCACCGCGGAGGATCTGCGACGCTTCCAACTGCACCTGGTCGACCGGGGCGTCTCGCCGATCACGCTCAACGCCACCATCACCGGCCTGAAGTTCTTCTTCGACGTCACGCTCCATCGCGGCGAACTGGTCGAGAGGATGAGCTACGTACATGTGCCGCAGAAGCTGCCGGTGGTGCTCAGCCGCGACGAGGCCGCACGCCTGATCGCGGCGGCCTCCAACCTCAAGTACCACACGGCACTGTCCATCGCCTACGGCACCGGTCTGCGGGTCAGCGAGATCGTTGCGCTGAAGGTCGGCGACATCGACAGCCAGCGCATGACCCTGCGCGTCGAGCAGGGCAAGGGTCGCAAGGATCGCTACGCGATGCTCTCGCCTGTTCTGCTGGAGCGGCTGCGGGCCTGGTGGCGATATGCCAATGCGATGGGCAAGATGCTGCCCAACGGTTGGCTGTTCCCCGGGCAGAACCCGGTCGATCCCTTGACCGCGCGCCAGCTCAACCGGGCAGTCCATGACGCCGCCGCAACGGCCAAGATCGACAAGCGCGTCACCATGCATACGCTGCGCCACAGCTTCGCCACGCACCTGCTGGAGCAGAAGGTGGACATCCGTGTGATCCAGGTGATGCTCGGCCACAAGAAGCTGGAGACCACGACGGTCTACACGCACGTGGCCACCGAAGTCCTGCGCGAGGTCGTCAGTCCGCTGGAGAAGCTGTCTGCGTAGGTCGTCTCCATGGCGCACCGCGCCCTGGAAGTCGCCGACATCTTCCGCACCCACGGCCCCGATTGGCGCAAGGCGCAGCGTGGTCACCTGAGCCTGGGCCAACTCAAGGTCATGTCGGCCATCGAGCAGTGCCGCAGCGCGGCGCTGGGAGGCCACGTGTTGCATTGCGAAGGCTGCGGGCAGGATCAGATCGCCTACAACTCGTGCCGCAACCGGCATTGCCCGAAGTGCCAAGCCAGTGCGGCGCAGCGCTGGCTCCAGGCGCGCCAGGCCGATCTGCTGCCCGTGGACTACTACCACGTCGTCTTCACCTTGCCGGCGCCGATCAGCGCCATCGCCTACTGCAACAAGGCCGAGATCTACGCCTTGCTGTTCGACACGGCCGCCCAGACCTTGTTGACCATCGCAGCCGATCCCAAGCACCTTGGCGAGCATCGGTGCGACCCTGGTGCTGCACACGTGGGGATCGGCACTGACGCACCACCCGCATGTGCACGGTATCGTGCCGGGCGGAGGTCTGTCGCCGGATGGCGGGCGCTGGGTCGCCTGCAAGCCCGGCTTCTTCCTGTCCGTGCGGGTGCTGTCTCGCCTGTTCAGAAGGCGCTTCCTCGAAGCGCTCGGACAGCTGCATCGCGCGGGCCGCCTGCGGTTCTTCGGCGAGTTCGCCGCGCTGGCCGACGCGAATGCCTTTGCGGCCTGGCTCGCGCCGCTGCGCAAGTGCGAATGGGTCGTCTACGCCAAACGACCGTTCGCCGGACCCGAAGCGGTGCTGGCCTACTTGTCCCGCTACACGCACCGCGTCGCCATCTCCAACAGCCGGCTTGTTGCCATGGACGAACAAGGCGTCACCTTCCGTTGGAAGGACTATCGGGCCAAGGGGCGCACTCGGCGCAAGACGATGACGCTCGATGCCGATGAGTTCATGCGCCGCTTCCTGCTGCATGTTCTGCCGGGCGGCTTCCACCGCATCCGACACTACGGGCTTCTGGCCAACGGCAACCGCACGGCCAACCTGGCGCGCATCCGCGAACTGCTGGGGCAAGAGGCTGACGCGGTCACGCAGATCGCGAGCCTGGATGCCGAGCCTTGCCATCCTCCACCGACCTTCGTCTGCATGCACTGCGGCGCTGCGATGATCGTCTTGCTGACGTTGGCTCGCGGGCAGCCGATCCGTGCGCCGCCACCACAGGTCCGGGCACCATGACGACGCAGCTGCTCAGCCAACCTTCGACCCTTCTTGCAACCGTTGCAGAAGTTCGACCCCTGCGAGCTACACGTCTGCGCTAGAGCTGATAGCAGTCATCCGCTACCGGACCGGCTCAGACAAGCGTACCGGGGTTTAGACGTTATCCCTTCGAACCTATGAACTGTGGCACGGCTGGGCCTCTCCGCGCGTCTTGCCAAAAACCCCCCGGAAAGGCCCGCGATGAACGACCAAGAGGACATCACATTCCGTGCAGTGTTGGAGGGGCCGCGGTTGCTGGTCTTTGAGAATTATCTGGAGCGCGATGACGGGAAGGGCGCGCACGCCCAGCGGCTTTTGGCTGTCGAAGACCCCAACGGCCAAACAAGCCAAGTCTTCGCAGGGCGGCACCTGTACGAATGCGTGTTGGCCGCGCAGCAATGCCTGACGGTTGATTCGGTTCGGTTCGCTTCGTGGAGGAGGGGCGTGCCGCTTAAAAATGCGCCGACTGAAGGTGATGCTCGATATGCCGAGCGGCCCAGTGGTGCTGGACGAATCGCTGGAGCTTCACATTGCTGTCAAGAAGGATTGCCTGAGCATGCGATCCACTGCGGACATTGATGTCGTCAACCTAACAACGGGTCTCCGTGTCCAGCTGCCGACGCACCGGCTCCAGAGATCGTGGCGGTCATCGCCAGTAGCTAACGTGGGCGAGGTGGACGATGCAATCGCCCGCATTGAAGCGCTGCCAGCCGGGCTCCTCGCCAAGGATGCTGGCAATCTGGCACTGATCGTCTTCCTTCGCGCTTATGTATCCGGCGCGTATTGGGCGGAGCTTCAGAAGTCCAAACCTGCGGCGGATTGCGTTCCCATGCTCCGGATCATTCAGGCGGCAGGTGGAAAGCCGGTTTTGCGAAGGCCCAAGAGGTCATCCGGGCGGAGCTTCCCCTTGTCGAACGCGAGCTTCAGCTAATCGCCGCCAACACCATCGACTTGACCGAGCATGCCGGTTGGGCTGGGGATCAGGCTTACCTGCGCGGCAGGCTCTATGGCGAGGCGTGCAAGTCAGACCATTTAGATGAGCCGCTCATTCGCCGCGTGATCGAGTTCTTTGGGTGAAAGAATGCAGCATCAGCAGACCGACCCCAGGCAGAAGAGAGACGCTGTGACTGTTCAGATAGACGGGGCGCCAGCGCGCGTGTACACGTCGGTCTACGGGGCTGGGGAGGATCAACGCCTGATTGGTCGCGGCGAGCGCGCCCATACGGATGTACCAGCCCGCCGCCTGCGCGTGTCCTGCTGTGTGCGCCCCATTGAGGTGGTATCCCTACGTCATCGCATTGACGTTTTGCCCTTGGCCCTATGACCTCTGGAAGCATTGGGGCTTCGTAGTGCGCGGCGCTGAATCCCCTTCCCAAAATCCCGCGCGACACAGCCCTGAAGCAAGCCGCGCAATACGTTGCGGGTTGGCAACGTCCAACGGCTGCCTAGTGGTCAACAATCGGGCAGGAGTTGGACGAAGGAGAAGGAAACGTGAGCGACTGGGATTTTCTGTACGAGATGAATGACCGTGGCTACAGCCCACAGGAAATCGCCGATGCCGCTGGCTCCGGCGCAGCGCCTTGGGAGTGGGAGCGCATAGACCGCGAGTGGGTCGAAGAGCAGCTTGAAGACGAACCACACGAGGATGCCTCCTCTGTTGAGCCCACCCGGAGCAGAGAAGGCTTTCCGTTCAGCATCCTTGAACAGACAGAAATCTTCGAAGATTT
This sequence comes from Variovorax sp. WDL1, assembly GCF_001541225.1. GTDB lineage: Bacteria > Pseudomonadota > Gammaproteobacteria > Burkholderiales > Burkholderiaceae_C > Variovorax. The sequence continues at coordinate 5,762 of NZ_LMTS01000139.1, read as the reverse complement.
GGTTGACTGCGCGGCACGGCACTTCGAGAACACCGGCAGATACCTACAGGTCTGGGGCGAACTTGGAGAAATCTACGCAGAGATCAAGTTTGGACTTCGCCGCCATGCGACCCACGCGCCGGGCTCTGACGGCACGATCGATGGCAAGCTTGTTGAGGTAAAATCCATCTCGCCTGAGAAGGCCAGCGACCGCGTACTGGTCAAGCGCCAAGGAAACTTTGAGCAGTTACTGATCGTCAGCATTGATCAGGACTTCCAGTTTCAAGGCAAGCTCATCGACCGCAGCGAGCTAGGGGGCGGCGCGGGCAAGTTCCTCCATGGGCGACTCGCGAGCAAGCCCTAACGGGCTTCGATTCTTTCATGTCGAGTGCCAGTGGTGCACCTTGCTGGCGATGCGCTGCACCCAATGCGCGAAGGCCTCCAACGTCATGGTGTTCTTCGCAGTGTTGCAGGTGCGGCAGCAGGTGACGAGGTTGCCGGGTGCGTAGCCTTGGTCGATCTGCAACCGGTCGATGCCGTTCCACAGGAAGGGGCCCAGCGAAGTCTTCTTGAGCGTGGCCGGTGGTGCGCCGCAGTAGTGGCAGTCGCCCACGATAAGCGCGGCCAACTGCTCACGCGTCGGGTCCCAAGTGTGGCCGCGCTGGCGCGCGCCGCGCCTGTATGCGATGAAGATGTAGGTGATGGCGCTTTCAGCGCTGCCTCTCGGTGGGTGCGTGATCCACGCTTCGCGCACCCACAGCTGGAGGTATTGCCGCTCATGAGGTTGTCCTCACGCGCGGTTTTGGTCGTGCCGCACTCGCATTGCACGTGATAGTGCCAGATACCCTGCCGGTCTCGCTTGTAGGCGCCAGTCACAGTGAGGCGGCCGTGGGTGCTGCCGACGGCGAGGGCTGGAGGTTCGGCCTGCGACCTGCGTGCATCTCCTCCTGAAGACAACCGCAACTCCGGGTGACGCCTTTTCTGAGGTAGGACGCTCGCACGCTGGCGGCGGTGTTGCCGCAGTCGCACACGCAGCTGTAGCGATGGCGAGGCCCGCCCTCCACCAGCGCATCAACGATGAGGCGTCCGAAGCGCGAGCCAGGGGAGATGGGCGTGTGTGTGCGCGCCACCTTAATGAGCGGCAGTAGAAACGGCGACGGCAAGCTTCATCGGATTTCCCTCGCTTTTGCTGTGCAGCGGATTCTGCAAGGCGTTGCGCCAGCGTCAGACGTTAGTCCCTCGAACCTATGACTTGCGGCGGCAATGGGCTGTGCAGTGCGCAGCGCCTAACTCCCCTCCGAAAATCCCGTGCCGAATCGGGCTTGTCGATGTGGGGCGGGCTTGGGGGGCCAACCCTGACGCTCGGCCATGAGTACCATTGCGGACCGAGGAGAAGGACCGCATGGACACACGCGAGCAGATGCGCAGGGCGCTTGAGGAAATTGAAAAGCCAACCAAGGCATTGATGGAGTCGTTCCGGAACGTTTTGCCAGCGGGCTTTGCTCAAGGCAAGATGATTTCAGAGATGGCGGCTATTGGCCAGAGGGAGATGGCGTTGGCAAACTCCATCGCTCGACATACTGCCGAAATGGAAAAGCTGGCGCGCCCCTTTGCGCTGGACAAAGTCGCGGAAATGGAAAGGTTGACTCGGTCGTTGGCTTGGGACAAGCACGCCGAAATGGAGGAGCTGACGCGGACCTTGCAAATTGATGCAGCGGCGATAGACCGACTGACGCGGCCATTCGGGTTGAACAAGGCCGAATTTGCAAGCCTGACGAACCCCTTCAGTTCGCAGGTCGACGAGATCAAGAAACTCCAAGACAGCATCTTCGGCTTCGACAAGGCTAGCAAGATCGGGGACATCGAAGAGATGCTTGGCGGAAGCCGGAAGCGCGCGGAAGAAATGTTCCGGTCGTTTACCACTTCGACCATTGCGGACGCGCTCAACAAATTCGAGTGGAAAGATCTCAGCGCCACCATCGCTTCTGCAGCGGAAGCGACGAATCAAACAGATATTCAAGCCGCCGTCAAGCTGGCGCTCGCGGAATCACAGTCTGAAAAATCGGACACGTCGTCAGCTCTCGGTGGCTTCCTTCAGGCCTTTATGATGGCGTCGGGCGCCGAAGGCTTCGGCAAGCTGGTCGTCTGGTATTTTGTCTTCGAACTGGTGAAGACGATCTTGATATCAGCGTCGGTATCCACGACCGACTACTACGTCAAGGACTACTTGTCGAAGGCAGCCCAAGCGGAAGACCGCCGCGCGCTGGCCAAGGAGGTCGCCAAAGAAATCGGGAAGCTCGGCTTGGCTCGGGAATACGTGTCCGTCCGGCGATACGCAATCAAGCCCCAAGAAGTTCACATGAATCCGCGAGCGAACTCACCGGTCATTGGGAGTGTGCGCGGCGGGGAGTTGGTTGAGGTCATTCGGGTTGACCGAGATTGGACCCACATCGTGTTCCGGGACTCCAAGGGTAAGGAGTTTGTGGGATGGGCATACACGCGCTATCTCAAGGCGCTGCCCAGCAGGGGAGCGGCGGAAGAATAGCCGCGCGCGCAGAGCGAGGATTGGCGTTCTAACTGCGCGCTGCCGCCGCGCGCACAACTATGAAAAGCAGCAGCATCGCCAGGGCGGACAGCACCTTCCAAACGGGCGACGAGTACTGGCGGCGGCGCGGTGGGGGTCCGTCGTAGGGGCCATCGGTGTTGTCGGGCAGGCAGAACGAGCCGCCACGCTCAACTGTCTCGGCATCCTTGCCCGTTCGCCGCTTCCACCACGCATCCTGTTGTTCTGGCGTCATCCTTCTCACTCTTCGTCGCCGTGAAATTCTTCGTACAGGTCCGCCAGCAGGCGGCCTCCAAAGGTCCAATGCCTTTTCGATTCCACGCCTCTGTCGCCCAATTCAGGCATCAGTCTTCGTGAGACGCGCTGCAATGAGGATTCGGCACCTTGGTAGTTCACCGTATGCGGCCCAGCAATGGTCGCCGTTGTGATGCCGTCTTTGAACGTGATCACGTCGCCCACCTTCAAGCCAATTTCCAGATAGTTGATCTTTGGCCGCATCTTTCGCTTGTCCCTGACCGCCGACGCTAGCGCTTCAGGATCGGTCTGCGCTTCGGCTTCGGCTTCAACCTCCGCAGTTACTTCGACGCCTTGGTGAAGCAGCGCCGAACGGCCAGGACTTGGGTGGGCGAGGTGCGGAAAAACTCGCGCGACGGGTTAATGCGGTCCGGTCCAAGTGCGACGTGCAGCGCCTGTTCCACTTTTCGCGCGTCCGGAACGTTGCAGGCATAAACGCATTCGAACGGAAGTGGGACGGAGGAATTGCCGCTCAGCGTTGCGATACGCTGGGCTACGTCCGAAGCCCGCGTCATCCCAATCTTCACGATGCCTGGCATGGCCGGATTCGTAAGCACATAAACGGTCTCAAGTTCCGTCCGCGCGTTCGTTTCGTCCATTCTTGTTCTTTCGGGGGTTATCCAAGGCATTGTCGCCGCGCGGTGACCGTCCGGAATGAGGGCGCGACGAGGCCTGTTGATGGGGCTGGGCAGGATAAACGCCTGCTTGGTCGCCCGCCCGTGTTCCATACCGATGTACAGGCCCGCAGCCTGCGCATGTCCTGCTGGGCGTCGGCCACCTCCCCAATCGGAGGGAGGACAGCCCAGGCGGGCTGCTACATGACGTTACGATTGCTGCCTGATAACGATTGGGCAGCAACAAAAATGAACTATGAGGTCGATTTCTTGCCCGTGGGGGAGGGTTCCGGCGACGCAATCGTGATCCGCTACGGCGACGACACCAACGGCTACCTCCTCCACGTGGTCGATGGGGGCCGCACCGAAACGGCCAACACCATCATCCGCCACATCAACCGGTACTACCCCGGGTACTTCGTCAACCACATGGTGCTCTCGCACGCCGACAACGGATCATGCGACCGGGCTCATTGGCGTGATGGAGCATTTCCGCGTCGATAACCTGTGGATGAACAGGCCGTGGCTGTACGCGGACCAGATTCTTCACCACTTCCACGGCAACTTCACGTTGCAGGGCCTGATCGACGATATCAAGGAGCGGCATCCGTATCTGGTGGAGCTTGAGCGGCTTGCGATCCGGAAGGGCACCGTGATCCATGAAGTGTTCCAAGGCGCGCAGATTGGCGCGTTTAGTGTCCTGGCACCCACGAGAAACCGATACATCACTTCGCTCCCGGATTTTGAGAAGACGCCAGACAGGCACACGGAGGCGGCTGGACTGCGAAACTTTCCGCTGTTCCGGGCTATTGCGGCTGGTGCAAAGAGGCTGCTGGAAAACTGGGACATCGAAACGCTTGCTGAAAACACCGAAACATCGGCATCCAATGAAAGCTGCGTGGTGCAGTACGCCGTACTTGGAAGCAAGCCTGTGCTGCTTACTGCTGACGTTGGCCCCATTGGGCTGACGGAAGCGGCCAACTACGCCGCTCAACTTGGGTTGAACAGGCCCCGGCTCGTGCAGGTGCCACACCATGGCAGCAGGCACAACGTGACCCCATCGGTCTTGAACAGGTGGCTGGGCGACAAGCAACCCCAGGGTGCTGCGGCGGTCGGTACGGCGTTCTGTTCGGTCGGGTCAAACGCGCACGACTACCCGCGCGCACAGGTAACGAATGCGTTCATGCGGCGCGGCTTCAAAGTCTACTCCACCCGCACGATATGGATTTCGCACGCTGCCGGTGGCGGTCACCCCGGAGGGGTTCCTATCGTTGCGGAAGAATTCGCTCACGAGGTGGAGGGCCTGTGATGGAAGTGCTCAAGTTTTTCGACGCCTACTCCATTCGGGCGCGGATGTTCCCCGCAATCATCGCGGCGGCGCCAGCCCTCGCCGCGCTGACGCTCCTGATCTCGTGGAAGACGTTCGGACTGTCGAACGCGATCACAACGCTGGGCATACCTGTGCTTTTGTGGGCAATTGCTGACTTTTCACGTGCTCGTGGCCGGGCGATTGAGGGCAAGCTCCATGCCGAACGGGGTGGCCTGCCGTCAATCACCATGTTCCGCAGGAACGACTCAACAATCGATGCCGGTTCAAAGGATCGATACCGGGCCTTTCTGGCTGGCGAGTTGGGCGCGGCGGTGCCCAGTCAGGCAGAGGAAAGCGCAGATCAAGCCGCCGCAGACGCCTTCTATATCCAGTGCGGAAACTGGCTTCGTCAACACACCCGCGACACGAAGAAGTTTCCGATCCTGTTCGGCGAGAACATCACGTATGGCTTTCGCCGAAACCTGCTGGGCGTGAAGGCGATGGCGTTGGTGCTGAACCTGCTTGTTGTGGCGATTTGCGCGGTCATCGTTTGGCAGACTTCATGGAATTTCGGGACACCACTGGGCAACAAGACAACCGTGGTTCTGGTCGTGGCGGCGGCGCACGCCGTTTACATGCTCCTGGCGGTGAATCCCAATGCCGTCTGGGACGCTTCGCGGGCGTATGGCCGCGAGCTCATCCTGTGCTGCGAGTCCTTCCTGACGAAGAGTCCGGCGCGAAAGACCGCCGCCCGCAAGAGCGCTGCGAAGGCTGCGCCGCCCGCATAGCGCGCAGAAGCTGGCGCGGCTGCGGCCTGTAGGCGTGTCCTTTCGGCAGGCGTACATCCGGCGAGGGGCTTCGCGAGGGGAACAGCCAAAACCGGCCTCCAGTACAGACGGGCCTATATATCTTGATCGAGGACAGCTGTTGCGCTTGGCGCAACGAATGGCCGAGGAGCCCCAAGGTGGCCAGCGACAATTATCTTGAGTGGTCGACGACAACT
>NZ_LMTS01000077.1:101107-147470 GCF_001541225.1 Variovorax sp. WDL1 | reverse complement strand
GGCCGAAGGACACGATCGTGGTCTCCACCGATCCGATCCGGGCTCCCGGCAAGTTCATTTTCTCCACCGGAGAGGAACTGGAAGTTCACGCTGCCTGAGCGCAGACTGCTCCCATGGGCAGCCCGCCGGATCCAGGAGACGCATATGACGGTCGAGTTCGAGGGCTTCCTCCAGGAGCCCCGCATCGCGTACTTCTCGATGGAGTTCGCGCTGAATGAAAACATGCCGACCTACAGCGGCGGTCTGGGCGTTCTGGCGGGAGATACGATGCGCAGCGCGGCGGACCTCGATCTCCCGATGGTCGGCGTCACCCTGGTCAGCCGGGCCGGCTATTTCCGCCAGGAGATCATCGAAGGAGCCCAGGTCGAAAACCCCGAGGCCTGGCAGCCGGAGAAGTGGTGCCGATCCTTGCCGGCCAGAGTGGCGGTGTCGATCGGCGGCCATGACGTCTGGATCGGCGCCTGGCTGCACCGGGTGGAGGGCCATTGCGGCGGTGTCATCCCCGTCATCCTGCTCGATACCGATCTGCCCGACAACAGCGCTGAGGACCGCGAGATCACGCACCATCTCTACGGAGGCGACGATGCGTATCGCGTGAAGCAGGAGATCGTGCTCGGCATCGGCGGGGCGCGCATGCTCGCCGCTCTCGGCGTGAAGGTGCTCAAGTACCACCTCAATGAGGGGCACGCCGCCTTCCTCACGCTGGAGCTCCTGCGGCGTCATGCTCATACGGTCCAGGAAGCAGGGGCCGGCGCCTTGCGTTACGACACTGCGGCCGTGCGCAGCCGCTGCGTGTTCACCACTCATACCCCCGTGGAGGCCGGCCACGACCAATTTCCATATGCACTCGCCCAGCCCTTGCTCGGCGACTTCGCCGATGGTGCCCAGCTGAGGGCGCTCGCGGGCGAGGACCGGCTCAATATGACGAGATTGGCCTTGAACCTGAGCGAGCATGTCAACGGCGTCGCCCGGCGGCACGCGGAGGTCTCCCGCCAGATGTTCCCGGGCTATGAGATCCGTGCCATCACAAACGGCGTGCATCCGTGGACATGGGCCAGCGACAGCTTCCGGCGGCTCTACGACAGATGCATCCCGCACTGGTGCCATGAACCAGAGCTCCTGATGCGTGCGAGCGGCATCGCCGACGAGGAGATTCGCAAGGCCCACGCCGATGCCAAGGCCGCACTTGCCGAGGAGATCGTCAGGCTGGGCGGGCACGCACCCGATGCCGCGGTGGCCACCATCGGCTTCGGCCGGCGAATGACGCCCTACAAGCGACCGGACCTGCTCTTCTCGGACCTCGGCCGCCTGCGCGAGATCGCCCGGCGCAATCCCTTCCAGATCGTGCTTGCAGGCAAGGCGCATCCGCGCGACAGCGGCGGGAAGCTGCTGGTGGAGCGCCTGCACGAGTACGCGCGCCAGCTGAAGGGCGCTGTCCCGGTGGTGTTTCTGCCCGACTACGACGTGCGCATCGCGCGTTTGCTCGTATCCGGCGTGGATGTCTGGCTGAACACACCGCAGCGCCCGCTCGAAGCCTCCGGAACCAGCGGCATGAAGGCAGCCCTGAACGGCGTGCCCAATCTGAGCGTACTGGACGGCTGGTGGCTCGAAGGATGGATCGAAGGGGTGACGGGATGGGCCATCGGTCGCGACGGCAACCAGGACGACGCCGCTGGCGACGCGGGTTCTCTTTTTGGTCAACTCGACAACGTGGTGCTTCCGCTCTTCTACAACGATCCCGCTGGATGGACAAAGGTGATGAAAGGCGCCATCTCGCTCAACGCTTCATACTTCAACAGCCACCGGATGTTGCGCCGCTACGCCGCAGAGACTTACCTGCGCTGAGCCGAAGTTGGCGCAGCTTCGGCAGAAACGGGGCGTCCAATGCGGCGTTCCCACTCCGTTGCGGCCCTCGGCATTGATGAACATCAAGGCCGCCAGGTGCTCTCGCCGCGAAGATCGATGCATCGCACCATCTTGCCGACGCACACATTGAAGAGGGCCCGAGCCATGAACATCAAGACCATCCTCGTTCACCTGGACCATGCGGACAGGTGCAGCGCCCGCATCGATCTCGCTCACGGCATCGCAAGGACGCAGGGCGCCCATCTCATCGGGCTGCTGCCCAGCGGCTTGCTGGAGGGCACGGTTCCGGCAGACGCGATTGCCACGGGGATGACCGACTACATTGCGGAGTCCGCCCGGTACCTGCGGCAACGCGCGCAGGCGATCGGCGAGGACTTCAGGGCCAGGCTGGGGGCGACCTCGCACGAGGTCCGTGAAACCGACGGCACGACCATCGACTCGCTCGTTTCTCAAGGCCGCTCGAGCGACCTTGTCGTCGTGGGGCAGGAGGACCACGCGAGCGACTCGGACGTGCCGGTGCGCGGACTCGTGGCCCAAGTGGTGCTCGATGTCGGCCGGCCGGTGCTCGTGGTGCCCTACGCCGGCAACTTCAAGGAGGTGGGACAGGATGTCCTCCTGGCATGGGACGGGTCGCGCGCCGCCGCAGTGGCGATGCGCGAGGCCTTGCCGCTGCTGGCCCATTCGCGCCGGGTCACCCTGGCTTCGTTCCGACGCACGCCTCAGGAGGAGGCACTGTTGATCCCGGAAATGACGCGCTGGCTGCAGCGTCATGGCGTGCAGGCGAAGGTGGAGCAGCACGTCACGGAGATCGACATCTCGGACGCACTGCTTTCGCGCGTCTCCGACCTCGGTGCCGATCTGGTCGTGATGGGGGGATACGGGCACTCGCGTCTGCGCGAGAGGGTGCTGGGCGGCGTCACGCGGGAGGTCCTCGCCCATATGACAGTGCCGGTGCTGATCGCCCATTGAGTTCTTGACACCGGGACCGGTCTCCGGCGCACGTGAGCGGGTGGCGAGCCGGGCGCCGCACAGGCCTGCATTGCTCTGCATAATCGACCGCGCCGGAATGGACGATTGCGAGACCCCCTCATGCGCATCCTGATCGTGGAGGACGACACCTTGCTGGGCGACGCCGTCGCGACGGGCTTGCGCCAGCTCGGTCATGCTGTCGATTGGTTCGGCGATGGGGTTCTCGCAGACGCCGCCCTCTCGACCGCGCCCTACGATGCGGTGGTGCTGGATCTGGGGCTGCCGGGCGGCGACGGCATGCAATGGCTATCCCGCTGGCGCGGACGCGGCCTCAAGCTGCCCATGCTGATCCTCACGGCCCGCGATGCCGTGGAGCAGCGCATCGCCGGCCTCGACGCAGGGGCGGACGACTACCTGATCAAGCCGATCACGATCGACGAGCTCGCGGCGCGGCTTCGCGCCTTGGTGCGCCGTTCGTCGGGCCAGGCGCAATCGGTGTGGCAGCACGGCGCGCTCGAATACGACCCCGCCGCCAAGGTGGTGCGCTGGAAGGGACAGCAAGTGGACCTGACGGGGCGCGAGATGGCGTTGCTGGAGGCGCTGCTGGCGGATTCGCAGCGTGTGTTGTCCAGGGCCTACCTGCAGGAGAAGCTCTACGACTGGAGTGGCGGCGAGCCGGAGAGCAACACCCTGGAGGTGCACATCCATCGCCTGAGGCGCAAGATCGACCCCCTGATCGTCCGCACCGTCCGGGGCATCGGCTATGCGCTCGGCTCCGGAGACCCCTCGGCATGAGCGGGCGGAAGGCCCGGGAGCCGCGCAGCCTCCAGCACCGGCTTGTCCTTTATCTGCTGATATGCGCGCCACTGGTGTGGGCCGTGGCGCTGGTCGTCTCCGTCGACCGGGCCCGCCACGAGGTCAACGAGCTCTTCGACACGGAGCTCATCCGCCTCGCGCGCCAGGTGCAGGTGACGCTCAGGGAGACCAAGGGCATCGGCGCGGGTGCACTGCCGGCGGCGCCGGGGCCAGGCAGCCAGGCAGCCGGCGAATCCGACTTGCGCGATCTTGCCGTCGCGGTCTGGGATGGGCAGGGCCGGCTGTTGCTGGCCGACCGGGAAGGGGCGGAGCTGCCCCGTCGGCAGGACCGTTCGGGCTTTGTCGACGAGGAGATCGGCGACCAGAGTTGGCGCGTCTACTACCTCCAGTCGGTCGACGGCGAATGGCTGGTGGCCGCCGGGCAGAAGGTCTACGAGCGCGACGAACTGGTCGTCGGCCTCACGGCAAGCCAGGTGATCCCCTGGCTTCTCGTGCTGCCCGTGCTGCTGCTCACCATGAACTGGGCGGTTCGCCGCGCCCTGGAACCCCTTCGCCAGCTGACCACCGACCTCCAGGGTCGTGGCGCCGACGATCTGGAACCCGTTCCCACCCGTTCGACCCCGGCCGAGCTGAAGCCGCTGGTCGGCGCCATGAACGGCCTGTTCGCGCGGATCGAGGCGTTGCTGGCGCGGGAGCGCCGCTTCACGGCCGATGCCGCCCATGAGCTGCGCACGCCGCTGGCAATCCTGCGGGTCCAGTGGGATGTGGTCCGTCGCGCAGCCATCGGGCCTGAGCGCGACGAAGCCGAGGCCAAGTTCACCGCCGGCATGGAGCGGATGGGGCGTCTCGTTGCGCAGATGCTGGCGCTGTCCCGCCTGGAAGCCGGCAACTTGCCGAAGCCGAAGACGGAGGTCCGTTGGCCGACCGTGGTCGAGGAGGCGGTGAATGAATGCCTTGCCCTTGCGGAGCGCCGAAGGATCGAACTGGCGTGCGAATGGCCACCCGGCGGCAGGTACCCCATGCCATTGCTCGGCGACGAACACCTGCTCGTCGCCCTGCTGCGCAATCTGCTCGACAACGCCCTGCGCTACGCCCCGAGCGGAAGCACGGTGACGCTGCGCATCGGTGAGGAGCAATTGGAAGTGGAGAACGAAGGACCACCCCTGAGCGGCGAGCAACTGGCCCGGCTGGGGGAGCGTTACTACCGCCCGGCCGGTCAGCGTGAAAGCGGCAGCGGCCTGGGCATTTCCATCGCCCGTCGCGTCGCCGAGCTGCACGGGCTGGAGGTGGCCTTCGAAACATGCTCGAACGGGCAGGGCGTTCGCGTCGTCGTGCGCTTCGCCGCACCGCAGCGTTGATGCTCTATCTGGCCTTTGCCTTGTCGAGCAGCGCCCGTGCCTCCTCGCGACGCCCGGCGTCGGCCACCTGCCGCCCCGGCCGCGGCGGTGCCTGGATCGCGCGCTCCAGGTAAGTCACGGCCTGATCGGGCTGCCTGGTTTCGAGCAGGTACTCGCCGTAGAAGAAATTGGGGTCGATGCCCTTGGGATTGAGCGAGAGCGCTTTCTGCAGGAGCTCCCTGGCCTTGGCCTTGTCGCCGAATCCGACCGGCCAGCCCGGCACCTTGTAGTAGAGAACGCCGAGGCTGTTGTAGGCCGAGCCGTCGAGCACGTCGCCGTTGACGCGGATGGCTTCCTCGTACAGCGCCTTGGCCTGCTTGACCAGGCCCAGCGCGCCGAGCCCGCCCTTTTCGCCTGCCCATGAGCTGACGATGATGCCTTCCCACACCAGGGGCTCGCTGCGGCCCGGATACGCTTCGCTGACCTGGCGCGCCTTGGTGGCGAGTGCCTCGAAGCGCTTTTCGCGCTCGGCGGGCGGTGTCTGGTAGCGGATGACTTCCCAGTCCCGCTGCAGTTCAGTGATGGACTCTTCCACGCCAGCGGCGCCGGCGATGCGCGGCAGGCCGGCGAGTGCGGCGGCGGCGAGCAGGGCGCTCGTGCAGCGTCGTCGAGTCAATGTGGTGGGCGATGGGTGTTCTCGGTTCGTCATGGCGCAAGCCTCATGGATTGACAGGGAAGGAATCGGTGCGGGTCGTCGTGTCTCCGGCCTCGCCGGAGGTCTCCCGCGGCAATGCGGGCAGGCTGCGGCGATGCTTGGCGAAGGCGCCGTCCAGCAGGGCCGGAGCCACGCCGTTGATGCGTACCGCGAGCTTCTCGGGGTAGCCGAGGAAGCGCTCCGGTGCTTCGTCTTCGAGCATCCTGAGCATCGAGCGCGCCACGATGGCAGGGTCGTCCGTCGCGCTTCCGGTGGCGCGGTTGTAGGCCTCCACTTCGCGGCTGTTGAAGCCGGTACGGGTGGTGCGCGGCCCCAGGTACTGCACCAGCACCGCGCTGTCGGCGAGCTCGCGGCGCAGCGCTTGCGCGAAGCCGCGCAGGCCGAACTTGCTCGCGCTGTAGATGCTGTAGCCGGGCAGCCCGATGCCTCCCAGTGCCGAGCCGACGCAGATCACCTGGGCACGGGGCAGGCCGCGCAGATGGGGCAGCAGGGCCCGCGTCAGCAGCATCGGCGCCAACAGGTTCGTCTGCAGCACGCGCGCCATGCTTTCCGGTGTCGCCGTCTCGAGATGCCCGAAGCTGGCCAGGCCGGCCGCGTGGACGATCACGTTGCATTGCCATTCACGCGCGTCACTCGCCAGGCTGGCCAGGTCCGCAGTGCTGGTGAGGTCCGCGGAACGCCATTCGACCCGCGGCCGATCGCCGGTCGTGCGGCCCATCAGCATTCGCGACTGGGCTGCCAGCTTGGCCGGCGAGCGTCCCGACAGCATCAGTGCGGCACCGGCCCCGAAGAACGCCGCGGCGGCAGCCTCGCCGATGCCGCCATAGGCGCCTGTCAACAGGATGCGTGCTTCGGTGGGCTTCACGAAGCGGCTCCAATGCCCGCCCGGCTCGGCGCCTCGGTGGTCGCGTGTGGCAAGGGAAGGCCGCGGAACACATCGCCGTAGAGCCGGAAGAAGGCGCGGGCTGCGTGGACGATGTCCGCCTGGTCCCTGGGGTCCTCGATGACATTCATGAGCATCGCGAACTGGGCCGTGTGCTCCTGGTCCAGCGTGCCGTGCGAGCGCAGGTAGCTGAAGGCACTGTCGGGCAGGGCCAGGGTCTCCTGGATCTGGTCGGCGGCCAGGAGTGCCAGCGAGACGCTCGTGCCTTCGAGCACGTGCACCATGCCGAAGAAGCCCAGTGGATTGCGCCTCGCGATCATGTCGTACGCGTAGGCCACCATGACTTCGGCGGCATGGCCGGGCATCCCTTCGCGAACGGCGTCGGCATCAGCCCCGCAGGCCCGGATGTCGTCGAGGATCCAGCCGTCATGGCCTTGCTCTTCCTCGATGTACTCGTCGAGCGGACCGCGCAGCCACGCATGGCGTTCGGGAAGCGCCGCCTTGCAGGCCTGCAGCAGCGGCACCGTATGGCGCACGTGGTGGTAGGCCTCGCGCAGGAAGGCGACATAGCTTGGGAGCGAGACTTCGCCACGCAGGCAGCCCTGGATGATGGGGGCCGCCAGCAGGCCAGCGCGGGCGTCGGCGGTTTGCTTGAGCAGGGTTTCGTAAAAACTCATGGGAGCTCCGGGCGAGAAGATTCAGGTCGAGGGAATGCCGAGCGCATCGGCATGCGCCGCCAGGATGGCGGCGCGTTGCGGGCGCCCGTTGGGCGTCGCCATCCCGGATGCGGCATCGAAGGCGGCACGCCCGCGCGTCCAGCGATGCACGCGCGCATAGTCGGGAAGACGTGTATTCGCGGCGTCCACGGCCGCCTGCAGATCGGCGTCGGTGGTTTCGGCTCGCAGGGGCCACAACACGGAACCGAGCGCGGCTTGTCCGTCGCCGAGGACCACGGCCTGGCCGATGGCGGACTCGTCGCGCAGCTGGGTCTCGATCCACTCCGGTGAAACATTGCGTCCGAAGGAGGTGATGAGTACCAGCTTCTTTCGCCCGCGCACGTACACGAACCCATCGTCGTCGATGCTGCCGAGGTCGCCCGTGGGCCACCACGCCGGTGCAGGGGCCGGGTCGCCGAGGTAGCCCGAGAACAGGCTGCCCGCGATCTCGATCTCCCCGTCCGCCGCGATGCGCAGCCGTGCGTGCGGCAGCGCGCGCCCGGCGCTCCCGTCGCGCTCGGCGCCCGGAAGGTTGAGCGTTTGTACGGATGCCCCTTCGGACAATCCGTAGCCCTCGTACGCCGGCAGGCCAACCGAACGCGCAGCGGCCATCAGGCGCGATCCGACCGCGGCGCCGCCGACGGCCACCATGCGCAGCGAAGCCGGGGCGCGTCCACGAGCCTCGAGCAGATGATGAACCCAGGCCTGCAGCATCTGCGGCAGCAGGATGATGCTGTTGGGCTGGTGTCGCAGCACGGTCGCATGGAAACGCGCCGCATCGAAACTGGACGAGCCTTGGAGGCCGAGTTCCTTCAGCGGCAGCACGATGCAGGTTGCGCCGCGCGCGAGCGGCGCCATCAGCCCCGCGATGTTCTCGAGCAGCACGGCGAATGGAAGTGCGCAAAGATGGCGCTGGATGTCCAGCGGATCCAGCGCCTGCACCAGGCCATTGGCGACGCTCTGCATGCTGCCTGCACTGAGACAGACGCCCTTCGGTACACCGGTCGTGCCCGAGGTGAAGGTGATCTTGGTCGTCCCCGGCGGCATCGGCGGCGCCCGGAAAGGCAGTCGCATCATGACGAGCGGTTCGTCGGCAATGTCGATGGCGCACGCAGGTGCCGAGGGCCAGCGAGCTGCCAGTGCGCCCAAGGTCAGCAGCGTGTCGACGCCCGCGGTGCCGAGCACGTGGGAGAGCTGCTCGGCACTGAAGAAGAGCGGCAGCGGCACGTGCACCACATGTGCCTGCGCACAAGCAAGGTCGGCCACCACCCAGGCCGGGGTGTTGTCCATCAGCGTGGCCAGCACGCGCGTGCCCTGCGCCGTGAGCTTCTGTGCAAGGGAGTGCGCCGCTGTATCGAGGTCTGCGGCGCTCCAGGTGCGCCGCCCATTGTCCAGCGCTGTCATGCCGCGCGCTTGCCCAGTTGGCGCAGTGCATCCGGAAGGTGTCCTGCCAGCACCAGCGGCCCGTGCTCGTAATAGCTGCCCCAGTCCTTGGCATCCGGACCGAGCGCCGCCGAGCTGGCGTGGCCGAGCTCCAACGGCGCAACGCCGATCCTGACGAACAGTTGCCGCAGCTCCTGCGTCAGGGTTCCAACCACCCACTGGAAGCCTTGCGATGCCAGGTACGGACCCAGCAGATAGATCAGGCGGCGCCCTTCGCCAGCCCGCCCGGCGGCCAGATGGCCGACTTCGACGATGTCTGCACGCGCGGCGCGCTGATTGCCGTGCCGTGCGATGACGCGTTCCACCGGCGCTTCGAGATAGCGTTCCAGGAACAAGGGGCCCTGCGCGGCATGACGGTAGCCGGCCGCGGCAACGAGCGTGCCGGCACGGTCGTGCAGACTCACCAGCACGGGTGCGAAGTGCGTGACCCGGGCGCCGAAGCGTCTCGCGTAGACCTGCGTGATGAATGTCTCGACTTCCGCTCGACGAGGATCTCCGCGGGAATGGATCTCAAAGGGTGGTCGCGCGGGCGCTCGATTGGCGCGCACCGGCGACACACCGCCGTCCTTGTGGAGGGACGTGGCCATGAACATGTTTGCTCCAGATGCAGGCCCACTGACGTGGGCTCAAGGAGCCATGTTCACGGCATTCGATGAACGGCTCCTTAAGCTGGGCTGCGTCCTGGCAGGACTGCCGTCGTCATCGCGCGGGCCCTCTCGGCGCCTCGCGATCGCGCATCATCTCCGTCGTCATGTCCCTCATTTCCATGCAGCGCTTCGCCATGTCGGGAGGGCCGTCTCCCCGCATGCCCCTGCCGTGGCCGCCCATTTCGCACATCATCGACATGCCGCCCTGCATGGCCTTCATGTGCTCGGCCATCAAGGCCTGCCGTTCCTCGGGCGTCTTCGCGGCCCTCATCTTCTGATGCATGTCGCGCATCATCGTCATCTGCTGGTCGTAGCGGGCGGCCGAGCCGTGCGACGCGCCGTGGTGATGCATGGGGGACTGGGATGCACAGCCGCCGAGTGCAATCGCTGCAGCGACAAGAAGGGTGGTTTTCATGATCTGGCTCCTTTGCACCAGTATGGATTCCCTGGATGACGGGTCATTGATGAAGATCAACTTCCGGCTGGCCGCGGCAGCCGTCCGCGGGAGCCGGCGAAGCGTCACGCGCCGCGCTCGGGCCGCCATGCCATGTCGATGCGCCCGTCGACAATGCCGATGCGGCGATCCGCGGCGGAGGCGAAGTCCGTGTCGTGCGTGACCGCCACCACGCTCTTGTGAAGCTCGCGGGTCAGGCTCCGGAGAATGTCGCGCACGTTGGTGCTGGAAGCCGAGTCGAGGTTGCCCGTCGGCTCGTCCGCGAGGATCACGAGCGGATCGTTCGCCAGCGCCCGGGCGATGGCAACGCGCTGGCGCTGGCCGCCGGACAACTGGCTGGGCCTCTTGCGGTGGTGGCCCTCCAGCCCGAACTGGTCCAGGAGCTCGGCGGCGCGAGCCTCGGCCTCCCGGTCCGAGAGGCGTCCGAGCCTCCGAATCGGGAGCGACACGTTGTCGAGTGCGCTGAACTCCGGCAGCAGGAAGTGGAACTGGAAGACATAGCCCAGCCGCGCGAGCCGGAAATCGGCGAGCCGGTCCTCGTCGAAGGCGCTCGTGTCCTGCCCGTCGATCCAGATGCGTCCTTGCGTGGGCACGTCGATCAGGCCGAGCAGATAGAGCAGCGAGGACTTGCCGGAGCCCGAGGGCCCCATCACGCAGACGAACTCGCCGCGGTCGATCTCGAGGCTCACGTCCTTGACCAGGGTGACCGGCACCTCGCCCTCGAGCGTGCGGGTCACGTGCTCGACGCGAATCACCGGGCCGGCGCCCGGCTCGGCGTTGCCCACTGGAGTACCTTCGCCTTCGGCTGCGGTGCTATTCGCCTTCGGAGCGGCCGTGCGTCTCATGCTGCGCCCCGCAGGATGTCGACCGGCCGCACGCGGCCTGCGCGCCGCGCGGGCAGATAAGAGGCCGCCAGGCAGGAGAGCATCGCGAAGCCCGCGGCCATTGCATGCTGCTCGGCGCCCCACGACATCGGCAGGCGGACAAGCTCCGTGACACCGGGCGGGCGAATCTCGATCTGCGCGAGCACCTGCATCAGCGCCAGGCCGAGCAGCTCGCCCAGGGCGCTGCCGATGAGCCCGACGATGAGGCCTTCCGTGAGGAAGATGCGTCGCAGGTCGCGCGGATGGAAGCCCATCGACTTCATGATCGCGATGTCCCGCGTCTTCTCCATCACGATGGTCGAGATCGTGTTGTAGATGCCGAACGCGGCCACCACGAGGATTGCCGCCACGACGCTGTACATGATGATGTTGCGCACCAGCAGCAGGCTCAGCAGGTCTTCGGAAGCCTCGATCCAAGACACCGCCTTGTAGCCCGTGGCGGCCTCGATGTCCCTCGCCGTGCGCTGGGCCGCGTACGGATCGGTGAGCTGGATGAGCACGCGGTTGACGCGGTTCTCCCGGCCCAGCAGCGCTTGCGCCCGCTTGAGCAGCACGAAGGCCTGGGCTTCGTCGTAGCTGGCGTTCCCGGTGCGGAAGATGCCAACCACGCGCAACGACCGGCTGGTGCCGTCGGCAGCCAGCACGAGCAGCGTGCTCCCCAGGCGCAGGCTGAACTTGTCGGCGAGTCCGCGGCCGATCAGGATGCCGTTGGAGTCGGCTGCGAGCGCGTCGAGCGAGCCTGCCTGCAGCTTTTCCTCGATGGTCGTCACGTGCTTCATCTTCTCGGGCATGACGCCCGACAGGGTGACCCCCTGCTGACGCCCTGCGAAGGTGAGCACGGCAGCATCGGCGAGCACCGGTGCAGCGCGAACGCCCGGCAGCGCCTCGATGAACGCAAGGCGTTGCGACCAGCCGCGTATGCCCCTTGTCTCGCGCAGCGGGCGCACATTGCTGAGGTGGACCGCGCCCTCGGGCCAGCGCAGCGCGGCAGGCTGCGCGCGGCCTTGCCGAACCTCGTCGTAGACGGTGATGTGGGGACTGCTGTCCACGAGCCGCTTGAGGAAGTCCTCTTCCGACCCGCGCATCAGGCCCGAGACCGCCAGGAAGAAGGCGACGCCGAGCACCACGCCCGTGAGCGAAACGAGCGTTTGCCGCTTGCGGGTCGTCAGGTGTGCCAGCGCGATGTCGAGGGCGATCGCCATGTCGTCACTCGCTGGCCAGGGCAGCGGAGGCAGGAGAGTCCGGTGGCGCAAGGGTGCCGTGCGCGCGCTGCCCCTCGCGCAGGGCGTCGGAGGGAGACAGCACCACCGCGTCGCCATCCGCGAGCCCCGACACGATCTCGGTCCGATCGGACCCGACGATGCCCTTGACCACGGAGCGCCGGTTCAGCCGCCCACTGGCCAGCAGCCACACGCGATCACCCTGGATTGCGCGGTTGGGCACCAGCAGTGCACCCTCGCGCCGCGAGACGATCACGTTGGTGTCCATGGTCATGCCGCTTCGCATGGGGCCTGCTTCGATGGGCGGGGCGTCGACCAGGCGCACCCGTACGCGGTAGCTGCGCGAAACCGGATCGCCCTTGGGGGTGATTTCGGCCACCCGCCCCTCGTAGAGGCGCTGGGGCAGCGCGTCGCTGCGCATCATGACGGTCTGGCCGACCATGACCCGGGCGATGTCCTCTTCGTCGACCTCGGCCGTGACCCTCAGCGGGGCGCAGCACGCCAGCGCGAACACCGTCTGGCCTGCAGGCACGAACTGGCCGGCTTCCCCGTCGCGACGCAGGACGATGCCGTCGGCAGGCGCCACGAGCTGGGTGTAGTCGCGCTGCGCCTGCGCCCGGCGCACTGCAGCATCGGCCGCCTGCCACTCCATGCGTGTGCGATCGAGCTCGGCCCGCGCGACGAATTGCTGCTCCACCAGGGAGCGCGCACGCTCGTACTGGAGACGCGCCAGTTGTTCGCGCGCGCGCATCTCCTGGACGGTCTGGTCGAGGTCGCTCGACTCGATGCGCGCCAGCACCTGGCCGCGCTTGACCTGCTGGCCTTCTTCCGCATCGACCGACAGCAGCCGGCCCCCGGCCCGTGGCGCCACGGGCACCATGACCGTCGGTTCGACCGTGCCGGTGGCATAGACCGCCTCGATGGCCGGACCCCGCGTGGGCAGCGTGGTCTGCACGCGCACCGGCCATTGCCACCAGACGGCAGCGATGGCCGGCACCGCCAGCAGGCCGAGGCCGACGAGGATGAGCGTCCTTGGTTTCAAGCGCGTTCTTTCGGCATGAGTGACGCCTGTTATCGGCGAAGCAGGCGCCTCGCCGGTTGATCCAGGTCAAGTCCTCCTACCCGGCGAGCCTCAATAGCTCAAGCGTGCATACCAGGTGCGCTGCGCGGCCTCGCGCGCCTGGTCCAGCGTGTGGATTCCCTGCATTGCAAGCAGCGGGATCAGCCGCAGGAACACCTCCGCTGTCAGCAGCGCGTCGCCCAATGCGGTGTGGCGGCCAAGCACGGGGATGCCGAGGCGCTCGGCGATCGCCTCCAGCTCGTGCGACGCCTGCTGCGGACTGGCCACTGCCGAGAGCAGCAGCGTGTCCAGCACCGGCTGGTCGAAGCGCAGCCCGGTGGCCGCCTCCTTCATTTGCAGGAAGCGCAGGTCGAAGGCAGCGTTGTGTGCCACCAGCACGGTGTCGCTCGCGAAGGCGTGGAAGGCGGGCAACACCTCGCCGATGCTTGGCTGGCCGGCCACCAGCTCGGGCGTGATGCCATGGATCGGAATGCCTGCCGCGGGGATGCCCCGGCCGGGATTGACCAGCTGCTCGAAGCACTCCTGCCGCAGCACCTTGCCGTTGACGATGCGCGCAGCGCCGATCTGCAGGATCTCGTCGCCCTGCGAAGGGTCGAGCCCGGTGGTCTCGGTGTCGAAGACGGTGTAGGCCAGGTCGACCAGCCGCCGGCCGCCGAGCTCGTGGGTTTGCGCACCGCTGCCGAACAGGTCGAAGTCGTAGTACTCGGGGCGGCTGCCGCTGCGCAGCACCGACGCGGCCTCCAGTTGCTCCTGGGGCTGGGTCAGCGGCAAGAGGAAGCGGAAGAACGCCTCCTGCCGCGCGCGCTCGCGCTGGAACCAGAATGCGCCGCCGTGGCGCTCGACCACGTCGCGCACCGACAGCAGACTGGCTTCGTCGCCCACCGTCATGGGGCTCGACTCCCAGCCGATGGCGGTCTCGGTGCTGATCGGCGTACCCTGCCAGACCAGGTCGAGGTGGGCGCGCTCGCCCTCGCGTTGCAGGCGCAGCTGGACGCGCCTGACGGCGAACTCCTCGGACAGGCGCGTCGCCAGCGAGGCCAGCGCCTGCAGCAGCGAATAGCTGTCGACCCTCAGCCAAAGGCCGGCATCGACGTCGGAGGCGCTGGCGCGCATCGGCGTGCGTGCCTCGATGTGCCGCACAGCGGCATGCAGCAGGTCCGCACCGAGCATCTCCTCGAGCGGCCAGCGCGTCTTCAGGTCCTTGCCGGCGCTTGCCGCGATCGACTGTATGCGCTCGGTCATCGTGCGCACCTCCTCGCGCACCACGTTCAGGAAGCGCTCGCGCGCGGGCGCATCCAGGTCGGGCAGCTCCAGCATGTCAACCGCCGCCTGCAGGCTGCCCAGCGACGAGCGGCTGCCTTCGGTGAGCGCGTGCATCAGGCGGTCCCGCTCCGAGTCCTGCTCGAACTCGCGCGTGATGTTGTGCAGCATCAGCACGAAGCCTGACAGCTGCGTGGTGTTCCCCGGCGCAGCGGACGGATCGCGCACCGGCGCCATCTGCACGCGCAGCAGCTGACCGGCGCGGGAGCTGGTGACGAACTGGGCGGCCGGCTGGGCGGCGCCGCGCTCCAGGCGATGCTGGATGCTCTCCAGCGCATGGGCGACGAGCTGGCGATCGAACACCGCATAGATCGAGCGCCCCAGCCCGACGAGCTCTGCGCCGGCGGCCGGGGACAGCGCGTGGAACTGCAGCCGCGCGTGCGGGTTGTAGAGCAGGATGCGGCCATCGAGATTGCACACGATCACGCTCTGCGTGAGCTCCGACATCAACGCTGCCAGGCGGCTGCGCTCGTGTTCGATGCCGCGTGCCGCTTCCTGCACCTGGGCGGCGATGTCGGCGCGCAGGGCATCGCGCTCGCGGGCGAGCCGCTCGGCGACCTCGGCCAGGGCCCGGGTGCCGGCCGGGCATGCCGTCGCCGCCCGCGCGGGCAGCCCGTCCTTGGCATCACCGGCGACCAGCAGCGCCTGGGCGGCCTCGGCCACCCGGGCCGGCTGCTTCACCCAGAAAGCATGCGCACGACGGCCCAGCGCCCCCAGCGCGAGGGCCAGCACCGCCCAGCCCATCAGCAGCAGCGCGGCGCGCGGCCCCAGCACCGCGCCCAACGCTTCGCGCTCGGCGGGGCTCAGCGTGGCCGCCAGCATGGCACCGAGCCCCACGCCCGCGAGCGCCAGCACGGCACCTGGCCCCAGCATGGCTGCGAGCTCGCGCGCGTCGGGTTTCACGGGGACAGCATCCGGCGTACGCGCTCGGCCAGCTCGCGCGTCGAGAAGGGCTTCGTCATGTAGGCATCGGCACCCAGGGCCAGGCCCTTGGCGATGTCGGTCTCCCGGCCCTTGGCGGTGAGCATGAGAATGCGGGTCCCGGCGATCGCCTCGTCGGCGCGCACCGCCTGGAGCACCTCGACGCCCGACTTGACCGGCATCATCACATCCAGCAGCACGAGGTCGGGCCTGAGCTTGCGAATGGTGTCCAGCGCCTGCTGCCCATCGCGCGCGATGCTCACGTCATAGCCTTCGCGCTTCATCAGGAACTCGAGAGAAATGACGATGTTGGGCTCGTCGTCCGCGATCAGCACCTTGGAATTCATGTGTCTGTCTCCGGTTGCGCGGTCTCCTGCCGCAGTGGAAGCTCGAAGCCGAAGCATGCGCCTTCGCCGGATGCCGGATCGAGCCACATCCGGCCTCCGTAGTGCTCGACGATGCGGCGACTGATGGGCAGGCCAAGCCCGGTGCCCTGCGGCCGGTTCGCAGCGTCGCCGCCCTGGCGGAACTTCTCGAACACCAGCTCGCGCTGTCCGCGCGGCACCCCCGGGCCGTTGTCGCACACGGTGCACACCACGCGCTCGCCGTCCGCCCGCAGGCACAGCTCGGCATGGCCGGAGCCGGGCGGCACGAACTTGGCCGCGTTCGACAGGAGGTTGACCAGCACCTGCATCATGCGGTCCGGGTCGGCCTGCAGCGGCGGCAGTGCCGCAGGCAGGCGCAGCGACACGGTCGCGCCGCGCTCGTGGAAGAGCTCCTGTGTCGTCTGCACCGCCTGCCGCGCGAGTGCGCACAGGTCGACCTCCGTGGTGCGCCACTCGGCGGCGCCGGCTTCGATCTTGGCCATGTCCAGCACCTGGTTGACCAGCCGCGTCAACCGTTCGGTCTCGGCGACGACGAGGCCCAGGAACTGCTGGCGCTGCGCAGCGTCCATGGCGGGATCGTCGAGCATCAGCTCGGCCAGCGCGCGTATGGAGGTCAGCGGCGTGCGCAGCTCGTGCGTCACCGAGGACATGAAGTCGTCCTTGAGTCGATCGAGGCCCTTGAGCTGCTCGTTGAGCTGGCTCAGCTCGGCTGTCGCGCGCTCCAGGGAAAGCGATTTCTCCTCCAGGGCCTGCGAGTGCGCACGCAGCGCGGCTGCCTCGCGCGAGGCCTCGTCCAGGATGCTCATCACGTCGTGCAGCTGCAGATCCTCCTCCTGCACCACCGAGGCCACCATCAGCCGGGCCGATGACCCGCCAATGGCCCCGGCGAGCTGGCGCTCGACGAACTGCACCAGCCGCGCATCGGCGGCGATCGGGTCCGGCGCCGGCGCTGCGTTGCGCCGCGCGTACTCGTCCAGCAGCCGGTCGGTGGCTTCGGCGCCCAGGAAGCGGGTGGCCAGCTGGCGCAGGTCGGCGAGTTTCGCAGTGCCGCGCCAGAACACCGGGCCGGCATCGGCCGCAGGATCGGCGGTGCGCTGGAGGGCGTCCACGAAGGTCAGCGCCTGGCTTGCTTCGCGCGCCGACGGCCGCCGCAGGAGCGAGACGCCGAAGTACAGCGCCGTGTTGGCCAGCAGGCTCCAGAACAGCGCGTGCGTCAGGTTGTCCAGGCCGGCAAGACCCAGCAGCTGTTCAGGCCGCAGCCAGGCAATGCCGAAAGGCCCTTCGTCGACGAACCGTGCCGCGATCCAGCCCGACTTCGCGATCGAGGGCAGCATCAGCGTCCAGGCCCACAGCAGGAAGCCTGCGCCCAGGCCTGCCAGCGCGCCATCGCGGGTGCCCCCTTTCCAGTACATCCCCGCGAGCATGGGAGGCGCGAACTGGGCCACCGCGGCAAAGCTGATCAGCCCGATGCTCACCAGCGCATAGTCCTCGCCTGCAATGCGGTAGTAGAAGTAGCCGAGCAACAGGAGCACGACGATCACCGTGCGCCGGACGCCCAGCAGTACGCCGCTGAGGTCGCGCGCGGTGCGCAGGCCGGCGCGCAGCAGCAGCGGCATCACCAGGTCGTTGCAGACCATGGTGGAGATCGCGATCGCCTCGACGATCACCATCCCCGTGGCCGCCGAGAGCCCGCCGATGAATGCCGCGAGCGCCAGGCCGGGCTGTCCGGCGGCCAGCGGCAGCGAAAGCACGAAGGTCTCCGGGTTCTCGCTGCCGCCCTGGAAGTGGAGCAGCCCGCCGATCGCGATCGGCAGCACGAACAGGTTGATCAGCAGCAGGTACAGCGGGAAGGCCCAGGTGGCGCGTCGCACGTGGCGCTCGTCGACGTTCTCCACCACCATCATCTGGAATTGCCGCGGCAGGAAGAACATCGAGAACATGGCGAGCAGCGTCAGCGCGAACCACTGGCCGCCCGCGAACCCGCCGGCCGCGGGCGCGCCGCCGGAGTCGCTCCCGAGGGTGAGCAGCCGTGCAAGCTCGGGCTGGGCGGCTGCGCGGCCGAACAGGTCGGCCGGCCCGTCGAAGAGACCCCAGGTGACGAAGGCCCCGACGGCGATGAATGCAATCAGCTTCACCAGCGACTCGAAGGCGATGGCCGCGACCATGCCCTCGTGACGCTCCGTGGTGTCGAGATGGCGTGCGCCGAAGGCCACGGTAAAGCCTGCCAGCACCAGCGCGATGTACAGCGTGCTGTCGCTCCACCAGGCCAGCGGCCGCGCGGGCGCGTCGACGAGCAACGCATAGCCGCTTGCGATCGCCTTCAGCTGGAGCGCTATGTAGGGCAGGATGCCCACCACCGCGATCAGCGTGACCAGCATGGCCAGCAGTGGACTCTTGCCGTGCCTGCTCGCGATGAAGTCGGCGATGGAGGTGATGCGCTGGCTGCGTGCGATCCGGATCATCTTGCGCAGCACGGTCCAGGCCATCAGCATCCCCAGCGTCGGACCTAGATAGATCGGCAGGAACCAGAGCCCCGACGAAGCCGCTCGGCCGATGCTGCCGAAATAGGTCCAGGCTGTGCAGTAGACGCCCATCGAGAGCGTGTAGATCCAGGGGCTGCCGATGAGCGAGCGCCCCTCGCGCGCCCGGCGGTCGCCGACGTGCGCAATGGCGAACAGCAGCGCCAGATAGCCGAACGCGGCCACGATGACGACGGGTGTTGCCTGCATCTCAGGGCTCGCCGGACGATTCGGCCGCCCATGCGGCCACCGCGATCAGGCACGCCCATCCCCCGAAGAGCGCGAGCGGCATCAGCGGCAGTCCCCACACCATGACCGGGTGGTCCCAGAGCGTGAGCAGCGGGACATTGAACAGCAGCCACCCGAGCGCGAACAGGCCGACGAGGCGTTGGGGCTTCGGGCTTTCGGACATGCGTTCCTGCCCTCAGAGGGCATCGAGGCGGAAGCGCTGCTGGATCTCGCTGCGGAAGCGCCGCACGATACCCAGCGCACTGCGCAGCGTGTCGCGTTCCAGCGTGCCGAGCTCCGACGGACGCACGCAATTGTCCGGCGCCTGTCCGCCCTGCTTGCGTCGCAATTGACCCGTGAGCTTGAGCGCCATGAGCCAGTGCAGCGCATCGAGCACATCGCGCGCGAGGCCGGGCTCGATCTGCTGCTGTTCGACCAGCAGGCGCAAGCGCTGCGCCGTGCCGTTGTCGCGCAGGCGCTGCTGCAGTGCCAGCGTCCTGACGCCGTGGACGATCGGGAAGGTGCCGAGCTTCTTGAGGTCCAGCGCCTCGTCCTGGTCGCGCGCGATGAGCCGGTGCCACCAGTTGGGATGCGGATCGAACAGCTCGATCGCGCTGGCAAAGCGAGCCAGGAAGACATCGGTGCGATCGACGATCCGGTCGAGGTGATCGCGCGCCTGCGCGAGCAGGCTGGCGTCGCCCGCGACGGCCAGGCTGTCGATGAAGATGGCCAGGTTCATCGGCCCTTCGGGGTGGGCGCCGTAGACCCACTCCCGCAGCACCTCTTTGAAGCCCGCCAGCGGCTGGCACCAGGGCGGGTTGCTGAGCATGATCCGGCCGGGGCAGGGCGGATAGCCGAGCTCGGCCAGCCCGGCGCTGAACTGTGCAGTGACAGCCTCCAGGCCGGGGTACTGGAAGCCGTCGCGCAGCAGCAGGGCATTGTCCTGGTCGGTCTTCAGGAGCTGCTCGCCGCGGCCTTCGCTGCCCATGACGACCAGGCAGCTGTTGGCCACCAGCTCCGCCGGCGCGAGCAGCGACCACAGGCGCTGGAAGAGGCGGGCGTTGAGCTCTCCGGTGACCTTCGCGATCCGATCGATCTTCAGGCCACCGTCGTGCAGCAGCGCGACGATCGCATCCACGCGGGCGGCAGCGACAGCAAGCTCGGCCACCGTGGCGGCCTCGTCCATTTGCCGTGCCACAGCCCGCGGGTCGTCGCAGGCAAGCCCTGCGCCGTCCAGGAGTTGCAGCTCCGGCGCGGTCCCGGGGTCGCTGCGGCGCATGGCGGCACCCTCAGTGCCCGCTGGCGCCGGAGGCTCCGATGCCGGTTTCCGAGCGCACCTGCTGCGCGATGAAGCCGCCCCTGTCGAGGTCCGCGCGCTTGCTGCTGTCCAGCAGCGAGAAGATCCAGATGCCGAGGAAGGCGATCGTCATCGAGAACAGGCAGGGTGACGCATAGGGGAAGAATGCCGAGCCTGGCGGGTTGCCCAAAGTCGCTTCCCATACGGACGGAGACACCACCGTGAGCGCGACCGAGGAAATCAGCCCGAGGAAGCCGCCGATCACCGCGCCGCGCGTGGTGCAGCCCTTCCAGAGCACCGACATGAACAGCACGGGGAAGTTGGCCGATGCCGCAATGGCGAAGGCCAGTGACACCATGAATGCGATGTTCTGCTTCTCGAACACGATGCCGAGCAGCACCGCCAGCGCTCCGAGTGCGATGGTGGTGATGCGCGAGACGCGCAGTTCCGACGCACTGTCTGCCTTGCCGTTCTTGACGACGGTCGCATACAGGTCGTGCGAGACGGCCGAGGCACCCGACAGCGTCAGGCCGGCCACGACGGCCAGGATGGTCGCGAAGGCCACCGCGGAGATGAACCCGAGGAACACGTTGCCACCCACCGCGTTGGCAAGGTGGATGGCCGCCATGTTGCCGCCGCCGATCAGCACGCCCTTGCCGTCGAGGAACTCGGCGTTCGTGAGCACGAAGGTGATGGCGCCGAATCCGATGATGAAGGTCAACAGGTAGAAGTAGCCGATCCACCCGGTCGCCCACATGACCGATTTGCGAGCTTCCTTGGCGCTGGGCACGGTGAAGAATCGCATCAGGATGTGCGGCAACCCGGCAGTCCCGAACATCAGCGCCATGCCGAAGGAAATGGCCGAGATCGGGTCCTTGACGAAGTTGCCGGGCCCCATGATCGACTGGCCGATGGCCGCCGCCGCTTCCGCGGTCTTCCCGTCCTTGAGCGCCAGGTCGGTCTTGACCTTCACGGCCCCGGCGAACATCGCCTCCGGGCTGAAGCCGAAGTGCCACAGCACCGATAGCGCCATGAAGCTGGCGCCGCCCAGCAGCAGGCAGGCCTTGATGATCTGGACCCAGGTCGTGGCGGTCATGCCGCCGAACAGGACATAGACCATCATCAGCGAGCCGACGATCACCACCGCGATCCAGTACTCGAGGCCGAACAGCAGCTTGATCAGCTGGCCCGCGCCAACCATCTGGGCGATCAGGTAGAACGCCACCACGACCAGCGTGCCCGAGGCCGCAAAGATGCGAACCGGCGACTGCTTGAAGCGGAACGCCGCGACATCGGCGAAGGTGAACTTGCCCAGGTTGCGCAGCCGCTCCGCCATCAGGAAGGTGATGACCGGCCAGCCGACCAGGAAGCCGATGGAATAGATCAGCCCGTCGTAGCCGGCGACCATCACGGCCGCGGAGATGCCGAGGAAGGAGGCGGCGGACATGTAGTCGCCGGCGATCGCCAGGCCATTCTGGAAGCCGGTGATGCCGCCGCCGGCCGTGTAGAAGTCGGCCGCCGACTTGGTCTTGGATGCTGCCCATTTGGTGATGAACAGCGTGCCGATGACGAACACCCCGAACATGCCGATGGCCGTCCAGTTGGTTGCCTGCTTCTGGGCCTGGCCGAGATCGGCACCGGCGGCCCAGGCCGCTGCGGACGCGGCAAGCAGGCTTGCGAGGATCAGCGCGCCGCGTGGGTTCGGGAAGCGGGCTTTCATCGGAGTGTCCCCTTCGCCACCGCGTCGGACAGCGTGTCGAACTCGGCGTTGGCACGCCTGACGTAGTAGGCGGTGATCGCGATGGTGAAGAGGATGACGCCGAAGCCGATCGGAATCCCCAGCGTCATCACGCCATCTCCCATTCGTTGCGCGAGGAAGGGCTTGTTGAACGCCACCAGCAGGACGAAGCCGTAGTACACGAGCAGCATCAGCAGGGTGAGGATCCAGCCGAAGCGCGTGCGCTTCGCCTTGAGCATTTGGTATTGGGGATGGCCGGCAATGCGCCGGACCAGATCGTCTTCCATGGAATCTCCTTCAGATGAGGGGGTTGGCGACGCCATTGGAAGCTCGGGCGCTGTACGCGCCCTTGCGCTAGCGCAAGGTCTGTGAGTTTCGTGTTTCCGGATCGCCCGTCGCGAGTGACCGATCGTTGAGCCATGTCAAGGCGCTCTTCATCCATGCCGATAGCCTTGTGTCTCCACATCACAGGAGATCAAATGGCTGACCTGGATCGCTCCGGCGCGCTCTCGCTCGACCTGCCTTTCATGGACCGCGCCCGTGAAGAGTTCATCCGCCTCCTGACGCAGGTCGACGAGGCCGACAACGCCCGGCTGCCCTCGGCCTGGAACGAGCTGGTCGAGTGCGCCGCGGAGAATTTCGCGCGCGAGGACGTCTGGATGCGGGCAACGGGCCACGCCTCTCGAAGCGATCACGCCATCCAGCACCGCGTGGTGCTGGGCGTGATGCGAGAAGGTGCGTTGCAGGCCGGGGAAGGAAGGCTGCTGCAGGTGCGTGAGATGGCGCGTCAACTGAGGGACTGGTATGCAAAGCATGTCCAGACCATGGATGCAGCGCTCGCGCTCCATTTGCGCGGTGCGCGTTTCGAGCCGGCGAACGCTGGCCAGCGGGCGAAGGCTCCACCTCCCGTGTGGTCGGCACTGCGCGGTGCGGTGGAACACGTCTCCTCCCTTTGAGTTCGGGCCGAGGTGCGGCAGGAGCAGGTGCGTTCGCGCCTGCATGTCGCCGGTGCCCGATGGCCTGAATGCGCCAGGCGCCGGCAGGATCAGCCGGGAGCGCCGTCCAGGCGGGGCCGCGTCAGCACCGGCCAGTAGCGCACCGCATACAGGGCGAAACCCGCGGTCCAGAAGACGGCCGAAGCCAGCACCGCGCCAAGCGTTTGCGACGGTGCGACGAGCGGCACGAGAATCCGCGCCAGCGCCGCGAGCAGGACCAGGAGGAAGCAGGCGGTGTCGGCGCGGTCTGCATGCAGGGTCCGGCCCGTGTGGCCTCGCGCAGTGCGCACCATCATCCCGATGATGAGTCCCCCGGCTGCCCCCACCGTCAGCGCGTGGGTGGCCAGGGAGGGGGACACCCAGCCGTACGCGGCAAGCACCCGCAACGCGAGGTGAACGGGAATCCATGCGTAGGCCAGGTGCAGCACGAGAACGATCGGGTTGTGCAGCGTCTTCCACGGCCGCCACAGCAGCCACCGCACCAGGTGCGCGAGCGCTGCGGCGACGGCGGCGGCGGCCACGGCGACCGGCGGCAGGCCCGACACGTCGGCCAGCAGCAGGGTGAGCACGGCGCCGAGCGCCGCCCGCTCGGCCATGGGCCGTCGCGTCGCGTTGGCGCCTGGAACGCCGTTGTTGGTGAACATCGGAATGACCCGGCCGCCCATCACCGCCATGATGAACAGCAGGATGTCCAGGGCCAGCTGGATGCCGAGCCAGGCCGGCGCCGCGATCACGCCGAGCGCCGAGAGGTGGAACGCCAGGGCCGCTCCCGACATCAGCAGCAGCAACCCGATGAAGAAGTAGTTGCGCCGATTGCGCGCACCCACCAGCGCAATGCCCAGGGCGACCGCGCTTGCGAGCGGAAACGCCGCGTTGACAACGGCGGCCGTCCAGCCGAAGGGCGTCAACACGAGGATCCGCCCTGCCACCCAGAGTGCCGCAAGGGCCGCCAGTGGCAGGCCCGTGGGCGTCGGACGGCCCGACCAGTTGCGCCCCGCGGTGAAGAGAAAGCCGACGATCACGGCGAGCAGGAAGCCGAACAGCATCTCGTGCGCGTGCCACAGGGGACCCTGGAGATAGGCCAGCGGCAGCCAGCCGGCGAACTGCGCCGCCCACAGCCCGATGGACAGGGCTGCGAAAGCGCTGGCCAGCAGGTAGAACGGGCGGAAGCCGAGTTGCCACAAGGCAAAGCCGGGCGGCTGGGCGGCGGGTGGTTGCGCCTGCTTGACGGTGATGAAGGGAGTCATTACCTGGACTTTCCGGCGCCGGCGGCGCCGTGTTGGAGACGCCACGCCACGGCCGCACCGGCCACGGTGGCGGCGAAGAAGCCGATCGTCGCCGCGTTGAGCGATGCGCCGGCCGCACGCAGCGGTTCGCCGAAGCTTCCCAGCGCGAGCCGCATGAGGAGCGACAGATGGAGCGCGGCCAGCGGCAGGTAGAAGAAGGCGCCGAACCGCAGCTTGATCCTGGCGATCGATGGCAGCACCACGGGCGCGTGACCCATCATCATGCTGAAGACGAAGCCGAGTCCCAGCGCGTGCAGCGCCGCATCGCGGGTGGGCGCTCCGAGCGCCATTGCGGCCCACGCCACGCCGGCGACCGCGAGCCAGGCGTAGCCGCCCAGCAGGCAGATCGCCATGTAGCGGCTGAGCCCGTGCGTGAACACGGTGCGGCGCGCGACATCGAAGCGCGCGAGCCACGCGGCCAACAGCACGAGCGCCGTGCCGTAGGCAACCCCCCCGGCGCGCGGCGCCCAGCCCGACCATGCCGCGCCTGTCAGCAGCAGCGCCAGCACGGCATGGAGCATGAGGTGGGCTGCGGGGCGTCGTACCATGAGACGAGTCATTTCCAGGCGCTCGGCGGCGATCGTCATGACGAGGAACGCGAACCACCACGGGAAGACCGCATTGCCGTCCCGGCCCAGCGCAAAGAGGAGGCTGCCTGCCACCCAGGCGGCCGCGCCAGCCAGCAGCAAGAGGGTGTGGGCAACGGATTGGCGCCGCACGATCGCCGCGTTGACCGCGAGGAAGACCAGCGCTGCAGCCACGCCGAGCCATGCACCGAGGGCCTGCTGTCCGAGCGCCAGGCACAGCGCGCCCGACCCTGACGCGAGCGGGGCGATGAAGGCGGCCGGGTGCTTCACGGCCACCGCGCGCTCGATGCCGATGACCGTGCCCATGAAGCCGCAGATCATGAGGGCCGCATGCACCAGCAGCACCTGCCCCGCGCGGTCGAAGGTGAGCGGGTCCGGAAGCGCGACGCCGAGCCGCCAGAGCCCGCCCGCGATTCCCCCCGCCAGGGACACGGCCGCGAGGCCGCCGAGCACGATGCGTGCGACGAACCGCGTTCGAGAGGCCGGTGCCCGGTGGCGACCGCCGACGGCGGGGCGTCCTGCGTTCACCATCCCATGAACCGCTTGGCGTCTGCGCTCATTCGATCGGGAGTCCAGGGCGGTTGCCACACCAGCTCCACGCAGATCTTGAGGTGCGCCGGAACCACCTTGTCCAGTTCGAGTTCCACGTCCTCGATGATGAGATCGACCACCGGGCAGGCGGCCGACGTCATGGTGATCAGTACATGCACCCTGTCCGCCTCCACGTCGACGCCGTAGACGAGACCCACATCGACGATGTTCATCGAGACTTCCGGGTCGGCCACGCGCGACAGCGCCGCCGTCACCGGCTGCCTGAGGTCCTCCGGGCCCTGGTAGGGGAAGGTCATTTGCGCTCCCTGGCAGGATGGTGTCTTGCCGGCGCTCCATCGACGAAGAGGACGGCCGACAGCGCCTCCCTGTTGCGAACGAGATCCGCCAGCGTGTAGCGATGCAGGACCGCATGGAAGGCGGCCACGGCCTCGTCCAGCACGCCGCGCAGGCAGCACACGCCGGCGATCCGGCATTCGCCACCGCCTTCGCCGAAGCACTCCACGATCGTGCCGGCTTCCGTGTGGCGTACGACATCGCCGATGTCGATCGCGTCGGGCACCTTGGCGAGCGACAGGCCGCCACCCTTGCCGCGAACGTTGGCTAGCCATCCCTGCTTGCCCAGGAAATGGACCACCTTGGTCAGATGATGTTCCGACACCCCGAAGGAGGACGCGATCTCCGCGATGGTCGCGCGTCGATCCGGCTGCGTCGCGAGGTAGATCAGCACGCGCAGGCTGTAGTCGGTGAAGGCGGTGAGCTTCATGGCCTCGAGAGATTTCCTTGTGGAGGCGAAGGAGGCAGAAGGTGTATTTCGAATGCACCTATGCTAGGCAAGCCCGCATCGCGAGATGTTGATCTGCATCAAGTTCCGTATGCAGATCGGGCGTCGCCTGCAGGCGCGCGCGAGCGGAGCCCCGGCCCTGCCGGGGCCAAGGCCTCTTGAGGATTTCTGCGGTTACCGCTGCAAGGGCCGCCAGGATCGCCTGGATCTCAGCGCGCCCGAGGGGTCAGGAAGGCTTCACGGCGTCTGTCCCAGCTCGGAGACATAGCGCTCGAGTGTGGGCCGCGCCGGACCGGCCTTGTGTGCGAGCACCGTGCCCACGCTGACGAAGCACAGCGGCTCCTCGTGTTCGTCCAGGCCGAACAACGTGCGCAGTCCGGCAGACGGAAGCGACCGGCCGGTGGTCAGGGCCGAGCCGTAGCCCAGGACCGTCGCGGTCAGAAGCATGTTCTGGATGGCGCATCCGGCCGACAGGATCCTCTCGGTTGCCGGGATCTCCCCGTTGTCGGGGCCCAGCCGCACGATCGCCAGCATCAGGACCGGAGCCTGGAAAGCCTCTTCGCGCGCCATGCCGCGCTCGCCGGGCGTGGCTGCGGCGTCGCGTTCATTCAGGGACTGCGCGAAGACCTCGCCCAGACGCCCTCTGTGGCGCGGCGGCACGATGACGAAGCGCCATGGCACGAGTCCTCCGTGGTCGGGGGCAGCGGCAGCGGCGCCGAGAATGTGCTCGAGCTCGGACTGCTCGGGCCCGGGCGCACCCAGCCGCCTCGGCAGCACGGTGCGCCGCGTGTGCAGGAGTTCGGCCAGTTGCCGTTCGGTGACCGGCGGATCGGGCGGAACGGCGGTCGACGCGCCGGGTTCGATGGAAGCAGGCATTTCGAATTCTCCAGAAGTGTTCATCCGCAGCTTCCCAGGTGTCCGCACTGCGTGCAATAGTCGCATCCGTCCTTGCGGATCATCGCGTGGGCGCCGCATTCCGGGCACTTGGCGCCCATCAAGGGGGGCGCTGCGGAAGCCGCCGATGCCGGGGCTTGCGCTGTGGCCGGCACCGATGCGCTGCGCTTTGCGATCAGCTGCTGGATCGCGTACGCGATGGCGCCGACCTCGGAGTCGTGCCACATGGGCACGTGGGTGCCGTCGGCCTTCGCGTGGGTGCCCAGGCGCACGGGGCCGCGGTCCCATGCCACCTTGCGCATGTCTGCGAGCGCCCGTTCGAGAAAGCCGCCGCGCGCGGCCAGCGACAGCAGCCGCATGCTCGCGGTGATCCATTGCTGCGATTCGCCGCTCTGCCCCACGGGCATGAAGAACTCGATGGCCCGCTCCCGCCCGTCCGCCAGGGGCAGGAACGACACCACCAGGTAGAGCGTCTGCCGCCCCTGCTGCGTCCAGTATTCGATCTTCTCGGCGCTGGCGTTCAACGCACCCGTCGGGCGGCTGGCGATCATCGTGCGCATCGGGTCGGCAGCGGCCTGGTCGCAGCGCGAGGTCTGATCCTGCTTCGCTGCCGGCGCGGTCTCCAGCACCGACCCGAGGATGCTGTTGGGCCGGTAGGTGGCGAGCCCCTTCAGCCTGGCAGTCCAGGCGTGCAGGTAGAGTTCCTTGAACTCCTCGTACGGATGGTCGGCCGGCACGTTCACCGTCTTGGAGATGGCGGTATCGACGAAGGGCTGGACCGCTTCCATCATCGCCAGATGGCCGGCCGCCGGCATCGACAGGGCCGAGACGAAGTAGGAAGGCAATGTTTCGGTGTCGCCCCCCAGGGCGCGGTACAGCCGCCAGGCATGGTCTTCCACCTCGTACTCCGAGATGCTGCCGTCGGCTTCCCGCTTCTTGCGCAGGTAGGTCCAGGAGAACGCCGGCTCGATGCCGTTCGAGGCGTTGTCGGCAAACGCCAGGCTCACGGTGCCGGTCGGCGCAATGGAGACCAGGTGGCTGTTGCGGATGCCATGCAGGCGGATCTGCTCCTGCAATGCCGGGTCCAGGCGGCTGGCGAAAGTGCCTCGCGCCAGATAGTGCTGCGCCTCGAAAAGAGGAAAGGGGCCTTTCTCGCGAGCCAGCGCCACCGACGCCGTGTAGGCCGCGTCGCGCAGGCTGCGCGCGATGCGCACGGCCATGGCCCGGCCGTCGGGCTGGTCATAGCGCAGGCACAGCATGGCCAGCGTGTCGCCCAGGCCCGTGAAGCCCACGCCGATGCGGCGTTTGGCCATCGCCTCCGCGCGCTGCTGCGGCAGCGGCCAGAACGTGAGGTCCAGCACGTTGTCGAGGGCCCGGACCTGCACTGCGACGCAGTCGCTGAAATGTTGGAAGTCGAACTGCGCCTCGCCACCAACCCCGAACGGGTGGCGCACGAAGCGCGGCAGGATGATCGGACCCAGGTCGCAGCAACCGTAGGGCGGCAGCGGCTGCTCGCCGCACGGGTTGGTCGCCTCGATGTGCTCGCAGTAGCGCAGGTTGTTGTCGGTGTTGATGGCATCCGTGAACAGGATGCCCGGTTCGGCGAAGTCATAGGCCGAACGCATGACGGTGTCCCAGAGCTCCCGCGCCGGCAGGCGCCGATAGATCCAGTTGCCGTCCGGGGCCTGCGTCGCACCTCGCGCGATCAGCTCGGCTCCCGGCCTGGCGCGGTGCGCCAGCGCCCATTCCTCGTCTGCGGCCAGCGCGCGCATGAAGTCGTCGCCCACCGCGATGGACACGTTGAAGTTGTTCCAGCGCCCCGGCGTGCGCTTGGCGGTGATGAATTCCAGCACGTCGGGGTGGTCGATGCGCAGCACGCCCATCTGCGCGCCGCGGCGCGCACCGGCGCTCTCGACGGTCGAGCAGGACCGGTCGAACACGTCGATGTAGCTGCACGGACCGGAGGCCAGCGAGGCGGTGGCATGCACCTGCGCGCCGCGCGGCCGGATGCGCGAGAAGTCATAGCCGACTCCGCCGCCGCGGCGCATGGTTTCCGCCGCCTCGCGCAGCGCCTCGTAGATGCCGGCATAGCCCGCGTCATCCCTGCCCTGGATGCAATCGCCTACCGGCTGCACGAAGCAATTGATCAGCGTGGCGTCGATCCCGGTGCCGGCGGCGCTCATGATGCGCCCGGCTCCGATGGCCCCGGCCTGCAGGTTGGAGAGGAATCGTGCCTGCCATTGCCCGCGTTCGCCCTCGGCCTCCACCGACGCCAGCGCCCCCGCGACACGCGCAAAGAGATCCTCGGCGTTCTTCTCGCCGGATTTGAGGTACTTCTCCAGCAGCACGTCGCGGGTGATGGGCTGCACGGGAAGCGGGGAGGTCAAGACGGCATCATCGCGCTTCATGTGATGGCCAGGACGATCCGGGAGAAGCGAGCGCGCTTGCGCTGGGGGAGACCGCGCCGGACGATCAGCGCAGCACGAGCACCGGCACCTCGGAGTGTGCGAGGACCTGCGCCGTCTGGCTGCCCAGGAAGGCGCTCGTCAGACCGGTGCGTCCGTGCGTGGCCATCACGATGAGATCGCTGCCGTACTTGCCGGCTGCAGCCACGATGGATTCGGCCACGCGGTTCGATCTGACGATCTCCGAACTGGCCTGCACGCCACAGGCCTGGGCGCGCTTCTCGACCTCGTCGAGCATGGTCCTGGCCTGCTCGGCGCGCTGGCCCTCGATGCGGTCGATCTCCGCGGCTTCGAACCCGAGGGCACCATCCATGTGGTTCTTGACCTGCCGACGCACCACGGTGAAGGCCGTCAGCTCGGCCTTGTGTTCCGTCGCGAGGTCGATGGCCTTCGAGACGGCCCTTTCCGCCAGCGGCGAGCCATCGGTGGCAACGAGTATTCGCTTGAACATGATCAGTCTCCTGGGACGTTGAATGAGTATCCACAGCGTAGCCACGCGCGGCCCCGGCTCGTTGATCTGGATCAACCAAGCACCCCGGTCCCGATGGAGAATGCGGCACGCAAAACCAAGATTGGCTGGGTACCCCATGATGAATTCCAGGCAATGGACGCTTGGCGCCAAGCTGGCCCTGGTTGCCCTGCCGTTCCTGCTGGCTGCGCTGGGCGCCATGGCCACGCTGGTCTACATGTCGTGGCAGATCGAGGGCGGCGCCGCTGCGGTCAACGAAGCGGGGCGCATGCGCATGCGCACCTTTCGGATCGTGATGTCGGCGAGCGAGGCGGACACGAAGGCGCTGCAGCAGCAGGTGGCGGAGTTCGAGCGCAGCCTCCAGCTGCTGCGCAGCGGCGACGCCGAGCGGCCGCTGTTCGTGCCCTGGGACAGCGCCGTGCGCGAGCGCTTCGCCTTGGTCGAGCGCGACTGGGTTGCCTTTCGCGGCCGCCTGGCCGATGCGAGGCCGTCCGGCGTCGCGGCTGCGACCGGCCTGGGTGCGGACGCCGCCGCATTCACGCTGGACATCGATGCGTTCGTCGCCGGCATCGAAGCTCACCTGTCGCGGTGGACCGCGCTCATGCACCTGCTGCAGGTCGCCATGATGGGCGTCGCGCTCATCGGCGCGGCGGTGCTGGTCCAGACCGGCTACCGCTTCGTCCTGGAGCCGCTGGGCCTGCTCAACCGGACCATTCACCGGCTCCAGGGCGGCGACCTGGGCGCCCGGGTCGCGCGTACCAGCACGGACGAGTTCGGAACCCTGGCAGAGGGTTTCAACGGCATGGCCGACCAATTGCAGTCCATGTACCGGAGCCTGGAGAGCCGCGTGCGGGAGAAGACGGCGCAGCTGGAGGAGGAGCGCGGGCGCCTGGAATGCCTCTACGAGGTCACGACGCTGACGGCCAAGGCCACGACGCTCGACGAGCTGGCGCACGGATTCACCGGAAGCATCGCCCGCATCGCCCACGCCGACGGGGTCGCCCTGCGCTGGTCGGACGAGGCGAACCGCCGCTACCTGATGCTGGCCTCGCAGGGGCTGCCCCAGGCGATGACGGATGCCGAGCATTGCGTCGTGGCCGGCGACTGCCATTGCGGATCGGCGCCCGCGTCCTCGGGCGCGCGGGTGATATCGATCCGCACCATGCAGCCCGCGCGGATCCGGCATTGCGCGCAGGCGGGCTTCGAGACCGTGGTCTCGATCCCGATCCGCCTGCATGAGCGGCTGATGGGCGAGGTGGACCTGTTCTTCCACGCCCGCATCACGATCTCCGAGGCGGAGCGCTCGCTGCTCGAATCGCTCACGGTCCACCTCGCGGGTGCCATGGAGAACCTTCGTTTGAGCTCGCTGGGGCTCGAGGCCGCGATCTCGCAGGAACGCGGCCTCCTGGCGCGCGAGTTGCACGACTCGATCGCCCAATCGCTCGCGTTCCTGAAGATCCAGGTGCAGCTCATGCGAGACGCGCTCGCCGCCGGCGACGGCAAGCAGGTCCAGCATGTGCTGGGCGAAATCGACATCGGCGTGCGCGAGAGCTATGGCGATGTGCGCGAGCTGCTGATGCATTTCCGCACCCGGACCAACGGCGAGGACATCGAGCCGGCGCTCTTGACGACGCTGAGGAAGTTCGAGCACCAGAGCGGCCTCAAGGCCAGCCTCCAGATGCTGGGGGAGGGCATGCCGTTGGCGCCGGATACGCAGATCCAGGTGCTGCACATCGTGCAGGAGGCACTGTCGAACGTCCGCAAGCACGCCCGTGCCAGCAAGGTGTGGCTGGACGTGCGGCAGGCCCCGCAATGGCGGCTCGAGGTGCGCGACGATGGCACGGGGTTCGCCGACGGAGATGGCGCTCCCGACGAGACCCATGTGGGCATGCGCATCATGGCGGAGCGCGCCGAGCGCCTGGGCGCGCAGCTCGACGTGATCTCCTCGCCTGGCCGGGGCACATCGGTCGTCCTCACCCTGCCGCTGC
The DNA here is from genome assembly GCF_001541225.1 of Variovorax sp. WDL1. Classification (GTDB taxonomy): domain Bacteria; phylum Pseudomonadota; class Gammaproteobacteria; order Burkholderiales; family Burkholderiaceae_C; genus Variovorax. The sequence goes on along the minus strand of NZ_LMTS01000077.1, from coordinate 116,013 downwards.
CACCCGGAAACGGCGGCATGGTGGCCACGCCGCCGCAACCTCGCGTGGCCTGATCCCATGAACCCTCTGCCGACGAAGATCCGCATCCTGGTGGTCGACGACCACACGCTGTTCCGCCGGGGACTGACGGCGCTGCTGCATCGCGACCCCGAGTTCGAGGTCGTCGGCGACGCGGGCGACGCTGGCGAGGCGCAGCGCCGCGCCCAGGAATTGAAGCCCGACCTGATCCTGCTGGACAACCACCTGCCCGGCGTGACGGGCATCGACGCATTGCCTGCGCTGCGCGAGGCCGTGCCTGCGGCACGCGTGCTGATGCTCACGGTCAGCGAGGACGAACGCGACCTCGCGGGCGCCCTGCGCGCAGGCGCGAGCGGCTACCTGCTCAAGACCATCGAAGGCGACGCGCTGGCCGCGGCGATCCGCCGCGCCATGCGCGGCGAGAACATCGTGGCCGAGGAAATGACCGGCAAACTGATCGCGGCCTATCGCGATGCGGCCGCGCCGAGGCCAGCGAAGGCCGCGGAGCCCGAGGCGCCCGCGTCGCCGCTGCAGGCGCTGTCGCCGCGCGAGGAAGACATCCTGCGCTGCATCGCGCTCGGCCAGGGCAACAAGGAGATCGCACGCTCCCTGGGCATCGCCGAGACGACGGTGAAGATCCACGTCCAGCACATCCTGCGCAAGCTCGACGTGAGCTCGCGCGTGCAGGCCGCCGTTATCGCTGTCGAGCATGGCCTGGGTTGATCCAGCGCAAGTGCGCGCCGTTTTCCCACGCCGCTAGTTCTTCATGACGATGCCGGCGCCGGCGGCATCGTTCTTGTGCCGCCCCGCGGCCCTACCACTGAAGGATGCTGCGAGGTGCCCGTGAATCCTACAGTGGGTTCATGAGCAACGAGCGGACTTCGTCATGAGCAAGAAGAGCCAGGCACTGGCGGTGCTGATGGTCAGCACGCTGGCATTCACGGTGTGCTTCATGGTGTGGATGATGTTCGGCGTGATCGGCATCCCGATCAAGAAGGCGCTGGGCCTCAACGCCACGGAGTTCGGCCTGCTGACCGCCACCCCGGTGCTCACCGGCTCCCTGATCCGTGTCCCCCTGGGCATCTGGACCGACAAGTACGGCGGCCGCATCGTGATGGCGCTGCTGATGGCGCTCACCGTGCCGGCCATCTGGCTCATGAGCTACGCGACGGCGTACTGGCATTTCCTGGTCATCGGCCTGTTCGTCGGCTTGGCCGGCGGCTCGTTCTCGGTAGGCACGCCGTACGTGGCGCGCTGGTTCCCCAAGAACCGCCAGGGCTTCGCGATGGGGGTCTACGGCGCGGGCAACTCGGGCGCTGCCGTCAACAAGTTCATCGCGCCGGCGCTCGTCGTCGCCTTCGGATGGGCCATGGTGCCGCAGGTGTACGCCGCCATCATGCTGGGCACCCTGGTGCTGTTCTGGATGTTCAGCGCGAGCGACCCGGCGCACCTCGTTCCCAGCCACACGCGCTTCTCGGACCAGCTGCGCGCGCTGAAGGACCCGAAGGTCATCAAGTACTGCCAGTACTACAGCATCGTCTTCGGGGGCTATGTGGCGCTGAGCCTCTGGATGGTGCAGTACTACATCGGTGAGTTCGGCCTCGACATCCGCACCGCGGCGCTCCTGGCCGCGTGCTTCTCGCTGCCGGGCGGCGTGCTGCGCGCCGTGGGCGGCTGGCTGAGCGACAAGTACGGCGCCCATTCGGTCACCTGGTGGGTGATGTGGGTGAGCTGGATCTGCCTCTTCCTGCTGAGCTATCCGCAAACCGACTTCACCATCGTCACCATCACCGGCCCGAAGACCTTCCACATCGGCCTGAATGTGTATGCCTTCACCGGGCTCATGTTCCTGCTCGGCATCGCGTTCGCCTTCGGAAAGGCCTCGGTGTTCAAGTACATCGCCGACGACTACCCCGAGAACATCGGGACCATCAGCGGCATCGTCGGCCTGGCCGGCGGGATGGGCGGCTTCGTGCTGCCGATCATGTTCGGCGCGCTGGTGGACCTCACCGGCATTCGCTCCAGCGCCTTCATGCTGATGTACGGCGTGGTCTGGGTGTCGCTGATCTGGATGTACTGGACCGAGGTGCGCGGCACCGAGGTCATGGGCCGCAACGCCCACGCCTTCCGGCTCGACGGCCGAATCACACCCCCTTCATTGAAGGAACCCGCATGAGCACCCTTCACACGACGGCGCCGGGGCGACCCGAAAGCGGCGCCGACATCGCCGACTGGCGGCCGGAAGACGAGGCCTTCTGGGCCTCCACCGGCCGGCGCATCGCATATCGCAATCTGTGGATCTCGGTGCCCGCTTTGTTGTGCGGCTTCGCGATCTGGGGCATGTGGGGAATCATCACGGTCCAGATGCTGAACCTCGGCTTTCCGTTCAGCCAGGCCGAGCTGTTCTCGCTGACCGCCATCTCGGGACTCGCAGGCGCGACGATGCGCATCCCGGCCTCGTTCCTGATCCGGCTGGCCGGTGGCCGCAACACCATCTTCCTGACCACCGCCATGCTGCTGGCCCCGGCCATCGGCACCGGCATCGTGCTGCAGCACAAGGACTGGCCGCTGTGGTCCTTCCAGCTCATGGCGCTGTGGTCGGGCGTGGGCGGCGGCAACTTCGCAAGCTCGATGTCGAACATCAGCACCTTCTTCCCCAAGCGGCTCCAGGGAACCGCCCTGGGGCTGAACGCCGGCCTGGGAAATTTCGGCGTGACGAGCATGCAGATCGTCATTCCGCTGGTCATGACGGTCGGGCTGTTCGGCGCATTCGGCGGCGAGCCGATGACGCTGGTGAAGGACAGCGGCTGGATCTTCGGCAAGATCCCCGCCGGCACGGCCACCTGGATCCAGAACGCCGGCCTGGCCTGGGTGCTGTCGCTGGTGCCGCTGGCCGTGTTGTGCTGGTTCGGCATGAACAACCTGAAGACCGTGTCGCCGAACACGGGCAATGCGATCGTCGCCTTCCTCAAGATCATCTGGCTCTACACGCTCTCCTTCGTCCCGGCCGGCCTCGGCCTGTACCTGTACCTGCCGCCGCCCACGGGCCTCGGGGTGCTGAACATGTGGATCGCGATGCCGCTGATCATCGTCAGCACGCTGATGGTGCTCAAGCTGACGGCCTTCGGCCCGATGAAGGAAAGCATCGCCAAGCAGTTCGAGATCTTCCGCAACAGGCACACCTGGGCGTTGACGCTGCTGTACATGGTGACCTTCGGGTCGTTCATCGGCTTCTCGATGGCACTGCCGCTGGCGATCACGGTGATCTTCGGCGTCAGCCACGTGCCCGATGCGTCGGGCGTGTTGCAGCACACGCTGAAGAACCCCAACGCGCCGTCGGCACTCACCTATGCATGGATCGGGCCCTTCATCGGCGCGGCGGTGCGGCCGGTGGGCGGCTGGATCTCGGACAAGATCGGGGGCTCGATCGTCACCCAGATCATCTCGGCCGTGATGGTGGTGGCCTCGGCGGCCGTCGGCTACGTGATGTTGCTGGCCTACCGCTCGGCAGCGCCCGAGCAGTACTTCCTGATCTTCATGGCGCTGTTCGTGGTGCTCTTCACCGCCAGCGGCATCGGCAACGGCTCGACCTTCCGCACCATCGGCGTCATCTTCGACCGGCAGCAGGCCGGGCCCGTGCTCGGCTGGACCTCGGCCGTGGCGGCGTATGGGGCCTTCATTGCGCCGGTGGTGATCGGTGCGCAGATCAAGGCCGCGACACCCGAACTCGCCATGTACGGCTTCGCGGTGTTCTACGCGCTGTGCCTCGTTCTCAACTGGTGGTTCTACCTGCGCGCCAATGCGTACGTGAAGAACCCCTGACTCGACATTTTTCCGGAGCCCAAGCAATGAGCCATTTTCTGGACCGCCTCAGCTACTTCAGCCAGCCCAGGGAAGCCTTCTCTGGCGACCACGGCGTCACGACGGGCGAGGACCGCACGTGGGAGGACGCCTACCGCAACCGCTGGGCGCACGACAAGGTCGTGCGCTCGACCCATGGCGTGAACTGCACCGGCTCGTGCTCCTGGAAGATCTACGTCAAGGGCGGCATCGTCACCTGGGAGACGCAGCAGACGGACTACCCGCGCACACGCTGGGACATGCCCAACCACGAGCCGCGCGGCTGCGCACGCGGCGCCAGCTACAGCTGGTACCTGTACAGCGCGAACCGCGTCAAGTACCCGATGGTGCGCGGCAGGCTCCTCAAGAGCTGGCGCGAGGCGCGCATCGCACACGATCCCGTCGGCGCTTGGGCCTCGATCGTCGAGGACGATGCAAGGCGCCGCGACTACCAGCAGGTGCGCGGCCTCGGCGGCTTCGTGCGCTCGACGTGGGAGGAAGTCAACGAGATCGTTGCAGCGGCCAACGTCTACACGATCACGAAGCACGGCCCCGACCGCATCATCGGCTTCTCGCCGATCCCCGCGATGTCGATGATCAGCTATGCCGCGGGCAGCCGCTACCTGAGCCTGATCGGCGGGGTGTGCATGAGCTTCTACGACTGGTATTGCGACCTGCCGCCGGCAAGCCCGCAGGTGTGGGGCGAGCAGACCGACGTGCCCGAGTCTGCCGACTGGTACAACTCCAGCTACATCATCGCCTGGGGCTCGAACGTGCCGCAGACGCGCACGCCCGACGCGCACTTCTTCACCGAGGTGCGCTACAAGGGCGCGAAGACGGTCGCCGTGACGCCGGACTATTCGGAAGTCGCCAAGCTGGCCGACATCTGGATGCACCCGAAGCAGGGCACCGACGCCGCGGTCGCCATGGCGATGGGCCACGTGATCCTGAAGGAGTTCTACTTTCCCGACGGCGGACGCGAGCGCAGCGCCTACTTCGACGACTACGTGCGCCGCTACACCGACATGCCGATGCTGGTGATGCTCAAGGAGCACACGTTGCCCGGCGGCGAGGTCGTCATGGTGCCCGACCGCTACGTGCGCGCTTCGGACTTCAATGGCAAGCTCGGCCAGGCCAACAATCCCGAGTGGAAGACCGTCGCCTTCGACCAGCAAGGCAAGGTGGTGCTGCCGCACGGCGCGATCGGCTTCCGATGGGGCCCCGATGGGCGCGCCGACGAAGGCCAGTGGAACCTCGAAGCCAGGGAGGCGCGCCACGGCGACGAGGTGAAGCTGAGGTTGTCGGCGCTCGAGGGGGACCAGCCGAGCACGGAGACGGCGCGGGTCGGATTCCCATACTTCGGCGGCATCGCGAGCGAGCACTTCCCCTCCAGCGAACAGGGTGACGTGCTGGTGCGCACGGTGCCGGTCAGGCGTATCCCGCTGGGCAAGGCGGGCGAGCATCGCGACGCGATCGTGGCCTCCGTATTCGACCTGCAGGTGGCGAACTACGGCGTCGCGCGCGGACTCGACGGCGAAGATGGTGCCCCCACGCTCGGCGCTGACGCGTCCTCGCTGCCCCCCGAGGGGGCTGGCGCCACCTTGGGGCGGCCCGGCGGTGTCGCCCGCGCAGCCGCCAGCTTCGACGACGACACGCCTTACACGCCGGCATGGCAGGAGCGCATCACCGGCACGCCGCGCGCGCAGTTGATCACGGTGGCGCGCCAGTTCGCCGAGAACGCGCACAAGACGCAAGGCAAGTCGATGGTGATCATCGGCGCGGCGATGAACCACTGGTATCACAGCGACATGAACTACCGCGGCGTCATCAACATGCTGATGATGTGCGGCTGCATCGGCAAGAGCGGGGGAGGGTGGTCGCATTACGTCGGCCAGGAGAAGCTGCGCCCGCAGACCGGCTGGACCGCGCTCGCCTTTGCGCTGGACTGGATCCGCCCGCCGCGCCAGATGAACAGCACCAGCTTCTTCTACGCCCACACCGACCAGTGGCGCTACGAGAAGCTGGGCATGGAGGAGGTGCTCTCGCCGCTGGCCGACAAGAAGGCGTACGCGGGCAGCATGATCGACTACAACGTGCGCGCCGAGCGCATGGGCTGGCTGCCGAGCGCGCCGCAGCTGCAGACCAACCCGCTGCAGGTGGTGCGCGACGCGCAGGCCGCCGGCGTCGACCCCAAGGACTATGCCGTGCAGGCGCTCAAGGACGGCTCGCTCAGGATGAGCTGTACCGACCCGGACCACCCGGACAACTGGCCGCGCAACATGTTCGTTTGGCGCTCCAACATCCTGGGCTCCAGCGGAAAGGGCCACGAATACTTCCTCAAGCACCTGCTCGGCACCAGCAACGGCGTGCAGGGCAAGGACCTCGGTGCGGAGGAGGCCAAGCCGCAGGAGGTCACCTGGCACGACAAGGCGCCCGAAGGCAAGCTCGACCTGCTGGTGACGCTCGACTTCCGCATGAGCACCACCTGCCTCTACAGCGACATCGTGCTGCCGACGGCGACCTGGTATGAGAAGAACGATCTCAACACGAGCGACATGCATCCCTTCATCCATCCGCTGTCCACGGCGGTGGACCCGGCGTGGCAATCGCGCAGCGACTGGGACATCTACAAGGGCTTTGCCAGGAAGTTCAGCGAGGTCTGCGTCGGACACCTCGGCGTCGAGCGCGAGCTGGTGCTGACGCCCCTGATGCATGACAGCCCCGCCGAACTGGCCCAGCCCTTCGAGGTTCGGGACTGGAAGCGTGGGGAATGCGAGCTGGTGCCGGGCAAGACGGCGCCCAACATCCAGGTGGTCGAGCGCGACTACCCCAATGTCTACAAGCGCTTCACGGCCCTGGGGCCACTGATGGGCAAGGCCGGCAACGGCGGCAAGGGCATCGGCTGGAACACGCAGACCGAGGTGAAGCAGCTCGGCGAACTCTCCGGCTTCGTCACCGAGCCCGGCGCGACCTGCGGGATGCCGAAGATCGAGACCGACATCGACGCCGCCGAGGTGGTGCTGATGCTGGCGCCCGAGACCAACGGCCACGTGGCCGTGAAGGCCTGGGAGGCATTGGGCAAGCAGACCGGTCGCCACCACGCGCACCTGGCGATCCACCGCGAGGACGAGAAGATCCGCTTTCGCGACATCCAGGCGCAGCCGCGCAAGATCATCAGTTCGCCGACCTGGAGCGGCATCGAGAGCGAGACCGTCTCGTACAACGCCGGCTACACCAACGTCCACGAGCTCATACCCTGGCGCACCCTGACCGGGCGGCAGCAGTTCTACCTGGACCACCCGTGGATGATCGCCTTCGGGGAGGGCTTTGCCACCTACCGACCGCCGGTCGACCTGAAGACCACCGCGGGGATCCTGGGCGTCAAGCCGAACGGCAACCCCGAGATCGCGCTGAACTTCATCACCCCGCACCAGAAGTGGGGCATCCACTCGACCTATACCGACAACCTGCTGATGCTCACGCTCAGCCGCGGCGGGCCCTGCGTGTGGATGAGCGAGGACGATGCGAAGCGCGCCGGCATCGTCGACAACGACTGGATCGAGCTGTTCAACGTGAACGGCGCCATCGCGGCGCGCGCGGTGGTGAGCCAGCGCGTCAAGCCGGGCATGGTGATGATGTATCACGCGCAGGAGAAGATCGTGAACACCCCGGGCTCCGAGATCACCGGCGCGCGCGGCGGCATCCACAACTCGGTGACGCGCATCGTGCTCAAGCCCACGCACATGATCGGCGGCTACGCCCAGTTCAGCTACGGCTTCAACTACTACGGGACCATCGGCACCAACCGCGACGAGTTCGTGGTGGTGCGCAAGATGAACAAGATCGACTGGCTCGACACGCCGGTCGCCGACGAACTGATTCGCCCCGTTCAGGCGCAAGGAGAAGTCGCATGAAGATCCGCGCGCAGATCGCGATGGTGCTCAACCTCGACAAGTGCATCGGCTGCCACACCTGTTCGGTCACCTGCAAGAATGTCTGGACCAGCCGGCCCGGCATGGAGTACGCCTGGTTCAACAACGTCGAGACCAAGCCCGGCATCGGCTATCCGAAGGAGTGGGAGAACCAGGACAAGTGGAACGGCGGCTGGGTGCGCAAGGCCAACGGAACCATCGAGCCGCGGCAGGGCGCGAAGTGGAAGCTGCTGATGCGCATCTTCGCCAACCCCAGCCTGCCGGAGATCGACGACTACTACGAGCCCTTCACCTTCGACTATGGCCACCTCCAGTCGGCGCCGGAGATGAAGGCGACCCCGACGGCGCGGCCGCGCAGCCTGATCACCGGCAAGCAGATGGAAAAGATCGTCTGGGGCCCGAACTGGGAAGAGATCCTCGGCGGCGAGTTCTCCGCGCGCAGCAAGGACAAGAACCTGGACGGATTCGACCAGATGCAGAAGGACATGCTCGGCCAGTTCGAGAACACCTTCATGATGTATCTCCCGCGGCTGTGCGAGCACTGCCTGAATCCGGCGTGCGTGGCGTCGTGCCCATCCGGCTCGATCTACAAGCGCGAGGAAGACGGCATCGTCCTGATCGACCAGGACAAGTGCCGCGGCTGGCGCATGTGCGTGAGCGGCTGCCCGTACAAGAAGATCTACTACAACTGGAAGAGCGGCAAGGCCGAGAAATGCATCTTCTGCTATCCGCGCATCGAGGCAGGCCAGCCGACCGTGTGCAGCGAGACCTGCGTCGGGCGCATCCGCTACCTGGGCGTGCTGCTGTACGACGCGGACCGCATCCAGGAGGCTGCGAGCGTCGAACACGACCGCGACCTGTACAAGGCACAGCTCGACATCTTCCTCGATCCGAACGACCCCAAGGTCATCGCCCAGGCGCGCCTCGACGGCATTCCCGACAAGTGGATGGAGGCGGCGCGCACCAGCCCGGTCTACAAGATGGCGGTCCAATGGAAGGTGGCCCTGCCGCTGCACCCCGAGTACCGCACGCTGCCGATGGTGTGGTACGTGCCGCCGCTGTCGCCCATCAGCGCCGCCGCCAACGCGGGGCACGTGGGCAGCAACGGCGAGATTCCTGACGTCAACCAGCTTCGCATTCCCGTCAACTACCTGGCCAACCTGCTCACCGCCGGGGACACCGTGCCGGTCGTGCAGGCCCTCGAGCGCATGCTGGCGATGCGCGCCTACCAGCGCGAGAAGCACGTCGACGGGCGCATCAACCACGAAGTGCTCGCGCAGGTGGGAATGAGCCAGGCGGAGGTCGAGGAGATGTACCAGGTGATGGCGATCGCCAACTACGAAGACCGCTTCGTGATCCCCTCGACGCACCGCGAGTACGCAGAGAACACCTTCAACGTGCGCGGTGGCTGCGGCTTCACCTTCGGCAACGGGTGCTCGGAAGGTACCAGCGAGGCCAGCCTGTTCGGCAGCGAGAAGAAGCGCACGATCCCCATCCGGGCGGAGGTCTGACCATGTTCACGCTGAACTCGCAACGTCCGGCCGCAAAGACCCTGCGCGTCCTCTCGGCCGTGCTCGGCTACCCCGACGCGGGCATGCGCAGCCATCTGCCGGAGATGCGCGAGCTGCTGCGCAGCGAGCGTGTCCTGTCGCCGTCGCGGCTCGCCGAACTCGACGCGCTGGTGGACATGCTGTGGCGTGCCGACCCCCTGGAGGCGGAGGCCGACTACGTCGACCTCTTCGACCGGGGCCGCGGCACCTCCCTGCACCTGTTCGAGCATGTGCACGGCGACTCGCGCGAGCGCGGGCCGGCCATGATCGACCTGGGCCAGACCTACGAGAAGGCCGGCCTGGTCCTGGCCGAGGGCGAGCTCCCGGACTACCTGCCGGCAGTGCTTGAGTTCGTCTCCACGCAGCCGGTGCGCGAGGCGCGGGCCTTCCTGGGCGAGATGGCGCACATCCTCAATGCCATCTTCGGCGCCCTTCAGCACCGCGAGAGCCCCTACGCCAGCGTGCTCGGCGCGCTGCTCGAGCTGGCCGGGGAGAAGGCGCAGCCGGTCAAGCCGCCGGCCGACGAGGCGCTCGACGAGAGCTGGGCCGAACCGCCCGCCTTCGATGGCTGCTCGTCCAAGGGGCAGGCCAGGCCCGGCCAGCCGCAACCCATCCAGATCGTGCGCAAGAGCAACTCGACACAAGGAGCATCGTCATGAAGGGCGTGTATGGCTTTCTTTTCCAGGTCTATCCGTATGTCTGCTTCATGGTGTTCGTGCTGGGCAGCCTGATCCGCTTCGACCAGAGCCAGTACAGCTGGAAGAGCGACTCCTCGCAGATGCTGCGGGCAGGCACCCTGCGCTGGGGCAGCAACCTGTTCCACTTCGGCGTGCTGTTCCTGTTCTTCGGCCACCTGGTCGGGCTCTTCACGCCGCACAGCGTCTACGGCATCTTCATGAGCGCTGCGACCAAGCAGATGATGGCGGTCGTGGCCGGCGGCATTGCCGGCGCGGTGTGCTTCGCAGGCCTTTCGCTATTGCTGTACCGGCGCGTGTTCGATCCGCGCATCCGCCTCACCAGTCATCCGACGGACATCGCGGTGCTGGTGGTGCTGTGGGTCCAGCTCGTCCTGGGGCTGGTCACGCTGCCGTACTCGGTGCAGCACGCCGACGGCAGCGTGATGCTGATCCTGGCGGACTGGGCGCAGCGCATCGTCACCCTGCGTCCGGTGGATGCCACCGCGCTGGCCGCCCTGGCCTGGCCGTACCAGGTCCACATCGTGCTCGGCATGACCATCTTCCTGCTGTTCCCGTTCAGCCGGCTGGTGCACGTGTGGAGCGGCTTCGGGACCATCCGGTTCCTGTTCCGGCCGCACCAGGTCGTGCGCAGCCGTCGGCTGAACGTGCCGGCCGGCCACAACCAGCCACGCGAGCCCGGGGCTATCTGAAACAAGGAGAGAACCTTCATGAATATCCAAGCTCTCGATGCCGGCGCCGCGGCGCTCCCGACCATGGCAGCGCGGGTCGCGCGGATCAATGGCGTCGCACTCCACACCGAGGCCGAGGCCTTGACGAAGGAGGAACTGCGCCAGCGCGCTTGCTCCGAGCTGCTGCGGCAGGCCGCCATCGATGCGGGACTGCTCGCGCCCACCGATGCGGCGCCTGGCGACGGCGTGCTCAGCGAAGCCGCGTCGCAGGCCATCGATGCATGGCTGGAACGCGAACTGCAGTTGCCCGAGCCGTCCGAGGAGGCCTGCCGGCGCCATCATGCGGCGCACCCGGCCCGCTATCGGACGGGGCAGCGCGTGCGGTTGCGGCACGTCCTGTTCGCAGTCACGCCGGGCATGGACGTGGTGGCACTGCGCAACCGCGCAGAGGCCTGCCTGCTCGATGTCCGTTGCCACGACGGCAAGGCGGGTGGCGGCGCAAGCGCCGGCTTCGAGCGGGCCGCCCGAGAGCTGTCCAACTGCCCCAGCGGTGTCGAAGGCGGCGATCTGGGATGGCTGACCCCGGCCGACTGCGCGCCCGAGTTCGCCCGGGAGATCTTCGGCCAGGTCGAGGTCGGCGTCCTGCCGCGCCTGGTCCACAGCCGCTTCGGCCTGCACGTGGTGGAAGTGCTCGAACGCGAGGGCGGCGAGCCGCAGTCCTTCGAGTCGGTGCGCGGCGCGGTCGCGATGGCACTGCGCCAGCAGGCGTATGTGACGGCGCTTCGGCAGTGCCTCCAACTGCTGGCGGGACAGGCCGTGGTCGAGGGCGTGGACCTCGATGCGGCGCAGACGCCGCTGGTCCAGTAGCCACGGGAGGCGGTGCGGCATGCCCGACGAACTGCTGCAGCGGCTGAGGCGCTTTCACGACGACTATTTTCCCGGCGTGCAGGATCGGTTCCAAAGTCTGGTGCGGGACGGCCAGCACCCGAACATCCTGTTCATCGGCTGCTCCGACTCGCGCCTCGTGCCTTACCTGCTGACCGGTACAGGCCCGGGCGAACTGTTCATCGTGCGCAACGTCGGCGCGCTGGTGCCGCCGCATGATGGCTTTCTTCATGGCCACCAGGACGCCTGTGGCGTCGGCCCCCCGGGCGGGCGCGTCCCGCCCGATGCGGGTCCGCGCTGGGTGGGCTACCACGGAACGGCTGCCGCCATCGAGTTCGCCGTGCTGCGGCTCGGCGTCGAGCGCATCGTTGTTTGCGGTCACAGCCATTGCGGCGGCATCCGGGCGCTGTACGAAGAGAACATACCGCAGGCGCCCAATCTGGCCGCGTGGCTCGACCTGGCGCGCGAGGCGGCGCTGCCGGTCCAGGTGACGCCCGAGGCGCTGCGGCGCACCGAGCAGCGCTGCGTCGTGCTGCAGCTCGAACGATTGATGGGCTACCCGATGGTGCGCGAGCGTGTCGAGTCGGGGCGGCTCGCCCTGCACGGCTGGCACTACGTCATCGAGGAGGGCGAGGTGCATGTCTTCGACCTGCGCAGCGGAAGCTTCGTGCCGGCGTCGGACGCCGAGCACAGCGGCACCGGCCCGTTCGACCATGCGCCGGTCGACGACGGCAGCGGCACGGGGATCTTCAACGAGATCGACGAAGCACTGGGCCCCGGCGGCCCGAGGGCTGCCTGAAGGGCTTCAGCCGATCTGCACCGGCTGGCCTTCGCTGTCGAAGGGGACCAGACCCGCCACATCGCCGGACTTGATCGCCTCGACCATGCGCTGCAACGGCGCCTCGGCCTGTTCACTGGTCGGGCTGAGACCCGCGCTGCCCGACATCGCGGCGACGAACACGATGTCCCAGGGCTGGCCGAACTGTCGTGCCTCGTCCCGCAGGGCGTCGAAGGAGACGACTTCGCCAGGCGTCTTGTCGACGCACATCAGAGGCGTCAGCGTGCCGCCCTGGCCCGCCTGGTAGCGCTCGTGCTGCGCGGGCGTGGCGTCATCGGGGACGCCGGCGGCCGTGAAGACGAAGAGCAGGCGCTGCGCCTGCGTCATCTCGCGCGCGGCGCGCAGCAGGTCGTCGAAGCTTGAAATGGACATGTCGGTCTCTCGGTGCAGGAACGCGCAAGTTTGACCTTCATCAACACCACTTTCAAGGCATTGCCCTACCGTTCGTGCATCTCAACAGATGCGGTGCGCATGCATCCTGCCGCAGCCACCATGACCATTGCCGACAACCTGGCCTCAGCTCACGACATTCCAGACAGCGCCGACCCGCTGATGGCGCTGCTGCACGAAGGCGGCTTGAGGCCGCTGCGCCTCGGTGGACGAACCCTTCTCCCGATCGTCCAGGGCGGCATGGGGGTCGGCGTGTCTGCGCATCGCCTGGCGGGCAGCGTTGCGGCGCTCGGCGCCATGGGCACCATCTCGTCCGTGGACCTGCGGCGACACCACCCTGACCTCATGGAGCGCACGCGCGACCTGGCTCCGGGAGCGGCCGCCACCAGCCGTGCCAAGCAGGACATCAACGCGGCCAATCTCGAGGCACTGGCGCGCGAGATCCGTGCCGCGCGCCGCTGCGCCGGTGGGCGCGGCCTCCTCGCCATCAACGTGATGCGGGCGGTGGGCGAGTACGCTCCCTCGGTGACCCGTGCCCTCGAATGCGGGATCGATGCGGTGGTGGTCGGCGCCGGCTTGCCGCTCGACCTGCCCGAGCTCGCGCAGGACCATCCCGATGCACTGCTCGTACCGATCCTGTCGGATGCGCGCGGTGTCCAGCTCCTGGTGCGCAAATGGGAGCGCAAGAGGCGCCTGCCCGATGCGATCGTGATCGAGCACCCCCGGCTCGCCGGCGGCCACCTCGGCGCCGGGAAGATCGCCGACCTGGCCGACCCGCGCTTCGATTTCGAGAACGTGATCCCGCAGTCGCTCGCCTTCCTGCGCGCCGCGGGCATCGAGAAGGAGATCCCGCTGATCGCGGCCGGCGGCATCCGCCGCTTCGAGGACATCGCGCGCGTGCAGGCGCTGGGCGCGGCGGCGGTGCAACTTGGCACGCCGTTCGCCGTCACGCAAGAGTGCGACGCGCACCCCGAGTTCAAGCGCATGCTGGCCGAGGCACGCGACGAAGACCTGGTGGAGTTCACCAGCGTGGCCGGCCTGCCCGCGCGTGCGGTGGCGACCCGCTGGCTCAAGGGCTACCTGAAGGCCGAGGCGAAGCTGCAGGGCGTTGCGCACGTCAAGCCGCGCTGCACGCTCGCTTTCGACTGCCTGGCGCAATGCGGGCTGCGCGATGGGCTCGCCACGTGGGGCCAGTTCTGCATAGACACCCAGCTGGCCGCGGCCCTGCGCGGCGATGTGAAGAGGGGCCTGTTCTTCCGTGGCGTCGGCGCCTTGCCGTTCGGCGACCAGGTTCGCAGTGTGCGTGAGCTGTTGGCCAGGCTCCTGACGCGGTATGAGGACTCCGCGCCCACGCCGGGCGTCACCGCAGCCTGACCGCGACCACGCAGCCGGCTGCCGTCCGGGATGACCTCAGGGATGCGGGTGGTGCTTGTCGCTCGGTATGGCGGCGCCGGCGAAGGCTTCGAGCGCCGAGCCGACGCTGCCGGAATTCTGCAGCGCGCCGACGATCTTCCTGAAAAGCGGCCGGTAGGCCTCGTCAGCCTCGTAGCCCGCCAGCGGATCGCGGTTGAGCAGGAACGCCGCGTCGAGGTCCGCCCATTCTTCGGCGTCGAGCACCGCCTCGGCCAGCGGCAGGATCTCGGTCTCCTCGACGTGCATGTGATCGAGATAGAAGTCGGCGTACTGCTTCATCAGGGCCTCGAAATGGCGCCGGCGCGCTTCGCACTGGACGGTGCCGCTCATGACGCGGAATCCGAGCAGGGCGTGTTCGAGCTCGCGGATGGCCTTCTCGCCATGCGCATGGTCGCGGTCGAGGCGGTCGAGCACCGCGTCGATGCGCGCATCGCGTCCACGGAGCTTGGGAAAGAGCAGGCGGCTCTCCTTGGGATGGTGGTGCTTCTCCGGGAATTCGTCCATATAGAACAGCATGGCCTGCAGCGCGTCGAAGTCAGGCAGGGTATGCCGCCGCCGATGCTCGCGCAGCAGCAGCGTGATCGAGCGCAGCATGGCCGAAAGCGCGCGATGCTCGTGGCAGATGATCGCCAGGCTGGGGTGTGTCATGGCCGCCTGTTCAGCCGGCCCGGCCG
>NZ_LMTS01000077.1:95153-101068 GCF_001541225.1 Variovorax sp. WDL1 | reverse complement strand
CCGGCGTGTGGCCCGGCATGCCGCGACTGGTAGCCATACCAGAAGCTGCCGGCAATGCGATGCGCGAGATCGTCCGCGCGCTGCTGCAGCGCCGCGTTGTCCAATGCCCGGGTGGTCTCGCGGAAGAGGGCGAGCCAGCGGTGGAACAGCTCGGGCGTGAGCCCCGGCAAGGCCGCATGCTTGGGCATCGGCGCTCCCTTGTAGCGGGCCGTGCCCCGGAGGGCAGACGACCAGAAGTCGACGATCCTGGCCAGGTGCCGATCCCAGTCGTCGATATGCGCTTCGAAGATCGGGGCGAGCACCGGGTCCTTGCGCACCTTCGAATAGAAGGCATGCACCAGGTGCACGACCTCTTCCTCTGTACAAAGGTCAGGACTTGGCATGACAGAACCTGTGGGCGGTGCGCCCGTGGCCTTTTGCTCGGCGAACATCCCACATCTCCTTTTGTCTCCTGGCGCGCTCCGCTTGGAACTGCAATCGGAGCGTAGCGCGGCCCGGCCGCCGTTTCCTTGATGTGAAGCAAGCTCCTTGCACTTGGCCGCGGCGGGTGTGCCTTCATGCCACGGCCCGTGGCGACCGGCTGCTCAAAGGTGGAGCAATGCAGCGGGAAAACCCGCGACCTGCCGCCCCATTCGAAGCGCTCGGCAGGCGTGCGGCGCTGCCGGCCGCGTGGCATGGACATTGCCATTCAAGAGTGCGAAAGACGCTGCCGTCCGGACGTGTCCCACGCGCCCTTTTTCCAACCCCCGAGGAGACGACCCCATGCAACTGAAGCTCTTGACCGTTCTCATCTCCGCTGGCCTGGCCGCCTCCGCGGCCCATGCTGTCGTCACCGACAAGATGATCGAGAACGAAGCCACCACCACCGGCAACATCCTTACCTGGGGACTGAACACCCAGGGACAGCGCTACTCGCCGCTCAGGCAGGTCAACACGGCCACCGTCGGCAAGCTGGCGCCGGTGTGGGCCTTTTCATTCGGCGGCGAGAAGCAGCGCGGGCAGGAGTCCCAGCCGGTCATCCACAGCGGCAAGATGTTCGTCACGGCGTCCTACTCGCGCCTGTTCGCGCTCGATGCCACGACCGGCCGCAAGCTGTGGAAGTACGAGCACCGCCTGCCCGAAGGCATCATGCCCTGCTGCGACGTGGTCAACCGCGGGGCTGCGCTGTATGACAACTTGGTGATCTTCGCCACGCTGGACGCACAGCTCGTGGCGCTCGACCAGGACACGGGCGACGTGGTGTGGAAAGAGAAGATCGACGACTACAAGGCCGGCTACTCCGCCACCGCGGCGCCCATCATCGCCAACGGGCTGATCCTCACCGGCGTGTCCGGCGGCGAGTTCGGCGTGGTCGGCCGCGTGGAGGCGCGCGACGCCAGGACCGGGCGGCTGGTGTGGATGCGTCCCACCGTCGAGGGCCACATGGGCTACACCTACGACCCGGACGGCGCTGCCAAGGAGAGCGGCGTCTCGGGCACGGCCAACCAGAGCTGGCCGGGCGACCTGTGGAAGACCGGCGGTGCCGCCACCTGGCTCGGCGGCACCTACGACGCCAGGACGGGGCTGGCCTACTTCGGCACCGGCAACCCCGCTCCCTGGAACAGCCATCTGCGCCAAGGCGACAACCTGTTCTCGTGCTCGACCGTGGCCATCGATGTGAAGACCGGGCAGATCAAGTGGCACTACCAGAGCACGCCCAACGACAGCTGGGACTTCGACGGCGTGAACGAGTTCGTGACCTTCGACATGGACGGCAAGCGCGTCGGCGGCAAGGCGGACCGCAACGGCTTTTTCTACGTGAACGACGCGGCCACCGGCAAGCTCATCAACGCCTTCCCCTTCGTCAAGAAGATCACCTGGGCCAGCAGCATCGATCTGAAGACCGGTCGCCCCAACTTCATCGCCGACAACCGCCCCGGCGATCCGACCGCGGGCACCGACGGCAAGAAGGGCAGTGCGGTCTTTGCCGCGCCGGGCTTCCTCGGCGGCAAGAACCAGATGCCGATGGCCTACAGCCCCGACACGAAGATGTTCTACGTGCCCGCCAACGAATGGGGCATGGAGATCTGGAACGAACCGGTGGCCTACAAGAAGGGCGCGGCGTACCTCGGTGCCGGCTTCACCATCAAGCCGCTCAACGAGGACTACATCGGCGCGCTGCGCGCGATCGACCCGAAGACCGGGAAGATCGCCTGGGAAGTCAGGAACAACGCGCCCCTGTGGGGCGGCGTGCTGACCACCGGCGGCAACCTGGTGTTCTGGGGCACGCCCGAAGGCTACCTGAAGGCGGCCGACGCGAAGACCGGCAAGGTGTTGTGGGAGTTCCAGACCGGCTCGGGCGTGGTGGCGCCGCCGGTGACCTGGCAGCAGGACGGCGAGCAGTACGTGAGCGTGGTCTCCGGCTGGGGCGGTGCAGTGCCGCTCTGGGGCGGCGAGGTGGCCAAGAAGGTCAATTTCCTCGAGCAGGGCGGCATGGTGTGGGTGTTCAAGATCCCCAAGGCCGGCGAGGGCAAGAGCAGTTCCCGCGCCGCGAAAGCGAGCTGACGGCACAGGCATCCACACAAGACCGGAGACCCACATGAAAGACACGACGCGCCGGATCTTCATCATCCGAGCCGTGGCGGGCGGCAGCGCCGTCCTCGCGCTCCCCGAACTCGCACGGGCCGCGCCCGCGCGGGTGGAGGAGAGCGACGAAACGGCGCAAGCCCTCGGCTACAAGCACGACACCACCAAGGTCGACTCGAAACGCTTTCCCAAGCACAGCGGCACGCAACGCTGCACCAACTGCTCGTTCTTCCAGGGCAGCGCGGCCGACGAATGGGGTGGTTGCGCAATGTTCGGGCGCAAGCAGATCGCGGGCCCTGGCTGGTGCAACGCGTGGGCCGCCAAGCCCGCCTGAGAGCAGCGGCGCGGCATTGCCGCGTCGCCATGCCCCAGAGCCCGGTGCCGTCCAACGTGCAGACTGCGCCCGGCGGGGACATCGACCCGTCACGCCCGAGCCGGGGACGCCGCACACCGTGTGGCTCGGACCTGCGCTATGCCTTCCGAGCCTGAGCGCGCGGGTCAGGGCGCCGCCGGCGCCAGGCCCAGCCGCTCGACAATCCGGCGCTCGGCGGCAAAGGCTTCGCGCATGCTGCGGCCATAGTCGGCGCTGTCCATGTAGGCGATCTCCTGGTCGTACCGGGCAAGCTCCGCGATGTGCACGGGATCGAAGAGCGCAGCCTTGAACGCGTCGTGCAGCGCCTGCCGCACCGCGGATGGAAGGCCGCGCGGGCCGGCCAGGCCGTAGGGCGAGGTGGCGACGAAGCCGTGGCCCAGCTCGCTCAGGGTCGGCACCTCGGGCCAACGCCGGGTGCGCGCGGCGCCGAAGGTGGCGAGCAGGCGCAGCCGGCCGGCGTCGACGTAAGGCGCGAAGCCGTTCGAGTTGACACCGGCCATGACCTGTTCCGAGGCCACCGCCACCATCTGCTCGGCCGTGCCCTTGTACGGCACATGGATGTAGCTCAGGCCATGCTGCGCAAACCATTCGTCGAGCACCACGTGCGGCGTGGTCCCGATGCCGTTGGTGGCGATGCTCAGGCGGCCCGGATGGGCGGCCGCGTGCTTCAGCAGATCGCCCACGCTGTGCCAGGGGCTCGACGCCGGCACGACCAGGCCGAAGGCGACGCCGCTGACCTGCAGGATGGGGGTGGTGTCGCGGATCGGGTCCCAGGCCACCTTCTGCGTGTGTGGTGCGCGGAACACCGGCTGCGGCATCTGCGCGAGCGTGTGCCCATCGGGCGCAGCCTGCTGAAGCACCGGCATCGCCAGCGTTCCGCCGGCCCCGCCGCGGTTCTCGATCACCACCTTCTGGCCCAGCCGCCACCCCGCCAATTCGGCGAGCAGGCGCAGCGTGAGGTCGGTGGCGCCGCCGGCGGGCCAGGGCACCCACAGCGAGATGGGGCGCTGCGGCAACCACCCGGTGCCGGTCGGCTGCGAAGCAAGAACGCGCGGTGCGGCGATTGCCGCCGCCGCCGCCAGCAGCAGGCTGCGCCGCGTGGTCATGGTTGGCCCCTTTGTGCCAGCTTGCCGAAGCCGCGCTGCGGGTCGTAGCCCAGGCAGGCGAGCAGGAAGCACAGCGCCAGCGCCGCCAGCACGACCAGCGGCGCGATGCCCGGGTCCTTGCCGTAGAGCGCGAAGCGGATCCACTCGACCGCATGGGTGAAGGGGTTGAGCTGGGCCACGCGCCAGACCCAGGTGGCCCCGGATTCCTCCAGCTTCCACAATGGATAGAGCGCGGTCGACAGGAAGTACATCGGGAAGATCACGAAGTTCATCGCGCCGGCGAAGTTCTCCAGCTGGCGCACGTACACGGACAGCAGCAGGCCCAGGGCGGCCAGCATCAGCGCAGCGCCCAGCGTCGCCGCCAGCGCATGGAGCAGCGACGGCAGCGCGAGCGGCAGCGTGGTGCCCAGCAGCGCGGCCACGCCGAGAAAGGCAAGCACTTGCAGCAGGCTCAGCAGCGCCGCCGCCAGGAGCTTGACGGCCAGCAGCCACCAGCGCGGCAGCGGTGCGGTGAGCAGCAGCCGCATCTGCCCCATCTCGCGGTCGTAGACCATGGCCAGCGATGACTGCATGCCGTTGAACAGCAGCACCATGCCGATGAGTCCCGGCGCGATGTAGATGTCGTAGGGCACGTAGGTGTCGTAGGGCTGCGCGATGGCCATGCCGAACACGTTGCGGAAACCGGCGGCGAACACCGCCAGCCACAGCACCGGCCGGACCAGCGCCGAGAGCAGCCGCGTCCTCTGGTGCACGAAGCGCAGCAACTCGCGCTGCACGATGGCGCGCAAGGCCAGGAGTGCATGGGCCGCGTGGCCGCCCCGAAGGCCCGTCGCATCGATGCCGCTGGCGGAGGTACTGCGGCGAGCCGCGTCGCTGCTGCAGCGTGGAGGGGCGGCCATCAGGGTGCTCCGTTGCAGGCCGATTCGGCCGCATCGGTGCCCAGTGTGTCGAGCACGTTCTTCGGGTGCATCACGCCTTCGACCGGCGTGCTGCCGATCACGGCCACGCCATCGGTCAGCAGCAGGGGCTGCCGCAGCTGCCGGTCCCACGCGCGGAAGCTCAGGCGCACGCCCTTGAAGCCGTCGAGCGTGAAGTCGGCGCGTACCAGCGCCTTCTGCATCTGCGCGGCACCCGGCGCCGCGGGCCGCTCCAGCGCGGCCTGCAGCAGCGCCTTGGCGGCCACGTACGCGGCCCAGTCGAAGCTGGTCATGGGCCGACCGGCTGCCCGCTGGAAGCGCCGCTCCAGCTGTGGCGCGCCGTATCGATCGAAGCGCGATGCCCAGGCCTCGGCGACCAGCCCGGCGTCGCCCACCACCGGCCGGGGCAAGGCGGTGCGATAGGGCAGGCTGCGCGCGAACTCGCCGTCGCTGTCGACCACCCACACGGCGTCGTAATCGCCGCCGACCCCGGGGCCGGTCAGCAGCAGCGGGTTGGCGAGATCGCGTTCGCGCGGATCGCCCGAGCGCTTGAAAGGCTTGAGCGCCACCATCTTGATGCCGTAGCGCTTGAGCGCCGCCTGCGTCTGTGCGAGCCGCGTTGCATCCTCGGCATCGCTGCCGTGCAGCAGCAGCACCCGCGTCCAGCGGCGCGCCAGCAGTGCCTGCGCGATCGCGTCGGCGCGCATGCGCTCGGTGGGCAGGGTATGGAAGAGGTTGGGGCGGCAGCCCTGCTGGCGCGGTGCGTCGGCGCTGTCCCCTGCGTTGAGCACCGGCAAGCCGGTGGCGGAAGCAGCGCTCGCGATCCAGGCGCCCGGCAGGTCGAGCACCGCGCCGCCGGCACCGGCCTTCTCGAGCTGGCGCAATTGGGCACCGGCCTCCTCGGCGCTGCGCACGTCGCGCACCTCGAGCCGCACCTGCAGCCCCGCATGGTCG
>NZ_LMTS01000077.1:70940-95119 GCF_001541225.1 Variovorax sp. WDL1 | reverse complement strand
TCGAATCGGCTTTCCGCCACGGCCAGCGCCACCGCCTCGCCCAACGGGCCGCCGGGATGGCCCGGATAGGCCAGCGCAACGCGCCGCGCGTCGAAGCGTTCGTCGTCGGCGCGCTGCATGACGCCCAGGGTCAGGGTTGCGGCCGACGCGCCGAACGCCAGCGCGGCCAGGGCGAGTGCCGTGGCGCAGCGGGGGATGTGCTTGTCAGTCATCGATCACCACCGTGTGCGGCACGCGGCCGACGGCCAAGGTCTTCAGCGCCTTCGCGCTGGCGGTGTCGATCACCGTCATGTCGTCGGACAGCCCGTTCAGCACGAACAGGCGCGCGCCGTCACGGCTGGGCGCCAGGTTCCAGGCCCGCTTGCCGACCAGCACCAGCTGCGTGGTCCTGCGGGTGGCCATGTCGACGAAGGCCACGTGGTTCGCGCGGCCCAGGCCCACGAACATCGTCCTGCCGTCGGGTGACAGCGCCAGGCCGACCGGCGTGATGTCGTCGGGCCGCATGCCTTTGAGCTCGAAGGGGATGGTGGCTTCCACCGCGAGCGTGCGCAGCGAGATCACGCTGATGCTGCTGCCGAGCTCGTTGCTCACCCATAGCTCGCTGCCGTCGGCCGAGAAGGCCATGCGGCGCGGGCGCTTGCCCACGACGATGTTCTTGACGACCCGCAGCGTGGTCGCGTCGACCACGTGGACCATGTTGGCGACTTCGGAAGTGACGTACACGTGCCTGCCGTCGGCCGAGACCTTGACGCCCTCGGGTTCCTTGCCGAGCGGCACGCTGCGCACCAGCTTCTTCGCGACCAGGTCGAAGACGTTGAGCGCGCCGTTCTCCTCGGCCGAGACATAGGCGGTGCGGCCGTCGGGCGAAAGATCGAAGACCTCCGGATCCTCGCCCAGCGGCAGCCTGCCGAGCGAGCGCCGGCTGTCGAGGTCGACGATGTCGGCGCGGCCCGAGTCGCTGCAGGCCACCATCAGCCGCCGGCTGTCCGGCAGGCGCTGCATGTGGCGCGGGCGATTGCAGGTGGGGATGCTGCCCATCACTGTCAGGGTCTTCAGGTCGACCAGGGTGATCGCATGGTCCTTCTCGCTGGAAATGTAGGCGATGCCGCTGTCCTTCGCCTGGGCAGGCAGGGCGCCCAGCAGGCTGGCGAGCGCGACGATTGGGAGCAGGTGGCGTGATCTCATGGCGGCGGCCTCAGCGTGTGGCGTGGAGAAAGGCTTGTTCGAGCGTCGGGCCGCCGAGCGCGGCGTTCACTTCACCAGGCGTGCCGCGGGCCAGCAGCTTTCCGCGGTGGAGCACCAGAACCTGGTCCGCCGCCTCGGCCTCGGACACGAGGTGCGTCGCCCACAGAACGGACGCGCCGCGCAGGCGCACCTCCTGCTGCAGGCCCTCGATCAGGTCGCGGCGCGACTTCGGGTCCAGCCCGGCGGTGGCCTCGTCCATCAGCAACAGCCCGGGCCGGTGCAGCAGTGCGCGCGCCAGCTCCACCTTGCGCCGGGTGCCGCCCGAGAGCTCGCGTACGGGCCGCGCCAGCTCGCCGGCCAGGCCGAAGCGCCGTGTCTCCGAGGCGATGCGCTCGGCGGCGTGGGCGCGCTGAAGGCCCTGCAGGTCGGCGTGGAACTGGAGGTTGCGCGCGACGCTCAGGTCGAGGTCCAGCGATTGCTGCTGGAAGACGACGCCGATGTGTGCGAGGGACCGACGCGCCTGCCGGCGCATCGAGAAGCCGGCCACCTCGATCTCGCCGGCCTCGGCGGCGAACAGGCCGGTGAGCAGCTGGAACAGCGTGGACTTGCCGGCGCCGTTGGGCCCGAGCAGGACCGTGAAGCTGCCGCGCGGCACCGACAGGCTGAGCGCGTCGAGTGCGACGCGCTCGCCGTAGCGGTGGGTGAGGCCGCGCACCGTCAGCATGGTGCGTGCCTCTCGGGGGACAGCAGGCGCGAGTTCTCGTCGCCGCGGTAGATCAGCCCGGCCTGCCTGGAGGCGCCGGGCACGAAGCGAAGCGGCTGCGCCGGCGTGCCGCATCCTGCCTGCTGCGTACGCGCGGCCTGCGCTTCGGCCAGCACGGCGTCGATGCGCCCGCGGTGCTCGCTCTTTGGGCACACCGGGTCGGCGGCGGCTGCATCGCCGGTGACCAGAAAGGCCTGGCAGCGGCAGCCGCCGAAGTCCTTCTCGCGCTCGTCGCAGTCGCTGCAGCCGTCCTTCATCCAACCTTGTCCGCGGTAGCGGTTGAACGCGCCGCTGCCATACCAGGCGTCGCGCACCGGCGTGTCGCGCAGATCGGGGAAGTCGATGTCAGGCAGCATGCGCGCGCTGTGGCAGGGCAAGGCCTTGCCGTCGGGCGCCACCACCATGAACAGGGACCCCCAGCCCGCCATGCAGGGCTTGGGCTTGGCGTCGGCATAGTCGGGCGAGACCCACAGGACCTTCATGCGGCTGCCCTGGCGCTCGCGATGGTCCATCACGATGGCCTCGGCGTCGCGCAGCTCCTCGACCGTCGGCATCAGGGCCGCTCGATTGAGCCAGGCCCAGCCGTAGTACTGCGTGTTGGCAAGCTCGAGGTAGTCGGCGCCCATGCGCTGCGCCATGTCGATGATGCGGCCCACATGCGGCAGGTTGAAGCGGTGCATGACGCAGTTCAGCACCATCGGGTAGCCCTGCGCCTTGATGATCGCGGCGACCTTCGACTTGAGCTCGAAAGTGCGGGTCGAGCTGACGAAGTCGTTGAGCTCGCGCGTCGAATCCTGGAAGGAGAGCTGGATGTGGTCCAGCCCGGCTGCTTTCAGCGCCTTCGCGCGGGCCTCGGTGAGCCCGACGCCGGACGTGATGAGGTTGGTATAGAAGCCGAGCCCGCGCGCATGGGCGACCAGCTCCTCCAGGTCCTCGCGCAGCATCGGCTCGCCGCCCGAAAAGCCGAGCTGCACCGCACCGAGGGCGCGTGCCTCGCCGAGGATGCGCTTCCAGGTCGGCGTGTCCAGCTCGTCTTGGTGCCGGGCGTAGTCGACCGGGTTCGAGCAGAAGAGGCAATGCAGCGGGCAGCGGTAGGTCAACTCCGCCAGCAGCCACATCGGCGGCTTGATGCTCGGGCCCGGCGCGGCGTGCGCGGCGTGCATCGGAGTACCTTTGCCTTCGGCTGCAGTGCCATTCGCCCTGGGAGATGCCCGGCGGCTCATTGCATGTCCTGCTTACTGGAGCCAGCCGCGCTGCCGGGCCTGCGCGAGGAAAGTGCAGATATCGTCGTGCAGGGCCGGCTGCGCGAAGGCAAGCTCCAGCTCTGCCACGATCTCGTCCACCGAGTGGAAGCCGTCGCAGCGCCGCAGAATCTCGGCCGCCGGCGTGTTGAGCCGCACCATGCCCTCCGGATAGAGCAGCACCCAGCTGTCCTGCGCCGGCTCGAACTGCAGCCGGAACATCGTGGCCACGGCAGGTCTGGCGTCCTGGGGGATCATGGGCGCAGCTCCTCGGCCAGGTCGTCGGGGTAGGCGCGCTCGATGGCGTCGAGCATCGACCACAGGATGTCCAGCTTGAAATGCAGGATCTGGAGCGCTCGCTCCTGGCGTTCGCGTGAACCGGCCCAGCGGCGCGCGACCTCGAGGCCATGCTCGGCGTCGCGCGTGGCCAGCGGGATGCGCTGGCGGAAGTAGGCCAGGCCCTCGGCCTGAATCCACGGGTACAGCGCCGGCCAGCCGGCCAGGCGGTCGGCGTGGATCTTCGGGGCGAACATCTCGGTCAGCGAGGAGATCGCCGCTTCCTCCCACGGCCTGCTGCGCGCGAAGTTCAGGTAGGCGTCAACGGCGAAGCGCACGCCGGGCTGCACGTGGCGCTGCGACCAGAGCGCGTCGGGCCCGAGGCCCACCGCCTGGCCGAGCCGGCTCCAGGCCTCGATGCCGCCGGCATTGGCGCCGGCGAAGTCGTCGCGCCCGTCGTGGTCGAGGATGCGCTCGAGCCAGCGCCGCCGCTCTTCGCGCTGCGTACAGTTGGCCAGCACCGCCGCGTCCTTCTGCGGGATGCAGAGCTGGTAATAGAAGCGGTTCGCCACCCAGCCGCGCACCTGGAAGGGCTGGAGCTCACCGCGGTTGAGGCGCAGGTTGAAGGGATGGTGGATGTGATAGCGCGCTTCGCAGGCAAGCAGCCGGGCCACGAATTCATCCGGGTCCCAGGTGCGCAGGGAAGGCGCGATGCAGGCGGTGGCCGGCGCCGCGGTGTTCTGCCGCTCGGTGGTGGTGGTGTTCACAGCGTGATCTCCATGCCGTCGTACGCCACCTCGATGCCGTGCGCGTCCAGCAGTCGGCGCTGCGCGCTGTCTTCGTCGAGGATGGGGTTGCTGTTGTTGATGTGGATGAGCACCTTGCGGCGCGCACTGCTGGCCTTCATGGCCTCGACCATGCCCCCGCGGGCGGCGCTGGCCGTCTGCGGCAGGTGGCCCATCTCGGTGGCGGACTTGCAGCTCAGGCCGGCGAGCCGCATCTCGTCTTCTTCCCAGAAGGTGCCGTCGACGAGCAGGCAGTCGGCCTCGCTCATCCAGTGCAGTTCCTGCTGACCCACCTCGGCCAGGCCGGGCGAATAGAAGACGCGCCCGCCATCGTCGGGGTCTTCGACGAGCAGGGCGATGTTGTCGCCCACCAGTTGCTCGCGGCGATGCGGCGAGTAGGGGGGCGCCATGCCGGGAATGGCCAGCGCCGTGAAGCGCAGCGAGGCGACGCCCTCGATGCGGAACTCGGCACGCGTCTGCTCGCCCGCCACCGGCAGCATGTGCCAGCGCGTGCCGCAGTAGTGCTGCAGCACATTGAGCAGCGGCAGTCCCGTGGTCAGGTCCTCGAACACGCAGGGCGTGGCGTAGACGTCGATGCAGGGGCCTTCACGCAGGCCCAGGAGGCCGGTGACGTGATCGATCTGTGCGTCCATCAGCACCACTGCCTTGATCGGCGTGTCGCGCAGGCCGCCGCGCGGATGCAGTTGCGCGTGGCTGCGAATCTGCTGGCCGATGTCGGGCGAGGCGTTCAGCAGCACCCAGGACTCGCCGTCGGCCGAAACGGCGATCGAGCTTTGCGTGCGTGCATGCGCGCTCAGCGCGCCCTGGCGGTGCCCCGCGCACAGCCGGCAATTGCAGTTCCATTGCGGGAAGCCGCCGCCGGCGCCGGAACCGAGCACGAGGATCTTCATGGGAGTGTGTGGGGCTGGTGGCGGCGCATCGCCCTCGATGCGCCGCCGTTGGGGCCGAAGGGGTCAGCGATTCGAGATGTACATCGTGATCTCGAAGCCGAAGCGCAGATCTTCGAACGCGGGTTGCGACCATTGCATGAGAGTCTCCTTGAGCGTTGGGTGAGGTCCGGGCGGGATTGCCTTCAGGACGTCCACCTTTTCGCAAGACCCATGCCGATGCGCGTGCGCAGCTCGGATGGCATCGGGACCAGGGGATTGCACCTAGGCAAGGAGGCGTCCGCGCGTGTGCGCGGCCAGAACATGCCCCGGGCCGCGTGACACTGTCCCACCGTGGAACAGTGCCGTGCAGCTCTGGCGCAGGGTTTTCCCGGGCGTCTGCCGGCGTGCGCTCAGGCCGGCTTGGCCCAGCGCAGCTTGCGATAGATCGTGTTGCGGCTGATGCCCAGGCGCTTGGAGGCCACCGAGATGTTGCCCTGCGCAGCCTCGACGGCCGTGCGGATCATCTCGATCTCGGCTTCCTCGAGCGTTCGGGCCGCGGCGGCTTCGGGCGTGGCGAAGGATGCAGGCTGGGGCGACATCACGGCGGGCAGTGGCGTGCCGGAAGCCTGCATCGGCTCCCGTGCGAGATCGGCGGGTGCGCTTTCCGGCCCTGCGCCGGCGCAGGCTGGGGATGCCGCCGGCGGCGCACGAAGCCGCCGTGTGTCTTCAAGGAAATCGTCCGACAGATGGTGCTCGGTGATCTGCGCCTCGCCGCTTGCCATCACGACGGCCGTCCGCAGCACGTTCGCAAGCTGCCGGATGTTGCCGGGCCAGGCGTAGCGGCCGAAGAGCGCGGCCACGGCGGGGGCGATCGAGGGCGTGCCCTGCGGACACTCGGCCAGCAGGATGCGCTGCGCCACGACGTCGAGATCGCTGCGCTCGCGCAGCGCCGGCAGGCGCACCACCAGTCCGTTGAGGCGGTAGTACAGGTCCTCCCGGAAGGTGCCCGCCTCGATCATCTCGCGCAGGTTGCGGTGGGTGGCGCCGATCACGGCGATATCCACCGAGATCGATTTCTGGCTGCCCAGCGGCGTGACGCAGCGTTCCTGCAACACGCGCAGAAGCCGCGCCTGCAGCGACAGCGGCATGTCGCCGATCTCGTCGAGGAAGAGAGTGCCTCCGTTGGCCTGCACGATGCGCCCGCATGCTCCCTTGCGGCGTGCGCCGGTGAAGGCGCCGTCCTCGTAGCCGAACAGCTCGGCCTCGATCAGCGACTCGGGAATGGAGGCGCAGTTGACGGCGACGAAGGGCTGCTTGGCGCGGTTGGAGTCCTGGTGCACCGCACGCGCCAGGAGCTCCTTGCCGGTGCCGGTTTCGCCGAGGACCAGCAGCGGAATGTCGCGGTTGAGGAC
This sequence comes from Variovorax sp. WDL1, assembly GCF_001541225.1. Taxonomy (GTDB): domain Bacteria; phylum Pseudomonadota; class Gammaproteobacteria; order Burkholderiales; family Burkholderiaceae_C; genus Variovorax. Next base: position 88,567 of record NZ_LMTS01000077.1, on the reverse strand, counting down.
GCGCTGCACCTTCTGGACGACGGCCTCGATCTGCGGGTCGCCGGTCCGGAGGTAGTGCAGGCCCGACAAGCTGCTGCCCGGGGCCGGCGCGGCAGCACCCGCAAGCGCCGCAACGGCGCCGCCACGAACACTTGTGTGGGCCGGGCCACCGGGCGCGCCCGCCGCGTCGACCTCCATGCCGGCCATCATGGCGCGCGTGCCGTTGAAGCGGGCGCTGACGAAGAACTGCCGGCCGCTCGCCAGGCTCAGGCAGGCGGGCGTGGGCAGCGGGGCGCGGAAGTGATCGAAGATGGCCGACACGCTCGTGCCGAACAGGCTGGTCAGGCTGTGCATGCGCAGCGCCGCGCTGCTCATGTCGAGCTGGTCGATCGCGCTACGGTTGGCACCCAGGATCTTGCCGTCGGCGCCCACCACGATGATGCCCTCGAGCTGGGTGCCGATGAACTCGGCGCGGCTGTGGAAGTGCAGCCTCAGGCGATTTCCGAAGTCGTCGGAGAGCCACTGGTTCTCGATCATGCGCGCCGACATGCGCACCAGGCCCATGGTGTGCTGGTGGTAGGAGCGATGGTCGCCCGTGACGTCGAGCACGCCGAGCATGTTGCCGCGCGGATCGAAGATGGGGGCGGCCGAGCAGGTGAGGAAGCTGTTGGCGTGGATGAAGTGCTCGCCGCCGTGCACGACGGTGGGCGACTCCTGGAAGAGCGCCGTGCCGATGGCGTTCGTGCCCTTGGAATGCTCTGCCCAGTTGACCCCCGGCGACAGCGCGACCTTGCCGGCGCGCTCCAGGAACCTGTCGTCGCCGACCGAATGCAGGATGGTGCCTTGGGCATCGGCCAGCACGATCATGCTTTCGGTGTCGACGATCTGCTCGAACAGCATCTCCATCACCGGCGCCGCATGCTTGAACAGGCGGTGGTTGCGCTCCCGCGCCACGCTCAGGTCGCTGCGCATCAGCGGCTCGAAATCCGGACGCTCGACACGCGTCAGCCCGAGCGCGGCGCAGCGCTGGTGCGATTGCTCGATCTGCTCCATGCGTGCCGGCATGGAGGGCAGGGCGGTGGGGGTCGACCAGCTCCCGGCCATGGCGACCGGAACGTGATGGGATACCGACATCTTCGTGTCTCCTGCTCGTGTCGCTGCCGGGCGGGCAGCTCGTCTCCATCGAATTCCGCGCTGCCCCGGGGCGGTGGCGCGGCACTGTGCTGTTCGGGTACAGCCTCTCGGGTCCGGTCTCACCGACCTTCTCAAGAATGCCACCGAACCGGCCGGCTGCCTTGATCTGGAGCAACCCGGCGGGGTGGGAAGGCAATTTGTGTTCCAGCCTGCAACAGGTCGGCGTGGCACGGGGTTTGCGGACCGCTGCGCATCCTTCAACACAACCATGACGGAGACCTGACATGAAGCGCACCCCCATCCCTGTTTCCATTCGTTTCGCCGCGTCCAGGCGCGTTGCCGCGAGGGCCAGCGCCGTGCTGCTGGCCCTCTGCGCGTGCGTCGCCGCCCCCGTGGCCTGGGCGCACGGCGACGTGACCCCCCAGGCGGTCGACACCTCGGCGCTGCCCAAGCTCGGCGAGCAGTGGCGCGCCGAGAATCCCTTCCGCGGCAACGAGACCGCAGTCAAGATCGGAACTTCGGCCTACAACCAGAACTGCGCCCGTTGCCACGGCCTGGAGGCCATCTCCGGCGGCATGGCGCCCGACCTGCGCAAGCTCGATGGTGAATGCGCGACGATGAAGGACGCAGGGCGCCGGGCTGCCTGCGTGAAGGAGATCGACGACTTCTACAGCTCGACCGTGCGCGCCGGCCGCAGCCGCAATGGCGCGGTGTACATGCCGCCCTTCGAAGGCGTCATGAGCCAGGAGGCCGTCTGGTCGATCAAGGCGTACCTCGAGACGCGCCGCGAGAAGCCCTTCTGAACGGAGGCAGCGATGAAAAGTACCGGAGCGAATCGCCGCGACTGGCTTTGCTGGCTGGGCGCCGCCGGCGCCGCTGCAGGCATGGCGGGCCTGCCGCTGCGCGCGGAGGCCACACCGCTGGAGCGCGTGCGCGAGCGTGGCACGCTGACCGTCGGCATCTACCAGGACATGCCGCCCTTCCATGCGGGCGGCAAGGGCATCGACGTCGAGCTGGCGCAGGCGCTGGCCGAATCGCTGGGCGTGCGGCTCTCGCTGCTGCCCTTTCATGCGGACGAGAACATGGCCGACGACCTGCGCCACATGGTGTGGCGCGGTCATTACCTTGGCTACGGCCCGGCCGACGTGCTGCTGCACGTGCCGGTCGACCGGCCGTTGATGGATGCCAATCCACAGGTCACCATTCTCGCGCCCTACTGCCGCGACCGCGTGGCGATCGCCAGGCGGCTCGACCGCGTGCCCCGGCTGGACACACTGTCGCAGCTGGCCGACGGCCGGGTGGCGGTGCCGGGGCAGTCGCTCGCGGGCTGGCTGCTGATCGGCGCGGACAACGGCGCTTATCGAAACCAGCTGATCACGCAATGGAAGGACGGCACCGAGGCCACGCGCGCATTGCTGCGCGACGAGGTCGTGGCGGCAGCCGGGCTGGCCTCGGAGCTGGAGTCCGTGCTGCGCGGCGACACGCGCTTCGAGATCGCGCCGCTGCCCTCACCGCGTGCGCCGCGCGACGGATGGGCCGTGGGGATGGCCGTCAAGAGGGCATCCACCGAGTTGGCGCAGGCGCTGCAGCGCGCGGTGAACGAGATGGCGGCGAGCGGCCGCCTGGCGCAGATCTTCGAGCGCGGCAACGTCGCGTGGCGAGCGGCCTGAGATGCGTGCTGCAGATCCCCGCCCACTCGCGAGGAATGCCATTCCTTCATGGGAATCGCAACTGGTACTCTCATTGCCGGCAAGGTGCAACTCGAGGGTGTAGCGCTGCCAGAAGGGTCGGTCGCCGGACCAGGCGCATCTCCGACCCCGCAGGCATCCTCATTCCAGCGTTGCGCCAGTCAGCTTGACGAGGCTGGCATAGCGGTCCAGCTCGGATTTCCAGAAGGCAGCGAAGCTGGCCGCATCCCCGGGTCGCGGCTCCGCTCCCAGGTCCGCCAAGCGCTTGCCGAGGTCTCCGGATTTGAAGGCGGCCTGGACAGCCGCATTGACCTTGTTGACCACGGCTGCGGGCGTGCCCGCCGGCGCTGCCACTCCATACCAGGCGTTCATGGTCATCCCGTTGATTCCCGACTCGTCGAAAGTCGGCACCGAAGGCAGCATCGGATGACGCTTGCTCGAGGCCACGGCGATTGCTCGGATCTTTCCACCTTTGACCTGACCGTACGCACCCGTGTCGAGCATGTAGTTCACCTGGCCGGCCATCACGTCGGTTAGCGCGGGAGAACTGCCCTTGTAGGGCACGTGGATCACATCGACCTTGACGATCGACTTGAATAGCTCGCCCGCCAGATGGGCAGAGTTGCCGACGCCCCCGGAAGCGTAGGAAAGCTTGCCCGGAGCCGCCTTGGCGGCCACGACGATGTCCTGGGGCGACTTGTAGGGAGAAGCCGAAGCCACGACCAGCACACTGGGGATCACACCGAGCGATGCCACCGGCACGAAGTCCTTGACGGGATCGAAGCCGGTCTTCTTGTACAGATAGGGATTTGCCGAGTTGGTCGAACTGGTGGCCAGCAGGAGCGTGTAGCCATCGGCCGGTTGGCGGACGAACTGCTGGGTGCCGATGTTTCCGCCGGCGCCGGCGATGTTGTCGACAACGACCGACTGCCCCAGTTCGATGCGCAACCCTTCGGCGACCGCTCTGCCAACGGCGTCAGCGGCACCGCCGGCAGGCCATGGAACGATCAGCCGGATGGGCTTGCTTGGATACGCCTGGGCCAGCGCGACTGAGCCCAGAACGGCAAGAGCGACGCCGACAATGCAACGCTTGGGCAGCGTGTTTCCGAACATGAAAGTCCCCTTGAATGGTTGAGGCTGAGTGGTGGCGTGTGAAGGCAGACGGATGGCCGCGGCGCTCAGACGCCCTTGCTGTTGGGGTTCCTGAACACCTCCCGCACTGCATCCGTCATCGGGAAGTTGAGGTTCACGTTGTTCGGCGGGATCGGCCTGGTGAACCACTTGGCATAGAGCTCGTCCACCGCGCCCGACTGCATGAGCCCGAGCACCGTCTGGTCCACCAGCGCTCCGAACTGCGGGTCGTCCTTGCGGTACATGATCCCGTAGGGCTCCTGGCGCAACGACTCTTTGAGGATCTTGTAGTCGCCGGGCGCTGTCGAGGTAGCGATCAAACCGGCGAGCTGCACATCGTCCAGCACATAGGCCACGGCGCGGTCGCTGGCGAGCAGCAGGAAGGCATCGGCCGTGTCCTTGCCCGAGATCTCCTGCACCTCGATGCTCTCCGTCTTGCGATAGCCGCGCAGCAACTGGACGGCGGTGCTGCCGGTCACGGTGGCCACGGTTTTGCCCTTCAGGTCTGCCAGCGAGTCGATGCCGGAGTTTCTCTTCACCGCGGCCGTGATGTTGGTGACGAAATGACTGGGCGCAAAAGCCACCTGCTGCTGGCGCGCAGTGGTGTTGGTGGTGGTCGCGCAGTCCAGGTCGACCGTGCCGTTCTGTAGCAGCGGAATGCGATTGGTCGAGGTGAGGATGGTGTAGCGCACCTGCAGGCTGGGCTGGCCCAGCTTGGCCTTCACCGCATCGACGATCTTCAAGCAGACGTCGTTGGTGAAGCCGACCGGGTCGCCGGCCCCGGTGGGCTTGTAGGAGAAGGGCAGCTGGGTGTCGCGCGCACCGATGGTAATGACGCCGCTCTCCTTGATCTTGGCGAGGGTGTCACCTTGGGCCAGGGCGGCGGTGCACAGGCAGGCCAGGGCCAGCGCGGAAAGCAGGGAGCGGTTGAGAGTCATGGGCGTCTTTCTTTCGTCTAGATGGAATGAGAAGAGCGGGCTCAGGCCAGCAGGCCGACGGCCTCGCGGATCGCGGCGCAGCCCGCTTCGATCTGGTCGATTCCGGTCGCGAAGGACAGCCGCAGGTGCCCCGGCATCCCATAGGCGCCGCCGTCGACGGCTGCGACGCCGGCGCGGTCGAGCAGGAACAGCGTGACGTCCAGGTCGTCGGTGAGCACCTCTCCGCCCGGCGTTTTGCGGCCCAGCAGGCCGGCGACGCTCGGGAACACATAGAAGGCGCCGTCCGGCACCCCGCAACGGATGCCCGGAATGCGTCCGAGCAGCTCCGTGATGCGGTCGCGGCGCTGGGCGAAGAGCGTGCGCGCCTCGGTCACGCAGTCCTGCGGCCCGTTCAGCGCGACCGCGGCCGCGGCCTGACTCATCGCACTGGCGCAGGTGGTGGTCTGTGAGGCGAGCAGGGTCAGCGCCTGCACCAGTGCGGCCGGGCCGGCGGCGTAGCCCACGCGCCAGCCTGTCATGGCGTAGGCCTTGGAGACGCCGTTCACCAGCAGGGTGCGCACGGCCAGGTCGGGCGCAACGTTCAGAGGCGAGAGATGCCGCGCATCGCCGTAGACGAAGTGCTCGTAGATCTCGTCGGTCATCAGCCACACCTGCGGATGCAGGCGCAACACCGCGCAGATCGTCTCCAGCTCGCGCCGCGTGTAGACGGCGCCGCTGGGATTGTTCGGCGTGTTGAGGATCAGCCAGCGGGTGCGCGGCGTGATCGCCTTCTGCAGCGCTTCGGCCGTGAGCTTGAAGCCGCTGGCGGCACCAGCCGCGGCGATCACGGGCGTGCCGCCGTTGAGCAGCACCATGTCGGGATAGGAGACCCAGTAGGGCGCGGGGATCACGACCTCTTCACCCTCGTTCAACGTGGCGGCCAGGGCGTTGAAGATCAGGTTCTTGGCACCGACCCCCACCATGATCTCCTCAGGCCTGAAAGCGAGCCCGTTCTCGCGGGCCAGTTTGGCGGCGATGGCTTGGCGCAGCGCGAGCGTGCCGGCCGAGCCTGTGTAGCGGGTATGGCCCTGCGCCAACGCGGCGACCGCGCCTTCGACGATGTGCGCGGGAGTGGGGAAGTCCGGCTCGCCGATGGTGAAGTCGATGATCCTGCGGCCGGCGGCGCGCAGCGCATCGACGCGCGCCTTGGCGGCAATGCTGGGCGAGGGCTTGACTGCGCTGAGGCGCGAGGAAAGCAGTGTGCTCACGAGGGGTCCCAGGAATTCGGGGTTCAGAGGCCGTGCGTCGAAAGAACCTTGCGCAACCAAGCCTGTTCGACCTCGCCGGTGGCGATCTCGGCCTTGACCGCCTCTTCGTTCGCAACTGTCTGCCGCACCGCGGAGATCAGGCGCTCGGCGTCGGCCGGCGGGAAGCTCACCACGCCGTCCTCGTCGCCCACCACCAGGTCGCCCGGCTGGATCACTTGCCCGCCAATCGAGACGGGGCAGTTGATCGCGCCCGGCCCGAGCTTGTAGGGGCCGCGGTGGCTGACGCTGCGGGCGTAGCAGGGGAAGTCGGCCTCGAAAAAGGCCGCCGTGTCGCGGATCGCGCCATCGAGCACGAAGCCGGCGCAGCCGCGCTGGATGGCGTACAGCATGATCAGCTCGCCCACCAGCGCATTGGTCAGGTCGCCTGCGCCGTCGACCACCAGCACATGGCCCGGCTGCATCTCCATCAGGGCCTTGTAGATCAGCAGGTTGTCACCCGGCCGGGACTTCACCGTGTACGCGGTGCCCACCAGCTTGCGGCTGCGATGGAAGCGGCGCAGCCCGGTGATGCCGGAAAGGCGCTCCAGGTTGTCGCTGATATGGGGGGTGACGACGCCACGGAAGGCATCGAGCAAACGGAGCTCGGCCACGGGTGGTGCGGGGTGGATGTCGAAGCGGGAAAGCATGCCGGGCATTCTGGAAGCCGCTTAGAATTTCTAAAAGCGATTTTTTTACATCGTTTCAGATTCTCGAAAGCGATTTGTCTGATGATGACCTTCAAGCAGCTCGAAGCCTTGTACTGGATCGGCCAGCTCGGCGGCTTCTCCCAGGCGGCGCACAAGCTGCACACCACGCAGTCGGCAGTGTCCAAGCGGGTGCACGAGCTGGAGCAGTTGTTCGAGACCGAGCTCTTCGACCGTAGCCAGCGCAGCGCGCGCTTGACCGAGAAGGGCGAAGAGATGTTCCTGCTGGCCAGGAAGCTGCTGACGCAGCGCGATGCCGCCGTCGAGCAGTTCAGCAGGCCCGAGGTGATCGAGCGGCGCGTGCGCATCGGCTTCACCGAGCTCTCGGCCATGACTTGGCTGCCGGCGCTGGTCGAGGCGATCCAGCGGGCCTATCCCAAGGTGGTCATCGAGCCCACCGTCGACAGCAGCCCGGTGCTGCGCGACCGGGTTCTGGCCGACGAGCTCGACTTGGTGTTCGTGCCGGATGCCTTCTCCGACGCCCGCATCCCCAGCGTGCGGGTCGGCCAGGTGGAGCACGTGTGGATGTGCAAGCCAGGCCTGGTGCGCGCCGGCGGCCTCATGCGGCTGCACGAGATCGCCCAGCACCGCATGCTGGTGCAGGGCCCGCAGTCAGGCACGGGCCGGGTGTACGACGCGTGGATGAAGGCGCAGGGTGCGGAGCCGGCCGAGGCCATCGTGGTGAGCAACCTTGTGGCCATGCTCGGGCTCGTGGTCTCCGGCATCGGCGTCAGCTACCTGCCGCACCGCTGTCTCTCGCCGCTGCTCGCCGCGGGCATGTTGACCAAGCTCGAAGTGCAGCCTGCCCTGCCGCCGATGAGCTACGTGGCCATGCACAAGGGCGAGCACCGCAGCAGCCTGATCGCCTCGATCGTGGTGCTGGCGCGGGAGTGCTGCGACTTCACGCGCATGTTCCAGGGGCTCGGGCAGACCTTCGTGCGGGCCTAGGCGTGGAGACATCTTGAGCTTTGGTCTTGTTCGCCCGGCCCCAAAAGGCTTATTGCAGCATCCGATGATCAGGTGCGTGTGCTCCCAATATTCGAACTGGGCGCGGCTCATGTAGAAGGGGGCGCGCCCGCGATCTCGCCCAGGCACACGTCGGCGTCTCCAGTCTGGAATTCCCCGAGCGCGAAGCACATCGGCGCACTGCCGTCGCAGCAGCCGCCGGACTGGTGGAACATCAGCTGCCCATGCACGGTGCGCAGGCGCTCGATGAGCGCCTGCGCGGCCGGCGTGGCGGACACGCGGCGGACGATGCCGCAGGGCGCCTCGCGCGCCCCCGGGTTGGACGACATGAGGCTCCGCTTCAGAAGAAGCCCAGCTTGTTCTGGCTGTAGCTCACCAGCAGGTTCTTGGTCTGCTGGTAGTGATCGAGCATCATCTTGTGGGTTTCGCGGCCGATGCCCGACTGCTTGTAGCCGCCGAAGGCCGCATGGGCCGGATAGGCGTGGTAGCAGTTGGTCCACACGCGTCCCGCCTGGATGCCGCGGCCCATGCGGAACGCACGTGCGCCGTCGCGGGTCCACACGCCGGCGCCCAGGCCGTAGAGCGTGTCGTTGGCGATCTCCAGGGCTTCCTCTTCGGTCTTGAAGGTCGTCACCGACACCACCGGGCCGAAGATCTCCTCCTGGAAAATGCGCATCCTGTTGTGGCCCTTGAAGACCGTGGGCTTGACGTAGTAGCCGGCCGCGAGTTCGCCGCTCTGCAGGTTGCGTTCGCCGCCGGTCAGGCACTGCGCGCCCTCCTGCTTGCCGAGATCGATGTACGAGAGGATCTTCTCCATCTGCTCCTGCGAGGCTTGTGCGCCGATCATGGTGGACGGGTCCAGCGGGTGGCCCTGCTTGATGGCCTCGACCCGCTCGATCGCGCGCTCCATGAAGCGCTCGTAGATCGACTCCTGCACCAGCGCCCGGCTCGGGCAGGTGCAGACCTCGCCCTGGTTGAGCGCGAACATCGCGAATCCCTCGAGTGCCTTGTCGAAGAAGGCGTCGTCGGCCGACATCACGTCCTCGAAGAAGATGTTGGGCGACTTGCCGCCCAGCTCCAGCGTCACCGGGATGATGTTCTGCGCGGCGTACTGCATGATCAACCGGCCGGTGGTGGTCTCGCCCGTGAAGGCAATCTTGGCGATGCGGCTGCTCGAAGCCAGCGGCTTGCCCGCCTCCAGGCCGAAGCCGTTGACCACGTTGAGCACGCCCGGCGGCAGCAGGTCGCCCACCACCTCCATCAGCACCAGGATCGATGCCGGCGTCTGCTCGGCGGGCTTGAGCACCACGCAGTTGCCGGCAGCGAGTGCCGGCGCCAGCTTCCACACCGCCATCAGGATCGGGAAGTTCCACGGAATGATCTGGCCGACGACGCCCAGGGGCTCATGGAAGTGGTAAGCGTAGGTGTCGTGATCGATCTCGCTGATGCCGCCTTCCTGCGCCCGGATGCAGGCGGCGAAGTAGCGGAAGTGGTCGATGGCCAGGGGCAGGTCGGCCGCCATCGTCTCGCGCAGCGGCTTGCCGTTGTCGAGGGTCTCTGCCACGGCGAGCTTGTGCAGGTTCTGCTCCATGCGATCGGCGATCTTCAGCAGGACGTTGGCGCGCTCGGTGGGTGAGGTCGCGCCCCAGGCGGCCTTGGCCTTGTGCGCGGCATCGAGCGCAATCTCGATGTCCTTCGCGTTCGAGCGCGGGATGCTGGTGAAAGCCTGGCCCGTGACCGGGGTGAGGTTGTCGAAGTATTGGCCGTCGATCGGCGCGACCCACTCTCCGCCGATGAAGTTTCCGTACATCTTCTTGTACGGGTTCTCGATGCCGAGGTGGGTCATTTCTGCCATGTCCATGAATCGTCTCCAGTCAGGTGGTTGAAAAGGTGCAGCCGGGACGACGCGTCCCGCGCAACCACTTCTGCAAAGGGCGGGCCACGCCGCGGACGCGCTGCTGCAAACGGCGCAAGCCGTTGTCGGGCTTCATCTTTTCGGCTCGCACGGCGCGGGCGCCGCGTTGCTGCTTCAGGAGGATCTGTGCCGCCGTTGAGCAACTGCTGCAAAACGGAACAGCGCCACCCTTGCGCGCACCCTGCCATGCTGCGCAGCCTCCCGCCGCGCCTGCGGGCCCGACATTTGCGCCAGCGCAAGGTTCGTCGAGGTCAAGTGACCGACCATCGGCAAACACATTGGAGCCAACGCATGACATCACCGGACAACGCGCAGACACCCAAGCAATACCCCCCGCCGGAGGCCCTTGTGCGCTCGGCGCATGTCGCAGGACGCGCCGCCTACGACGCCCTGGCGGCCGAAGCCGAGGCCGACTACGAGGGCTACTGGGCACGGCTGGCAACCAAGTTCGTGACATGGAAGACGCCCTTCAAGACCGTGCTCAACACCGATCAAGCACCCATGTACAAGTGGTTCGAGGACGGCACCTTGAACGTCTCCTACAACTGCCTGGACCGCCAGGTTGCCGCAGGCCGCGGCGACAAGGTCGCGATCATCTTCGAGGCCGACGACGGCAAGGTGACGCACACCACCTACGCGCAACTGCTCGAGCAGACCTGCCGCATGGCCAACGCGCTGAAGGCGCTGGGCATCGGGAAGGGCGATCGCGTGGCGATCTACATGTCGATGTCGGTCGAAGCCGTGGCGGCGATGCAGGCCTGCGCTCGCCTCGGCGCGGTGCACTCGGTGGTGTTCGGCGGCTTCTCGGCGCATTCGCTGCGCGACCGCATCGCCGACACCGGCGCCGTCGCCGTCATCACGGCCGACGAGCAGGTGCGCGGCGGCAAGACGCTGCCGTTGAAGGCGCTGGTCGACGAGGCGCTGGCACTCGGCGGCTGCGAGGCGGTGCGCAACGTCGTCGTCTACCGCCGCACCGGCGGCAAGGTCGCCTGGCAGCCGCATGACCACTGGATGCACGAGCTCACGCAGGCGCAGCCGCAGACCTGTGAACCCGAATGGGTAGGCGCCGAGCATCCGCTGTTCCTGCTCTACACCTCTGGCTCCACCGGCAAGCCGAAGGGCGTGCAGCACAGCAGCGGCGGCTACCTGGTGCAGGTTGCCGCCACGGCCAAGTGGACCTTCGACCTGCACGACGACGACGTCTTCTGGTGCACGGCCGACATCGGCTGGGTCACCGGCCACAGCTACATCGCCTACGGGCCGCTGGCGCTGGGCACGACCCAGGTGGTGTTCGAGGGCGTCCCGACGTACCCCGACGCGGCGCGCTTCTGGAGAATGATCGAGAAGCACAAGGTGACGGTGTTCTACACCGCGCCGACCGCCATCCGTTCGCTGATCAAGGCCGCCGAGGCGCATGCCGAGGTGCATCCGCGTCGCTTCGACCTGACGAGCCTGCGCATCCTCGGCTCGGTGGGCGAGCCGATCAACCCGGCGGCATGGGAGTGGTACCACGAGCATGTGGGCGGCGGCCGATGCCCGATCGTCGACACCTGGTGGCAGACGGAGACCGGCGGCCACATGATCACGCCGCTGCCCGGCGCGATGACCCTGGTGCCGGGCTCCTGCACCTTGCCGTTCCCCGGCATCATGGCCGCGATCGTCGACGAGACGGGCGACGACCTCCCGAACGGACAGAGCGGCATCCTCGTGATCAAGAAGCCCTGGCCCGGGATGATCCGCACGATCTGGGGCGACGATGCGCGCTACCGGTCGAGCTACTTCCCGGCCGAGCTGCGCGGCTACTACCTGGCCGGCGACGGGGCGGCGCGCGATGCGGAAACAGGCTACTTCACCATCGGCGGGCGCATCGACGACGTGTTGAACGTGAGCGGCCATCGCATGGGAACGATGGAGATCGAGTCCGCGCTGGTGGCCTGCACGGAGCTCGTGGCCGAGGCGGCGGTGGTCGGCCGGCCGGATGAAACCAGCGGCGAGGCGATCTGCGCCTTCGTCGTGCTCAAGCGGTCCCGGCCGACGGGCGAGGAGGCTCGCAAGCTCGCCGCCGAACTGCGCAACTGGATCGGCAAGGAGATCGGCCCGATTGCGAAGCCGAAGGACATCCGCTTTGCGGACAACCTGCCCAAGACGCGCAGCGGCAAGATCATGCGCCGCCTGCTGCGCTCCGTCGCGAAAGGCGAGGCCATCACGCAGGACATCTCGACGCTGGAGAACCCGGCCATCCTGGACCAGCTGTCAGAGGCGCACTGAAGAGAGCCACCTCATGTATCAACGCATACTTGTTCCCATCGACGGCAGTGACACCTCGCTGCGAGGCCTGGACGAAGCACTTCAGCTGTCCAGGCTCACGGGCGCGAAGCTCCGGCTGGTCCACGTGGTCGACGAGCTGAAATACGTGACGGGGTTCGAGACCTTCGCCACCTACAGCGGTGACGTGGTGCCACTGATGGCCGAGGCGGGCAGGAAGATTCTCGAGCAGGGCAGGGAGCGCGCACAGGCTGCCGGCATCGATGCGGAGAGCGCGCTGTTCACTTCGGTCGCGGGCCGGGTCTCCGAGATCGTCATCGACCAGGCGAAGGCATGGAACGCGGACCTCATCGTGATCGGCACGCACGGCCGCCATGGCGTTGCGCGGGCGTTCCTGGGGAGCGACGCCGAGCAGGTGTTGCGCATGGCGCCGGTTCCGGTGCTGCTCGTCAATGCCCGCCAGCGCGAGGCGGAAGGCAGCGGCGCCGCGGTTGCGCCGGCCGGCCTCCACCAGGTCCAACGCACAGCCTGATCGCCATTCTCACAAGATCACAGAGCGAGCCGGCCTTCATCTTGCGCATGACCTGGCCACGGTGGGCCTTCACCGTGATCTCGCTGATGCCGAGCTCGAACCCCATCTGCTTGTTCAATCGACCGGAGACGACAAGCGCCATGACCTCGCGCTCCCGCGGGCTGAGCGATGAGTGGCGGTCGCGGAACACCTGCATCTGCGCGACATCTGCCAGCGCTGCGCTGCTGCAGTCGAGTGCATTGCGCATTGCCTCGAGGACAACGTCGCCAGCAAAGGGCTTGGTGAAGAACTCGACCGCACCGCCCTTCATGGCGCGGACCGTCGTCGGCACATCGCCATGGCCAGAGATGAAGATGACTGGCAGCTCGGCCCGGCCTGCGAGCTGCGATTGAACCTCGCACCCATTGAGGTCCGGAAGTACAACGTCGAGCACCAGGCAACTGGGTGCGGTGACAGCTTGCGGCCTCGAAAGGAACTCGCGCGCCGACCCGAACGTTTCGGCCCGCCAACCCGCAGATTCGATGAGGCATTCGAGCGATCTGCGAACCGAGTCGTCGTCGTCGACGACGTACACGACTGGAACCTGGAGCGTGCTGGAGATGGGCATGGTGCCTCCTCGTCTGCTGTTCGTGCTGCGGCGTCGACTCGACAGGATTTGCGAGGGCTCCCAGCAGCGGGAATCTTCAACAGAATGCCCCGCGAGCACCATCACATCTTTCCGTTAGATACGGGCACCTGCGGCTCTGCCACAGTTCGGATGGCGAGGTTCCAGCTTCAGTATGAGCACTCCATCCCCGAGTTTCGTGGCCGCAGTGGTCGATGATGACCAGAGCATTCTGCGGTCGCTTGAATATCTGCTGGAATCCGCGGACTACACGGTCCACCTGTTCACGTCGGCATCGGCCTTTCTGGACAGCGGTTGTCTTCCAGAGATCGATTGCCTGATCTCGGACATCGACATGCCGGGGGTCGATGGATTCGAACTGGTCCGTCTGGTTCGCAACATGCGCCCGGGGCTGGCGGTCGTCCTGATCACAGGCTATCCCGACAGGCTGACCCACTTGCCCTCTCTTGGAGGACCGCCCAACCCTCGAATTTTCACGAAGCCGTTCGTGGGGCGGGAGCTTCTCGAGGCCCTCGGCGAGGCACTGCGTTCTGCGCCGGAGTGACCGATGCGCCCACCGATCATGGCAGCCTGGCCCTGAAAACTTTCCCGGGCGCAGCCTGCGGACGGGCGTACCATTCACGTCGCGAAGGGCTGGTACTGGCGGGCCAGCCGGCAAGTTTTTCCGCCAAGGGAAGCTCCGCGAACCAACTCGTTGACCGCCGTATATGCCTGTGTTGGGCCAAGCTCTCGATGATGGAAGGGCGCGCACTCGCGCCATCGCGGGCAATCGGCCATGTCGGCATCTCGAAGGGCGGCGCCGATGCTGAATTCCGACGTTGCAGTACCGGCGGAGCAGCACTTCTTGCTCTCGAGCCTGTCTCCAGGATCGGCGCAGAAGCGGATTGCACTTGTGATCGTGCTCGGTCTCCTGGTCGCCCTGTATCTCATTACCGGGCCGCTGTCCGGTATTCAACTGAGCGCGGTCAACGCCTTCGTGGCAGTTTACGGAACGGCGATGTTCGTGACCGATGCGATCACCGCCTTTCTGCTGTACGCCCAGTTCTACATCATTCGATCACGAGGCATTCTCGTGATCGCAAGCGGGTACCTCTTTACCGCGCTCGTCGTCGTCCTGTACGTGTTCGCGTTTCCCGGCGTGCTGACCCCGGACGGCGTGATCGGCGGCACGCAGACTTCGGCATGGCTGTACCTCACGTGGCACACGGTCTTTCCGGCCTTCGTCATCGCCTATGCCCTGTCCAAGGACGAGAACCCCGACGATCGACTCCGGCCAGGAAAGGTCCGGGCTGCACTGTTCTGGAGCATTGCCTGCACCGCAGCTCTCGCGGCAGCGGTGGGATACGTGGCCACCGTCGGGGAACCCGAACTGCCGCAACTGATGCTCGACCGATTGCGCTTCCACGCGGACTGGCCCTACCGTGTTGGAGCGCCGATCGCCTCCGTGTGCATTGCCGCAATCGTCGTGCTGTGGATCCGGCGCCGCTCGGTTCTGGATCTCTGGCTGATGGTCGTCATGTTCCTGTACCTGATCGAGGTACCCCTGAGCTGGTACCCACAGCCGGCGCGTTTCAGTACTGGCTGGTATGCGGTGCGCGTCGTCGGCTTCGTTTCCAGCAGCCTGGTCCTGATCGTCTTGCTGTACGAGATCACCACGCTGTACGCGAGACTTCTCGGTGCAGTGCTTGGCCAGCGTCGCGAGCGCGAAGCGCGCCTGATGACCGGCAACGCCGTGGCAGCTTCGATCGCGCATGAGATGAGACAGCCATTGGCCGCGATGGTGACCACCGCCGAGGCCGGCTTCCGATTCCTCGATCGTGCGACACCCAACTTGAACCGGGTCAAGGAGGCGCTCCAGCAGATCGCCGCCGACGGTCTGCGCGCGGGCACCTTGGTCGAGACCATCCGCGCCAACTTCAAGAGCGACGTCAAGGACAGGACACCCATCGACCTCAACGATCTGATCCAGGAAGCCCTCGCCCTGGGCGACGGCCAACTGCAGAAGCATCGGATCCTTGTTCAAGCCGTGCCGGACTTGCAGGTGCCGGAGGTGATGGGAAACCGTGTGCAGCTCCAGCAGGTGCTGCTGAACCTCATCGTGAACGCCACGGACGCGATGGCAGCGAAGGACGACCAGAGAGTCCTGACCGTCAGGGCGCGGTCATACGAAGGGCAGCGCCGGTGGCGGACACCGGAGTCGGGATTGCGCCGCTGGACGTCGACCGGGTGTTCAACCCGCTCTTCACAACCAAGTCCGACGGCATGGGGATGGGCTTGTCGATCTGTCGGGCCATCATCGAAGCTCACGAGGGGCGCCTGTGGTTTACCGCCAACACTCCGCGAGGGGCTGTGTTCTGCTTCACCCTGCAGGCCCGCAGAACCGCATCGGCCGTGGATTGAGCGCTGTCTCATCTCCGCGAGTGACGAGAACGGGTCACGGGTACCGAGAGAACCATTGCCTTTCTTACGAGCTCGGCAAATGAATCGGCTCCCATTTTCTTCATGACGTTGCCTCGATGGATCTGGAGCGTGACCTCACTGATGCCGAGTTCCGCCGCTGCCTGCTTGTTGAGAAGGCCGCTCACGATCAGGGGCAGCACTTCCGCCTCCCTGGGAGTCAGCGACGAAAGACGCTGCTGAAGATCGGCGAGCTCCGCCACTTTCTGTTGACTGTCGCGACTCTGTGCAAGCGCTGCATTGATCGCGCGCATCAGATCGTCCTGCTTGTAGGGCTTGGTCAGGAAGTCGATCGCGCCCGCCTTGATCGCCCGGACCGAGGACGGTATGTCGCCATGCCCGGTGATGAACACGATGGGCGGAACCCTTCCCTCGGCGATCTGGCTTTGAAGATCGAGCCCGTTGATGTCGGGGAGCTGCAGATCCAGTACGAGGCAACTGGGCAAGTCGGGCTTGGGGTGTGCGAGGTATTCGGCCGCGCAGCCGAACGCGACCGTCCGAATATCGAAGCTTGAAAGCAGCTCCGACAACGATTCGCGTATCCGGCGATCGTCATCCACGATGAAGACGATCTGGTCCTTGGGTTCGGCCATCCTTCATCGTAACCCTGTGCGGATTCTCCCTTGACCTGCTGGCCTTGGATGAAGTTCAGTCTTTTCTTGAGCAACCCGCCCCGCCCCAGCTTACGGCTTGTGGCCGTGAGACCCCGACGAGTTGATCTCCGGCACCGTCGTGCTGATGGTTTCGCTGGCAATGATCTTGTGATTGGGGTCGGCGAGTTCGATCAGGATCTTGTGCGCGCCAGGCTTCAAACCGACCACGATGATCGGATCTCCGCTGGTGTGAGCCCAAGTGCCGGGCCTGTCGTCGACCGTCACGTGAAGATGGCCGACCCGAGGCGATACCTCCGCGGCGCCCTTGCCGAAGACGGGGATGATTCGAAAGTTCTCGGTCCGGTACTGAACAATGACGACGCCGCGCGCGAGAGGTCCTGCAAGCGGAGGATAGACAATGAGCTTCGCCGCCGGCTCCGCATCGAGCGGGATAACCGCTGCCGGGCGGCCGGCGTCCGGGGCGGGTTGCGACCAGGCAGCGGCGCACAGGACAACGGCGGCGACAGCGACCGTGGCATGTCTGGATGAGGGGGACATTGCAGCTCTCCTTTGAAGACTTCACTTGATCACCACGAGCGGCTTTCCTTTTTCGACTAGATAGGTTGCGAGTTCCGCTGCCTTGGTGCTTCCGACGTTCCTGGCCGAGTGCACGGCTCCAGCCGGGATGAACAATGATTCGCCGGTCTTGAGAATGACGGGCGGCCGGCCGTCGAACTGGTACTCCAGGGAGCCTTCGAGGACATAGGCGATCTCTTCGCCCGGATGTGCGTGCCTTCCGAATGCGGCCCCCGGCGCGAAGTCGACGCGCACCTGGATCACCTCGCGCCCGCTGTCGCCGAGATCGTGGCGCAATGCCTCGGTGCGCCCGATGCCCGCGGGCTGCTGTGCCACCGCGAGGTGCAATGCCAAGGCACCGCTGGCGACCAGCGTTGCTGCCGCCATCATTCGAATCGTCGCTTTCATATGAACTCCTGGTGTGTGGAGGGAGAGGCAGGTCGCCACGGCATCACACCAGATGCCCGTGGGCCCGTCTATCGGACGATGGTCTTGCCCGGACGTCCCGTCTGCCGATACCTTCGTCCGATTGATGCGGCTGCGTGACCCTGATGTGATTCGTGCGGTGCGGTCGACCTGGCCGCACCGCACTCACGGAGCAAGACATGAGCACAACCGAAGAGCACAAATCGATTGCCATCGCGTCGCGCAATGCATGGCCTGGCGACCCGAAGTTCACCATGAAGTTCCACCTGCTCGCCACGGCACTCATCTACGCCGGTATCGCGGTCACGGCGCCCGCGATTGCGCAGAACGCACCCGCGGCTGGGCAGCCTGTGAAGCTCCGATCGGCCACCGACGCCAAGGACCAGGTCCGCGTGACCCGCGTCACGCCCGA
>NZ_LMTS01000077.1:49091-70909 GCF_001541225.1 Variovorax sp. WDL1 | reverse complement strand
GGCGGGTGACCTTCCACAACCCGCCGTTCAACATCTACGGGCCGAACACGACGCCGCAGCTGAACAAGGTCGTGACCGCGATCGAAGCCGACCCGCACCTGAAGGTCGTGGTGTTCGACAGAGACGTTCCCCACTTCTTCCTGACCCACTACGACTTCGTGCCGCCGCTGACGGACACGACCCGTCTGCCTCCGGGGCCGACCGGCCTGCCGCAACTGCCCGACATGCTGGTGCGCATCAGCAAGGCGCCTGTGGTGTCAATCGCGTCGATTCGTGGACGTGCGAGCGGGGTCGGCAGCGAGTTGGCCCTTGCCAGCGACATGCGGTTCGCCAGCCGCGAGCGGGCTCTGCTGTCGCAGTTCGAGATCGGCGCCGGGTTTGTTCCCGGCGGCGGCCCGATGGCGCGCCTGCCACGGCTGATGGGGCGAGGCCGCGCGCTGGAGGTGCTGTTGACCGGCAATGACATCGACGGCGAGCTCGCCGAGCGCTACGGTTATGTCAATCGTGCGCTGCCGGATGCCGAGCTGGACGCCTTCGTCGATGCGATGGCGCGTCGTATCGCCGGGTTCGACAAGCAGGCGATCGCCGACATCAAGGTCCTGGTCAACCTCAATAGCCTGCCGCCGAACGATCAGGTCGGCGCCGAGTGGGCGGCTTTCCTCCGCTCGGTGAAGCGCCCGGCAGCGCAGCAGCGGATCTCGCAGTTGCTGCAGATGGGCCTGCAGACCAACCCGGACGTCGAGAAGCGTCTCCCGGACTACACCGGCAAGCTCGGCGAGTCTTCCAGGTAGCAACTGTGGCGTCTGTGAACCCGGAGGCCGACGTGAACGATCGACGAAATTTCATGACCGTTGCAGGCGCGGCACTCGTGGACTGGCGAGGACTGATGAGCAACGATGAGTCTCGGCTCGACGGGGCGACGACGTGGCTCAACTCGCCGCCGCTGTCTTCGGCATCCCTGCGCGGAAAGGTCGTGCTCATCGACTTCTGGACCTATTCGTGCATCAACTGGCGCCGCGAGTTTCCCTACGTTCGCGCATGGGCCGCAAAGTACAAGGACGCGGGCCTGGTCGTGATCGGCGTGCATTCGCCGGAGTTCGCGTTCGAACGGTCGCTGGACAACGTTCGGTCTGCCGTCAAGGACATCGGCGTCACGTATCCGGTGGCGGTGGACAGCGACCACGCGATCTGGCGTGCGTTCGGCAATGCGTACTGGCCCGCGCTGTACTTCATCGATTCCATGGGCCGCATCCGGCACAGCCAGTTCGGAGAGGGCAATTACGACAAGTCCGAAAGAGCGATCCAGCGACTGCTGGGCGAGATCAGCCCCGCCACGTTCGACACCGGGCTCGTGACACCGGTGGCCTCAGGCGCGGAAGCGCCAGCCGACTGGGCGAACCTCAAGTCCCCGGAGACCTACGCCGGTTACGCGCGAAGCACGAACCTGGCATCCGGCGGTGCCGTGGCGAACCGGCGTCGTTCCTACGACGCCCCGGCGCGGCTTCGACTCAACCAGTGGGCGCTCGCGGGCGATTGGACTCTCCGTGAGGAGGCCGCGGTCCTCGAGAAGGAAGGCGGGCGCATCGCCTATTGCTTCCATGCGCGCGATCTGCATCTGGTGATGGGCCCGGGAACGGGTGGGCATGGATCCTTCAGGATCACGATCGACGGCCGAACGCCAGGCGCTGACCACGGCGTCGATGTCGACGCGCAGGGGCGCGGAACACTCGACGCGCCCCGGATGTACCAGTTGGTGCGGGTGGCGCAACGCATTGGAGATCGTCGCTTCGAGATCGAGTTTGAGAAGCCCGGTGCCGAGGTCTTCTCGTTCACCTTCGGCTGAAAAGGATCTCATGCATATCGCATAGACAAAGGTATGGGCATCGCAGGGCTCTGCGACTGCTCTCTGGTCCTCATGACATTTGGCTCGACCGACAGCTAAGCGGCATCGATTCCTCTCCACCGCGGGTGGTCTGATCACTCGGCGATCTCGAAGATGAGTTCGAGCTCGACCGGAGTGCCGAGGGGAAGGCTTGCCACGCCAAGCACCAGGCGGCAGGGGTTCCTGTCTTTGCCGAAGACATCCTGCAGCAGTTGCGAAGCGCCGTCTGCGACCTTCGGATGGTCGCGAAAGTCGTCTGCGGTGGCGATGGAGACGCCGAGCCGGACCACGCGCGCCACCTTGTCGAGCGACCCCAGGTGCTTGCGCGCCACTGCGAGGCCATTGAGCGCCGCAAGATGGGCCGCCTCGCGGCCGTCCTCGGCATCCAGCTCCGCGCCGACGCGTCCGAGATACCTGGCCTCGCCGTCTTCGATAGGAAGCATCCCGGTCAGAAAGAGCAGCTTCCCGCAGTGCACCGATTCCACATAGATGCCAAGCGGCTTGGGCGGTGCCGGCAGGTGGATGCCAAGCTCCGCCAGCCGATGTTCGGCGCGGGCGGATTCCGAGCGGTTGGGGCGGCGCAACGACGGTGGGGTAGACAAGACGACTCTCCTGGCAATGCAGGAGTCATCAAATCAGAAGAGTGGATGTCGATCTATTGGACGATGGTGTCGCCCGCTTCATCGACGCAGCTCAGGCGGTTTCGGTGCGGCGGACGATGCCTGTGGGATGAGTTCCCGCGACGCCCTACAGATCCTCGATGACCAAGGCGCGATAGCGTTGCGCGACGGAGTAGGGGGCTCGGCGCACGACCTCCATCATTCGTTCGGCCGTCTCCGCGTCCGGCGTCTTGACCAGCAGGCCGTGATGGCCTTCCTTCGCCAGCTTGGTGTAGGCCCTGACCGTGGCGCCCTCGGTTCCTGCAGACGGCAGCGGATCGTCGGCGTCGCTCACGGTGGGCGTGATCTGCGAAAGGATCGCGGCCGGCGTGAGCAGGTAGAGCTCGCTGTCCTCGAGCTGCGCGCTGAGCTCCTCGCCGACCGAAACGGCGGTCGCCTCGTCCGGGAACATGACCATGGAATATCCCGTGGGATAGAAGGTGCTGCCGAGCGTGGAGATCATTGACGGATCGAGGCTGAAGGACATCAACATGGCAACTTTCCGGAGGTGTAGTGGGCGAGTCACGAGATTGCGGCACGCAGCGCGAGGTGCCCGGTAGGACGAGTCCGGCATTGGCCGACGGCAATCGCCGTGCGGCAGGCACTCCCGGCGGCGCCGCATCCCGCGCCGAGTCGCGAAGCCACCCTCAGCCGGCGTCTCCAGGCAAGAGCGGAGCTTCGGACCTTCTTGCCACGGTGATCGCGCCATCGGATTGCGCCAGCTCCTGTGTCAGCGCGCGTATGAGCTGACGCACCCAGCGGTGCATGCCCGTTCGATGGGTCCTGTCGTGCCACAGCATGCGGATGACGATGGGCGGCATGGAGAAGGGCAGGGGGCGAACCTGCAGGCCCAAGGAGCTGGCGTACTGGCGCGCCAGCCAGGAGGGCAGCGCGGCAACGTGCGGTGACGCTGAAACCACATACGGAACCAGCAGCATGGAAGACACCTGAACGGATCGCGTTCGCTCCAGGTTCAACTTCTTCAGTGCCAGGTCGATCGATTCCTCCATGGGCGACGTGGTCACGAAGGGAGAGCCGAATACCACGTGCGTGGAGTCCACGTACTGCTGCAGGCTCATCGGCTGCCCGTGCAGCGGATGGGAGGGCCCGCTGATGACGGCCAGTTCCTGGCCGAACAGATCGCTGCAATGCAGCTCGGAATGGGCATCGATGAAGAACCCGAGGGCAATGTCGCATTCGCCTTCGGTCAGCCACTCGCGCAGCTTCACGGCGTCGGGGAGGCGAACCTGGAGCGAGACCATCGGGGCCTCCCGCGCCAAGGCCTGCGCCAGCCGCGGCACCAGCAACACGCCGACCGAGTCGACGGCCGCGACGGTGAGCCGTCCTGCCGTCGCACCCGGATCGAACGGGCCTTCCTCGGAAAAGATCTCCTCGAGGGCGGCAAGGCCGATGCGCACCTTGCCCGCCAGCGCCTGGGCGCGCTCGGTGGGAATGAACTCGTTGCCGGAGCGCACGAACAGTGCGTCGCCGGTGAGGACGCGCAGGCGCGACAGCGCGTGACTCATGCCGGGCTGGCTCATGTCGAGCCGCTCCGCCGCTCGGGTCACCGAGCCTTCGGTGAGCAAGGCATCGAGACACACGAGCAGGTTCAGGTCGATGTTCTTCTTGAGCTGGATCACCAGAGAAACTCCGTTGTCGAGACGCCATTGTGGGACGGGCGAACGAGAAGGGTCAATTCGGGAGCTGCCGCCGATCCGCCCCGCAAATGGGCGCATTCATGCGGCTTGATTGGCAGCCCGCGGCATGGGTGATCGAATCGGCTCCTCTCTTTCGCCAGATGTCCACTGCCATGCATTCGAACCTCGCCGACTTCCAGCGCCGCTTCCCCCTCATCCGGTGGACGGGACCGCACGAGGGATGGATGTTCCGGGATACGGACCAGGACGCTGCGCGCGTCCCGCTCGTCCTGCTGCCGGGTGCCGGAGGCACGGGCGACACGTTCTATCGCACGATCGAAGCGTTGCGCGACACCCGCAGGGTGGTCAGCGTTTCGTATCCCGGCCTCGACGACGCGGCTTCGATGGCCTCGGGACTGCTTGGCGTGCTGTCGGCGGCCGGAATCGAAAGGTTCGACCTCTTCGGATCGTCGCTCGGGGGGTATGTCGCCCAACTGTGCGCCCTGCGTGATCCGCTGCGCGTGCGGCGGTGCATGTTCGCGAACACCTTCTACGACGCGGACTGGCTGCAGCAGAAGATCTCCCGCGAGAAGCTGATGGAGACGCCCGCCGAGCAGCACCTGGCGAACACGCTGGGACAGCTCCGGTCGGCCGGCGAAGAGACGGCGGAGAAGGCAGATTTCAAGCACACGATGCTGGCGCTCGTCGGCACGCATCAGACCGCCGAGATGGCCAAGTCGGCGCTTCTGGCCGTCCTTGGCGCCGGGCCGGTGCCCAAGGTCGAGATGCCGGAGGACCTGATCGCGGTGCTCGACGCGCGCGATGACATGGTCGTCGACGAAGCCACGCGCGTGGCGATGCGCGAACGGTATCGGGGCTCCCGGCACTTCAGGCTGGCCGCCGGAGGCCACTATCCCACGTTGCTCAACCCGGCCGAGTTCACCGCAGCGCTCATGACGCACTTTCGAGACGATTGAGCTGCCCCCCTCGATTGCTCACAACAAGTTGGAGACCACAGATGAGTATTCAGATTGTCAAACCCGGCACCGGCGAAATGCTGGCGGGCCTGGCGCGCTTTTCGGAGCTGACCCGCTGCAGCTCGGGCCTGCCCGACATGGGGTTGCCCGAAGGGCAGCGTACCTTCCTCAATGTCCTCGGGTTCGAGCAGCCCGAGGGCGGCTACTCGCCGTTCGGCAACGAGGCCAGGGCCCGGATCCGGCACATGAAGGCGGGCTTCGGCCTCTCGTTCATTGCCGCGAAGCCAGGCAAGGGCGTCTTGATGCACGCGCACGACACGATCGAAACGTTCATGTGCATCAAGGGGGGCTGGCGTATCGATTGGGAGGGCAGCGATGGGATCGAGTCGGTGACGCTGGGTCTGCTGGACTTCATCGCCTGCCCCGTCGGCGTCAACCGCCGATTCGAATGCGTGTCGACCGACCAGGGCGAGTCGGAAGCCCTGCTGCTCGGGATCATCCAGGGCGAGTCGCCCCGAGGCGTCTATTCGCAGGAAAGCATGAGGCGCATGGAAGAGGCGGGGACGCTGAGCGTCGAGCAAGCATGACGCAGAACATGTCAGCCAAGGTTGAGAAAACCGCGATCGTGACGGGTGCATCCAAGGGCATCGGCGCCGAGATCGCGATCCGCCTCGCCGCCGATGGACACGCGGTCGTGGTGAACTATGCGCAGGCCACGGCGGACGCCGCTGGCGTCGTGGAGAAGATCCATGCCGCGGGCGGCAAGGCGATCGCGGTCAAGGGCGACGTGGCGGCGTTGGACTGTGCGTGTAACCTGTACGACGTCGCCGAGCGCGAATTCGGACCGGTAGATGTCTTCGTCAACAACGCCGGAATGCTGCGGCAAGCGCCGCTGGCCGAATCCGACGACGCCATGTTCGATCGTCTGGTCTCTGTCAATCTCGGGGGCTACTTCCGGGGCATGCGCGAGAGCGCGCGACGCATGCGCGGCGGCGGACGGATCATCAATATCTCGACGAGCGTCGTCGGGTTCTATCACCCGAACTTCGGCGTCTATGCGGCCACCAAGGCCGGTGTCGACGCAATGACTCACATCCTGGCCAAGGAGCTGGGTCCACGGCAAGTGACGGTCAACGCCGTGGCCCCCGGACAGGTGGAAACCGTGCTGTTCCTGGAAGGAAAGACCGAGGCCGAACTGCGCTATTACGCCGACCGCATCCCCCTGGGGCGCCTCGGGCGCCCGACGGACATCGTGGGCATCGTGGCGTTCCTGGCCGGGCCGGAGAGCGCATGGCTCAGCGGCCAGGTGATCCGCGTGAATGGAGGGGGCGTTTGAAGCCGGTCCCGCCTCGTCTCTCGCCATGCCCTCGAAATCCAATTGCAGACCCAGGACAACCTGAAGGAGAAACAAACATGCCACTGCCCGTCGTCAAGCTGGCTGAAGATCAAATGCTGAAAGGCCTGGCCAGGTTCAGCGAACTGGACCGGTGCCGGTCCGGCCTGCCCGACATGGAGCTGCCGGAGGGGCAGCGGGCCTTCCTGAATGTCCTGGGCTTCGACCAGCCCGACGACGAGGGGTACACCTCGCCCTTCGGCGACGAGGCGAAGGCTGCCGTCAGTCACCTCAGGGCGGGCTTCGGTGTCTCTTTCATCGAATGCGAGCCCGGCAAAGGCGTGCTGATGCACAACCACGCCACGGTCGAGACCTTCCTGGGCGTCAAGGGGCGGTGGTTGATCGAATGGGAAGGGGAAGAGGGCAACCGATCGGTGGTCCTCGGCCCGCTCGATTTCTTTGCATGCCCGATTGGTGTGCAGCGCCGATTCGAGTGCCTGGAAGCGGAGGAGGGCGAGACGGCCGGCGTGTTGCTGGGCGTCGTCGAAGGCAATGCACCGGCCGCCGAGTTTTCTCCCGGCGCATGGAAGCGCATCGAGGCGTTCAGAAGCCAACACGCGGTCGGGGCCTGAGCGCTGCCTTCCCAGGCTCCGCGGGGCCGCGCAGCCCACCATTGAAAGCCAGGAAAATCTCCATGACTCGCAAACTCAAGGCCGCCGTCATCGGCAGCGGCCAGGCGACCATTCCCATCGTTGCGGCGGTGTCGCAGGTCGCCAAGGTGCATTACGCGGAAATCGTGGCCAGCATTTCCAGTAGATCGGCCGGCCCCGGCACGCGCGCCAACATCGATGAGTTCACGGAGACGACCACCAGGGCGATCGAGACCGTAGGCGGCGCGACACGGGGCAAGGCCATCATCGTGCTGGACCCGGCCGAGCCGCCGCTCATCATGCGCGACACCGTCTTCGTGTTCTCCGAACCCGCGGAGCCGGCCGCGATCGAGAAGTGCATCGAGGCCATGGTCGCCAAGGTGCAGAAGTACGTGCCGGGCTATCGCCTGAAGCAGAAGGTGCAGTTCGAGCGCATCGAGCAGCCCATCGACGTGCCGGGCATCGGCCGCATGACGGGCCTCAAGACCAGCGTCTACCTCGAAGTCAAGGGCGCCGCGCACTACCTGCCAGCCTATGCCGGCAACCTGGACATCATGACAAGCGCGGCGCTGGCCTGCGGCGAGCGCATGGCCGCATCGATGAGCGCCGCCACCCGGCGCGCCGAAGTGCCCGTGGCCTGAAGGACAAGAAGACCATGACGACCAACACGACAGGCCTCGCATCCAGGAAGCTCTACATCTCCGACGTCACCCTGCGCGACGGCAGCCATGCGGTCCGGCACCAGTACTCGCTGCGCAACGCCAAGGACATTGCCAAGGCCCTGGATGACGCCCGGGTGGACTCCATCGAAGTGGCCCATGGGGATGGGCTGGCCGGCTCCAGCTTCAACTACGGCTTCGGCGCGCACACCGATCTCGAGTGGATCGAAGCCGTGGCGAACACGGTCAAGCATGCCAGGGTCGCGACGCTGCTGCTGCCGGGCATCGGCACCGTGCACGACCTGAGGGCCGCCTGCGACGCGGGTGCCCGCATCGTGCGCGTCGCCACGCATTGCACCGAGGCCGATGTGAGCCGCCAGCACATCGAGGAGGCGCGCAAGCTCGGCATGGATACGGTCGGCTTCCTGATGATGAGCCACATGTGCACGCCGCAGCAGCTGGCGCAGCAGGCCAGGCTCATGGAGGGCTACGGCGCCACCTGCATCTACGTGGTCGACTCGGGCGGCGCGCTGGGCATGAACGACGTGCGCGACCGGTTCCGGGCCTTCAAGGACGTGCTGAGACCCGAGACCCAGACGGGAATGCACGCCCACCACAACCTCAGCCTCGGCGTGGCCAACAGCATCGTGGCGGTGGAAGAAGGGTGCGACCGCATCGACGCCAGCCTGGCGGGCATGGGGGCAGGGGCGGGAAATGCGCCGCTGGAGGTCTTCATCGCCGCCGCCGACCGGCTGGGCTGGAACCACGGCTGCGACCTCTACAAGCTGATGGATGCGGCCGACGACATCGTGCGTCCTCTTCAGGACAGGCCCGTGCGGGTGGACCGGGAGACGCTGGCCCTGGGGTATGCGGGCGTCTATTCGAGCTTCCTGCGCCACAGCGAAGCAGCGGCCGGGCGCTATGGCCTCAAGGCGGTGGACATCCTGGTCGAACTCGGCAGGCGGCGCATGGTAGGCGGACAGGAAGACATGATCGTCGACGTGGCGCTGGATCTGTTGCGCAGCCGATCAGCAGCAATCGTTTGAGCGGCTTCCATCGACGGACGCCAGGACAGAAACCAGGAGACATCGACTCATGCACGCACTTATCCGCCAAATCATCGTCGGCCTCGGCGTACTCGCCGCTGTCAGCACAGCGGCCGTTGCACAGACCGGCTACCCGAATCGCCCGATCCGGATCGTCACGCCCGTTCCTCCGGGCGTGGCCCCCGATGTCATGGCCCGCCTCTATGCCGATCAGCTGAGTCGTTCGCTGGGCCAGCCCGTGACCGTCGAGAACAAGCCGGGCGCTTCCGGAAACATCGGCGCGGAGTTCGTGGCCAAGTCGCCTGCCGACGGCTACACGATCTTCTATGCCTACAACCAGATCCCGACTATGAACCCGCACCTGTTTCCCAAGCTCGGGTACGACATGGCGCGGGACCTTGCGCCGGTGACGCAGACCCTGTCGACGGCCTACGTGATCCTCGGCAGCAAGGACTTCCCGGCGAAGGATCTCGCGGGAGCGATCGACTATGCCCGCACGAACCCCGAGAAGGTGGCGTACGGGAGCTACGGTCCGGGAACAGCGGGCCACCTGATCTTCGAGATCATCCAGGAACAGGCCAACGTGAAGATGCTCCACGTCCCGTACAAGCAGGGAGCGGTCGCCGACGTGATGGGCGGGCAGATCGCGATGTTGGCCGAGCCTTTTCCCTCGGCCGTGCCGCTCGCCGGATCGGGCAAGGTGCGCGGACTGGCCGTGACCTCGGAGCGGCGCGTAGCTGAATTGCCGGGAGTCCCCGCGATGAACGAAGCACTGCCGGGTCTGAACCTTCTCGGATGGCAGGGCGTCTGGGTGCCGGCGGGCACGCCGCCCGATGTGCTCGCCAAGCTCAACGCCGAGTTTGTCCGGATCACACGCACACCCGAGATGCAGAAGCGCATTGCGGATCTTGCGTCGACGCCGATGGGGACGACGCCGCAGGAGATGAAAGCGGCCATCCAGCGCGAATCCCGGCAGTGGGGCGCGCTCATCAAGGCCAAGAAGATCCAGATGGATTGATCGGCCGAGCACCGGGAGGACCGTTTCTCGACAGTCCGGCAGCCGTCCTACAGACTGCCTGCGCCAGTGCTTGCACATTGAAATTCGAAGCGCGCGAACGGGCCCCCGCGACCTTCGACGTGAAAGGCCGGACCCCTCGCAAACTGCTGGAGCATGTGTGTCTGGACGACCGCACGCGAGGAGGCAGGAATGGGACGAATCGAGGACACCAAGGCGCTCGACGCGGTGCGCCGCGCCGCGCTGCCGTTCGCCGGCGACGACGATCACGGCGCGCTGCTTGCGCTGATCGGCGACGCCCGTTTCGTGCTGCTGGGCGAAGCCTCGCACGGCACGCACGAGTTCTATCGAGAGCGCGCACGCATCACCCAGCGGCTGATCACCGAGAAGGGGTTCAACGCCGTTGCGATCGAAGGCGACTGGCCCGATGCCTATCGGGTGAACCGCTACGTTCGCGGCCTGGGCGACGACGCTTCCGCGGTCGAAGCGCTGGCCGGGTTCCGCCGATTCCCGACCTGGATGTGGCGCAACACCGACGTGGTCGATTTCCTGGACTGGCAGCGCCGCTCCAATGACGCGCTCCCGGAGGCGTCGAGGTCCGGGTTCTACGGCACGGACCTCGACAGCCTGAACAGCTCGATCGACGCTGTGCTGCAGTACCTAGAGAAGACCCGTCCGGAGACCGCGCGACTGGCCCGCGAGCGCTATGCCTGCTTCGACCGCTTCGGCGACGACAGCCAGGTCTATGGCTTGATGACGGGACTTCGCGGTGCCGAAGGATGCGAGGAAGAGGTGATCGCGAAGTGGGACGCCGCCACGGCGAGGTCTTGATCCAGAGCCGCGACGCATCGCCACGCCGCGCGGTCTCTACTTCTGGCTGCAGCATTTCAAGGCGCGGGCCTGGATGGCGTAATCGCCAAGTGGGTTTCGACAAGCCGCCCAGCGCTTGCCGCTACGACCAGCTGGAAGTCATGCCGCCGTATGAACTCGCTCGGTGTTTTCGACGGCCGGGTGACGGACGGGGCCGGCCTGACGCTCTGATGAAAAAGAGCTCCGAAATCGGGCCTCGTTGCAACGTGCATACATACAAGCAGTAACGCTCGAAAGCCACACGTACGATCGCGTCGCTTTGCGCAGCCGCCAACTTTCGGCTGTGCTTTTTTCACAGGGTCAGGAATGCTCCGGCAGAGGCAAAAGCCCACCGGGCGAACTGTTGTGGTCGAGCTTGTATTCCTTCGTTGATCCGCCCTGCGTCCCGATGACAGCCGCGTGTGCATCCACACGCCCACAGGCATCCCCGATGCCATCGTCTCCCGAAAGCTGAGAGCCCACATGCCAGTTTCAAAGGTCGACTTTCTTCGCCCGCGCACGCATCGTTTTGCTTTGGAGAGCCGCCAGTTGTTCGATGGCGCCGCCTTCGTCGAGGCGGCCACGCATGCGGCCGACGCGCCGCAGGCGGGCAGTGCGCCTGCAGATGTCCATCATGCGGAGCCGGCGCACCCGGCGCCGCAGCAGCAACATGAACCGGCCGCGGCGGAATCGGCACCGGCCCTGCAGCCCGCGCCGAGCGCACCGCACGAGGTCTACGTCGTGGACCAGAACGTCGCGAACTGGCAGCAGCTCGCCGCTTCCGTCCCGGCGGGTTCCGAGCTGATCCTCTTGGACACCGGTTCTTCCGGCGTCCAGCAACTCGCCGATGCTCTTGCAGGGCAGACCGGCATCAGCGCGCTCCACATCCTGAGCCATGGCAGCACCGGCGAGATCACGCTGGGCAACGAGCAGGTGGACGCGGCCAGCCTCGAGCGTTCCGCCGAGGCCTGGAGAAGCATCGGTGCGAGCCTCGGCGCCGATGCGGACATCCTGCTCTACGGCTGCGACGTCGCTGCCGATGGTGCGCAGTTCTCGCAAGCGCTCGCCAGCCTGACAGGCGCCGACGTGGCTTCGTCCATCGACGCCACGGGCGCGGCCGCGCGCGGGGCGGACTGGACGCTGGAATCCGCCACCGGCCACATCGAGGCGCTGAGCTTCGCCGATGCCGGCTACGACGGCGTCATGGCCGCCCCCACGGTCAGCACCACGGCGACGCGGCTCGTCGTGGCGGAGCCGAGCAGCCTCAACGCACCTGGCGCCGACCGCGGGACACTCAGCGGCTGGACCATCACCGACGACGGCTCCGGCAACGTGACCGTCACCGTCGTGGTCGAAGACCCGGCGAAGGGCACTCTGTCCTCGGCCAGCACCACCGGCGTCACCGGCATCGCCGGCGGCTACAGCTTCACCGGCAGTGTGTCCGCGGCGAATGCGTGGGTGAACCAGCTGGTGTTCGCCTCGGCCGATGTCGAGCTCGGCACCACCGCCGCCAGCACGCGCATCGTCGTGACCGTAACCGACTCCGAAGCGCCCGCGCTGACCGCGACGCGCGCCCTCGATGTGACGGTGACGCCGTCGAACGACCCCGTGGCGGTAGCCGATGCGGCGCAGTCTGTCAACGAGATCGGGAGCACGGTCCTGACCGTCGCGACGCTGAACGCGATCGATCCCGAGGTGACGCTCGGCACCCAGGTGCCGAGCCAGGTGGTGTACGCCCTCACGGCCGATACGGTGCACGGCCATCTCCTGCTCAACGGCACGCGCCTGGGCATCGGCGCGGTCTTCACGCAGCAGGACGTGATCGACGGCCGGGTGGTGTACGTCCATACCGCCACCGGCCCGGACCAGAACACGCAGGACGCCTTCGCGGTGCAGGTCAACGACGGCGCGACGCCGCAGAACCGCTCCGATACCGCCAACATCACGCTCAACGTCACGCCGCTCAACCAGGCGCCGACCGTGAGTGGCTCTGGCGTCATCCTCGAAGGCCAGCCCGCCAATGCCCTCGACGGCGGCGGCAACCCGGCGTCGGTGGTCGGCAACTTCATCGTCGCCGATGGCGGCGGCGACGACGCCGATGCGACGCTCACCGTGCGGCTGACCAGCCTGCCGACGGACGGCGCGCTGTTCTTCACCGGCACCGTCACCATCGGCGGCGTATCGCAGCCCGTCACCAACCACGCCGTGACGCAGGCCGACATCGATGCGGGTTTCGTCTTCGCCTACGGGGCGCGTGGCGGCCTGACCTATGCCAACGTCGGCAACCGCGACACCAACCCCGCGACGCCGTACCCCTACGCCGACGGCTTCGGCGTCGCGGTCAGCGATGGCGGCGGCGGTGCGGGCGGCGGTGCAGTGCAGACCACCAACGCGATCATTGCGCTGACCATCCAGCCCACCGATGACGATCCGACCTTGGACCCGGCGAGCAGCCTGGTCGCCACCGTCACCGCACCCGGCGACGGCAGCGGCGCCTACACGGTGACGCTGACCGAGGCGATGCTGAATGCCTTCGACGTGGATTCGAGCGACGACCGCCTGACCATCGCCGTGACTTCGCAGGCCCTGCTCGACCAGGGCCGCCTGCTGCTCAACGGCCAGGTGCTGCCGAGCGGCGGCACCTTCACCGTGGCCGACGTCAAGGCGGGCCGCGTGCAGTACGTGCAGGTGACCGGCGCGGGACCGAACCAGACCGACGTCTTCCAGTTCCAGGTGCGCGACAACACCACCAGCATCCGATGGAATGCCGACGGCACCCGCATCGAGCGCGATGGCGGCCAGTACAACGACAACGGCACGCCCGGCAACTACAACGACGACAGCCTGCGGACCTTCAATTTCACGATCAACCTGGTGGAGACGCCCACCGGGAACGGCGGCAGCTTCCCGCCCCTGGACAACACCACGACCCATGCCGATTCGAACTATGCCGGCACCAACGACAGCGGCATCTCGCGTGGAACGCTGAACGAGGGCGGCACCATCGTGCTGGCCGGCACCGGCAGCGATTTCAACCTCACCCCCGGCCTGAGCTACACGGCCGACGGCGTGCCGCCCGAACAGGTGGTCTACACCATCCTCGGCTTCGACGGCGTGACCGGCGGCGCATGGAACGGCACGCTGCAGCGCTTCAACGGCACGACGTGGGTAACCATGGGGGTGTACGACACCTTCACCCAGGCCGATCTCAACGCCGGCAGCATCCGCTTCCAGCACGACGGCGCCAGCGAGGACTTCGAGTCGAGCGTGCGGCTCTCCGCATCCGCCGGCGTGCTCGTCGACGACGGCACGGGCGGGCTGACCTCCGACTCGTGGGACACCAGCTTCACCTTCTTCATCACGCCGGTCAATGACGCGCCGGTCACGGTCGGCTCTTCGAACACGGTCATTCCCGAAGGCGGCACGGCCTACATCACGACCGGGCAACTGCAGATCGCCGACCCGGACGACGCGGACAGCGAGAACTACCTCGAGTCCTCGGCCACGCTGCCTGGCGGCGGCAGCAACTACGCGTTCGACAACGCGGCCACCGGCGCCGGCGCACTGCGGATCGAAGTGCTGACGCTGCCGCCCGGCGGCACGCTGCAGTATTCGACCGACGGCGGCACGAGCTGGCCCAACGTCACTGCGGGCCAGCTCATCGACGCGGCGCTGATCACCGGCGCCGCCGGCACCACCCGGCTGCGCTTCGTCAGCGACGGCTCGGAGCTGCGCAACACGAGCTTCGATGTGCGCGCCGTCGACCGCTGGGGCGCCACCTCGAACACCGCGACGGTCGGCATCCAGATCACCAACGTCAACGATGCGCCGCAGATCGCGCCGGACCCGAGGCAGGCCGACCCAGGGACCTCGGTCAACAACCCGCTGACGGTGGCGGAGGGCGGCTACGCGCAGATCTCCAGCGCCATGCTCTCGGCCTTCGACACCGACAGCAGCACGACCCAGGTGCAATACACCATCACCGGGGCCGCGGCCCACGGCAGCATCGCCTACTCGACCGACGGCGTCACCTTCCTGCGGCTGGGCGTCGGCTCCTCCTTCTCCGAGGCGGACGTGCAGGCGGGGCGCATCTACTACCTTCACGGCGGCGACGAGTCCGACGGCGCGACCTATCCGAATCCGCCCAGCGACTCCTTCACCTTCAGCCTCGGCGACGGCGACAAGGAGCAGCCGGGCAACCAGTTCTGGATCTACGTCACGCCGGCCAACGATGCGCCGGTGGTCACGGGCCCGGCCGAGCCGATTCCCGTCGACAGCGCGAGTGCCGTGAACAACCCGGTGCCGGGCTTCAGCGTGGCCGACTCCGACATGGACACGCCGACCGCCGGCGAGAGCGATTTCGTGCAGGTCATCGTGCGCCTGCTCGATGCCGGCGGCAACGCCTTCGACGCCGTCGCCTATGCCGGCGTGACCATCGGCTCGACCTCCATGGGCGGCGTGACGGTCGACGGCGACAAGAACGGCACGGGCGACTTCCTGACCCTGCGCGGCACCCGCGCTCAGGTCAACGCAGCGCTCGCGGGGCTGACCGTGACCTTCGGCGACGATCGCGACGCGGTCTACCAGGTGCAGGTCATTGCCGACGACCGGCTGCGCGACGCTGCCGGCGCCCTCCAGACGGGCGCGAACGGTGGCCCGATCAACGAATCCGATCCGCCGGGCACGACGGGCATCGCCGTTCCGGCGACCGAGTACGACTGGTACAGCGCCGCCGTGCCGACCGCCGGCGCCATCACCGGCAACATTTCGGCGGCCTCGGTGCGCATCTTCGCTTCGAGCGAGAACGACCCCGCCACGCTCACCGCGCCCCCGAGCGCCAATGTGGTCGAGGACCAGGCCACCTACATCGGCGGCGGCTTCGTGGTCGCCGACCCCGAGTCGGCCGCCTTCGACACGCCGGTCACCGTGCGGCTGTCGGTGCCCAGCGGCACGCTCGGCATCGGCGGCGCCGGCGCGCAGGGAAGCGTCACGCCCGGCGGCGGCCAGGCCGTCACGATCACCGGCGACAACACCGGCCTGCTGGTCCTCACCGGCCGTGCGAGCGACATCCAGGCCCTCATCAACAGCGGCGCCGCGACGGGCCTCACCTACCGCAGCGCGGCCAACCTCAACCATGACACCAACGGCGTCGATGCCGGCGACGTGACGCTCACCGTCTCCTTCGACGACGCAGGCTCCCGCATCGGCGACGACGTGGGCGCCGGCAGCGTTGCCGACAATCCGCCCGACGTGACCATGGCGCTGACCATCGCGCCGGTGAACGATGCGCCCACGGTCTCGCTGGGCGGCGGCATCACATCCAGCACGCCGGTCGTCCTGACCGGCGGCGCGACGCCCACCGCGGTGCCCGGCTTCACGGTCGGTGATATCGACGTCGACGGCGACATCGCCGGCAACGGCGCCGCATCGGACGTGACGGACGGCGAGGCCGACTTCCTGCAGCTGACCATCCGCATCACCGACGCCAGCGGCAACGCCTTGCCCGCCACTTCCTACGACGGCACCAACGGCGAGGTCACCATCACTTCGGGCAACGCCGGCAGCTCGGGCGTAGCCATCGATGGCGTGTTCGACGGCACCGGCAGCGCCCTGGTCATCAGCGGCACGCGCGCCCAGGTTCAGGCCTACCTCGATGGCCTGGCCGTCGCGCTCACCGGCGCGCTGGCCAACGGCGACGTGGGCTACCGCGTCGAGGTCATTGCCGACGATCGCGTGCGCGACGGCGGCGGCGTGGTGACCGGCGCCAACGGCGGCCAGAACGACAACGCGGGCAACGGCACCGTCGTCCCGCCGGCCACCGCCATCGACCCCTATGCGGCCACGCCGGGCGGGCTGGCGAGCAATGTCGCATCGACCTACCGCACGCTGTTCCCGTCGTCGGTGAACGATCCGGCGCACATCGCGGCAGGCAACCTGAACGCGGGGGAGGGCAGCGGCAGCGTCACCCTCACCGGCATCACCGTGACCGACCAGGACGCGCTGGACACCAGCGTCCTCACCACCACCGTCTCGGTGCCCGAAGGCTTCACCATCACCGCCATCGGCGCCGGCAGCGGCGGCAGCGCGGTGATCGCCGGCGACGGCAGGTCGGTCACCATCACGGGCACGCTGGCCGAGATCAACAGCCGCATCAACACCATCGAAGTGCAATTGCCCGATGCGCCCGGCGTGGCAGGGCGACCGGACTGGAACGGCTCCTTCACCGTCACCATCGTGGTCGACGACGAGGGCAATACCGGCGGCCGGCCGGCGACGCTGGCACCCGGCGACAACAGCACCACCGGCACCTTCGCCTACCAGAACGGCGTGGCCGCCGACCTGGTCACCACGCGCACCTTCAGCTTCACCGTCGATCCGCTCAACGACGCCCCGGTCGTGGTCAACGGCAATGCCGAGACGCTGCCGGCCGTCAACGAAGACGCCGGCAACGCGGCCGCGGGCAGCACCGTCGGGGCCCTGTTCGGCAGCCACTTCAGCGATGCGGCCGACCAGATCGACAACAGCGGCACCGGCGCGACCGGCGGCAGCACGCCCGACAACTTCTTCGGCGTGGCGATCACCGGCCTTGCGCTGGATCCGGCGCAGGGCGAGTGGCAGTACTCGCTGGACGGCACGACCTGGCCGGCCGTGGGCGCGCGCAGCGATGCCAACGCGCTGGTGCTCGCATCGAGCGCGCAGCTGCGCTTCGTGCCCGCCGCGAACTTCCACGGCACGCCCAACGAGCTCACGGTGCGCCTGGTGGAGACCGATGCCAACGCCGACAGCGCCACGGCCGACCCGGTTTCCGGCTCGACCGTGAACGTTGCGGGCGCCGGCAACGGCGGCACCACCGTCTACAGCGCGGCGACGGTCGTGCTGTCGACCAGCGTCGCCAACGTCAACGACCGGCCCACCGGGACCGATGCCGTGCTCGCTGCCGGCGTCGAGGACCAGCAAGGCCAGCCCGCGCCTGCGGCCACCGCGGCCAGCCTGTTCGGCGGCGGCTACGGCGATGCCACGGACAACCAGGCCGGCATCACGGGTGGCGGCAACGCGGCCACGCCCTTCGGCGGCATCGCGATCGTCGGCAATGCCGCCACCGCGGCAGAGGGCAGCTGGCAGTACTCGACCGACAGCGGCACGAGCTGGACGGCCGTGCCGGCCGGCGCCTCCGACGGCAGCGCGGTGCTGCTGCCGCCCGATGCGCAGCTGCGCTTCGTGCCGGCCGCCAACTACAACGGCACGCCCGGCGCGTTGACCGTGCGCGTCTCCGACACCGCCGTCGTTGCAGGTGCGGGGGACATCAGCGCCACCGTCGGCGCCGCCACCAGCCAGTGGTCGGTGACGCGCACGCTCTCGACCACGGTGGCGCCGCGCAACGACGCGCCGGTGCTCGCGGGAACGCCCACCAACGCCAGCGCGATCGAGAACGGCCAGACGGGCACAGGGGTCAGCATTCCGCCGGTCGCACTGCTCAGCGGCAGCACCGTGTCCGACCTCGATCTCGCCACCACGCCGGGGCTGGATGCGGGCATCTTCGGCGCGGGCCGCATCACCGTCAGCCTCGACGGTTACCAGCCGGGCGACCTGCTGCTGGTCGACGGCGCGCTGCCGGCCGGCGCCAACGTCTCCGGCGGCAACGGCGCGCCGCTGGTCGTGCAGTTCGATGCCGACACGACGCTGGCGGAAGTGCAGGGCGTGCTGAACGCGCTGTCGTACCGCAGCACCAGCGACAACCCCACCAACTTCGGCACGGACCCCGACCGCGTCTACACCGTCGTCATCAACGACGGCAACAACGTGCAGGCGGGCGGCGACGCCGGTGGGCCGGCGCTCGACAGCAACGTGCTGACGGGCACCCTCACCATCGTGGCCGCCAACGACCTGCCGACGGCCAACGACGACACGCACAGCATCGTGGAGGACACGGTCTCGGTCGGCGCCAACGTCGTCAACGGCCGCGTGCCGGGGCAGGGCGATACCGACCCCGACCATGCAACGCTGACCGTGAGCGCCGTGCGCACCGGCACCGAGGCCGGCAGCGGCACCGCCGGCAGCGTGGGCAGCCCGCTCGCCGGCACCTACGGCAGCGTCGTGCTCAATGCCGACGGCAGCTACACCTATACGCTGAACAACGCCGATCCGCGCGTGCAGGCCCTGACGGCCGGCGAGACGCTGACCGAGGTCTACGCCTATACCGTCTCCGACGGCGCGGGCGGCACCGACATCGCGCAGCTCACGATCACGATCACCGGGGCCGCCGACGGTGGCGCGGGCGACGACGTTCCCGGCATCGTGGTAAGCGACCAGAACGGCGCGGCGACCGGCCAGCTCAGCGTGAACGAGGCCGGCCTCACCAGCGCAGGCGACACCAGCGAAACGGGCGCAAGCACCTTCACGATCAGCGCCGCCGACGGCCTGAGCAGCATCAGCATCAACGGCACGCCCCTGACGCTGGCGCAGCTGCAGGCCGCGACCCCCGGCGCGCCGCAGACCATCATCACCGCCGACGGCGTGCTGAACATCACCGGATTCACGCCCACCAGCACGGTCGGCGGCCTCACCACCGCCGGCGACGTGAGCTACACCTATACCCTGCAGCAGCGGCAGGACCACAGCGGCGGCGAGGTCACCGACCCGTTCGCACTGACCGTGACCGACCGCGACGGCGATGTGGCGAACGGCACCCTCACGGTGCTGATCGTCGACGATGTTCCGCTGGCCGCGAACGACGCGAACAGCATCGACGAAGACGCGGGCACGAACACCGTCGGCGGCGACCTGAAGGTCAACGACCGCAACGGCGCGGACGACGGCAACACAGTGCCCCTCACGGCCGTGAGCTTCGGCGCGACGCCGGGCGTGCTGGGCAGTCCGCTCGCCACCGCCTACGGCAGCATCGTCGTCAACGCGGACGGTACGTACACCTACACGCTCGACAACGACAACGCCCTGGTGAATGCGCTCAAGGACGGCGAGACGCTGACGGAGACGCTGAGCTACACCATCGTCGATGCCGACGGCGACACCTCGACCGCCACGCTCACCATCGCGATCAACGGCCGCACCGATGCGAGCGGACCGACCATCGTTCCGATCGACGGCAACGGCGCCGCGGCCGGCCAGACCGAGGTGCATGAAAGCGGCCTAACGGACGGCCCGGCCGGCGCGGACCCGAGCGAGACCAGCGGCGGCACCATCGCCATCAGCGCGGCGGACGGGCTGACCTCGGTCACGGTCGGCGGCACCACCCTGACGGTCGCCGAGCTGCAGGCGCTCGGCGCCACGCCGCGCAGCATCGACACCGGCGAGGGCACGCTGGTGCTCACCGGCTTCACCGCCACCAGTTCGGTCGGCGGCGTGCCGACGGCCGGCGAGCTGAGCTACACCTACACGCTCAAGAACCCGCTCGGCCAGCCCGGCGCCACCGAGAGCTTCGATCCCGTCGAACTGCAGGTGACCGACGCAGGCGGCGGCTCGAGCACGGGCACGCTGCAGGTGCGAATCGTCGACGACGTGCCGGTAGCGGCGAACGATGCCGCCACCATCGACGAGGACGCGGCGCCGAACACC
This sequence comes from Variovorax sp. WDL1, assembly GCF_001541225.1. Classification (GTDB taxonomy): domain Bacteria; phylum Pseudomonadota; class Gammaproteobacteria; order Burkholderiales; family Burkholderiaceae_C; genus Variovorax. The sequence goes on along the minus strand of NZ_LMTS01000077.1, from coordinate 50,629 downwards.
GCGAGCGGCGACGTGAAGGCGAACGATGCGAACGGTGCCGACGACGCCAACGGCGTGCCGGTCACCGGCGTGAGCTTCGGCGGCACGCCGGGCAGCCTGGGCAGCCCGCTCGCGACGGCCTACGGCAGCATCGTCGTCAACGCCGACGGCAGCTACACCTACACGCTCGACAACGCGAACCCGGTCGTCCAGCACCTGCTTCCCGGCGAGACGCTGACCGAGGTGGTGAACTACACCATCACCGACGCTGACGGCGACAGCTCGACGGCCACCATCACCATCACCATCGGCGGCGCCGAAGACGGCGTGTCGCTGGTCCTCGACGACGGCAACGGCTCCGGCAGCACCGGCGAGGCCACCGTCAGCGAGCGCGGGCTGGGCGACGGCGGCGACCCGAGCGAGACCACCACCGGCCGCTTCGTGATCCGCACGCCCGACGGCCTCGGCAGCCTCGAGGTCGCCGGCACCCCGCTGACCCCGGCACAGCTGGCGCAGCTCGGGACGACGCCGGTCACCCTCGTGACCGACAAGGGCCTGCTCACGCTCACCGGCTACGACCCGGCGACCGGTGCCGTCACCTACAGCTACACGCTGACCAGCCGGCAGCCGCATGCGGGCGGCGAAGTGACGGACGACATCGCCATCGTCGTGCGCGACCGCGATGGCGACACGAGTTCGGGCACGCTGCGCGTGCTGGTGATCGACGATGTGCCGACCGCGCGCGACGACGCCGCCTCGGTCGACACCACGCGGCCAGGCGTGCCCACAGTCGGCGGCAACGTGTTCGGGTCGAACGGGCGCGGACCGGGCGACATCGGCGACCGCATCGGTGCCGATGTCGTGGCCGAGCCCGTGACCGCCTTCTCCTTCGAGGGACGCCCGGGCGTGATCGGCGGCGGGGCGCTGGCCGGCGCATACGGCAGCCTGCGCATGAATGCGAACGGCAGCTATAGCTACGAGGTGGACACCAGCAACGCCCGCGTCGCCGCGCTCAGCGACGGCCAGACGCTGACCGAGGTGTTCAGCTACACCATCACCGATGCCGACGGCAGCACCAGCACCGCCCAGCTGGTGGTGACGATCCGCGGCGCCTCGCAGTTCCGCCCGCCGGAAGGCGACCAGGTCTTCCCGATCGAGTATCCGGCGCAGCAGCGCGTCATCGCGCAGGGCATGGCGCCCGCGCTTTTCGTGCAGTTCTCGGTGCATGAATCGCAGCGGGTCAGTCAGGAGGCCCTGGCATCGATCGCGGCCCGCGTGGCCGGCGGGGTGTCGTACAGCGCCTTCGACCAGAACGCGTTGCCCGGCATCGGCCAGGACATGAGCAACATCCAGCACGTCAGCCGCGATGGCGTGGCGGCCTCGCTGCGGCTGCTGGAGGACCTGCGGCAGAGCCTGGCGCTGCGCGGACTCGGGGCCGGCTTGCCGGACGGCGGCAATGCGCTGTTCGGCGACTTCCCTGATTTCGCCGTGCCGGAGGAAAAGGCCGCGCCGCCTTCGCAGGGCGGTGGCGAGCGCATCGTCGTGCCGGGGGGCAAGAC
>NZ_LMTS01000077.1:43195-48992 GCF_001541225.1 Variovorax sp. WDL1 | reverse complement strand
GGCGGCACGGCCCGCCGATGCCGCACCTTCCTTCTCCGGCCGGCTGGCCGCGAGCGCTGCCGAGCGCGGCACCGTGCGCGACCTCGTCCGCGTGCAGCAGCACGAGCCGGTGCGCGTCACGGTGCCGGGAGCCCGGTCGTGATCGCGAGCGCACCCCTCGGACCCATCTTCGAAACCCGACATGAGAGACCCAGCGTGAAGAACTTCAAGCAATCCAGACTCCCCGGCGTCCCCAGCCTGATGGCAGTGGCCGTCGCCATCCTCCTCGCGGGCTGCAGCGTCAATCCGGTTCAGGTGACGCCGGACGAGGTGGCGCAGCGCGTCGCCAATGACCAGGCGCAGATGTACAAGGACCAGGCGCCGGTCTCCGGGCCGATCAGCTATTCCGGCGCACTGGCCCGGGCGCTCAAGTACAACCTCGACTACCGCCTCAAGCTGATGGAAAGCGCGCTCGCACGTGGGCTGCTCGACGTCTCGGCCGCCGACATGCTGCCCAAGCTGGTGGCCGACGCCGGCTACAACGACCGCAGCAACGATTCGGGCGGCACCAGCATCGGCATCGAGGACCGCGTCGTGAGCCTGCGGCCCTCCACCTCGGAGGAACGCTCGCACTACTACGGCCGCGCCACGCTGTCGTGGAACGCGCTCGACTTCGGCCTGGCCTACTTCCGCGCCAAGCAGGCGGCCGACGAGGTCAACATCGCCGAGGAGCGCCGCCGCAAGATCCTGCAGAACATCGTGCAGGACGTGCGCAACGCGTACTGGCGCGCGCTCGGTGCGCAGCGACTGCTCGCCGACGCCGACCAGCTCGCCACCCGCATCGAGGACGCGCTCGCGAAGTCGCGCGAAGCCGAGCGCGCCGGCGTGCTGCCGCCCGCGCAGGGCCTGGCCTACCAGCGCGCGCTGCTCGACGCGATGACGCTGGTCAACCTCAAGCGCCAGGAAATGCAGTTCGCCAAGCGCGAGCTCGCCGCGCTCATGAGCCTGCCACCCGGCACCGAGTTCACCCTGGTCGACGGCCCCGTGGACGCGCTGGCCCCCGCCACGCTCGACATCGACAAGCTCGAGCGCGCCGCGCTGGAGAACCGGCCCGAGCTGCGCGAGGAGGACTACAAGGCGCGCGTCGGCGTCAACGAGACCAAGAAGCAGATTGCCGCGCTGTTCCCCAGCCTCAACCTGTACGCCGGCCCGCGCTACGACTCCAACGAGCTGCTCTACAACAGCAGCTGGAGCGATGTCGGCGTGAGCGTCTCGATGGACCTGTTCCGCCTCGCGGCCATTCCGGCGATCAAGCGCACCAATGAAGCGCGCGTGCGCAACGACGAGGCGCGCCGCCTCGCGCTCTCGATGGCCGTGATCACGCAGGTGCGCGTGTCGGTCGAGCGCTACAAGCTGGCCCTGGTGGACCAGGAGCTCGCGGCCGAATCGAGCCGCGTGGACCAGCGCCTGGCGAGCGTCTCGCGCGCCGGCAGCAGCAACCGGCTCGAAAGCGAGCTCGAGTCCCTGCGCACCGATTCGCGTGCGCTGGTCTCCCGCTTCTACCTCGCCACCGCCTACGCCGCGACGCAGGCCTCTTATGCCCGCGTGCTCAATTCGGTCGGCATCGACCTCCTGCCCGACAGCGTGACCGGCACCGACCTGCCGACCCTGGCGAAGGCCATCGACAACAGCCTCGCCGAAGGCGAGAAGGTGGCCTTCGTGCAGACCGCCGCGGTGCAGACCGCCAGCCGTCCGATCGTCGTGCGCGTGGAGAACCTGCCCACTGGCGTGAGCGAGGCCACGGTGCGCAGCGCCGTCGAGCGCATCGTCACCCGCAACGAGCTGCAGACGGCGCAGGGCGGCGACGCCCTGGCACTGACGCTCCGCTTCGAGCGCGTGGATTCGCGCGCCACCGCGCGTGCGCAGTGGCGCGTGACGCTGTCGGAGCCGGGCGGCCGGCAACTGCTGTCGCAGCGCTACGCGAGCTTCCTGCCCAACGCGCCCACCGAGCGTGCGCTCGGAGCCTTCGCCGAGGCGGCGACGCTGTCGGTGATCTCCGACGTGCGGCGCCTGTCGCGCAGCGGCGCCTCCGTGGCGCAGAAGCCGTGAAGGGAACCGCGAGGCTTTTGGGCCTGCTCGCTCTCTGCGTGAACGGCTTCGGCCTGCAGCAGGCCGCTGCCGAGCCGGTGCCGTCGCGTGCGTCCCTGCAGGCTGCGCCCAGCGCCGCGCCGGTGCGCTTCCTCGTCGTGGCATCGCAGGAAAGCATCCTCTCCGCGTCGGTCGCCGGGCGCTTTGCCAAGGTTTCCGCGAACCTGGGCGACACCGTGCGCGCGGGTCAGCTGCTGGCCGCCTATGACTGCGCCGAGGTCCAGGCGCGGCGCGATGCGGCACGCGCCGAGGCCGAGGCCGCGCGGGTGCAGTACGAGGCCAAGATGAAGCTGCAGGGCCTGCAGTCGGCGGCCGAGGTCGAGGTCGAGCTCGCCGCGGCCAACGTCAACAAGGCGCAGAGCCAGATCCGCATCTTCGACGCGCAGCTGGGCCAGTGCGCCTTCGTGGCCCCGTTCGCGGGCAAGGTCGCGCGTGTGCATGTCAAGGTGGGGCAGGGCGTGAATCCCGGAGCGCCGGTGGTGGAGCTTGTCGGCAGCGGCCCGCTCAAGGCGCGGATGAACGTGCCCTCGCAATGGCTGGCCTGGCTCAAGCCGGGCGAGCGGCTCGAAGGCATGGTCGACGAGACCGGCAGCGCCTGCGAGCTCAAGGTCACGCGCGTAGCCGGGCGCGTCGACGCGGTGAGCCAGACGGTGGAGATCGAGACCGAGCTCGCGAGCGCGAGCGGCCAGGTGCTGCCCGGCATGAGCGGCCAGGTTCACGCGCCGGCGCGGCGTTGAGCCTGGCCCGCCGCGGAAAGAGGCCATGACCGACCTGGCGTTCCATGCGCTTGCCGCGAAGGTGCGCGCGGCTCCCCGCGCGGCCGACCTCGCCTTCGTCATCTGCAATGAGACCCACGCGCTCGCCAGCTACCGGCAGGCGGCGCTGGTCGGCTACTTCGGCGCGCGGCGCACGCGGCTGGTGGGCCACTCGGGGCTGGCCGACGTCGAAGCGGATTCCCCCTATGCGCTGTGGCTCGCGGAGGTCGCCGACCACCTGCGGCCGCAGCTCGATGCGCTGCCCGCCGCGGCGCCCGTGCTGGCGCTGGCGCCGTCGATGCTGCCGCCGGCGCTCGCTGCCTCGTGGGCCGACTGGCTGCCCGGGCAGGTGTGGGCGCTTCCGCTCGCGGGGCCGGATGGCCGCGTGCGCGCGGTGCTGTTCCTGGCGCGCGAGAACCCGTGGCCTGTCGAGTTCGACGCAACGGCGCCCGAGTACCTGCTGCTGCAGGCTGCGGCGACCTATGGCCATGCCTGGTGGGCCTTGACGGGCCGGCGGCGCTCGATCGGCACGCTGTGGCAAGGGCTCTGGGCCCGCAAGGCGCTGCGCTGGTCGCTGCTGCTGCTTCCGCTGCTGCTGCTCGTGCCGGTGCGCGAGTACGCGCTGCTGCAGGCCGAGGTGGTCTCCCTGCGCAGCCAGGTGATCGCCTCGCCGCGCGACGGCGTCATCAAGCGCATGGTGGTGCCGCCCAATACGCCGGTCGAGGCCGGGCAGACCCTCGCCGAGCTCGACGACACCACGCTCTTCAACCGCCTGGCCGTGGCGCAGGCTGCACTGGCCAGCGCGCGGCTCGAGCTGCACCAGGCCTCGCAGCGCGCCATCGAATCGCAGAGCGCCAAGGCCGAGCTCAACCTGGCCGAAGGCAAGCTGCGCGAGCGCGAGGTCGAGGTCGCCGGATTGCAGCGCGAGGTGGCGCAGCTGTCGATCAAGGCACCGGCGCAGGGCGTGTTCGTCTATTCCGATCCCGACGACTGGGCGGGGCGGCCGGTGCAGACCGGCGAGCGCGTCGGGCTGCTGGCCGACCCGGCCTCGCTGGGCGTGCAGGCGTGGGCACCGGTCAGCGAAGCGGTCAACCTCGCGCCGGGCGCGCCGATGACGCTGTTCCTGCGCGTCGCGCCGCTCGATCCTGTTTCCGCGCGGCTCGACTACGCCGGCTACCAGGCGGTCGAGGCGCCGAACGGGGTTGCGAGCTACCAGTTGCGCGGACATCTGGAAGAGACGGCGCCCGTCACCCGCATCGGATTGCGCGGCACGGCGCGCGTGTCGGGCGACTGGATCGTGCTGGGCTACCTGATGTTCCGGCGCCCCTTCGCGGCGGTGCGGGAGTGGTGCGGATGCTGAGCCATGCCGCCGCCGGTCCCGCGCCCTGGCCCTCGCTGCGCGAAGAACTGCAGATCCATGCGGCGGGCGCGAACCGCGACGGTTCGCCCGCGTGGCACATCTGCGATCCGGTGCGCAATCTCTTCTTTCGCATCGGCTGGCTCGAGTTCGAGATCCTGCAGCGGTGGCGCCTGGCTGATCCGCAACGCATCGCCCGCGAGGTCGCGGATGCCACCACGCTGGCGCCGGCGCCCGACGACGTGGATGGGTTCCGAAGCTTCCTCGAGCGCCATCAACTGCTGAGCGCAGCGCGGCAGAAGGCGCCGATGCCGCTCTGGCGATGGCTGCTCAACAACTATCTGTTCATCCGCATCCCGCTGGTGCGGCCCGCGCAGTGGCTGCAGCGGCTGCTGCCTTGGGTGGGGTGGCTCTTCACGCGGTGGTTTGCAGGCCTCAGCGCACTCGCCGCAGTCGGTGGCCTGGTGCTCGCGGCGCGGCAGTGGGACACAGTCGAGGCCAACTTGCGTGGCGCACTGAGCTGGGATGGCGTGGTGGGCTTCGCAGGCGCGCTGATCGTGTCCAAGCTGCTGCACGAGCTGGGCCATGCGCTGGTCTCCACCAAGCTGGGCGTGGGCGTGGGCCACATGGGCGTGGCGCTGCTCGTGATGTGGCCCATGGCCTACACCGACACCGGCGAGAGCTGGAAGCTGGAGCGCTCGCGCCATCGCTTCGCGATCGCCTCGGCGGGCATCGCCTCCGAACTGGTGCTGGCGGCGTGGTCGACCCTGCTCTGGGCCTTCCTGCCCGATGGCGATCTGCGCAGCGCGCTGTTCTTCCTGGCCACCACCGCCTGGGTGATGACCCTGCTGATCAACGCGAGCCCCTTCATGCGCTTCGACGGCTACTACATGCTGGCCGACGCGATCGACTTCCCGGGCCTGCACGAGCGCGCGGGGCAGCAGGCGAGGCACTTCCTGCGGCGCTGGCTGCTCGGGCTGGACGACCCGCTGCCGGAGACGCTGTCGACCGGCTTCCGCCGGCTGCTGATCGCCTTCGCCTTCGCGACCTGGCTCTACCGGCTGGTGCTGTTCGTCGGCATCGCGCTGGTGGTCTACCACGCCTTCTTCAAGGCCCTGGGCGTGTTCCTCTTCTTCGTCGAGATCGCCGTCTTCGTCGGCCGACCAGTGATGGCCGAACTGCGCGTGTGGCGCGAACGGCGCGCCGAGATCCCGCGCCGGCGCAAGCGCGGATGGCTGCTCGCAGCCGTGGCGGGGGGGCTCGTGCTCTGGCTGCCATGGCATGCAAGCATCAGCGCACCAGGCGTGATCAAGGCCGGCTCGGAGCAGCCCGTCTATTCGCCGTTCGCGGCACGCGTCACGGCACTGGACATCGCGGACGGCGCCGACGTGCAGCCCGGTCGCGAATTGCTGATGCTCGATGCCCCGACGCAGGCCGAGGAACGCGACAAGGCGCGCGCCCTGGCCCTGGCCTACACGCGCGCCGCGCGCGGTGCGCTGGGCCTGGAGGAGGGCCCGGCAGCGCAGCTGGCCGTCGCCGAGCAGCAGGCGAGCCGCTG
>NZ_LMTS01000077.1:11457-43136 GCF_001541225.1 Variovorax sp. WDL1 | reverse complement strand
GAGCTGCTGCGGCTGCGGCTGGTCGCCTCGCAGGCTGGTGAAGTGCGCGACGTCGATCCGCTGGTGGGGCAGGGCACCTGGGTCGCGCCGTCGCAGCTCATCGCGATGGTGGTCGACGGGCGGCGCTGGCGCGTCGAGGCGCTGGTGCCCGAGCATGACCGGCAGCGCCTGTCGCGGGGCAGTACGGCGACGGTCATCGTCAAGGGGCGCACGCGCAAGCTGCAAGGGCAGGTGCGCGCCATCGACAGCAGCCCGGTCAAGCGCCTGCCGCACCTGCTGCTGGCGCAGGACCACGGCGGCCCGATCGCGCTCAACCCGACGCGCCCGAAGAACGAGCTGCGGCCGGCGCAAGCGTGGTTCCGCGTGCTGGTGGAGGGCGAATCGGAAACCCCGCTGCTTGCCGTGCGCGAGGTGAGAGTGCACTTCGAGGGCACGCGCGAGAGCATCGCGCGCAACTGGATCGACAACGCCGTGTCGGTCGTGATTCAGCAGTCGGGCTTCTGACTCATGTGCAGGCGCGAAGATGCAAAGACAAAGACGCGCGACCCCGGCCGGCAGTCACGACTTGTTCGCGCGCGGGTCGCGCAGGCACGGCCACGACTTCCTGAAGCGCTGGACCATCCGGGTCTTGCAGGCGCTGTCGCGCTCGGTCTCGAGCACGGCGATGACCATCCATTGAGCCGGATCCAGGTGAAGGTCTTCGGCCAGCGCGCCCGCGATCACGGGCGAGAGACGACCCCTGCTCCGCGCGGTCCGCAATGCTTCTTCCGACAGTCCCAGGCGAAGCGCCCAGGCACGCAGGTTGCCCTGCTCGAGCGCCTTGTCGAGCAGGTCCATGGTCGTGGGCGCCGGGCAGGCGGAGGGGGGCTGGTTGAAGATGCTGGTCATGGTCGAACGGGCGTGTGGTGCCTACAGGCAGGGGCCCGCCGAGCAGGCCAGTGTTCTTCCACGGGAAGGACGCGCGAAGCGCTCGAGCATGGCCCGGCCCAGCCGGGTGATCTCGTCCACCGTTGCCGGCAGCTGCCGCTGGCTTCGATGCAGGCCGCCGGGCGGATGCGCGGCTTCCGGGATGGCGGCCTTGATAGAGCCGGCCAGTTTCAAGATCCTCAAGGTCTCGATCTCGCCATGGTCGACGACGCGGATGGGCAGCCTCGTGTTCGCGAGGCGTTGCAGCAGTTCGAGCGGTTGGGGAAAGGCGCCTTGGTGCGCTTCGTTCCTCGGTGCGATGTGGGACGTGTGCATGCGTTCGGAAAAAGTGTAGGTTCAACAGGGCAGGCGTCTGGCCTTGCCGCACGCACCCGGGCCGGGTGTGTCTGGAGCGTGAATGTAGGGAAGCCCTGCACGCCAGACAATCGAATTGACAATGCCTAAGAATTGGCTGCGAACAGCGATGGGCGGCGTCATCCAGGACTGGCAACGGGCAGGTGTGCAGTCCTACACGAGCGGGCTGGAATTGACATTGTTTGACAATCCGCCGCGCCTTCCGCCTCACCTTGACCAGTACACTTTCTCGCTCATCGAAGCCCCGCTGCCTTGCGGGCGCTCAACAATAAGGTAGTACAAGAAATGCGAGTTGCCGCACTGGACGACGACGTCGATCAGCTCGACCTCGTCAGGTGCACTTTGCAAGCCATCGGGCACGACTGCCACGTCTTCTCTGAAGGTGCCGCCCTGCGGCGGGAGCTGCAGCGCGAGACCTTCGATCTGCTGGTCCTGGACTGGCACCTGCCCGACATCACCGGCCCGGAGATCGTGCGATGGGTCCGCGCCAATGTGCAGGCCCGCATTCCGATCCTCTTCGTCACCAACCGCCATGAAGAGCGCGATGTGGTCGAAGGCCTGACCGCAGGGGCGGACGATTTCATGGTCAAGCCGGTGCGCGTCGGCGAACTGGCGGCGCGCGTGCGAGCGCTGCTGCGGCGGGCCTACATGGACCCGCCGCCCGAAGAGCAGGTGTGGGGACGCTATCGCTTCGTGCTGGCGAGCCGGCAGCTGGAGATCGACGGCAAGCCGGTGGCGCTGACGCAGAAGGAATTCGACCTGGCCTTGTTCCTGTTCCGCAACGCGGGGCGTCTGATCTCGCGCAAGCATTTGCTGGAGACGATCTGGGGCGTCGCCAATCCACCCGGGACCGAGCTGATGTCGCGCTCGCTCGACACGCACATCTCCCGCGTGCGAACGGTGCTCGGGCTGCGTCCCGAGAGCGGCTATCGCCTGGCTTCCATCTACGGACAGGGCTACCGCTTCGAAGTGCTCGGCAACGATGAGAACCATGTCGCGTGAGGGGGCGGCGCGGGCCGCACGCCGTCACGCGAGCCGCATCGGGCAGTGCCTCGCCAGCCTGCAGCTGGCGTTGCACGCGGCGCTGGCCTTCTCGCCGCCGGCCGCCGCCGCCGAGCCGGACCTCGTGCATGCCGTGCAGGCCGGCGAGACGCTCTACGGGCTGGCCGAGCAATACACGGGCCGGTCTGATCGCTGGCACCAGCTGCAGGAGCACAACGGGATCGCCGACCCGCATCGCATCGAGCCGGGCACACGCGTGCGCATCCCGGCTGCGCTGCTGGCCTTTGCGCCGAGCTTCGCGACGGTGGAGTACGTTACGGGAGAAGTTCGCCAGTTCGCCGCCCAGGATGCGCAGGCGCAGCCCGTGCAGGCGGGCGCGCGCCTGCCGGAGGGCACCCGCATCGAAGTCGGAACCGATGGCTATCTGCGCCTCGCGCTGAGCGACGGCTCGGTGGTGCGCGTACCTGCGAACTCGACGGTGCGGCTCGCCGGCGTGCGCCGCCAGGAGGCGCTGCAGGCCAACGAAACGCTGATCCAGCTCGATGCGGGCCGTGTGGATGTCTCGGCGCAGCCGCTGCGCGGCGGATCGGGCCGCTTCGAGATCCGCACGCCGCTGGCCGTGGCGAGCGTGCGCGGTACGGAGTTCGGCGTTGCCATCCAGCCCGATGCCGGCGTCACCGGCGAGGTCATGCACGGCGCTGTCGATCTGAAGGGCCGCGCGCGCAGTCCGGGCCCGCACGGCCTGCGCGAGCAGCGCCTGCAGGCAGGAGAGGGCGCTCGCGTGAGCCAGGCCGGCACCGTGGGGCCCGTGCGCCGGCTGCCCGCGGCGCCCGACCTCGCGGCGCTGCCGGCCACCATCACCGATGCCGACTTCGTTCGCCTGGCGCTGCCTGCCGTGCCGGGCGTGGTGGCCTACCGCGTTCGCATCGCCAAGGACCCGGCGATGGAGCAGGTCGTGCGCAACGGCGTGATCGAAACCGGCGAACTGCGCTTCGCCGGTCTGGACGATGGCGACTACACCGTGGGTGCGCGCGGCGTGGACTCGGAAGGCCTCTCGAGCCTCGAGAGCACGCGCGCGATCCGCGTCAAGGCGCGGCCGGTCGCGCCGCTGTCGCAAGGGCCCGCGCCCGGCGAAAGAATCGTCGGCAGCCCGGTCGAGTTCAGCTGCGCGCAGCCGGCCGGCATCCGTCGCTTCAGGCTGCAGATCGCGAGCGACGAGTCCTTCAAGGACTTGCGAATCGACGATGCGGAGGTCCAGGAGTGCCGGCGCTCCGCCCAGTTGCCTCCCGGCCGCTACTACTGGCGCGTGGCCTCCGTCGGCCTGACGCCGGATGGAAGGACCGACCAGGGGCCGTTCAGCGCCGGCCGGCGCTTCGATGTGGTGGAGCCGCCGCCGGTGCCGCCGCCGCCCAGGTTCGGCGACGCCGACGGGGCGCTGCAGCTCTACTGGTCCGCGCTGCCCGGCTACCGCTACCGCGTGGAGGTGGCGCGCGACAGCGCCTTCGCGGACGTCGTCCAGGCAGAGACGCACTCCGAGGCATTCCTGCACCTGAAGGCGCTGCCGCCCGGCACCTACTACGTGCGGATGCAGGCCATCACGCCACAGGGGGATGCGGGCGTCTTCTCGGTGCCGCAGGCGGTGCGGATCGGTCCGGTCGTGCGCGATGCGAGCGGCAGTGCCGTTCATGACGGCGACGGCCGCCCCATCGGCCGCCAGTAGCGCTTCACCGCACCTTCTGCGAAGACGCATTCGCCGCGCATGCCTGGCCCTCGCACCACCGCCTCATCTTCTCGCGTGCCGCGGCGCTGGCTCGAATGGCTGGGCTTGGCGGTCCTCGTCGCGAGCCTGGTCCTCGTGGTGGACCGATCCGGCTGGCTGCAGGGCGCCAACCGCTGGCTGCAGGACGCGCTGATGTTCTTGCAGGCCCGCCCCGCCGATCGCAGCGAGGTGGTGATCGTCGCAATCGACGACAAGAGCATCGCGGCCCTGGGCCGTTGGCCTTGGCGGCGCTCCTTCCATGCCCAGCTGATCGATCGCATCGACAAGGACGGGCCGCGCGCCATCGGCATGGACCTGCTCCTGATCGAGCCCGATCAGCGCTTCCCGGCCGATGAAGCGGCGCTCGCCGCCTCGCTGGGCCGCAGCGGCAAGGTTGTGCTTCCGCTGATGATGCAGAGCTACAACGCCGAGCCTGTCGTGGTGGAGCCGCTGCCCGCGCTGCGCCGCCGCGCGGCAGCGCTCGGGCATGTGCACCTGGACATCGACAACGATGGCGTCGCCCGCAGCGTCTACCTGCGCGAGGGGTTCGCCGGCCGCCAGTGGGACCACTTCAGCGTCGCAATGCGCAAGATCGGCGAAGGCCCGGTCGATGCAGCGCCTCGCAAGCGCGATGCGGAAACCGGCGATGCGGATGGCGTGCCCGCCTGGCAGCGTTCGCGCCGGTTGTCCATCTCCTTCGCGGGGCCGCCCGGCCATTTCCGGCAGGTGTCCTATGTCGAGGTGCTGGACGGCACGGTGGCGCCGGACACCTTCAAGGGCAAGTACGTGCTGATCGGCGCCACAGCGGCCGGGCTGGGTGATCTGTACGCCACGCCGGTCTCGAACCGCTCGAGGCTGATGTCCGGCGTCGAGCTGTCGGCGAACGTGCTCGACAGCCTCGAGAGCGGGCGCAGCATGGCGCCGCTGCCTGCGCGGTTGAACGCGGCACTCAATCTCCTTCCGGCGCTGCTCGCGTTGGCGGGCATGGCCTTCGTCGGGCCGCTTGCGGCACTGCTGCTCACGCTGACGCTGGTGCTGCTGCCGGTGGCGGCCGCTGCGGGAGCGGCGCGCTTCGGCCTGCAGCTCGCGCCGGCCGCGGGCATGCTCGGCGTGGCTGTCGCCTACGGGCTCTGGAGCTGGCGAAAGCTCGATGCCGCCACCCGCTACCTGATGGACGAATTCAGGCGCCTGCACGCGGACGGCCGCATGGCGGGCCTGTCCGGCGCCGAGCTCGGCAGCGGCGATTTCGTCGGCCGTCGCATCGATGCGTTGGGACAGGTGGCGCAGCAACTGAGAAACCTGCACCGCTTCGTCCGCGACAGCCTGGAGGGCCTCCCGGACGCGACGCTGGTGTGCGACAAGGCGGGAACCGTCCTGCTGGCCAACGCGGCAGCGGCGCGGCACTTCGGTGTCGACGCCGGCGGCAAGCTGCAAGGCGCGCGTGCGCCTGCCCTGATGGAGGACGTGCTGTCGCGCGCGGATCATCAGCCGGTGGTCACCGCCGAGCGATTTGCGGCCGGCGCCGAGGCGCATTCCGCCGCGGCGCGCGACGGTGCCGAGCGCGAGCTGCTGGTGCAGCAGGCACCCTCGTTCAGCGGCGAGGGAGAGCACCTGGGCTGGATCGTCTCGCTCGTGGACGTGACGCCGATGCGGCAGGCCCAGCGCCAGCGCGACGATGCGATGCGCTTCCTTAGCCATGACATGCGCGCGCCGCTGGCGTCGATCCTCGCGCTGCTGAACCTGCAGCGGGAGAATCCATTCGCGCTGGCGCCGGAGCAGGTCCAGGAGCGCGTCGAACGCCATGCCAGGAAGGCGCTCGGGCTCGCGGACGATTTCACGCAATTGGTGCGGGCCCAGTCGCACAACTACCGCTTCGAGTCCTGCAACCTGGTGGATGTGCTACTCGAATGTGTGGACGATGCATGGGAAGCGACCCGGCGCCATGGGATCGAGATCGTCATGTCGCCTGCTCCGGATGTGGCGCACAGCCGCATCGACAGGGACCTGGTGGCCAGGGCGATCACCAATCTCCTGGGCAATGCGCTCAAGTTCTCGCCCGCGGGTTCGTCGGTCCGCTGCGCCATCGAGCCGCTGCCGCTCGAATGGGCGGTGCTCGTACAAGACGAAGGACCGGGCATCGACGAGCAGCTTCGGGCCCACCTCTTCGAGCCCTTTGCAAGGGGCCGCGCTGGGTTCCACGTCGAGGGAGCGGGCCTCGGGCTGGCAGTCGTCAAGACGGTGGCCCAGCGGCATGGAGGCAAGGTGGTGCTGGAGAGCGCGCCGGGGCAGGGCAGCGCGTTCAGGTTGATCCTGCCGCGGGCCTGAAGCGGGGACGAAGCATGGTTAACATGAACTCCGCACTTCGGAGACCCGCACATGGCATGGCCGACGCTCTCCCGCGACAAGCAAGCTCCGCGCCCCGCTGCGCCGCCTGGAAAGCCGCCCGGGCCGGGCAACCAGTCCTCGATGCCGCCGCGGGCTGATGGGCCTGGGCTGCAGCAAGGCGCGCCGTTGCGACCTGGAGGCCCAGACCCGCGTCACCTTCGCCGACGTGGCAGGCATCGACGAGGCCGAGGGCGAACTGGGGGAAGTCGGGTCGCGGCGCTGCTGGAGCGCGAGACGCTGGGCGAACAGGAGATCCTCGAGGTGACCGGGCTGCCCGGCGCGCCACAGCTCGAGAACAAGCCGTTGCGGTTCGCGAGGGCCGCCGCGACTTCATGATGGAGCCAGACCATGAACGATGAATCACGTGCCATGAACAAGCGGCAAGCCTTGATCGTCCTTGCAGCCTCGGTGATCGCGGGTCCTGCACTGGCCGCCGATCCACCTCGCTCGGGCGGTGGTCTCACCGGCGGGGCGAGAAAGGTCAGCGATGGGGATAACGTCTTCCTCCGTAGCGCCGCCCAAGCCGGGCTGTATGAAGTCGAAATTTCCCGGCGTGCCGCGCAAAGAGCGCGCTCGCCGCAGGTGAAGCAGTTCGCAAGCATGCTGGTGCAACATCACACCGCGTCCAACGACCAGCTCAGGAGACTGGCCGCGAGCAAGGACGTTCAATTGCCCAACGACATGCCCGAAGAGAAGAAGCGGAAGATCGCGGCACTTGAAAAACAGGAAGGCGCAGCCTTCGACCGCGCCTTCGTTCGGGAAGTCGGCATTGCCGACCACCAGGCCGACATCAAGCTGTTCCAGGATGCCGTCCGGTCGGCCGAGGATGCCGACATCAAGCAATGGGCGAACCTGACGCTGCCGGTTCTTCAGGAGCACCTGACCACCGCGCAAGGCCTGGCCGCTGCGAAGTAGCCTTCTTCGGCATGTCGCGCCCTGCGGCGGCGCCTGGTGAGAGGCGCTGCCGTGGGATTGAGCTAGCGAACCCTGCCTCGCCGGACAAGATTCACGATCGCGAGCAGGATGACTGCACCGATCAGTGAAGCCACGAGCCCCATGATGCTGAAGTCGTTCTGATTGACGGTCGCGGAACCCAGCAGGGGCGCAATGAGCCACCCGCCGATGAGCGAACCGACGATGCCGACGATCACGTTGAGGACCATGCCCTGCTGCGCATCCGTCCTCATGATCATGCTCGCGATCCAGCCGATGATGCCGCCGACGATCAGCCAAATGATGATGTTCATCTTGTTCTCCAGGCAGTTGTGAAATCAGCGGCGGCTGCGCATTGCGCTCATGAGCAGTGCACCCAGGATGAGGCCGCCTGCCGCTGCGATCGCGACAGCGCGTCCGGGTTGCTCGGCCACGTAGTGGGTGCCTTGTTCGGCGGCTCTGCCCATCTGCTCCTTCGCTGCCGTCAGCTTCTTGCCGGCGGCATTGACAGCGTTCTGGGCGTACTCCTTTCCGGAGTCGATCACCTGGCGCGCTGCCTGCCTGGCGAGTTCTGCGGCGTTGGCTTTCTCTTCAGCGGTCTGGTTGATCGGTTGCGTCGAACCGGACGTCGCGGATTCGGGATAGTTCTCCATGGCAGCTCCTTCGATGAACGGATGGAAAGACGGTCGAACTGACCGGCGAGCCCATTGATACGACGCCACGGATGGTGGCCATCGTCGGCGCTCAGCCGCAGCGCGTGTAGGGCGCGGGCCTGTCGGGGACATCGACGCTCGGCCAAGACCCGCCCGGGGCACGCAAGCCCCGCCTGCGCCTGCGCTGCGTGCGCTCCTACGTAGGCACGTCGCAGCTCGCGTCAGTCTGGCTTTCCACTCTGACACCTGGAAGATCGAAGGAAGCGCCATGAAAGACCAACCGAAGACACCGCAGCAGAACACGCCCACGCCCGCGCAGAACGCAATGAAGCAGCACGCGAAGACGCCCGCGGAGCGCGGTGAGATCGTGGGGCCCAACGATGGGCCCGCGACGACGGCCAGGAACCAGCCGGTGCGACCCGGCGACGCCGGCGTCGGCGAGTCCGGGAACCAGGGCAGCTCTCCGTACCAGGACCGCAGCCGGCCCGAGGAGTCCGATCGCGAGAACGACTGAGGCGGCCGGCTTGCGAAGTCAGTTCGGACGCCGGCCGATCATCATCAGCAAGGCCGTCAACGCCATGAGCGCCAACAAGGCACCGAGCCCCATCGCCGTGGCAGGCAGTCCGAAGAGCCCAGTGCTCAGTCCCGCCGCGATGGCCGGCACGCTGAAGGCCAGGTAGCTCAGGACGTAGAACCCGGCCATCAGCGCGGCGCGTTCCTGCGGCTCGGCCAGCGATACCAGGCTGCGCAGCGAACCGTTGAAGGCAGAACCAAAGCCCAGCCCTGCGATCGCCGCGCCCATGAAGAACACGGCCGTCGAATGCAGTGCGATGCCGGCGAGGCTTGTGCCGAGGCCCAGCGTCAGCGCGGCGGCGCCGACGACGAGTGCCCTGCGCGGCGGCCACAGGCGCACGGTGAGGATGGCCGCGGCGCTGCTGAGCACCATGGCCGTGATCAGCATGCCGCCTACCAGGGGCGCATCGTTGCCGGTGACGACGCGGGCCAAGGTGGGTCCCAGCGAGAGATAGAAGCCGCCGAGCGCCCATTGCGCCGTGTTGACAGGCAGCACCTGCCACAACATCGCGCGAGCCCGTGCGGGAATCGCGATGCTCGGCCTGAGCGAGCGCCATGCGCCCGGCCGGCGTACGACCGTTTCCGGCAGGTACAGCGCGGCGAGGACCTGCAGTGCGAAGACGAGCAGCAGCAGGTCGAACACGAGGCGCGTCGGCGAGGGCGCGAATTGCACCAGCACGCTGGTGCCGAACGCGCCCGCCGCCATGCCGAACATCGGGGCCACGCCGTTGACGAGGGGTCCGCGCTCGCGGTGCAGGTCGAGCAGCCCCGCGCTGAGAGCACCGGTGGCGATGCCGGTCGCGATGCCCTGCAGGACGCGCGCCGACAGCAGCCACGCGACCGAATCCGCGCGCCAGAACAGCAGCGTCGCGGCAATCTCCAGCACCAGCGCTCCAAGGATCACTTCCCGCCTCCCGCGATGATCGGACAAGCTGCCGAAGACCAGCAATGCCGCCAGCAGCGCGAACGAATAGCTCGAGAACACGACCGTCAGCGTCAGGGCGGAGAAGCCCCATGCTTCGCGGTAGAGCGCATACAGCGGCGAGGGAGCGGTCGAGGCGGCGAGAAAGCTGACCAGCAGCGAGGCCTTGAGCCAGAGCGCAGGGCCCAGGCGCGTCTGGGGCCAGCCTGGAGTGAGGGGCGGGTGGGCGGTCGGGACGGGCTGCATCGAAAATCCTCAGGCTGCACAAAAGCAAAAAATTCGCGTTTGCGGATTGTGAGGTGCTTTGGCTATTAACGCAAATCCTTGGCTTTAGAATGGTCTCATGAGCTCAGCCCCAGTTCCCCGTCCCGGTGGACGCAGTGCCCGCGTCCAGGTCGCGGTTCACAACGCGACGCGTCAGCTGCTCGACGAGCAGGGCCGCGCTTCGGTCACCGTGCCCATGATCGCGGCGCGTGCAGGCGTCACGCCGTCGACGATCTATCGGCGCTGGGGGGATCTCGCGGAGTTGCTCGCGGACGTCGCCGTCGAGCGCTTGAAGCCGGACAGCGAGCCGCTCGACACCGGCACCCTGAAGGGGGACCTGCTGGCGTGGGCCGACCAGTTCCGTGACGAGATGTCCTCCGAGCTCGGCCGCGCGATGGTGCGCGATGTGGTTTCGGCACGGGGCATGGAGGCCATGGGCGAGCCCTGTCCGTGCGCGCAGTTCGCGAAGAGCCAGCTCGAGGCCATCGTCGAGCGCGGCAAGGCACGCCGGCAGCGGGCTCCTGCGGTCGATGCGCTCATGGACCGTGTCGTCGCGCCGATCGTCTACCGGATGATGTTCGGTCTGCCGCAGGCGACGCAGAAGGACGTCCGCACCTGGGTCGATGCGTGCTTGAAGGATGCAGCGCATGCGAATCCTTGAGCTCAAGCGCAGGCTGCGTGAAGCAGGAGCGGGCCCCATTCACGAGCACCGGATCCTGCGGCTATGGTCCCATGCGCTGCCCCGCGACAGCGGCAAGCGGCAGCCGGCGAGCTTCTTCCCGTCCTCGCTGCTGGCTGCCCTGCCGGCCATCGAGGCTGAGCTGGCGGGACTGGCGCGCATCCACGCGGTCCATGCCGGCGCCGATGGTTCCGAGCGGCTGCTCGTCGCCCTCGCAGACGGGCAGACCGTGGAGAGCGTGCTGCTGCCTCGCGCCGGCTTGTGCGTCTCCTCGCAAGTCGGGTGCGCGGTCGGATGCCAGTTCTGCATGACGGGCCGGGACGGATTGTTGCGGCAGCTGGGAAGCGCCGAGATCGTTGCACAGGTCGCCCTCGCGCGCCTGCGCAGGCCGGTGCGCAAGGTGGTGTTCATGGGCATGGGCGAACCTGCCCACAACCTGGACAGCGTGATGGAGGCCATCGACCTGCTCGGCACGGCCGCCAACATCGGCCACAAGAACCTGGTGTTCTCGACGGTGGGCGATGCACGCGTCTTCGAGAGACTTCTCCAGGGGCGCGTGATGCCGGCGCTGGCACTCTCGTTGCACACGACCAAGGCCGATCTGCGCAGAAAGCTCCTACCGCGCGCGCCGGACATCACGCCCGATGATCTGGTTGCGGCGGGCGAACGCTATGCCCGGGCCACCGGCTACCCGATCCAGTACCAGTGACGCTGCTGGAGGGCGTCAACGACGGGCAGGAGGAGATCGAAGGCATCGTCCGGCTGCTCTCCGGCAAGTACGCGGTGCTGAACCTGATCCCCTTCAACGCGGTGGACGGCGTGGCCTTCAGGCGCCCCTCCTGGGAGCACTGCAAGCAGATGGCCCGCACGCTGCACGAGCGGCGCATCCTTACCAAGCTGCGCTATTCGGCCGGCCAGGATGTCGACGGGGGCTGCGGCCAGTTGAGGGCACGCACCGTTCACGCCATCGCCGGCAACCGCGCCAGCAGCTTGTCCAGCGTGATCGGATAGTCCCGCACCCTGACGCCGGTCGCGTTGTAGACGGCGTTGGCCACCGCTGCGCCGACGCCGCAAATGCCGAGTTCGGCGACGCCCTTCGCCTTCATCGGCGAAGAGATCGGATCCGTTTCGTCCAGGAAGATCACGTCCTGGTGGGGGATGTCAGCGTGTACCGGCACCTCATAGCCTGCCAGGTCATGGTTGACGAAGAAGCCGCGGCGCTTGTCGAGCCCGAGGTCCTCCATCAGCGCGGCGCCGGCGCCCATCGTCATCGCGCCGATCACCTGGCTGCGTGCGCTCTTCGGATTCAGGATGCGCCCGCACGCGCAGACGGCGAGCATGCGCCGGATCCGGATCTCGCCGGTGGCGGCATCGACGCCGACCTCCACGAAGTGCGCGCCGAAGGTCGACTGCTGGTACTTCTTGTCGAGATCGCCGTACTCAATGGCGTCCTCTGCCACGAGGCCGTTCGGCCCCGCGGCCTCGGCGAGCGGGACCGCGCGATCGCCGGCACGCACCATGCCGTCCGTGAACGTCACGTCGGGCGACGTGATGCCGAGCTTCTGCACGACCGCCTCGCGCAGCTTCATGCAGGCGGCGTAGACGCCCGAGGTCGAATTGTTGGCGCCCCACTGCCCGCCGGAGCCGGCCGATACGGGAAACGCCGAGTCGCCCAGGCGCACGAGCACCTTCTGCAGCGGAACGCCCATCGTCTCCGCGGCGGTCTGCGCGATGATCGTGTACGAACCGGTGCCGATGTCCGTCATGTCGGTCTCGACCGTCACCATGCCTCGGTTGTCCAGCCGCACGCGTGCGCCCGACTTCGTCAGCAGGTTGTTGCGGAAAGCCGCGGCAACGCCCATGCCGACCAGCCATTGCCCGTCGCGGACCTGGGCCGGCTGGCCGATGCGACGGCTCCAGCCGAAGCGCTCCGCGCCCGTGCGCAGGCATTGGATCAACTGGCGCTGCGAGTAGGGACGCTCCGGCTTCTCGGGGTCGACCTGCGTGTCGTTGAGGACGCGGAACTCGATCGGGTCGATGCCGAGCTTCTCCGCCATCTCGTCCATCGCGATCTCCAGCGCCATCATGCCCGGGGCCTCGCCCGGCGCGCGCATCGCGTTGCCTTCGGGCAGGTCGAGCACCGCGAGCCGCGTGGTCGTCAGGCGGTTCGCGCCCGCGTAGAGCAGCCGTGTCTGGTTGACGGCGGTCTCCGCCTGCCCGTCGGGCAGGTCGCCGGACCAGCCCTCGTGCGCGATGGCGGTGATCCTGCCGTCGCGCCCGGCGCCGATGCGGATGCGCTGGATCGTTGCCGGCCGATGCGTGGTGTTGTTCATCATCAGCGGCCGCGGCAGCGCCACCTTGACCGGCCGCCGTGCCGCCCGCGCACCCAGCGCGGCGAGCACCGCATCAGCGCGCACGAACAGCTTGCCGCCGAAGCCGCCGCCGATGAAGGGCGAGACCAGCCGGACGTTGGCCCTGGGAATGCCGAGCGTCTTTGCGACGTCGCCGGCGCCCCAGTCGATCATCTGGTTCGACGCCCACACCGTGAGCTTGTCGCCCCTCCAGGCCGCGGTCGAGGCATGCGGCTCCATCATCGCGTGCGACTCGTCGGGCGTGGTGTAGGTGGCGTCGATCTGTACCGGGGCCGCGGCGAAGGCGCTGGCGAAATCGCCCACCTTCGACTCGGGCGGGCCGCTGAACTCCGTCGGCTTGGGCATCTGGGCCGAGTCCTTCTGCGCAGCCAGGTCGAAGCGGCCTTCCGAGCGCGTGTACTCGATGCGCACCAGTTGCGCGGCGGCACGTGCCTGCTCGAAGGTCCTAGCGACGACCAGCGCCACGGCCTGGTGGTAGTGGTCGATCTCGGGGCCGCCCAGCAGCTTCGCCGTATTGAAGTTGCCCTTTCCGAGCTTGCCGGCATTCTCCGCAGTGACGATGGCCAGCACGCCGGGTGCGGCTCGCGCGGCGCGCAGGTCCATCGAAGCGATGCGGCCCTTCGCGATGCCGGCCCCGACGACGTAGCCATACGCAGCATCGGGCGCCACGTCGTGGCGCTCGTACGCGTAGGGGGCGGTGCCCGCGGTCTTGAGCGGGCCGTCGATCCGGTCCGTCGGCTTGCCGATGACTTTCAGCTGGTCGATCGGGTTGGTGGTGGCGGGGGTGTCGAACTTCATGGCTCAGGCCCTCGCTTGCGCCAGGACTGCGGCGATCGTGCGCTCCGCCAACGGCAGCTTGAATGCGTTGTCGTGCGTCGGCTGGGCGCCGGCCAGCAGCCGGCTGGCAACCGCCTCGGCGCCTTGCTGCAGCGCGGCGTCGGCGGCCTCGTCGCGCCACGGCTTGTGCGCCACGCCGCCGAGCGCGACCCGGCCCGCGCCGTTGCGCTGCACGATGGCGGCCACGGACACGAGCGCGAAGGCGTAGGACGCGCGATCGCGCACCTTGCGGTACAGCTGCGTGCCGCCTGCCGGTCGCGGCAGCGTCACCGCGGTGATCAGCTCGCCGCGCTCCAGTGTCGTCTCGATGTGCGGGGTGTCGCCCGGCAGCCGGTGGAAATCTGCGATCGGGATGACGCGCGCGCGCCCGTCGGGCCGCACGGTCTCCACCGTCGCATCGAGCACGCGCATCGCCACCGCCATGTCGCTGGGGTGGGTGGCAATGCAGGCCTGGCTGCTTCCGATCACGGCGAGCTGCCGGGTCACTGCAGTACCTTCGCCTTCGGCTGCGGTGCTGATCGCGCTGCAGCCGCTGCCCGGCTCGCGCTTGTTGCAGGGCTGGTCGGTGTCGTAGAAGTAGGGGCAGCGCGTGCGCTGCAGCAGGTTGCCGGCCGTGGTCGCCTTGTTGCGCAGCTGCCCGGAGGCTCCGGCCAGCAGTGCCCGCGAGAGCACGCTGTAGTCGCGCCGCACGCGCTCGTCCGCGGCGAGCGTGGTGTTGCGCACCAGCGCGCCGATGCGAAGCCCGCCTTCCGCCGTCGGCTCCATCTTGTCCAGCGCGAGGCCGTTCACGTCCACCAGGTGCGTCGGCGCCTCGATCTGCAGCTTCATCAGGTCGAGCAGGTTGGTGCCGCCGGCAATGAACTTCGCGCCCGGGTCGCGGGCCACTGCCGCTGCGGCTTGCGCAGGCGATTTCGCGCGTTCGTAGGTGAAGGGCTTCATGTCCTGGCTCCCGCCACGCCGGCCACTTCGGACATCGCATCGATGATGTTCGAATAGGCCCCGCAGCGGCAGATGTTGCCGCTCATGCGCTCCCGCAGTTCGTCGGCAGAGAGCAGCGGCCGCGCCGTGAGGTCCGCGCTGACGTGGCTGGGAATGCCCTGGCGGATCTCGTCGAGCACGCCCACCGCCGAGCAGATCTGCCCCGGCGTGCAATAACCGCATTGGTAGCCGTCGTGCTTGACGAAGGCGGCCTGCATCGGATGCAGGCTCCTGGGCGTGCCGAGGCCTTCGATGGTGGTGACCTTGCTCCCTTCATGCATCACGACGAGTGTCAGGCACGAATTGATCCGTACGCCGTCCACCAGGACGGTGCATGCGCCGCACTGTCCGTGGTCGCAGCCCTTCTTGGTGCCGGTGAGGTGCAGGTGCTCGCGCAAGGCGTCGAGCAGGGTCGTCCGCGTGTCCAGGTCCAGCGTGCGGCGCGTGCCGTTCACCTCGATGGACACCTTGGTGACCGGCACCGTGCCGCCGGCGTCGGCGGGGGCCGCGGTGGCATCGGGCGGTACGGCCGTGGTGGTTGCCGCGGCGGCGCCGGCGATCAACAGGTCACGCCGGGAGATGGTCAGGTCGCTGGGACTGTCCATGGGTGGGATCCTCTTCGATGGAGCGGCGCGATGCCTGCGGCCGCTCAGGCTCGTCGCCGGCCACGGCGATGAGGGAGGCGAGGATGACCCCTGATCCAAGGCGGGCCTTGTAGGCCGCCGTCTCACCGGCAGGTAGTCGCGGTGACATGCTTCGCCGGTCAGGCGAGCGCACCGAGCGATGGCGCGGCTCGCGTGCGGCGGCAGTGCCTACTCCACGACGACCTTGCCGTCCTTCACGAGCTGCGCGAACTTCGCCGTCTCTTCGCGGATCCGGGCAGACATCTCTGCGGAGCTGTCGCCGATCGGGTCCGCCCCGATGGCTTGCATGCGCTCGCTGAAGTCCGGCGACTTGATGATCTTCACCATCTCGCGGTTCAGCTTCGCGACGATGTCCTTCGGGGTGTTCGCCGGCGCGAGCACGCCGAACCAGGTGCCGATGTCGAACCCTTTCAGCCCGGCCTGCTCAAGCGTTGGAACTTCGGGCAGCACGGCGGAACGCTTTGCCGTGGTGACCGCAAGCGCGCGCAGCTTGCCGCCCTTGATGTGCTGGAGCACCGGTGTGATGGTGTCGAAGGACATGGCCACCTGGCCGCCGAGAAGATCGGTCGTGAGGGGGCCACTGCCCTTGTAAGGCACGTGCAGCAGGGTGGTGCCGGTGCTGGCCTGGAACTGGGTGCCTATCAAGTGCTGCGCGGTGCCATTGCCGTTCGAGCCGTACGCAAGCGCCGTGGGTGATGTCTTGGCGAATGCGACCAACTCGGCCACGGTCTTGGCAGGCGTAAGCGCGGCGTTGACCACCAGGACATTGGGAACCATCGCCACCGTGGTGACCGGCGTGAGGTCCTTCTGAAAGTCGTAGGGGAGCTTCTTATAGACGCTGGTTGCGATCGTGTGGTGCACCGCACCCATCAGCAGCGTGTAGCCATCGGGCTTGGCCTTGGCGACATAGTCCGCGCCCAGCGTGGCCCCTGCGCCCGGCTTGCTCTCGACCACCACAGGCTGGCCCAGGCTCTTGGTCAGCGCGTCGGCGAGTGCCCGGGCCAGCACATCGGTCGTGCCGCCCGCAGGAAAGGGCACGATCAGGCTGATCGGCTTGGCCGGCCATGCATCCTGCGCGCTGGCCCATGAGGCCAGGGAAAGGCCTAGCGCTGCCATGGCGGCACCCGCGAGGACTCGGCGATTGAGCGGGAATCGTTGGTTCATTTCTTGTCTCCAGGTTGACGGCCTGCGCCGTTCATTCGGACTTGCCGTGAGCTCGGCGCTTCATGCGGCCTGGCGCTGCCGGCTGGCGGACGCGAGTCGCGCGCACACGGCCTGCGTGACCTGCGATGTGGTTGCCGTGCCGCCCAGGTCACGGGTATGCAGCGAGGGGTCGGCCGTGACGGCTTCGATGGCGTTCATGACGCGTTGGGCGGCCTCGGCCTCGCCCAGGTGCTCCAGCAGCATCACGACCGACCAGAAGGTGCCGACCGGGTTGGCCAGTCCCTGGCCCATGATGTCGAATGCCGAACCGTGGATCGGCTCGAACATGGACGGGTAGCGGCGCTCGGGATCGATGTTCGCGGTCGGCGCGATGCCCAGGCTTCCCGCGAGGGCGGCGGCAAGGTCGCTCAGTATGTCGGCATGGAGGTTGGTGGCGACGATCGTGTCGAGCGTGGCCGGGCGGTTGATCATGCGGGCCGTCGATGCATCCACCAGCTCCTTGTCCCAGGTGACGTCCGGAAACTCCTTGGAGATCTGCAGCGCGATCTCGTCCCACATCACCATGGCATGCCGCTGGGCATTGCTCTTGGTGATGACGGTCAGCAGCTTGCGGGGCCGCGACTGGGCCAGCTTGAAGGCGAAGCGCATGATGCGCTCGACACCCGCCCTGGTCATGATCGAGACATCGGTCGCCGCCTCGATCGGATGGCCCTGGTGGACGCGGCCGCCGACACCCGCATACTCGCCCTCCGAGTTCTCGCGAACGATCACCCAGTCGAGGTCGTCCGGTCCGCAGCGCTTGAGCGGGCCGTCGATGCCGGGCAGGATGCGCGTAGGGCGCACGTTGGCGTATTGGTCGAAGCCCTGGCAGATCTTCAGGCGCAGGCCCCACAGCGTGATGTGGTCGGGAATGTGCGGATCGCCCGCCGAACCGAACAGGATGGCGTCCTTGCCGCGCAATGCATCGAGGCCGTCGTCCGGCATCATCACCCCGTGCTTTCGGAAGTAGTCGCCACCCCACTCGAAGTTCTCGAACTCGAAGTTGAAGCTGCTGGCAGAAGCAACTGCATCCAGCACCTCCCGTCCGGCCGGCACGACCTCCTTGCCGATGCCATCGCCTGGAATGGTTGCAATCCGGTACGTCTTCATTTGCGTTTCGTCCTTGGTCTGTTCGAGGCCGATTCTGAGGGTTGCATCCGAGTGCGTCGCAGGGGTAGATTCAATCCGCCATTAACCTGAAGTTAACAATCCAGAACCATGAGCCAGGGCATCCAACCTTCCGAACTGGGCTTCTTCGTGCAGATTGCGGCCGGCGGGAGCCTGAGCGCCGCAGCGCGCAATCTGGGCGTCTCCACGCCGGCAGTCAGCAAGCGCCTGTCGCAGATGGAACATCGGCTGCGCATGCCGCTTGTCAACCGGACCACGCGGCGACTGAGCCTGACGCCGGAGGGCGAGGTCTTCCTGGAACATGCGCGCCGCATCCTCGGCGAGCTCGATGACCTGGACCAGCTGCTGGCCAAGGGGAGGGCGTCACCCAAGGGCCTGCTGCGCGTGAATGCAACGCTGGGCTTCGGGCGCATGCATGTCGCGCCGGTCATCTCGCGCTACTGCCGCCTCTGCCCCGACGTTGAAGTCCAGCTCCAGTTGTCCGCCGACCCGCCGCCGCTCATCGACGATGTCTTCGACGTCTGTGTCCGGTTCGGAGAGCCACCGGACGCACGCGTGATCGCGAAGCGACTGGCGCCGAACCGGCGGCTGCTCTGCGCCTCACCCAAGTACCTGGCGCAGCGGGGGACACCCGCGGTGCCCAGCGATCTGGCGCGGCATGACTGCATCGGCATTCGCCAGGGCAACGATGCCTACGGGGTCTGGCGCCTCTCGCGCGGGAAGGGGCGTCGGGAGCACACCGAGACCATCAAGGTCCGTGGTGCGCTGACCACCAACGATGGCGAGATCGCGGTGCGCTGGGCGCTCGATGGGCACGGCGTCGTCATGCGCGCCGAATGGGACATTGCGCGCTACCTGGCAAGCGGGCGCCTGGTGCAGGTGCTGCCGCAGTACCGGACGCCCAGCGCCGACATCTACGCCGTCTACGCGCAGCGTCATCAACTGTCCTCGCGTGTGCGGCTGTTCGTCGACTGCCTGTCGGAGGCATTCGCGCGGCTGGAAGCTGGCGCGGGCAACCCGTAGCAGGCTTCGCCGCTCAAGCTTCCGCAAGAAAGTCCGGCAGCAGCCTGCCTGCACCCTGCAGCAGCTCGAACTCGGAATCGGAAAGCGGCAGAGGAACCATGTCGAAATGGCTCAGCGTGCCCCACAGTTCGCCGGCGGAGGTCGTCAGCGGAACGCTGTGATACGACACGACCACGCCCCGGTAAGGGTGATTCTTGAGCCTCGGGTCGGCTGCCGAGTCGTCCGTGCGGAACGAGCCATCCCGAAGAACGAACTGGCAGAAGCTCCGGTCGAAAGGCACCGCCACAAGGAACTCGGGCCGCATCTCGCCCGCCTTGTCGTGCAACAGGACATTGCGCAGCATGGGGCCGGCGAAGCGGTAGACGGCGCTGTACCGGTGCGGGACGCCTTCGTTCAGGTACGCAAGCGCCGCCTCCGGGCCGTCGCCATTCAGGACCGCCGAGAACGCTTCCAGATTTCGAGGCAATGCCATGCCTCGATTTTCGCCTCGAGGGGTCAGAGGAACATGATGGATACCCGAACCCGTGAACCCGCCGCCCTTCCGTTCGGCGCCTCACGCGCGAGCTTGCGGCTTACCATCGATTCTTTTCATCGAACATTCCATGCGCACCCTCGAGATTCCCACCGGCGGCCGGCTCCCCGTGCTTGGCCTGGGCACCTGGCGCCTCGGCGAGGACCCCGCCCAGCGGCGCGCGGAAGTCGCCGCGGTGCGCTCGGCCATCGCGATGGGCTACCGGCTCATCGACACGGCCGAGATGTACGGCGAGGGCGGCGCGGAGGAGGTGGTTGGCCAGGCCATCGCCGAGGCGCTGCGCGCCGGCGACGTGACGCGGGAGCAGCTCCTTGTCGTCAGCAAGGTCTATCCGCACAACGCCAGCCGCAAGGGCACGCCGGCCGCCTGCGCGCGCAGCCTGGCGAGGCTCGGGCTCGATCGCATCGACCTCTACCTGCTGCATTGGCGCGGCGAGCACCCGCTCTCGGAGACCTGCGAGGCGATGCGCCAGCTCGTGGCCGACGGTCGCATCGCGCACTGGGGCGTCAGCAACTTCGACACTGATGACATGGAGGACCTGGCCGCGGTATGCGGGGAGCCGCTCGACTGCGCGGCCAACCAGGTCTACTACTCGATGAGCGAGCGCGGGCCGGAGTTCAGCCTGCTGCCGTGGCAACGCCAGCGCGGCATGCCGATGATGGCCTACAGCCCGATCGACCAGGGCGCATTGGCCGGTGACGCGGCACTCGGGAAGATGGCCCGTCGGCTGGACGTGACAGCGGCGCAGCTCGCGCTGGCCTGGGTCATTGCGCAGCCCGGCGTGACGGCCATCCCGAAGGCCGGGCGCGAAGCGCATCTGCGTGAGAACCTGGCCGCCGCTGACCTGCAGCTGAGTGCGGATGATCTCGCAGAGATCGACCGAATGCATCCACCCCCGCGGCGCAAGAAGCCGCTCGCGATGATCTGACGAAGCACAGGGCGCGGCGTCGGCACTTGTTGGTGCGGGCGTCTTGCGCGTCCCGCGCGTTCATGCCCCTTCAGTGCGCCTCGGCCTGCTTGGCCGCGGCGATCACTGCGCCTTCGTCGTGTTTCGCACCATTGAGAAACAGGTTCAGCAGCACCGCCGAGATCGACGCCAGCAAAATGCCCGACTCCACCAGCGAGTGGATTGCGTGCGGCATCCATTGCTTGAAGTTGGGCGCGATCAGCGGGATCATGCCGATGCCGATCGATACCGCGACGATCATCGCGTTGTGGCGGTTGCCCTTGAAGTCCACGCCAGAGAGGATGCGGATGCCGGTTGCCGCGACCATGCCGAACATCACCAGGCCCGCGCCGCCCAGCACCACCGTGGGCAGCGACTCGACCAACGCCGCCATCTTGGGCAGCAGGCCCAGCACGACCAGGATCACGCCGCCGGCCGCGCAGACGAAGCGGCTCTTGATGCCGGTGACTGCCACCAGCCCGACGTTCTGCGAGAAGCTCGTGTAGGGGAAGGTGTTGAACACGCCGCCGATCAGCGTGCCGAGGCCGTCGGTGCGCAGGCCGCGCGCCAGGTCCTTCTGGCCGATGCTGCGGCCGGTCATTTCTCCGAGCGCGAGGAACATGCCGGTGGACTCGATCATCACGACGATCATGATCAGCGTCATGGTGAGGATGAGGATCGGGTCGAACTGCGGCATGCCGAAGTGGAAGGGCAGCACCACGTCGATCCAGGCAGCCTTGCCCACTTTCTCGAAGGTCATGAAGCCGAAGAGGGTGGCGACCACCGCGCCGATCACGATGCCCAGCAGCACCGAGATGTTGGCGACGAAACCCTTCGCGTACTTGACGATCACCAGGATCGACACGAGCACCAGCGCAGCGATGCCCAGGCCACCCAGATCCGCATACTTGGGATTCGGGACCGAAGGCACGATCGCCAGCCCCTTGGGGATCGGTGGCACGGAGCTGCCGGGGGAGGTGACCTCGGCCAGCCATTTGGCGTAGACGGGGTCGACCAGCGCCGGCGCGGTGGGGCCCACGGGATTGCCGAAGATCCAGTTGATACCCACGCGCATCAGGCTGATGCCGATCACCGCGATGATGGTGCCGGTCACTACCGGCGGAAAGAAGCGCAGCATGCGCGAAACCAGCGGCGCGATGAGTATCGAGATCACGCCCGCGCCGATGATGGCGCCGAACAGCAGCTGCGCCCCATTCTGGCCGGGGTTGGCGTTGGCGATCGCGACCATGGGCGCGACAGAGGCGAATGTGACGCCCATCATCACCGGCAGCTTGATGCCGAACCATTGCGTGGCGCCCAGCGCCTGGATCAGCGTCGCGATGCCGCAGCAGAACAGGTCGGCCGAGATCAGCAGCGCGACTTCGTCGGGGCTGAGCTTGAGCGCGCGGCCGACGATCAGCGGCACGGCCACCGCACCGGCGTACATCACCAGCACGTGCTGCAGGCCGAGGGCGGTGAGCTTGCCGGCGGGCAGGCGCTCGTCGACGGGGTGGACGGAGGAAGAGGAAGCGGTCATGCAGGAGGCTCCTGGCGCAGATGGCGAAGGGGCGAGCCGGCTGGTGTCGATGGCTCACAGGTGTGTACGCCAAACTGTATACAAATTATGAGCGCGACTGTATGGCGGAAAACCCGAGCCTGGAGTGGCTTCCGTGGGCACGCGAGGTTCGCGTGCGTGTGCGTATGTGTGTGTTGGGGGAATGGAGTGCGGGGTAGGTGTGCGGGTGCGGCGGCGTGCGGTACGCCCTGGGCCGGCCGACGTCGCCGGCCGCTTCGCATTCAGATCGACAGCGACCCCAGCCGCTCCACCACCATGTCATGCAGCCCACCTGCCGCCGCCGACAGGCTGCCCTCGCGCCGCTGCACCAGGTAGATGCGCCGGGTGAGCTGCGGCAGCGGCAGCGGCCGGATCGCGATCGACTCGCGCCTGAACTGGTAGAGCGTGAGCGTGGGCACCACGCTGATGCCGAGACCCGCCTCGACCATGCCCATCACGGTGGCCAGCTGCTCGACCTCCAGCACCGTGCTCATCGCCAGGGGATGCAGCGCGACCTCGAGCGCCTGCCGCACGCTGCTGTTGCGCGTCATGTGGATGAAGGCGAAGGGCTGCAGCTTGCGCAGCGTGAGCCGGGGCTCGGTGGCGAGCGGATGGTCGGCGCGGCACACCAGGTGGAAGCGGTCGGTGCACAGCACGCGCATGCGCAGCTCCGCGCTGTCGGTTGCGCGGCTGCCGGCCGCGGCCAGCGCGAAGTCGGCCTGGCCGCCGCGCACGAGGTCGATGCAGGCGTCCGACAGTTGGTCGCTCAGCTGGAGCTCGATGCCGGGCCATTGCGCGTGAAAGTCGGAGAACAGGGCCGGCAGCCAGCCGGCCGCCAGCGAGGGCAGGGCGGCGACGTGCACGCGGCCCTTGCGCCGCTCCACGTGGTCGCCTAGATCGCCGATCGCGCGCGCGATATCGGCCAGCAGCCGTCGCGCCGAGGCTTCGAACAGGCGGCCCTCGGGCGTGAGCTGCACGCTGCGCGTGTTGCGGTCGAACAGCCTTGCGCCCACCTCCTGCTCCAGCGCGCGGATCAGCGTGCTGAAGGCCGGCTGCGACAGATGGCAAGCCTGGGCCGCGCGCGTGAAGTTGGGCAGGTCGACCAGCGCGACGAAGGCGCGCAGCTGGCGGGTGGAGAGTTCCGTGGCGGCAATGTTCGTCCCTCCATTGATCTGAATATCGAATGAGCCAATCCGAAGTTTCGATTTTACGGATGACTGCGGAACGCCTACATTCGGCCTACGACATGAGACACGCATGAGTCCATCGCCCGCATCCTCCCTGCTGATCGGCTGCGCCGCGGGCTTCTCCGGCGACCGCACCGACGCCGCCGGCGCCGTGGTGGAAACCCTCGTCGCCCGGCTCGCCGGCGGCCCCGCGGGCCAGCGCGGCTTCCTCATCTTCGAGACGCTGGCCGAGCGCACGCTGGCCCTGGCCCAGCTGCGCCGCCGCGCCGACCCCGAAGCGGGCTACGAGCCGCTGCTCGACGCCATGCTGCGCCCGGTGCTGGCGCGCTGCCTCGCGCATGGCATCCGCATCGTCAGCAACTTCGGCGCCGCCAATCCGCGCGCCGCGGCGCGCCGCATCGCCCGCCTGGCCCGCGAGCTCGGCGCACCGGCACCGCGCATTGCGGTGGTGGAGGGCGACGATCTCTCGGGCCCCTCTCATCGCGCCTTGCTGCGCGAGCAGCTGGGCGCAGCGATGGACGGGATGCGCGTGGTCAGCGCCAACGCCTACATCGGCGCGGAGCCGATCGCCGCCGCGCTCGATGCCGGCGCGCAGATCGTGGTCTGCGGGCGCGTGGCCGATCCCTCGCTCACGGTCGGGCCGGCGATGTCGCATTTCGGCTGGCGCGCCGACGACTGGGAGCGCCTCGGCCGCGCCACGATGGCCGGCCATCTGCTCGAATGCGGCGCGCAGGTCTGCGGCGGCTACTTCGCCGACCCGGGCTACAAGGATGTGCCGGGCCTAGATTCAATCGGCTTTCCGGTCGCCGAGATCGACGCCGATGGTGGCTGCACGCTCGGCAAGGCCGAGGGCACCGGCGGTTTCGTGAGCGAGGCCACGGTGAAGGAGCAACTGCTCTACGAGGTGCACGACCCGGCGGCCTATCTCACGCCCGACGTGGTCGCCGACATCGGCGAGGCCGAGGTGCGCGCCGCGGGTGCGGATCGCGTGGTGCTGTCCGGCGTGCGCGGCCATGCGCGCCCGGCGCAATACAAGGTCAACGTCTGCTACGAGGGCGGCTGGCTGGCCGAAGGCGAAATCTCCTATGCCGGCGCGCGCGCCGAAGCCCGGGCCCGGCTTGCGGCGGACATCCTGCGCAGCCGTCTCGCGGGGCTGCAGCTGCGCGTGGACCTGATCGGCGCCATCAGCATCCTGGCCGACGATGGTGGCCGCGCGATGGCGGCCACGCCTGCGGGCGACGCGCGCGACGTGCGGCTGCGCGTGGCGGCGGTGCACGACGAGCGCGCGCAGGCCGAGCGCCTGACGCGCGAGGTGATGGCGCTCTACACCTGCGGCCCGGCCGGCGGCGGCGGCGTGCGCACCGCGCTCACGCCGCGCCTCAACATCCGCTCGTGCCTGCTGCCGCGCGAGCAGGTGCCTGTGCGCTTCGAGATGCTGGAGGTTGCCTCATGAGCCGAACGGCCGCTCCGAAGGCGTATAGCACCGCAGCCGAAGGCGAAGGTACTCCAGTGACGCAGCCGCTCCATCGTGTCCCGCTCTTCCGCGCCGCGCACGGCCGCACCGGCGACAAGGGCGATCGCTCCAACATCAGCGTGATTGCCTGGCATCCGGAGCTTTACCCATTGCTCGTCGAGCAGATCACGCCCGAAGCCGTGGCCGCGCAGTTCCGCCACCGCGCGCCCGGCCGCGTGCAGCGCTTCTTGCTGCCGCGCCTCGGCGCCATGAACTTCGTGCTCGACGGCGTGCTGGACGGCGGCGTCAACGATGCCCTCAACCTCGACGCGCATGGCAAGGCGCTGTCCTTCCTGCTGCTCGACATGCGGCTCGAGGTGCCGGATGCGCTGCTGCACCGGCTGGTCGGGCCGCCCGAAGGCTGATCGCCTTTCTCTTTTCATCTCTTCCATTCAACGACCCGGAGACAACAAGCATGATCCGACTGCCATCCCTTTCGCTGATCGTCGCCGCGCTGCTGGCCGCAGGCGGCGCCGCGGCCCAGGGCTATCCCGAGAAGCCCATCACCTTCGTCGTGCCCTTCGCGGCCGGCAGCGCGACCGACCAGATCGCGCGCGCGCTCGGCACCGGCGTCACGGCCGAGACGAAGCAGCCGGTGGTGATCGACAACAAGGCCGGCGCGAGCGGCTTCATCGCCTCGCAGCAGGTCGCCAAGGCCGCGCCCGACGGCTACACGGTGCTGATCACCACCAACACCACGCATGCCGCCAACGAGCACCTGTTCAAGAAACTGCCCTATGACCCGGTGAAGGACTTCGCGCCGGTTGCGGCGCTGGGCAAGGGCGGCCAGATCATGGTGGTGCGGCCCGAGTTCCCTGCGAAGACGGTCGCCGAGTTCGTCGCCCTCGCGAAGAAGGAGCCGGGCAAGCACAGCTTCGGCAGCGGCAGCTCGTCAAGCCGCATGGCGGGCGAGCTGCTGCAGCAGCTGGCGGACATCAAGCTGCTGCACGTGCCGTACAAGAGCAACCCCCTGGCCGTGACGGACCTGCTCGGCGGGCAGATCGACATGATGATCACCGACTCGGCGACCGGCCTGCCGCAGGTCAAGGCCGGCAAGCTGCGCGCGCTCGGCGTCTCGGGCGCCAGGCGCTCGCCGCTGGCGCCCGAGGTGCCCACCATCGCCGAGGCCGGCGTCAAGGGCTACGAGATGGGCTACTGGTTCGCGGCCTATGCGCCGGCGAAGACGCCGCCGGCGGTGGTGAAACGCCTGAACGAGCTGCTGGTGAAGGCCGCGAAGAGCGATGCCGCCAAGGCTGCCTTCTACGAGCCGAGCGGCACCGAGGTGTTCACCACCACGCCCGAGGAACTGGCGAAGTTCCAGACCGCCGAGTCGCAGAAGTGGGGCCGCATCGTGAAGGCCGCCGGCATCGAGGCCGAATAGTCGCCGCTCGGCAACTCTCGCTCCCCTACGTTCCGGCGAGCCTGGACAACACGCAGCCCGGCTACCTGCTGACGCGGCGCGTGAACCTGGCGGCCGACTATGTCGATGCGGTCTCGGGCCGCAGCGGCGGCGTGATGAAGCGCTGCACCGCGACGGCCACGTGCCCCAGGTTCTCTGGTGCTTTTGTCTCCGCTTGTAAAAAGTTGCGAGTACTTAAGTTCGCGAAACGATGTGAAATGCGCTGGCTTGATGCGATTCGCGTGGCTCCGCGTCCACGGATGCCTCTTTGACGGGCATTCCGTCGGAACGCCCACGGGGCCTCGCACGGATGAGTTGCTCTCAGGGTTGTCCACAACGTTATCAACGGGCCCGGGGGATAAATTTCCCTCTGGGCGGGACGCCGCGAGCGCGGTGGGCGCCCGGACTTAGCCACAAGCGCGGCTAACAAATAAATCACGCGCTGACAAGCGCGTTACCGAGCAAAGACACGGTCGGGCATCCATGCGCAGAACGGCGCGAGGAGCCGCGACTCAGTCCTGCGCTGGAGGTGCCTCCAGTGGCCGAAGTGCACCCAGCACCGTCGGCAGCAGCTCCGACACGGTGGGATGGATGAACACGGCACGCTGCACGGTCGACACCGGCTGCCGCGCATACATCAGCGTCAGCAGCGCGTGCACCGCCTCGTCGGCCTCCACGCCCAGCAGCGTCGCACCGACCAGGTGGCGCGTCTGCGCATCCACCAGCACGCGCAGGAAGCCCTGCTCCTCGCCCTTCTGCACCGCGCGCCCGACCCGGGACATGGGGCGCTCGCCGATGAGCGTCGGCCGGCCCGAGCGCAGCGCCTCGCCCACCGAGATGCCGATGCGGGCGAGCGGCGGGTCGGTGTAGAGCGCATAGGCAGGAATGCGATCGCCCACGCGTCGCGGATCGTCGTCCAGCAGGTTGGCGGCGACGATCTCGAAGTCGTTGTAGGCCGTGTGCGTGAAGGCGCCGCGCCCGTTGCATTCGCCGAGCGCCCAGATGCCTTCCGCCGAGGTGCGAAGCTGGTCGTCGACCTCGATGAAGCCGCGCTCGTCGAGCTTGACGCCGGCGCTCTCCAGACCAAGGTCATCGGTGTTGGGCCGGCGCCCGGTGGCGTTGAGCACGTGCGTGCACAGGAACTCGTCCTTGTCGTCGCCGCAGCGCCAGCGCGCGGCGATGCGCTCGCCCTCGCGCCGCAGCGCGAAGCATTCCGTGCCCGTGCGGATCTCGACGCCATCGCGCTCGAGGATCTCCTGCAGGGCAGCCGCCACATCGGCGTCCTCGCGCGGCACGATCTGCGCGCCGCGCTGCAGCACGGTCACCCGCGAGCCGAAGCGCCTGAACATCTGGGCGAACTCCAGCCCCACGTAGCTGCCGCCGACCACGCCCAGGTGCTCGGGCAGGCGGTCGAGCGCCATCAGCGACGAGTTGTTGAGCACTTCCACGCCGTTGCGGATCTCGGGCGCCAGCTCGCTCGCCCGTCCGCCCACGTTCACGAAGACGCGCTCGCTGCGCAGCAGCCGGTCGCCCACGCGGACCACCCCCGGCGCTTCGAAGCGCGCATGGCCCTGGATCACCGTGACGCCTGGCATGCCGCGAAGCCACTTCTCGACGTTCTCGCTCGACTTGCCGGAGATCCGGCTCTTGCGCGCCATCACCGCGCCGAAGTCCACCGCGGCCTCGCCGAGGATCGAGATGCCGTACTCCTCGCTTCGATGCAGCAGCGCCGCCACGTGCGCGCTCGCCACCATCGCCTTGGTCGGAATGCAGCCGGTGTTGACGCAGGTGCCGCCGAAGCGGTGGCGCTCCACCACCGCGACCCGATGGCCGGCCTGCGAGAGGCGGTCGGCCAGCGCGGGACCGGCCTGGCCGCTGCCGATGACGATGGCGTCGAATGACTCGTCCATGTGCATCTCCTTTGCAAGCGCGAAGTGTCTCAGGCCGGCGGCGGCTTGACCAGTGGGGCGGCATGCTTCAGCGCCTCGGCGATTCGCCAGGGCGAACCATGCCACAGCCGTTGTCGAGCGCGCCAGGGCTCGCTCACAATGTGTCGCCTGGAATCAGCGAAGGAAGCGCATGCAGCCCCGCGACGAAAACGCATTGACCGAGCACCGCCTGGTGCGGGTACGAGGCATCGTCCAGGGCGTAGGCTTCCGCGACAGCTGCATGCGGCACGCGCGGGCGCACGGCATCGCCGGCTGGGTCCGCAACCGCCGGGATGGCTCGGTCGAGGCGCTGCTTCAGGGCTCGCCGCAGCAACTGGCGCAGATGTGTGACTGGCTGCGCCACGGGGTGCCAGGGGCGCGGGTGGATGCGCTGGATCAGTCCGAGGTGCAGCCGCCGCCGGCGCTCGCGGATGGCTTCGACATCCTCCCGACTGTCTGAAAAAGGCGTGAAGGAGCCCCGGGCGGCGAGATGGCCTCAGGCCAGTTGCCGGAAGGGCTGCCGGGCCTGAGCTTCTTCAGCGACGGCCGCATCGATGAGCGTGAGCGCGGCCTTTGCCTTTTGTGCATGTTCGCGCAGTGCATTCACCATGGCGGTCGCCGGACTGCGGTGCGGCTCGAAGAAGTGAACGGCGTAGATCAGGCGGGAGGCCGGAGCATCCAGCGCGAAAACACCCGTGGTCTTGCTGCCGCTGAGCAGGTTCAGGTGCATGAGCCCCAGCAGTGCGAGGAGTGGCTCCTGCCCGGGCAACTCGCCCATGTCGAAATGCAGGATGAGGCGCTTGGGGTCGCGCTGCGCGTCGTGAGTGAAGTTCACCAGCACATCGTCGATGATGGTGTGGCGCAGGTCGGCAAGCAGGTAGTGGTCGGTGTGGCCGAGCTGGGCGGCGACGGCGACGAGCAGGGTGCGGAGTTCGTATTCGTTCATGCTGAACTGCCAGGGTGTGACAGCGCTCCGACATGGCGCGAGGAGGCGCCACCGAAGCCGTCGTCGTGGTGGTCCGATAAGTGTTGCTCAGAGCCCATCTGCTTGGCGCAGCAGATAACCAAGCCGATGTCTGAGCATGGTCCCAATCACGATGGGTACCCCTGGCTGGCCGAGGATGTCTTCGATCAAACGGAGTTTTTCAGGTAACGACAGGCTCGAACCCTGGACAAGATCGTCTACGAGTGCCAGTGCCTGGTCGATGGGGTAGATTCTCAGGAGCTTGACTTTCTCCTGCGGAGATAACTGCACGAAGGCGGCTTCGAGTTCAAGGTGAGTGGACAGGAACTGGGCTGCATCGATGAGTGGATGGTCCGTGGCGTCCGGCCTTGCCAGGGACATGAAGTGGCGCAGCATCCCTGCGCCCTTGTCGATGAGTGCCTGCACCTGCTCGAACGTGAGCATGTCCACTTTGTGCAGGTAGGCCAGAAGCCGCAGCGCGAAAAGCGCAGACAGGTTCCAGGGGGCTCCGGCAAGAGGCAATGCCTCGAACAGCGGGGCGACATTCAATGGGTCAATGGGAGCTTTTGTGGCGCACGCGTCAGCCGCCGCTTCAAAGTGCTTGAGCCTCTCCAATTTCGCCTTCGACTCAGGCGTTCCGAGTTCGCTCAGTAGGTGCCGATACTCTGGATCGAAGGAGGCAGCGCAAAGATCGGCGTAGACCTGCGCTTGTACTTCGACGCTCAAGGTGGGCAAGGTATCGAGCACGTCCTCCACCAGGGCTTGGAACCGATCGGAGTCTGGGCCCAACGCCAGGTATTCCACCAGGATGGCATGCATCGGGAGTAGATCCCAATCGATGTGCGGCGCCAGGTTGGCTCCCGAAACAGCCCGGGCGTGCAACTGGGCGTACAGCTCTCGAAGGCTCTGCCGCGCCGCGAGCATCAGCGCCAGGGTGTACTGAGCGCTCGACTGCGGGAGACCGGGAAGATTCGGGGCTCTATCGACGAGCGCGTCGATGCTGGACGCGATCGGATCCGAAAGAGGACCCAGGATCAACTTGAAGTTGTAAAGCGCGAGTTGATGCGTCCAGCGCAAGGCGGCAAGCTTTCCGGTGAATTGTGCGTTCGCCTTCTTGCTCACCCGTGCCAGATTGGCCATTGGCTTCGCGCTTCCTCGCAGGGTTGCGGGCGCTTCGACGCTGAACGGGTCCGCGTTCTGCGGTGCCAGGAAATCGAAGACCTTCCGTAGCGAGTCCCAGACGATATTCGGATTGATGCTGATGATCTGGTGGGCTGGCATGAAGGGCTGCGGCGGCATCGGCAGCGGGATGACCAGCGTCCCCGCCGGAACCACGATGTTCGAGGGCGGCGCATCGCCGTCGGTTCGCGCGATGCCTGTGGCGCTGACGCCATGGTGCATTGCCACCGTCGGCATCTCTACATCGGCATCGCTTGTGCAGGGCACATTCGCAATGCTCAGTGTGCTGCCAGGTCGAATCGGCGTCTGCGGCCCGGTCTCGGCGGCGGGCGGCGGAATATCCAGAGATTGGGAGTTGCCTGACTGGTCATGACACTGGGCATGGCGCTCGTCGCTCGCATGAGTCTCCGTCTCCGGATGTGCAGAAGGAAAACTGGGAATATCGGACTGGCTTGTCTTCGGCCGTTTGGGCGTTCTATCTTCGAACTGGTGATGTCTCTTGGGTGCTTGAGTCTCTGAGGTGCGATTCATGTCGGAAAGCTGGATGAATATTTCCGCAATGAGTAACTCCGTCGGCCTTGCAGTTCCGTTGCGTGAAATCGATGGCGGCGGCAGGAATAGCTTGACGTCCTACCCCAGGTAGGCATGCGCCTACAAGCGAAACGTCTTCGCACGAAGCGTTGCCCGCTGGCGCTTGCCTCAAGATGAAGTTTCCGACATCCCGCCTGGCCCAGGCACCCGAACCCATGAGGCGCTCTTGAGCAGTCCGCAGCTGCTGGCATTCCTGCTGCCGCAATTTCATCGCATCCCGGAGAACGACCAGTGGTGGGGCGAAGGCTTCACCGAATGGACGAACGTCAGGA
This sequence comes from Variovorax sp. WDL1, assembly GCF_001541225.1. Classification (GTDB taxonomy): domain Bacteria; phylum Pseudomonadota; class Gammaproteobacteria; order Burkholderiales; family Burkholderiaceae_C; genus Variovorax. Next base: position 12,434 of record NZ_LMTS01000077.1, on the reverse strand, counting down.
AGGCAAGACCGGGGTTCCGCGGGCATCGTCAGCCCCGCGTGCCGCTGCACGGCCACTATTACGACCTGTCGGACCCCAGAACGCAGGACTGGCAGGCCGAGCTTGCGAAGGCCCACGGGCTGGGCGGCTTCTGCTACTACCACTACTGGTTCGCGGGCCGCCAACTGCTGCAGCGGCCGCTCGAATCCATGCTGCAGCGGGGTGCGCCCGACTTCCCGTTTTGCCTGGCCTGGGCCAATGAACCCTGGACGCGCGCCTGGGATGGCGGCGACCGCCACGTCCTGATGCCGCAGAGCTATGGCGACAAGAGCCACTGGGAGGCGCACTACCGCTATCTTGAGAGGTCGTTTCGAGACCCGCGCTACATCCGGGTGGACGGCTGCCCGGTGATCCTCATCTATCGCAGCGCCAGCATCGCCGAGTGCGGCGACATGCTGGATTGCTGGCGAAACTTGGCGGTGAAGAGCGGCTTCCCCGGGCTGCACGTCGTGAGCATGCTGACCGTGTTCGGCCGCGATGAGCGCAGCCATCTCTTCGACGCGTACTCCGAGTTCGAGCCCTTCTACACGCAGGCGCACCTGCCGGTCCACCTGAGGATTTCCGAGAAGCTCGTGAATGGAGCGAGCCGGCTGTGCTGGCGCTATCTCGGAAGGGGCCCGTACGCACCGCGGAGCCGGGACTACCGGGCCATGTGGCGGGCGCTCGCCAGCCGTCCCGTGCGGCCGGACCAGTACCCCGGCGCGTTCGTCGACTGGGACAACAGCCCGCGCAGGCAGCTGGACACGAGCCTGGTCATGCGCAACGTGGATGTCGACACGTTCCGCAGCGGCTTCTCGCAGCTCTACGAGAGAGCCAGCGATGCCGGAGCCCGCTTCATCTTCATCAACGCCTGGAACGAATGGGCGGAGGGCACCTACCTGGAGCCGGACGAGGACATGGGCACGGCCTATCTGGAGGCCATCCAATCCGTGGTCGGG
>NZ_LMTS01000077.1:2535-11417 GCF_001541225.1 Variovorax sp. WDL1 | reverse complement strand
GCAACGGCAGCTGCTGAGCCGCTGCGCCAGCCGGATACGCCGGCACCGGCGCATTCAGGCCAGCAGGTCGTGCAGGGTCCGCGCGATCACCTTGGTTGCGCGCCGCAGGTCTTCCAGCACCAGGCGCTCGTCGCTGCGCTTGGCATGCGATTCGAGCACGCTGCGCGGGCCGGCGCCGTAGATCACGCCCGGGATGCCGGCTTCGGCATAGAGCCGCACGTCGGTGTAGAGCGGCGTGCCCATGGCCTTGATCGGCTCGCCGAAGATCACTTGGCCGTGCTTCTGGATCGCGTCGACGAGAGGCTTGTTGCCGGGCAGCGGCTTCATCGAATTGGCCAGCAGCAGGCGCTTGATGTCGACCGTGATGCCCGGCACCTGTGCCGCGGCATCGGCGATGACTTGGCGGATGGCGGCCTCGACCTCGGCCGGATGCTCCTCGGGGATCATGCGGCGGTCCAGCTTGAACGTCACCTTGCCGGGCACCACGTTGGTGTTGGTGCCGCCCTCGATGCGGCCCACGTTGAGGTAGGGATGCGTGATGCCCTCGACCTTCGACGTGACCTGCTGGTAGAGCGTGTTCTGCGCATAGAGCGCATTCAGGATGTGGACCGCGCCCTGCAGCGCATCGACGCCGGTGGCGGGCACGGCCGCGTGGGCCATCTTGCCGTGCACGGTGACTTCCATCTGCAGGCAGCCGTTGTGGGCCGTCACCACCTCGTAGCTGAAGCCGGCCGCGATCATCAGGTCGGGCTGGGTCAGGCCGTTCTTCAGCAGCCAGCCCGGGCCCAGGATGCCGCCGAATTCCTCGTCGTAGGTGAAGTGCAGCTCGACGCTGCCCTTGGCCGGCTTCGCCACCGCCTCCAGCGCGCGCAGCGCGAAGGTGAAGCTCGCGAAGTCGCTCTTGCTGACCGCCGCCGCGCGGCCGTAGAGGCGGCCGTCCTCGATCTCGCCGGCGTAGGGGTCGTGCGTCCAGCCTTCGCCGGGCGGGACCACGTCGCCGTGCGCGTTCAACGCCACCGTGGGACCTGCGCTGCCGTACTTGCGGCGCACGATCAGGTTGGTGATCGACTCCAGCCCGTAGTCCTTGACCTCCTGCGCGGGCACCGGATGCTTCTCGGCCACGAAGCCGAAGCCTTCCAGCAGCTCGGCCGTGCGCTCCGCATGGGGCGCGTTGTTGCCGGGCGGCGTGTCGGTGGGCACGCGCACCATCTGCTGGAGGAAGCGCACCTCCTCGTCGAAATGCGCGTCGATCCAGGCGTCGAGCCTGTCGTAGTCGTTGGTCGTCATGTCAGTGCGCTTTCTCGCTGGCCAAATTATCGAGCAGCAGTTGGAAGGCTTCGACCGCCAGCTGGATGTCGTTGTTGGTGCTCGATTCGAGCGGGTTGTGGCTGATGCCGGAATTGATGCCGCGCACGAAGAGCATGGCCTGCGGCATCACTTCGTGCAGCTTCATCGCGTCATGCCCTGCGCCGCTGGGCATGCGGTGCAGCGGCACGCCGAGCGCATCGACCGCCTTCTCCCAGCGCTGCTGCCAGTCCGGAGCGCTGGGCGCTGCGGAGGCCTTCATGCTCTCTTCGATCGTGTGGCGTACGCCGCGCCGCTCGCAGATCGCCACGAGCTCGGCCAGGACGTCGGCCGTCAGCTTGTCGCGCTGCGGGTTGTTGGGCGCGCGCATGTCCAGGCTGAACTTGCAGCGGCCCGGCACCACGTTGATCGAACCGCTGGGCACTTCCAGCATGCCGACGGTGGCGACCGAGTCGCCGTCCCTGGCGGCGCGCTTCTCGGCGTAGAGGATCAGCTCGGCCACGGCGGCGGCGGCATCGCGGCGGCGGTTCATCGGCGTGGTGCCGGCGTGGCTGGCCATGCCGATCACTTCGCCGACATAGCGCACGCCGCCGTTGATCGAGGTCACGATACCCAGCGGCAGGTCCAGCTCGGTCAGCACGGGGCCCTGCTCGATGTGCACCTCGACGAAGCCCAGGTATTTGGATGGGTCGCGCTTCAGCTTCGGGATGTCCTCTTCCTTCAGCCCGGCGATCGCGCGCGCCTCGCGCATGGTGATGCCGTCGGCGTCCTTCTGGTCCAGCCACTTCGGATCGAAATGCCCGGTCAGCGCGCCCGAGCCGAGGAAGGTGGCCTTGTAGCGCTGGCCTTCTTCTTCCGCGAAGCCGACGACCTCGAAGGCGAAGGGCAGGCGGCGGTTCTGGCGCTTGAGTTCGCGCACGCAGGCGATGGGCACGAAGATGCCCAGCCGCCCGTCGTACTTGCCGCCGTTGCGCACGGTGTCGTAGTGCGATCCGGTGAGCAGCGTCTTTGCATCCGGCGTGGTGCCCTCGTAGCGGCCGACCACATTGCCCACGGCATCGATCTCCACGCTGTCGAAGCCGGCGTCGCGCATGCAGCCTGCGATCTGCTGCGCGCAGGCGCGGTGCGCCTCGGTCAGGTAGGTGACGGTGAGTTGGCCTTTCTCGGCATAGCCGGGGTCGGTGTGCACCGAGAGCTGCTCGTGCCAGTCCCACACCAGATTACCGAGCGCGGGCGTGACGCCGAACTTGTCGTCCAGCCGGATCTCGGCAATGCGGTGGATGTTGCGCAGCGCCTCGCCGCGCTCGAAGTCCGCGGGGTGGTGCAGCCGGCGCTCGAAGGTGTCGATGATCTCGCGTTTGCCGAAGCCCGTGCCGCGCGGCCCGCGCACCGCGAGGATGAAGGGAAAGCCGAACTTGGCGTTGTAGCCGGCGTTGAGCTGCTGGATCTTCGCGAACTCCTCGGGCGTGCACTCGGTCAGGCCGGCCTTGCCTTGCTCGTGGGTGGACTCGGCCGTCAGCGTCTTGCTGACCATGGCCTTGCCGGCGAGTTCGGGGTGGGCGCGGATGAGGCCGAGCTGTTCGTCTTCCGGGGCGCTGGAGACCACCTGCACCAACGCATGCTTGAGGTGCGCGAGCGAGCGGAAGGGCCGTGCCGCGGCGGCGCGCTGCGCGATCCAGGGCGAATGCTCGTAGGTGCCGTCGAGCAGGGCCGCGAACTGGTCGGGCGCGGCGGCGTTGAGTTGTTCGATGCTCAGGGCCATGTCAGGCTCCCTTCGATTCGGTGTAGGGGTGCGCCGCCTTCCAGTGGCGCGCGATGTCGAGCCGGCGGCAGACCCAGACGCGATCGTGCTTGGCGATGTGGTCCAGGAAGCGCTGCAGCGCCGTGATGCGGCCGGGGCGTCCGAGCAGGCGGCAGTGCATGCCGATGCTCATCATCCTCGGCGCCTCGTCGCCCTCGGCGTAGAGCGCGTCGAAGCTGTCCTTCATGTACTGGAAGAAGGGGTCTGCATGCGAGTAGCCCTGCGGCAGCGCGAAGCGCATGTCGTTGCAGTCCAGCGTGTAGGGCACGATGAGCTGGGGCACCACCGTGCCATCGGTCTTCTGCACCTTCATCCAGAAAGGCAGGTCGTCGCCGTAGTAGTCGCTGTCGTACTCGAAGCCGCCGTAGTCGGCCACCAGGCGGCGCGTGCGGGGGCTGTCGCGGCCGGTGTACCAGCCCAGGGGTCTTTCGCCCGTGAGCTTCTCGATGGCCTGCATGCCCAGGCGCATGTGCTCGCGCTCGGCGGCCTCGTCCATGTTCTGGTAATGGATCCAGCGCCAGCCGTGGCAGGCGATCTCGTGGCCCAGTTCCTTGAAGGCGGCCGTCACCTCGGGGTGGCGCTCCAGCGCCATGCCGACGCCGAACACCGTGAGCGGCAGACCGCGTTTCTCGAACTCGCGCAGGATGCGCCAGACGCCGGCCCGCGAGCCGTACTCGTAGATGCCCTCCATGCTGATGTGCCGGTCCGGGTAGCTCGCCGGGTTGAACATCTCGGAAAGGAATTGCTCCGAGCCTGCGTCGCCGTGCAGCACGCTGTTCTCGCCGCCTTCCTCGTAGTTGAGGACGAACTGCACCGCGATGCGCGCCGCGCCGGGCCATTGCGCATGCGGCGGGTTGCGGCCGTAGCCGACCAGGTCGCGCGGATAGGGCAGGGTGGTGTCGTAGACGTTGCTCATGACGAGGATCAGGCGGCCAGTGCCACCGAGATGTCGTGCGTGGGGACCTTGCGGTCGAAAACGAGATTGGCCTCGACGTTCAGCAGGTGTTCGGTCATCAGCCGCACGGCGCGCTCCTCGTCCTTGGCGGCCAGCGCCTTCACGATGTCGGCATGCTCGTCGTTGGAATGCTCGGCCGCGCTCGCGCTCTGGTACATCAGCGTGATGAGGGCGCAGCGCGAGATCAGTTCGCCGAGGATCTGCGCCAGCACCTGGTTGCCCATCAGTTCGGCCATGCGCACGTGGAAGTCGCCCAGCAGTTCGGTGCGGCCCGAGACGTCTTCGCCCGAGACCGCGGCCTTCTCCAGCGCGACGTGCTCCCTGAGCGCCTTGATCTTGGCCGGCGTCACGCTGCGCACGAACTCGCGCGTCATCTCGGCCTCCAGCATGCGGCGCACGGCAAAGACTTGCTTGGCCTCGTCGACCTCGGGCGCCGCGACGAAGGCGCCGCGCGCGGGCTCGAGCCGGATCAGCTTGTTCTGCGAGAGCTGGAACAGCGCCTGCCGCACCAGGGTGCGCGAGACGCCGAAGTGATCGGCCAGCTTCTGCTCGGCCAGCTTGCTGCCCGGCTGCAGCCGGTGCTCCACGATGGCCTTGGTGAGCGCATCGACGATCGCGCGGGTGGTGGTCGAATCCATGTTTTTCATGATAGACCCAAAGCCGGGAAGTGTATACACTTTTGTCGACCGGAATTTCCCGAATGACCTGGAACGTCTTTCTGAAGGAGCATCACCATGGGCCTGAGCACCCACGTTCTCGACACCATGCACGGCGGCCCCGCGGCCGGCATGGAGGTCGCGCTTTACACCACCGAAGTCAGCGGGGAGGACGCCCGCGCCACACTGGTGAAGCGCTTCCGGCTCAACGCGGACGGCCGCAGCGATGGGCCGCTCTATGCCGACGGCGCGCTGAAGGCGGGCACCTACCGGCTGGTGTTCGACGTGGCGGGCTATTTCAAGTCACGCGGTGTGCAACTGCCCGAGCCGAATTTCCTGAATCGCGTGGCGCTGGATTTCGGTGTCGCGAATGCCGAGCAGCACTACCATGTGCCGCTCCTGGTGAGCCCTTGGAGCTACTCCACCTACCGCGGATCCTGAAACTGCGAGAGCTGTCCTTCGGTGAGCGTATCGAGCTGGAAATGCCCGCTCTTGTCCCACAGCCAGGTGTCGGTCCAGGTCAGCTTGCCGATGCGGCTCGCGGCCGGGTAGGGCGCTGCGCTCAGCACGGTGCGCTCGATCTCGGCGATCACTTCGGGGGCGTGCTTGGGCGCGCGCATCCAGTTCATTCCGGTCACGCGGCCGTTCGCATCGAGGCTGACCGAGAGCGTGCCGATGGCGTAGAGCAGCGGCGGCAGCTTGCCGGCGTAGATCCGGTTGCCGTTGCGTGCGTAGATGTGGCGGGCGGCGTCCTGCTTGTATTCGCGTGGGGTGCCGGCGTTCGAGGGGCGCGGGGCCGCGCCGGAGGCTTGGGCGGTCGCGCTGCTGAGCTGGCCGGGCACGGAGCCGGTCGATCCCGGAAGGCCACCGCAGCCGGCGAGGCCCAGGGCCATGGTCAGGGCGGCCGCGAAGGCGCGGCGCAGGGGCGTGGCGAGCAGCGTGAATGTCATGCTGGGATTTATACCGTGGGCGCAGGGCCCCGGCGCAACCGGAGGTTTCGCGGATGAACGGGATGGTCGACGAACTGCTGGCGCGCCTCGCGCGCGGCGAGGAGGGCGTGCTGGTGCGCGTCGAGAAGACGCAGGGCTCCGCGCCGCGCGAGGCCGGCACCTGGATGGCCGTGTGGGCCGATGGCCTCACCGCCACCATCGGCGGCGGGCAGCTGGAGTACCAGGCGACCGACGAGGCGCGCGGCTGGCTCCTCGGCGGCGCGGCGATCGAGGGCGTGCGGCGCTATCCGCTCGGCCCGAGCCTCGGCCAGTGCTGCGGCGGCGTGGTCTTCCTGTCGTACCGGCGCATCGCGGCGGCCGATGCGAAGGCGCTGCAGGCCGAGCTGCTGGCGCACCTGGAGCCGGTGGCCCTGTTCGGCGGCGGCCATGTGGGCGCGGCGCTCGCGCGGCTGCTGTCGACGCTGCCCTTCAAGGTGCGCTGGATCGACAGCCGCGACGGCGTGTTCCCCGATGCGCTGCCGGCGCAGATCGAGACCGAGCATTCCGATCCGGTGCAGGATGCGGTGGCCCAGCTCGCGCCCGGGTCGCGCGTGCTGATCATGAGCTTCAGCCATGCCGAGGACCTGGACATCGTCATCGCCTGCCTGAAGCGCCTGCGCGCGCGCAACGACCTGCCCTACGTGGGCCTGATCGGCAGCAAGACCAAGTGGGCCACCTTCGGCCACCGGCTGGAGGCGCGCGGATTCACGGCTGACGAGCTGGCGCGCATCACTTGCCCCATCGGCATACCGGGTATTGGGGGCAAGGAACCAGAGGTGATCGCGGTGGCGGTCGCGGCACAGCTACTGACACTCCCCCCCGGGTTGGCTCACTTCGTGTAGCCGCCCACCCCCTGCCGGGGGCAACACCAGCGGGCCGGCAAAGCCGGTTCCGCGGTGTTCCTGGAATGGGGCTTGCTTGCTATCGCTCAGGGTTTTCCAGCACGCCGTGCGAAGAAAAGCGCTCGATATCAATCGCAGAAGTGTATACACTCCAGTCCACAAGCCGCAGCGGAGCGAGGCCTTTCCAGGGGCCTGCGTTCGCGGCCTTTTCTCTGCTTACAGCGCCCGCAGTGGTGAGCAGTCCAAACCAAGGTTGAGCACATGGAAAGCTACTACCTCGACTGGGCCAATCTGCTGCTGCGCTGGGTCCACGTCATCACCGCCATCGCGTGGATCGGCGCCTCCTTCTACTTCGTGATGCTGGACAACAGCCTCGAGAAGCCGCAGGACAAGGAGTCCCTCGACAAGGGCGTCGGCGGCGAGCAGTGGGCAGTGCACGGCGGCGGCTTCTACAACATGCAGAAGTACGCGTTGGCGCCCAAGAGGCTGCCGGACCACCTGCACTGGTCCTACTGGGAAAGCTATTCCACCTGGATCAGCGGTTTCGCGCTCTTCACGATGTCCTATCTGTGGAACGCGAGCACCTACCTGATCGACAAGTCCAAGATGGACTGGCAGCCCGGCGCCGCCATCGGCGTGGCGCTGGCCTTCTTCGTCGTCTTCTGGATCGTCTACGACGGCATCTGCCAGATCTTCGGCCGGCGCAAGAACGGCGACACCATCGTCGGCGTGCTGGTGGCGGTCTTCATCGCCTTCGCCACCTGGCTGGCCTGCCAGTGGTTCGCCGGCCGCGCGGCCTTCCTGCTGGTGGGCGCAATGATGGCCACGACCATGAGCGGCAACGTGTTCTTCTGGATCATCCCGGGCCAGCGCAAGAACGTGCAGGCGCTGCGCGAGGGCCGGCCGGTGGACCCGGTCCACGGCGCCCGCGGCAAGCAGCGCAGCGTGCACAACACCTACTTCACGCTGCCGGTGCTGTTCGCGATGCTGAGCAACCACTACAGCTTCACCTACACGCACAAGTACAACTGGATCGTGCTGCTGCTGATCATGCTGGGCGGCGCGGCGATCCGGCAGTTCTTCGTGGTGCGGCACCGCTTCAAGCTGGGCAACGCCGGCAACCCGCTGCCCTATGCGATGGTCGGCGTGGTGGTGCTGGGCATGTCGATCGTGTGGATGCGGCCCGAGCCCGCCGCCGCGCCGATGGCCAGCGCCGCCGCCTCGCAGAAGGTGGCGTTCGGTGACGTCAAGAAGGTGCTGGAGCAGCGCTGCTACATGTGCCACGGCGCCCAGGTGCAGATGAAGAACGTGCGCCTCGACACACCCGACCAGGTGGCCGCGCATGCGCAGGGCGTCTACCAGCAGGCGGTCGTGACGAAGATCATGCCGATGAACAACTCGACCGGCATGACCGATGCCGAGCGTGCGCTGATCGCGAAGTGGTTCGAGGGCGGCGCGAAGACCAACTAGCGGGCCCTGGGGCGTGCCGCGGCGGGGGCGTGGACAATCCGGGCAACGGAGACTTGAAGCAATGAACTCATCCCAAGACCTGCCCGATCCGCACGCCGCGCCGCGCGATTTTCTCGAACGGCTCTACCAGATCGCGGTCCGGCGCGCGCTGCCGCTGGACAGCATGGGCGCCCACTTGCCCAAGCCACCCAAGGGCCGCACGCTGGTGCTCGGCGCCGGCAAGGCCGGCGGCTCGATGGCGCAGGCGCTGGAGGCGCTGTGGCCGGCCGATGCGCCGCTCTCGGGGCTGGTGGTCACGCGTTACGACCACATCCCGCCGCGGCCCGACGGGTTGGCGCAGCGCATCGAGATCGTCGAGGCCGCGCATCCGGTGCCGGACGAGGCTGGCCTGAAAGCGGCCGAGCGCATCCTTGCGCTGACGCAGGGCCTCACGGCCGACGACCTGGTGCTGTGCCTGATCTCCGGCGGCGGCTCGGCGCTGCTCACGCTCCCGGCCGAGGGGCTGACGCTGGCGGACAAGCAGCGCATCAACAAGCAGCTGCTCGAATCGGGCGCCCACATCGGCGAGATGAATTGCGTACGCAAGCACCTGTCGCGCATCAAGGGCGGACGGCTCGCCGCGGCCTGCCGGCCCGCAAAGGTGGTGACGCTCACCATCAGCGATGTACCCGGCGACGACCCGGCAGTGATCGCCAGCGGCCCCACGGTGCCCGATGCGACCACCTGCGCCGATGCGCTGGCCATCCTCGATCGCTATCGCATCGAGGTGCCGCCGGCCGTGCGTGCGCAGCTCGAGAGCGGCGCGCTCGAAACACCCAAGCCTCGTGATGCCGTGTTCAAGGGCCATGCCACGCACCTGATCGC
>NZ_LMTS01000077.1:0-2500 GCF_001541225.1 Variovorax sp. WDL1 | reverse complement strand
ACGCCGCAGCAGTCGCTCGAAGCCGCTGCCGCGGCGGCGCGCGCAGCCGGCATCGAGGCCCACATCCTCAGTGACGAAATGGAAGGCGAGTCGCGCGAGGTCGGCAAGGTGCATGGCGCACTGGCGCGCGCCATTGCGCTGCGCGGTGCGCCTTTTGCGAAGCCCTGCGTGATCCTGTCGGGCGGCGAGACGACGGTCACCATCCGCCCGCGCCAGCCGGGCCAGGCCAAAGGGCGGGGCGGCCGTGCCGGCGAGTTCTGCCTCGGTCTTGCGGGTGCGCTCGCCGGCCAGAAGAGCGTGTGGGCACTCGCGGCCGACACCGACGGCATCGACGGGGTGGAAGACAACGCGGGCGCCTTCGTCACGCCCGACACCCTGGCGCGTGCCGAGGCGGCGGGGCGCAAGCTCGCTGACCACCTGGACCGCAACGACGCGTATGGGTACTTCGATGCGATCGGGGATCTGTGCGTGACCGGGCCGACGCACACCAACGTCAATGACTTCCGGGCCTTGCTGGTGTTGTAGATCAGATCCGCGTCTTCGACGTCGCCAGGCAGCAGGGCCAATCACCGCCCCGCCGGGAGGAAGAGGGCGCAGCCCGATGCGCCTTTCGCAGCGCCTCCAGCCCGGCGAACACGTAGCGCATCAGGAGCTGCGCACGGCGCAGCGGCAAATGCACATTGCGCGCGCCGACATCACGCGAGCGAGGAGAGAAGGCGCTGGGCGGGGCCGAGGACCGGAACGCAGCGCTAGGCCTGGCTGGCTCGATCGGACTCTGGCATGCTGGTCCGCATGCACCTGGACCCGTTCGTCAGCGTCGATGGAATCCCGTTCACCATCTCGCAAGAAGAGATCGTGAGGCTGCGAGGCGTGCCGTTGGGGTCCGGCCGCAACGGTGTCGGACTGAATGAGCTCGACTATGCGTCGGTGGTCTACCGGTTTCAGGACTGCGGCAGGTTGGAGGAGGTCACGACGCAGGCGCCGGTGGTCAACTTCGGCAATGTAGCGGTGCCGTTCGAGACGCTGCCGTCGTTCGTCCGGCAGCAGGACCCAGGGGTGTTCGAGCGGGCGGGGTTTGTCGTCAGCCCGCGCTTCGGCTTGGCCTTCGATCCCGATGAGCCGCCCTGGGTGACGGCGCTTGCGGCGCACTGTCTCGATGCATGGCGGGCCTTGTGAAGCAGGTTGGCAGGATTCGCGGCTCCCTGGTCCTTGTGGCGCAGGCTGATCCTTCGTAGGCTCGGGACTCGCATTCATCATTCAAGGAGCACCATGAGCGCCAACACAGTCAGGCTGCATCGCGTCATTGCCGCGAAGCCGGAGAAAGTCTATCGAGCCTTCGTCGACGCCGACGCCAAGGCGCGGTGGCTGCCGCCCAATGGCTTCACCGGCAAGGTTCATAGCATGGAGGTCAAGGTGGGCGGCAAGTACAGGATGTCGTTCACGAACTTCACCACGGGCAAGAGCATGTCCTTCGCGGGCGAATACCGCGAGCTCGTGCCGAATGAGCGGCTGCGGTACACCGACGTCTTCGACGATCCGAACCTGCCCGGGGAGATGCAGGTCACTGTCACGATGAAGCAGGTCTTGGTCGGAACCGAGCTGAACATCGTCCAGGAGGGCATCCCCGACGCGATCCCTCTGGAGGCGTGCTACCTGGGGTGGCAGGAGTCTCTGCTGAACCTGGCTCGGCTGGTCGAGCCAGAGATCAACGGTTAGCCACTGGGGCAATGCATCCCCATCTAGTACGGGAGCTGCCCCGTGACCCCTGCCGATCTCTCCGCCCTCTACCTCGAATACATCGCTTGCCTCAACCGGCAGGATTGGGCGGCGCTGGGACGGTTCGTCGACGAAGAGATGAGCCACAACGGCCGGCAGCTCGGACTGGCGGGCTATCGGGAGATGCTCGAAGGTGATTTCCGCGACATCCCTGATCTTCATTTCGACGTGGCATTGCTGGTTGCCGAGCCGCCTCATGTCGCGAGCCGGCTGGACTTCGCATGCACGCCCAAGGCTGGCTTTCTGGGACTCCCGGTCAATGGGAAGAGAGTCTCCTTTGCCGAGAACGTGTTCTATGAGTTCCGGGGAGGGAGGATCTGGCGAGTCTGGTCGGTGATCGACAAGGCTGCAATCGAAGCACAGCTTTGACGGGTGATGTCCACGGCCAGATGTGGCAGGTCCGCAGGGGCAATCCGCGAAGGGATTTCGCCAGATTCGCGCGACAAGAAGCGAGTATGTTTTTGCGAGAGGCTCGACTAGAGTCCGCGGCACCAAAAATAATCGAGCTTCCCCAATGAACAAGAAGACCGCTGCATTGCCAGCGCATGCATCGAGATCGCTCGCATCGATGCCGTCCGATCGCCATGTGCTGGCGCGGATGTTGAGCCGCACAGTCCTCGCCGCTTGCCTGTGTACCGTTGGGCTTGCAGGCCTCCCCGCCCATGCGGGTTCCGTGAGCTATGTCTATCTATGAGATGTCAAGCTCAATCTGAAGGGTGAGGAG
>NZ_LMTS01000226.1 GCF_001541225.1 Variovorax sp. WDL1 | reverse complement strand
CCGCCCACCCGCCCTGCCGCCTGGGGCGCGCCCGAAGCGCTGGTCGCGCCCTCCTCCTTCTCCGGCGTCCACGGCCTGGCGATCGACCGCCAGGGCCGCCTGCTCGCCGGCACGGTGGTCGGCAGCCAGCTGTGGCAAGTCGACCGCGGCACCGGCGCCGCGCGCGTGCTGATCGATGCGCCCGACGGCCAGGCCGACGACATCGCGGTCGGCCCCCGGGGCGAGCTCGCCTGGACGAACTACCTGACGGGCATGGTGCGCCTGCGCGAGCACGACGGTGCGCCGATGCGCGTGCTCGCCAAGGACCTGCCCGGCATCAACTCGCTCGATTTCGACCGCAGGAACGGCAAGCTCTACGCCTCGCAGGTCTTCCTCGGCGATGCGCTGTGGGAGATCGACGTCGCCGGCCAGAAGCCGCCGCGCCTGATCAAGAAGGACATGGGCGGCTTCAACGGCTTCGAGGTGGGGCCGGACGGCCTCCTCTACGGCCCGCTGTGGTTCAAGGGCCAGGTGGCGAAGATCGACCCGGCCGACGGCCGGCTCACGGTGATCGCCGAAGGCTTCCAGGTGCCGGCCGCGGCCAACCTCGACGGCAAGGGCAACCTGTGGGTGGTCGACGCGCGCAGCGGCGAACTGGTGCGCGTCGAGCTCGCCAGCGGGCGCAAGACGGTGGCGAAGCAGTTCAAGCCCTCGATCGACAACCTCGCGATCGCGCCCGAGGGAACGATCTACGTCTCGAACATGGCCGACAACTCGGTCGAGGCCTTCGAGCCGGAAACCGGCACCTCGCGCCTGCTGACCGGTGGCCCGCTGGCGGTGCCGGCCGGCCTCAAGATCGACGGCGATACGCTCTTCGTGGCCGACATCTTCGGCTTTCGCCAGGTCGATGTGAAGACCGGCGCGGTGCGCGACATCTTCCGCATGCAGCGCGACCCGGAACTCGAGTACCCCTTCGGCGTGGGGCTGTCGGCCTCGCAGATCGCGCTGTCCTCCTGGTTCACCGGATCGGTGCAGCTGGTGGATCGCAGGACGCTCAAGACCACGGCCGTGCTGCACGGCCTGAAGGCGCCGGTGGATGCGATCCCGATGTCCGACGGCAGCCTGCTCTATGCCGACATCGCCACCGGCAGCGTGACCCGTGCGAGCGGCCCGAAGTTCGAGACCCGCCAACTGGTCGCCAGCGGCCTGGGCGGGCCGGTGCAGATGGTGATGGGTCGCGATGGCGCGCTCTACCTGACCGAGGCCGCGGGCAAGCTCACGCGCATCCCGCTCGATGCAAGCGCCCCGCTGCGCGTCGTCGCCAACGGCCTGGAGCTGCCCGAAGGCCTGGCCCAGACGCCCTGGGGCAGCTTCATCGTCGCGGAGAGTGCGGCGCGGCGGCTGGTGGAGATCGACCCCGCGAACGGCACGCGCCGCACGGTCGCCGAGAACCTGCCGATCGGCCTGCCCGGCGGCCCGGGCCTGCCGCCGTCCTATGTGCCGACCGGCGTGGCGGTGGGCGCCGACGGCACCATCTACCTCTCGGCCGACCGCAACAACGGGCTCTACCGGATCCGGCCGCAGCGCTGATCGCCCGCCCCCATCGTTGAGCCGAGGAGCCACGCCCCGCACCCGTAGCCAATTGGCGCAAGCGGCGCGCCGGCGGCGCGCCTAGAGTGGGGCATGGAGTACACCCACGAACACCTCGAGATCCAGAAGACGCTGCGCCGCTTCATCGACGAGGAGATCAACCCGCATGTGGACGAGTGGGAGGCGGCAGAGAGCTTCCCCGCGCATGCGGTGTTCGCGCGGCTCGGCGCGCTGGGCCTGCTGGGGCTCAACAAGCCCGAGGCCTACGGCGGCGCCGGCCTCGACTACTCCTACGCGATGGCGATGGCCGAGGCACTCGGCCATGTGCGCTGCGGCGGCGTCCCGATGGCCATCGGCGTGCAGACCGACATGTGCACGCCTGCGTTGGCGCGCTTTGGCAGCGATGCGCTCAAGCGCGAATTCCTGGCCCCCGCGATCGCTGGCCAGACCGTGGGCTGCATCGGCGTCAGCGAGCCCGGCGCCGGCAGCGACGTGGCCGGGCTGAAGAGCCGCGCGCGCAAGGATGGGGGCGACTACCTCATCAGCGGCCAGAAGATGTGGATCACCAACAGCCTGCAGGCCGACTGGATGTGCATGCTGGTGAACACCGGGGACGGGACGGGCGAAGCGGACGGCAGTCCTCACCGCAACAAGTCGCTGGTGATCGTGCCGATGGACAGCCCCGGCATCGAGCGCGCGAAGAAGATCCGCAAGATCGGCATGCATTCGAGCGACACCGGCCTGATCTTTTTCGACGAGGTGCGGGTGCCGCAGCGCTACCGCATCGGCGAAGAGGGGCAAGGCTTCCTCTACCAGATGCAGCAGTTCCAGGAAGAGCGCCTGTGGTGCGCCGCCAGCTCGCTCGAGCCGATGGAGGACTGCATCCGCGAGACCATCGAATGGGCGCAGCAGCGCCGCCTCTTCGGCGGCACGCTGGCCGACCAGCAGTGGGTGCAGTTCAAGCTGGCCGAGCTGCAGACCGAGGTGGAGGCCCTGCGTGCCCTGACCTACCGCGCCTGCGACCTGCACGTGGCGGGCGAGGACGTGACCGCACTGGCCTCGATGGCCAAGCTCAAGTGCGGGCGCCTCACACGGGAGGTGGCGGATACCTGCCTGCAGTTCTGGGGAGGCATGGGGTTTACCTGGGAGAACCGGGTTTCTCGCCTTTATCGGGACGGGCGGCTGGCTTCGATCGGGGGAGGAGCCGATGAGGTGATGCTGGGGATCGTGGCGAAGACGATGGGGATTGCGAAGCGGCGTCTGCGCGATTGACTTTGCTTTTTGGGGAAGGTTGGAGTGTGGGCACTCGGTTCGTCTGAGTGCGCGTGATTGCATGCGGTGCGCTTTGGTTGAGGCTGGAGCCGGGGCGTCGTCCCGGCAGCCGAGTC
>NZ_LMTS01000167.1 GCF_001541225.1 Variovorax sp. WDL1 | reverse complement strand
CATGGCGCGTCCTTGTGTGGGGTGGGGGTTGGCGTGAGCTTCGGGTCCTTGCTCACGTTGTCTCTCGCGCACACGCACACGCACTCGCACTCGCACTCGCACTCGCACTCGCGCACTCAGACGCTCGTGCCCATGCCCATGCCCATGCATGCACACGTGCTCGTGCTCGTGCTCGTGCTTGTGCTTGTGCTTGTGCTTGTGCTTGTGCTTGTGCTCACGTTCGAGCGCATCCGCATGCCCCTGTTCCAGGCCTCGCGCAGCGA
>NZ_LMTS01000217.1 GCF_001541225.1 Variovorax sp. WDL1 | reverse complement strand
TGGAGCCGGCGGCGGCGGGATGATGGTGCTGGTCGAGCGCAGGTACCAGTTCTCCCCGGCGCCCGTGGCATCGCCGGGCTGCAGGCGGTATTCGTAGGCGCCAGCGTCGACATGGCCGCCCTGCAGGGAGAAGGCATCCTTCGTGCTCTGCGCGGTGGTGGTGGCGCCATTGAGAGCGCTCACCAGCTCGATGCCGTTGCCCGTGGTGAGCGCCCCCAGGCCACCGAGGTTGACCACCTGCACCGTGGTGCTCCCGTCGGCCACGGCTGCAGGGCCGCTGAGGATGAGGCGGTCGCTCGCGCTGGCGCTGTCGCCCAGGAAGGCGCCCAGGCGCAGCAGGCCGTTGTTGCCCACGTAGGGGCCGGTGACGGTGAGTGTCGTACCGGGTGCCGCACCGATGAGAGAGACGGTGCCGGCGTTGATGAGGCTCGCGATGCCCTGGCTGAAGCCGGCAAGATCGAGGGTGGCACCCGGTGCGACGCTGTGGGCCGAGGCGGCGCTGAAGGTATTGGCAGCGCCAGCGCGCAGGGTGCCTTCGGTCACCGCTGTGGCACCGGCGTAGCTGTTGGCGCCCGAGACAATGAGCGTGCCGCTTCCGATCTTGCTCAGGTCGCCAGGGCCGGTGATGGCGCCGGTGAGCGTGGCGGTGAAGGGGCCGGTGTCGATAGTGGGATCGAGGGCGTCGGTGAAGGCGATGGGGTTGGCCAGGGTAAGGCCATCGGCGGCGAAGCGCAGGGTGGTATCTGGATGCATGGCGAGTTCACCGCTGCCCAGGGCGCTGTTGTTGCCGACGGCAATGCCGCCTTCCTTGAGGTCGGTGCCGCCGCTGTAGCTGTTCTCACCGGTGAGGGTCAACATGGCGGTGCCCGTCTTGGTCACGACACCGCTGCCGGTGATAGTGTTGGCCAGCGTTGCATCATGGGGCTGCTCGATCAGCAGTGCGGCGTTGTTGGCGATGGGCCCGCTGCCGAAGCTGGTGGCGCTTCCGGCCAGGGAGCCCGCGATGATGTTGGTACCACCGCGGTAAACGTTCTGCCCGGTGAAGACTGCACGACCCCCTTTGATGGTCACCGCGCCGTCGCCGTGGATGACGCCGCCGAATGTTCCGCTCGGATTCGACAGCGTCAGCGTGCGAGCGCCGAGGTCGACGGTGCCCGTGCCGATCAAGCTGGTGACGGTGGCGCCGCTGGTGGTGCCGGTGATGTCGAAGGCTCCCTGGTTCACCAGGGCGCTGGAGCTCGCGATGCTGCCCGCGCCACCGAGCGCCAGTGTGGTGTCGACTTCGACGGTGGTTGCGCCTGTGTAGCCGTTTGGGCCGCTCAGCATCTGGATGCCCCCGGTCACAGCGATACCGCCCGAACCGCTGATGACACCGCTGAAGGTGTCGTCAGCGCTGGACAGCGTCAGCGTACGCCCCCCGAGGACGACGGACCCTCCGCCGGCCAGGCTGGTGATGGTGGCGCCGTTGGTGCCGCTGATATCGAAGACGCCGTCGTCCACCAGGCCGCGCGAGCTCGAGATGCTGCCTTCGCTGCCGAGAGACAGCTTGGCGCCGCTGGCGATGGTGGTAGTGCCGGCGTAGGTGTTCACGCCACTCAGCTTCTGGGCGCCGCCGGCCAGAGCGATGCCGCCCGAGCCGCTGATGACGCCACTGAAATCGTCGTTGGCCTTGGACAGCGTCAGCGTCCGATTGCCGAGCAAGACCTTGCCGGTACCGCCCAAGCGGGACAGCGTGGCGCCACTACCGGTGCCGCTGATGTCGAGAACCCCGTTGTTGGTCAGGCCGCTGCTGCTCGCGATGCTGCCCGCGCCGCCGAGCGCCAGCGTGGCTCCGCTGCCGACGGTGGTAGTGCCGGTGTAGGTGTTGATGCCCTGCAGCATCTGAGTGCCGCCGGTCAGCGCGACGCTCCCCGTCCCGCTGACGATGCCGCCGAAGGTTCCGGTGGCGTCGGCGTTGGACAGCGTCAGCGCTCGGCTGCCGAGGACCACGGACCCACCGCCGGCCAAGCTGCGAATGGTGGTGCCCGTGGTGGTGATGTTGCTGATGTCGAAGACGCCATCGCTCGCCACGCCGCTGGAGCTTGCGATGCTGCTGGCGCTGCGCAACGCCAGCTTGGCGTTGCTCGCGATTGTCGTGACGCCGTCATAGGTGTTCACGGCGGTCAGGCTCTGCGTGCCGCCGGCCACGGTCAGGCCGCCTGCGCCGCTGATGATGCCGTCGAAGGTGCCGCTGGCCTTGGACAGCGCCAGCGTCTGGCCGCCGAGCAAGACGTTGCCGTTGCCGCCCAGGGTGGAGACGGTGGCGCCGCTGCTGCCGCTGATGTCGAAGATACCGTCGTTCCTCAAGCCGCGGGAGGTGGAAATGCTGCCTGCGCTGCCGAGTGCCAGCGTGGCTCCGCTGTGGATACTGGTGTCACCGGTGTAGATATTTGCGCCGCTGAGCGTCTGGATGCCTCCATTCACACTGACGCCGCCGGTGCCGCCGATGACGCCGCTGAAGACATCGGCAGCGTTCGACAGCGTCAGCATGCCATTGCCGAGGACGACCGAGCCGGTCCCCGCCAGGCTGGAGATGGTTGTGCCGCCGCCGGTGCCGCTGATGTCGAAGACCCCATTGCTGGTCACGCGGCTGGACTTCTGGATGTTGCCATTGCCGCTGAGCGCCAGCGTGCCGCTCGTGATCGTGGTCGTGCCGCTGTAGTCCTGGCCCTCGGTCAACGTCAGCTTGCCATCGCCGATCTTGACGACCGAACCTGCGCCATTGATTCGGAAGCTGTATATGGCAGCCGTTGTACTGTTCACATTGCCGCTGTCCTGGTTGAAGACCACCCGGGGCGTGTCGGCGGCAGACGCCGGGGCGAACGTGATACCGGTCTTGAAAGTGTTGGCATCCCCTTGCAGCGTGCCACCGACGATGGACCATTTCACGTCATCCGTGCCGGTGCCTGTCAGCACCCAGGTGCCAGCACCGGTCTTTGCCAGATCTCGGAAGCCGACATACTGCGTACCCGAGTAGGTGGCAGGCAGCGTCTTCACGATGTTGGACACATTGAACGAAGGCGAACTCGTGCTGCCGCCTACGCTGCCCCTCTTGACGTCGAGGACCAGCTTGTCATTGCCCTGACTGATCACGTTGCCGTTGAAGGCAAAGTCGGATTGCAGGGTCAGCGTGTTGCCGCCGCCGCTCAGAAACACGGCAGCTGCACGCGTGACGCCGTCGGCGCTCAGGCCGCCACTGATGGTGCCGTTATTGGTGATGCTTGCACCTCCGGTCGCTACGACGCCGATGCCCCCCGCACCTTTCGGTCCAGTCGTCCCATAGTGGCTGCCCCCACCCGCACCCCCGGCGCCGCCCGAAATGCCGCCAGTGTTGTTGTTCAGCAGGCTGCCCCCACCGGTAAGCGCGGCGCCCATGCCGCCGCCGCCGCCGGCGCCTCCATCGGAGTAAGCGACGCCACCATCACCACCCTTGCCGCCCGATACGGTGCCGTTATTCGTGACATTCGCCGCGCCTGTGATCAGCAGGCCGCCGCCGCCAGCCCCGCCACCGCCGCCGCCGCCGCCGTACTTGAA
>NZ_LMTS01000099.1 GCF_001541225.1 Variovorax sp. WDL1 | reverse complement strand
TAGCTACTTTCCGGCGCAAAAAGCGGCGGCCGCTTTCGAGTGAGCGCGGATGCCGGGCGGCCGGCGTTTGTGCCAGAGCGCACATCGCGTCACGCAATCCCCACACGTCATGCGCGCCTCGATTCGTTGCACTTGCGTTCGGGTTTGATCCAAAGGAGTTGCTCGCGATCGCTTGACAAGTCGCTCTTGTTGAATTACCTTAACCATTATGAGAAGTAAGGCATCCTTGATGACCGAGATCGCACAAACCGTCGAGACGATGGTCCAGGGCTCGCTCAGCGAAGTGACCCGCCAGTGCGGCGATCCTTCGTGTGCCTGTGCCACCGATCCGGCGCGCCGCCATGGCCCGCACCTTTATCTGAAGTTCAACGCCGGGGGCAAGCCATATTCGGT
>NZ_LMTS01000194.1 GCF_001541225.1 Variovorax sp. WDL1 | reverse complement strand
CCCAGGTACTGGTCGCGCTCGGCGATGTTGTTCACCGTGCTGATCAGGCTGATGTAGGCGATCGAGAGCTGCGCGTTGTAGCCCTCGCGGGCGTAGGTCGCCAGATCGACCAGCGTGATGTCGGCCTCGGGCCACGGCGTGCCATCGCGGTCGAACATCTCGCCGTCCGTGCCTTGGCAGAACATGTCCATCGCGTCCGCCATCTCCAGCAGCCGC
>NZ_LMTS01000075.1 GCF_001541225.1 Variovorax sp. WDL1 | reverse complement strand
GGGCTTGCATGATGGGTGCCCATGCAGGACCTGCGCGACCTCAAGGATGAAGACCTTCAAGGTCTGACGCCCGATGCGGTCGCGGCGCTCGCCCAGCAGATGCTGCAGCACATCCAGCGCCAGGCGCAGGACATCCGCCTGAAGGACGCGAAGCTCGAGAAGCTCACCTTCGAACTGGCGCGTCACAAGGCCTGGAAGTTCGGCGCGAAGTCCGAGGCGATGAGCGCCGAGCAGCGCCGGCTGTTTGAGGAGACGCTGGCCGAGGACGAGGCCGCTCTGAAGGCATTACTGGAGCAGGCGAAGGGCACCGCGCCGGAAGACAACGCCGCCTCGTCCAAGCGCAAGCCACGACGCCAGCCTCTGCCCGACCATCTGCGCCGCGTGCAGCATGACCACGAGCCCGAGGACACCGCCTGCCCGAGCCCGGGCTGCGGCAAACCGATGGTGCGCGTGGGCGAGGACATTAGCGAGAAGCTGGACATCGTGCCGGCGGAGTTCTTCGTGCACCGCCACGTGTACGGCAAGTGGGCCTGCCGCTGCTGCCAGCGCCTGGTGCAGGAGGCCGTCGAGCCGCAGCTCATCGACGGCGGCATGCCCGCGGCCGGCCTGGTGGCACACACGCTGATCAGCCGCTTCGTGGACCACCTGCCGTACTACCGCCAGGAGGTGATCAACGCGCGCTCGGGCGTGCACACGCCGCGCTCGACATTGGCGGCCTGGTCCGGGCGCGGCGGCGCGGCATTGGAGCCGCTGTACGACGCGCACAAGCGCTTCGTGCTCTCGGCCCGGGTGCTGCATGCCGACGAGACGCCGGTGGCCTTGCTCGACCCGGGCCGGGGCAAGACCAGGAAGGCCTACGTCTGGGCCTATGCGCGCGGAGCCTTCGATCCGGTGCCGGGCGTGATCTATGACTTCTGCGTGGGGCGCGGCGCGCAGTTCCCGATCGCGTTCCTTGGCACGACACAGGGCGATCAGGACGAGCGAAGTTGGCGCGGTACGCTGGTGCGCGATGAATACAAGGCCTACGACAGCGTGCTGAGTGCTGAGCCCGGACGCACGGCCGCGGGATGCCTTGCTCACGCGAGACGCAAGTTTGACGAGTTGCTGCTCGACTCCGGCAAGAGCGCCGTCGCAGAGGAGGCGCTGCGTCGTATCGCGGAGATCTATCGCCTCGAGCGAGAACTATCGACGCTGGCAAGCGATGAGCGGCTGTCGAGAAGACGCAGCGATGCGAA
>NZ_LMTS01000274.1:45793-47898 GCF_001541225.1 Variovorax sp. WDL1 | reverse complement strand
GCAGGCGCAGGCGCAGGCGCAGGCGCAGGCGCAGGCGCGGGCGCAGGTGCAGGTGCAGGTGCAGGCGCAGGTGCGGCAGTCGTTAGCCTGCAGGACTTCACCACGAACGGTGCCGGGTCGGTGCCGAAGAACTCGTTGGTGCATGGCACCGTGCCAACGACCGCCTTCTGCACCCAGCGGGTGTCGGCGCCATAGGCCACCAAGGTCGAACTCGACACCGTGAAGGTGCCGCCTTCGACGGCCAGAGTCGCGCCGGACGGTACAGGAGCCGGCGCAGGTGCGGGTGCAGGAGCCGGTGCGGGTGCCGGAGCGGGAGCCGGAGCAGGCGCAGGCGCAGGCGCAGGCGGTGCCGCGGTCCCCGTGTCCGCCACGCAGGACTTGGTGACCCCCGGCGCGGGATCGGTCCCGAAGAAGGACGTGTTGCAGGTGCCCGTACCCGTCACGACCTTGTCGACCCAGCGCGAATCGATGCCGTAGCTGACCACGGTCGCGCTCGCCATGTTGAAGGTTGCGCCCTGCGCGGCCACAGTGCGGTCTCCAGTCGTCACCTGGGTGCCGGCCGTCACGCCGCCGGCCTTGGGCGCCAGCACATGGCAAGTCTTGGCGACGTTCGGCGCCGGATTCATCCCGAAGAACTCGCTCCTGCAGCTCACGTTGCCGGTGACCGTCTTGTGGGCCCAGTTCCCGCCCTGCCCGAACTGCACGACGGTGGAAGCCGGCAGCGTGAAGGTGTGGCCCTGGTCGGCCACCTTCGTCCAGCCGCCCTGCACCTTCAGGATCTTCGCGACGGAGGGCACGCCGGCGCTGTCGATCGCGAACAGCATGTAATAGCCGGTGGGCAGGATGTTCGGGCTCTCGTTGAGGGTGATGTTGACCGTCGAGCTTCCGGCGGCCTGGGTAAAGGGCAGGTTGAGGAAACGTTGCCCGAAGTCGGTCGAATGCGTGACCGCACCGGTTCGCACCAGCGTGACGCGCTGGATCGAAAGCGGCGACACGACGCTGATCTGGAAGTCGGTGCCGAGGGTCAGCTGGGCCGGGGCCGTGTTGATGATCGGGCGCGCAGCCCGTTGGCCGCTGCTGTCGAACAGGTAGGGCGGCGAATAGATCTCGGCGTTGAGGTTCAGCACCGGCCCGGGCGAGCCGCCGCCGACCGAGAGCACCGTGGCATCGGGCAGCAGCATCGCCGTGGAGTGATAGAGCCGGGCCTTCTGCGCAGGGTTGCCGGTGGTCCACTGGCCCGTCGCCGGGTTCCAGAGGAGGGCCGTGAACGCGGTGTCGACCAGCTCGTTGTCCTGGGCGGAGCCGCCGGTGACCAGCACCTTGCCGTCCGCCAGCACGGTGGCCGTGCCCCATTCGCGGTTGGGCCCGGGGCCTGCGACGGTGCTGACGACCGGCGTGCGCCCGTTGATGTCGATCACCACCGCGCTGCCGTCGTCCGCCACCATCAGCATCTTGCCGCGGTCGAACATGGCCCAGGGCAGCACCCAGTTGAGGAACTTCGGCAGCGTGCCGATCGGTCCCATCGTGGGCGCCTCGGTGTTGATGCTGAACATGTGGTTGCTGCTGGCCACGACCACGCGCCCGTTCGGCGCCAGCACGGCGCGGGGATAGAACCAGTCGCCCGGCCAGTTGGGGATGGCCCCGAGCGTGCGCCAGCCCTGCCCGGGCGTGTAGATCTCCGGCACGCCGGAGCCGGCGCCGCCGCCGTCGATGCCTGCCAGCATCAGCGCCCGGCCGTCGGCCAGGGGAACCGCGGTGCCGTACCAGCGCGCATAGGCCATGGGCGGCCCGGCGCTGATGGTGGAAGTGACCGGATCGTAGAAATTGACGTCGGCCACGCCCCCGTTGACCTTGTCCGGTGTGATGCCGCGCGTGTCGCCGCCGGCCATCAGCACCTGTCCTGCCGGCAGCACGGTCTGGGCGGTGCAGAAGAGGTCGGTGCGCACGCTGTGCTGCAGCAGGCTGTGGGCGTTGGTCGTCGGGGTCCAGACGTCGTAGTAGAGCTGGGCCCCCTGTGCGCCGCTCGGGTCGGTGCCATAGCTCATGACCTTGCCGTCGGGCGTCAGCACGGCGTGGATGGCGTTGATCGGCCAGGTGATGGGCTC
>NZ_LMTS01000274.1:0-45730 GCF_001541225.1 Variovorax sp. WDL1 | reverse complement strand
AGCGGCCGCCGCGGCCGCCGCCTCACTCGTGATGGTGCTCGTTGCCGTCGTCGGCTCGCCGGCCGCGCCAGGACCACGGTCGACTGGCGCGGGGCGGTCCCGCTCCAGTTCGCGCTGCCGGGCGATGTCCTCGGGCGTCTTGACGGCCTTGCGTGCCCTGACGAGCGAAGCCTTGGCGTCGGCATCGGTGGCAGTGGGGGGCGAGGAGGGGTCTGCGATGCCGGCCGCCAATGCGGCGACTGCCGGAGCGATCCCGCTTTCACCGTTCCCGGGTGCCGGGGCCGGGGCAGGCGCGGAGGTATCGGTGGTGCCGGCCGCGGAGCCGGGCAGACCGGTAGTTGCCACGCCACTGTCGCTGCCGCCGCCGCAGGCCGTGATCACCAGTGGCGCCCACAAGGCGATCCACCTGAAGCCTGAAGCCCGGGGAAATGGCGGCGAGGCAGTTGGCATATCCAACCCCCTAGAAGAGAGAACTTAGACGTTATACAGCTGCCATTTTGAGTGTCGTCCACCAATATGTGTAGAACCAAAGATCTAGGGCATATCCCTAGGCCGGGCAATATCGCTGACGGCTTTCATCGCATCGTGGTCATGCGCACCGGCTTCGACCGTGCTCCGATGCCGACCGGGCCGGGAGGCATTCCAGCTGAAGCCGTTCGTTGAGCGCTGCGGGGCTTCTCTTGGTGCGTATTACGGCTGCCCCGCAGCCTCCTCGTTCGACGAAGCGAACAGGTCCCAGGCCGCCATGAAAAGCGCCGCAACCACCGGCCCGATGACGAAGCCGTTCACCCCGAACAGCGCCATGCCGCCCACCGTGGACATCAGCACGATGTAGTCGGGCATCTGCGTGTCCTTGCCCACCAGGATCGGGCGCAGCACGTTGTCGACCAGGCCGATCACCACCACGCCGAAGACGATCAGCGCCACGCCTTCCCAGACGTGGCCGGTCGCCAGGAAGTAGATGGCCACCGGCAGCCAGATCAGTGCCGCCCCGACCGCGGGCAGCAGCGAGAGAAAGGCCATCAACGCCGCCCACAACAGCGCGCCCTGCACGCCCAGCACCCAGAAGGCCAGCCCCCCCAGCGCGCCCTGCACGGCGGCCACTGCGACGTTGCCCTTGACGGTGGCGCGGATCACCGTCGTGAACTTGTTGAGCAGGTAGTGCGTGTGCGGCCGCGCCATCGGCAGCGCCTCGCGGATGAGCTTCGACAGCGCGGTGCCGTCGCGCAGCAGGAAATAAAGCATGTAGAGCATCAGCGCGAAGCTCACCACGAAATCGAAGGTGTTCTGCCCGATGTTGAGCGCCTGCGTGGCGACCAGCTGGCCGGTCTGGGCGGCGCCCTGCGCGATCCGGGACAGCATCGCCTCCATGTTGCCCAGGCCGAAGCGCTCCAGCAGGTTGAGCAGCCACTGCGGCAAGGCGCCGAGGACCTGCTGGAAGTAGCGCGCGAAGTTGATCTCGCCCGTGCGGATGCGCTGCGTTACCAGCGAGGCTTCCTGCACCAGCGAGACCGTCACCATCGCCAGCGGGATGATCACGATCACCAGGCAGATCGCCAGTGTGGCCAGCGCCGCCAGGTTGCGGCGCCCCGGCATGCGCTTGAGCAGCCGCTTGTAGAGCGGGGTGAACAGGATGGCCAGCGCCACGGCCCAGAGCACCGCGCCGAAGAAGGGCAGCAGGATCCAGAAGAAGGCGACCGTCACGGCTGCCAGCAGGAAGAGGAAGACCGCGCGCTGCAGTTCGGGTGAATTCATGGCCCGGCGACTGTAGCCGAGGCTGGGCCATGGACCTGTCAGCGGGTAGCCCGTGCCGGCGCCGCCGGTGTGGCGAGGCCGGTGGTCAGCGTGTGGCCCGTGGCAGCGCCACGGGCGCCAGCGTGGCGCGCAGGCGCTCGTCGGCAGCAGGGCTGGCGGCGACCTCGGCCTCCAGCGCCTCCTCGACATTGCCGATGTGGTCCAGCATCAGCTGGCGAGCGCGCTTCATCTCGCCCGCCTCGAGCGCGGCGACGATGGCCGCATGCTCGGCGCAGGACTGCCCCGCCTCGTGCGTCGACTGGAACAGCGTGGCCGCCAGCGTGGTGCGCGCCGTGA
Organism: Variovorax sp. WDL1; assembly: GCF_001541225.1. Lineage (GTDB taxonomy): Bacteria > Pseudomonadota > Gammaproteobacteria > Burkholderiales > Burkholderiaceae_C > Variovorax. The sequence continues at coordinate 43,639 of NZ_LMTS01000274.1, read as the reverse complement.
GGTCGCGCAGCACGTCGCACAGCAGCCGGTGGCCCATCTGGTCGGCCAGGCAGACGTGGAAGTCGGCCAGCAGGAAGGCACGGGTCGCGGCGTCGGCGCCGGCGATGGCGCGCTTCTCGTCCGCGATGTGCTCGCGCAGTTTGCGGATCACCTTCGACAGCGGCCGCCCCGACTCGGCCAGGATGCCTGCCTCGATGATGCGGCGCGCGGCGAAGGCATCGCGCGCCTCCTCGGCAGAGGGCTCCACCACATACCAGCCGCGGCGCGACTGCACCTCGACGAAGCCCCGCGCCTGCAACTGCATCAGCGCCTCGCGCACCATGGTGCGGCTGACGCCGAAGTTCTCCGCGAGCTGCTGCTCGCCGAGGCGCTCGCCGGGCGCGAGCTTCTGGGCGAGGATGGCTTCGACCACGCGCGCGGCGATGGTGGTGGGGGTGACGTCGGTCATGGTGGAGTACCTTCGCCTACGGCTGCGGTGCGATTCGCCTTCGGGGCGGCCGTGCGGCTCATGGCGCGCTAGTGTGCCGGATGTGCGGCCTGGACTGCGTGTGCGGCGGCGACCGGCGAGTCGGGCTCGGCCAGCGGCTCGTCTTCCGGCGAGTGGGTGCCGTCGAGCACCGCACGGGCACGCTCGCGGTCGATGTCGCCTTCCCATGCCGCGATCGCGACCGTGGCCACGCAGTTGCCGATCAGGTTGCCGAGCGCGCGGGCGATGCCCATGAACCAGTCCACCGACAGCACAAGCACCAGCCCGATCGCGGGAATAGCGGGAATCGCCTGCAGTGTCGCGGCCAGCACCACGATGGCCGAGCCCGGCACGCCGTGCGCACCCTTGGACGTGACCAGCGCTATCGCGAGGATCGCCAGCAGGTCCGACATCGAGATCGGCGTGTTGGTCGCCTGCGCGATGAACACGGCCGCCAGCGTGATGTAGATCGAGAAGGCGTCGAGGTTGAAGGAATAGCCGGTCGGGATCACCAGGCCCACCGTCGAGTCGCGGATGCCCATGTGGCGCAGCTTGGCCATGATCTGGGGCAGCACGCTGTCCGAAGAGGTGGTCGCAAAGACGATGGTGAGCTCCTCGCGCAGGTAACGCAGCAGCTTGATCAGGCTGAAGCCCGAAAGCCTCATCACGAAGCCGAGGATCACGAACACGAAGACGAGCACCGAGGCATAGAACAGCACCACCAGCATGCCCAGTTGCTTGAGCGAGCCGATTCCGTACTTGCCCACGGTGAAGGCGATGGCGCCCAGCACGCCCAGCGGCGCCAGCTTGATGATGATGCCCATGATCTTGAAGAGCACGAGCGACAGCGAATCCACCACCGTGGCCACCGGCTTGCCGAGGTCGCCGAGAAGCGCCAGCGCGCAGCCGAACAACACGGCGAACAGCAGCACCTGCAGCACGTCGCCGGTGGCGAACGCGTTCACCACCGTGGTCGGGATCAGCTTCATCAGGAACTCGACCGTGCCGCCGCTGGTGAGCTTGTCGGCATTCGACGCATAGGCGCTCATTGCCGCCGGGTCGAGCGCGCGCGGGTCCACATTCATGCCCACGCCAGGCTTGAACACGAAGGCCAGCACCAGGCCCATGGCCAGCGCAATGGTGGTCAGCACCTCGAAGTAGATCAGCGCCTTGACGCCTACCCGGCCCACACGCTTGAGGTCACCCGCGCCGGCGATGCCGTGCACCACCACGCAGAAGACCAGTACCGGGATGATCATCTTGATCAGCTTGATGAAGCCGTCGCCCAGCGGCTTGAGCTTGACGGCGAAGTCGGGGAAGAACAGGCCCGCCGCCACGCCGAGCACCAGCGCGATGACCACCTGACCGAAGAGCGATTTGGCGAAACGTGGCATTCCTTGTCTCCGTGATGGTTGCATGCAAGACAAAAGAGATCTTGCATACAAGGAATGTAGGCAAGATTTGGGAAAATTTCTTTGCGGGTATTCCCGGGGGGGGTGAAAGGCGTCGAGTGTTCTGAGCTATCAATTTCCCAAACGCGTCAATAAATCCGCAAACGCCGCGGCGAGAGCCTGGACCATCATCGGTCGGGACCAGGAAACGCGCCGACCGGCTACAGCCGGCCATGAGCCGCCGCTCGCGCCTCAACGAGTGAAGGCTAGCTCTGACCGGGAGCCGACATCGGTGCTCCAACCACTCGGTTTGACGTGGGTCCTTGGTGTAAGGTGTTCTGGGATTCAAACTCTAGCAAGACCTCAGCCGATGCACTACGCAGCGACGCCATGACACTCAAGGAGATCGAAGCCTTCTATTGGGCCGCCAACCTGGGCAGCTTCAGCATTGCCGCGGCCCGTCTCCACGTGACGCAGTCTTCCTTGTCGAAGCGAATCGTGGAGCTTGAAGAGTCAATAGGCGCCCAGCTCTTTGATCGATCCAGCAAGCGGGCGCAATTGACAGAGGCCGGCCACAGGCTGGTACCACTGGCCGGCAAGATGCTCAATCTCAAAGACCAGTTTCAAAGCGAGGTCCTGGCATCCACCAGCATGGCGGGCGTCTGCAGGTTCGGGGTGAGCGAACTGGTTTCGCTGACATGGCTCCCTGATTTCACCCGGCTCGTCAATCAGGACCATCCGGCCTTGGTGCTCGAGCCCTACGTCGACTTGGCGCGTAACCTGGAGCGAAAGGTTCAGCGGGGCGAGCTCGATTTTTCGGTCGCTCCCGGTCCTGGCCAGGGTGCGCATGTCATGGGAGACGTCATCGGTCGGGTGGAGTTCACGTGGGTCGCATCGCCAGCGCGGATTTCGGCCAGGAAGCTGCTGCGAAAGGCAGACCTCGAAAAGCATCCGGTGATCACCATGACAGAAGGCTCGGGGCTGACCCGTGCTATCGAAGCATGGTCTGCGGAGCAAGGCATCACGATGCATCGCACGCTTGGCTGCAACAGCCTCATGGCCATCGTTGCGCTGGTGCTTGCGGACATGGGAATAAGTTTCCTTCCAATGCAGTTCATGAAGCCATGGGTCGAACAGGGTGCCCTGGTCTCACTGAAGAGCGATCCGCCTCTTCCGAGTCTGAACTACTACTTCTTCCAGCGCGTCGATGACGGTCGCACACTTTTGCAGGCCATGCAGTCGTACGTGATGCGTGTGGCCGACTTCGCAACACCTTCCCCCTACCTGGCGCCACTCGCAAAAAGTCGAAAAACGACTGTTAGCCGAATCAAATAAATCGCTTGTGCGACTGGCACGCCGCGTCGATCATTCGGTCTCCACCAACGGAGACATAGATGAGATTCGCAAGCATGAAAGTGGCGGCTGCAGCAGCGCTGGCCTTGGGCGCTGCCGGGCAGAGCTTCGCCGCCTGGCCCGAGGACAAGCCGATCGAAGTGGTCGTCGGATTTGCCCCGGGCGGTGGCACCGACCTGATGGCGCGCAAGCTGCTGCCGTTCGTTCAAAAGCGGCTCGGCCCCAAGGTGCAATTCGTCGTCGTCAACAAGCCGGGCGCCGGTGGCGAGATCGCCAATGCCTACGTCAAGAACGCAAAGCCGGATGGCTACACGCTGGCGGTCGTCAACGTGCCGGGCTTCCTGTTCCTCCCGATGGTCAAGAAGTCGCAGTACGACCCGCAGGACTTCGTCCTGGTTTCTCGTGTGGTGGACGACCCCACGGTATTGGTGACGCGGACGGAAAACCCGATCCAGACATTGCCCGCGGCCCTCATGGCCTTGCGCGAGAAGCCCGGGTCGCTGACCTTCGGCCACAACGGTGTTGCCACCAACGGCGACCTGGCCTTGCAGTTGCTGGCCAAGACGGCGAAGGTCGAACTCAATGCCATTCCGTACAAGGGCACCGCCGCGCAAAAGACGGACGTTCTGGGTGGGCATCTGGCTTTCGGCGTGGTGAGCGCCGGTGAGGTGCCCGAGCTTCACGGCAATGGCACTGGCCAGCTGAAGGCCGTGGCCCAGCTCGGCGAAAAGCGCTCTGCTGCGCTGCCCAACGTACCGACTGCCACGGAAACCGGCACGAAGGTCGTCATGACATCTGAACGAGGCTTTGCTGCCCCCAAGGCGGTTCCTGCCCAGATCATCAAACTGCTCGACACGGCAATCGCGGAAAGCCTGCGTGATCCTGAGTTCATCGCCAACGCTTCGGCCGACGCACCGGTGCTTGCCTATCTCTCAGGGACCGAGTGGCAGAAGTCCCTCGAGAAGAACAAGAAGGCGCTGGAGGAGCTCGCGAAATCGCTTCCCAAGCAATAACGCGGAACAAGTTCATCGAGCCCGACAGGAAACCACATGAACGCATCTGCACCCTGGCGCGTCGCCCGCTTCGATCTCTGGATCAACGCCGTCTTCGACGAAAGAATCTCGCGCCAGAAGGACATCGCCCTCGAGGTCGCTTCCGTGCGTGGCGATGAAACGAAGGCGTGGAAGGCATTGCAGAACGCCCACGTCTACCAGATCACCGCTGCAAAGGACGAACTTCCGCTTCCATTTCATGCGCACAAGCCATTGCTCGAGCGTTGCCCCGAGCTCCTGTGCGTCTCTTCGACGGGCGCGGGCTTCGACACCGTCGATGTCGATGCCTGCACCCGGGCAGGGGTTGCGGTGGTGAGTCAGATCGGCGGCAACTCCGCTGCGGTGGCAGAAATGGCGATTGGCTTGATGCTGGCGGTCTCCCGCCGAATTGTCGAATCCGATCGCAAGCTGCGGGTCGATCGCGGCTTTTCCCGTGAATCCCTCATGGGCCACGACATCGGCGGCAAAGTGCTGGGCATTGTCGGCATAGGCCATGCGGGAACGAAGACGGCAGCGCTGGCCAAGGCGTTCGGCATGCGCGTGCTGGCCGTCGATCCGTTGCTCAGCGCGGATGAGATTCGCGCCCGAGGCGGCGAGCCCGTCGACCTGGAGACCCTCGTTGGGGTGTCCGACATCGTTTCCTTGCACTGTCCCAGGGACAAGGCGACGCTGAACCTGTTCGACGCGGCGCAGTTCGCTGCAATGAAGAAGGGCGCCCTGTTCATCAGCACCGCGCGAGGCGGTGTGCATGACGAACGCGCACTTGCCGATGCGCTGCGCTCCGGGCAGCTCGCCGGCGCCGGGCTCGACGTATGGCAGCAGGAGCCGCCTCCGCTCGACCACCCGCTGTTCGCGCTGGACAACGTCGTGGCGACCTTCCATACCGCCGGCGTGTCGCATGAAGGCCGGCACAACGTGGCGGCGATGGCCGCCGACCAGATCATTCAGCTTTTGGCTGGGGAGCGCCCCCCGCGCCTCGTCAACCCGGAAGTGTGGGACGTCTTCGTGCAGCGTCGCGCCGAAGCCATCGCCTCGGCCTCGGCGATGCAGTAACGAACAGTCCGCATCCGCAAGCAGCCTTCTTCAGACTTCGACGAGAGACAACGATGACCTACAACACCTCCGCAGAGTTCGAGCGCGTGAGTCCCGCCTTGATCGAACGTGCGCGCAAGTACCAGGTCGCCATCTTGTGCGACGTGGGCGGTCGGCGCGGGGCCTTGAACGCCCGCGTTCGGGCGCTTCATCCCGACATGAAACTGGCGGGCCCCGCCTTCACCGTGGAGGTTCGTCCTGGCGACAACCTGATGTTCCATGTGGCGCTGGCCGTCGCGAAGCCAGGGGATGTCATGGTCGTGGACGGCAAGGCGGATGCAACCTGTGCGCTTTTCGGCGACCTGATGGTCACGCAGGCCGAGGCCGCAGGCCTGGGCGGGTTTGTGGTCGATGCCGCCTCGCGTGACACGGCGTCGCTGGCGGCGGGCAGGTTTCCTATCTTTGCCGCGGGCACCAATCCCTGTGGACCGACCAAGGGCCTGCCGGGCCGCATCGCATCGGCGGTGTCGGTCGGCGGAGTGGCAGTCAGCCCAGGCGACCTGGTCGTCGGCGACGTCGATGGCGTGGTCATCATTCCGCGCGAGCAGGTGCAAAAGGTGCTTGACGCCGCCGACGCCAAGATCGCCGCCGAGCAACAGCGGCTGGATGAAATCGCGAAAGGGGAACTTGTGTCGCCGTGGCTCAACGCTGCGCTGCAGCAGGCGGGACTCGCACCGCTGCCCGGCTGATCGGGCAGAACCCGGATCGCAGCGACCATGATTCCCAGGCTCGAACCCGAGGATCGTCCGACGGCACTCTTCTCCGACTTCCTGGCAGAGCTGAGCCTGCGAGGGTTCGAAGGCGACATCACACAGGCCTACGCCGATCGCACGGTCTTCGCGACCGACAACTCCATCTACCAGGTCCCTCCGCAAGCCATCGTGTTTCCGCGCAGCGAGCTCGACGTGGTTCGGGTGGCGAAGCTCGCCAACGAGGCGCGGTTCAGCGCAGTGACCTTCTCGCCCCGCGGCGGCGGCACCGGGACGAACGGCCAGTCGCTCACCCGTGGAATCGCGGTGGATCTCTCGCGCCACATGAATGCGATCCTGGAGATCAACGCGCAGGAGGGATGGGCTCGCGTGCAAGCCGGCGTCGTCAAGGACCAGCTGAACGATGCAATTCGCGAGCTTGGATTCTTCTTCGCGCCCGAGTTGTCGCCCTCCAACCGCGCCACCATCGGCGGCATGATCGCGACTGACGCGAGTGGACAGGGATCGATTCTCTACGGCAAAACACGCGACCATGTGCTCGAGCTGAACACCGTCCTGCTGGATGGCACCCCTTGGCACTCGCGCCCACTGGCGGCATCGGAGTTCGACAGCGCCAAGCGAAGAGAGGATCGCGTCGGTGCGATACATCGCGTGCTCGACCGCATCCGCGTCGACGACGCGGAGTTGATCGCCGAGCGCTTTCCGAAGCTCAACCGGTGCGTGACCGGGTATGACCTGGTGCACCTCTGCGACCATTGCGGAAACTTCAATCTCAACTCGGTCCTGTGCGGGGCCGAAGGTAGCCTGGCGTTCGTCACGGAGGCAAAGATCAGGCTCACGCCGCTTCCGCATTGCAGTGCAGTGCTGGCCATTCGCTACGGCACTTTCGACGCAGCGTTGAGGGACGCCGGCACGCTCATGAAGCTCGAGGCGGCGTCGAGCGAGACCATCGATGCCAAGGTGCTGGCACTCGCGCGCGAGGACGCGGTGTGGCTTTCGGTGAAGGACTATTTCCCCGAAGATCCGCAGGGTCCCGCGCAGGGCGTCAACATCGTGGAGTTTCTTGCCGATGATGACATGGCGCTGGCGCAAAAGCTGGAACGCGTCGAGGCCGAGATGAATTCGGGTTCAGGCCCGTCCGGCCGCTGGGGCTACACGGTCGCGCGTGGTGAAGCGGCTGTCTCGGCCATCTGGTCCATGCGCAAGAAGTCAGTCGGTTTGCTGGGCAACATGCAAGGCGAGCAGCGACCCGTGCCATTCGTGGAAGACACGGTGGTCCCGCCAGAGCGCCTGGCGGACTACATCGCCGAGTTCCGAGCCGCGTTGGATCGACGTGGCCTCGTCTACGGCATGTTCGGTCATGTCGATGCAGGCTGCCTGCACGTGCGGCCGGCGCTCGACATGAAGGATCCGAACCAGGAAGCCCTGATCAGGGAGATCTCCGACGAGGTCTACGCGCTCACGCGCAAGTACCAAGGCGTGCTCTGGGGCGAGCACGGCAAGGGATTTCGCTCCGAGTACGCTCCCCAATTCTTCGGTCCGCTTTACCCGCGCATGCAGGAAATCAAGGCCGCGTTCGACCCGAACAACCAGCTCAACCCCGGCAAGATCGCCGCCCCGCCCGGGCATTCGTTGAGTCGCATCGATGGCGTACCGACACGCGGACAGTCCGACCGCCGCATTCCGTTGACGGTCCGGCGCGCGAACGAGGATTCGCTCCATTGCAATGGCAACGCCGCCTGCTTCAACTATGACCCCGACGACGAGATGTGCCCGTCATGGAAGGCCACCCGCGAGCGCAAGCATTCCCCGAAGGGCCGCGCCTCGCTGATGCGCGAGTGGCTGCGCCTGCTCGCCGACAACCAGACCGATCCGACGGTCGAAGCCCAGCGCATCCGTCGGCAGGGCGCTTGGAAAGCGTGGGGCAGCGTACCCGGACGTGCGCTGAATACGTGGAGCGCGCGCAGGGACCCCAGCGACTTCTCGCTGGAGGTCAAGCAGGCAATGGACGGTTGCCTGGCATGCAAGTCTTGCGTGGGGCAGTGCCCAATCAAGGTGGATGTCCCTGCGTTCCGCTCCCGCTTCCTGGAGGTGTACTACGGCCGGTATCTGCGTCCCGTGAAAGATCGGCTGGTGGCTTCTTTGGAGCGTTGCTTGCCTGTCTTCGCGAAGGTTCCCCGGATGGCCAACTTCGTCACCGGAAGCAGGATCGGCAGTGAGACCTTGCGCAAGCTGGGGCTTGTGGCGTTGCCGCAGCTCAGCGGCATCGACTTCCCTGGCGAGCTCGAACGCCGCGGTGTCAAGATCGCAACGGCCGCCGCATTGCTGGCGCTTCGTCCGGAGGAGCGGCGCGACAGCGTTGTGATCGTTCAAGATGCGTTCACCTCGCACTACGACACAGCCGTCGTGCTGGACTTTCTCGAGTTGCTCAGGAGGTTGGGATTCACGCCTTGGGTGGCCCCCTTCATGCCCAACGGCAAGCCCCAGCATGTGCTCGGGCTTTTGGGCAGCTTCGAAGAGGCGGCGACGCGGAATGCTGCCATGCTCAATGCGTTGTCCGAGACGGGGGTGGCGCTTGTGGGCGTAGATCCCTCGATGACTCTCGCCTACCGCTCCGAGTACGCCAGGGCATTGGGTGCCGATCGCGCCCCAAAGGTCAGTCTGCCGCAGGAATGGCTCATGCGACAAAGCGCAAGGCTGCCGAATCTGGCACTCGATGGGCGTCACACATGGAGCCTTCTGCCCCACTGTACGGAGAAAACCAACGCAGCAGTGGCAACAGCCGACTGGATCACGCTCGGCCACCGTTTCGGCATCGAGTTGAAGGTCGTGCCCAGTGGGTGCTGTGGCATGGCGGGTCTTTACGGTCATGAGCGCGACAACCGTGCCACCTCAGAGCAGATCTATCGGCTCAGTTGGGAAAAGATTCTCAACGATCCTCGGCGAGCTGGCCGGGTTCTCGCGACGGGATACTCGTGCCGTTGCCAGGCGAGCATCATGGGCGGCGTTCAGTTGCGGCATCCGCTGCAGCTGCTGCTGGAGACCGTCAGGGCATCAACGTCGGCTACAGCGAACTCGAAGTTCGTTGAGCATGCGAGGAATGCACCTTCGGACGGCCCCGATGATTCGTGCTCCACAGCACTGGACAGATCACCATCAAGGATGAACTGAGATGAAAAACTTCAAACGGTCGATTGCGCCGCTTTTGGCAACTCTTGCATTGACTGGCTGCGCGACTGCGCCAGATCCAGCATCGCACTCCGTACCCAGCGACAAGTCGATTCAGATGCGCGTCGACAAGGCCAGCGCTGCAGCGGCAAGCGATCTGACATTTCTGCTTCCGCTTTGCAAAGCCCCAGCCGCAACAGAGCCAAGTCCTGAAGAGATCAACAAGGTCATAGCGACTCAGATCGCACGCCCAGCACCCCCGCCGATGAAGGTTTTCGATAACCTCTACTTCGTTGGCGCGGCATGGTCGAGCGCTTGGGCGATTGATACGCCTGAGGGCATCATCCTCCTGGACGCGTTGAACAATCAGTTCGAAGCCGCGGCGGTGATCGAGGCCGGCATGCGACGGGTCGGGCTGGATCCCGCGCGCATCAGAATGATCGTGGTCTCACATGGCCATGGCGATCACTACGGCGGCGTGCCATACCTAGTGGGAAAGTACAAGGCTCGGGTCGTCATGAGCGACCTTGACTGGACGATGACTGAAACGAAGCTCGACTTCGCATCTTCGCTATGGGGCGCGGCGCCCAAACGGGATGTTTCGGCCCGAGATGGCGAACGGGTGACGCTTGGCGGCACGACGGTCACGTTGTATTTGACGCCTGGCCACACGGTCGGCACGGTGTCGCCGGTCTTCGATGTCACGGCAGCCGGACAACGCCATCGCGTGCTGCTGTGGGGTGGCACCGCATTCAACTTCGGAGACAAGCCCGACCGCCTCAAGAGCTACATCGAGTCTGCCGAACGAATGAAGACAATCGCACGCCAACAAGGCATCGACGTCCTGATCTCGAATCATCCCGGCTGGGACAACGCGGTTCAGAAGATGAACCAGCTCTCCAAAGCCAGTTCGCCCCATCCCTTTGTGGTGGGCACTCCTGCCGTGGAGCGAGCAATGACCGTGATGAGCGAATGTGCGCAGGCCACCCGCGATCGCTATGCGATTCGGTGATTCCGGCGCAATCTCTGGTGGGCTGTTGCGGTCCTGCAGGGCATCCCTCAGGCCAAGTGCTTGTCCGTGCTCGTGATCGACGCGTAGCCAAAACTGAGCGCAGCCATTGATGCCGCATGCACCTGGGCGGCGGGTACAGCGGTGCCATCGAACTCCAGGTTCATGGTGGCGCACGCATCGTGCGCGACGGTGACGGGATAGCCGAAGTCGGCAGCCGCACGGCTGGTGGCTTCTATGCACATGTGGCTCATGGCACCGATCACGACCAGTTCCTTCACGCCTTGTGCATCGAGCAGCTCTTTCAACTGGGTGCCGCGGAACGAGTTGGGGTGGTTCTTGACAATGACCGGCTCACCGGCTTCAGCCGCGACGGCAGGGATGATCTGCACCCCGATCGTGCCGGGTGTGAAAACCGGTGCGTCAGGCTGGGCGCTCTCATGGCGGACATGGATGAGCAATTCACCATGGGCCCGCGCCGCCGCGATCACGCGGGCGGCGTTGGCCAAGGCGGCATCGAGGCCGACCAGTGGCAGCTTGCCATCGGGCAGGTATTCGTTCTGGAGATCTACCACGATGGTGGCGCGCTTGTTCATGATGTGGAGTCCTTCTTTCAATGGGCTTGAGTTCATTCGACTGCTGCGTTGCGAATCGGGATGTTGGTTTCGCCCCGCCCAGGCTGGATCTTCAGGAAGCACCGACGATTGCGCCATTGGCCGGAATGACTACGTTCGAATGAATTGGGCCAAAATGTGGGTATGCAGCCCGTCCGCGTCGCCGTCCTCGCCTTTGATGGCGTCAGCCTGTTCCATCTTTCCGTGCCCGGCATCGTGTTCGGCGTGCAGCCCCCACCCAATGACTTGCCGCCGTACGAGGTTGGGTACTGCGCACCCACGCCTGGCCGCGTGCGATGCGATCAGGGAATGGAATTGGAGGTGCCTGGCGGTCTGGATGCGATGGACGGCGCCGACATCGTGGTGGTGCCCGCCTGGAACCACCCAGAGATCGCCGCGCCTGTCACGCTGACGGATGCACTGCGTCAGGCCCATACGCGCGGTGCCCAGATCATCGGTCTTTGCCTGGGTGCTTTCGTGCTTGGGGATGCAGGTCTGCTCGATGGACGGCGTGCGACCACCCATTGGGCCTGCCGCGACCTCTTCGCCCAGCGCTTTCCAAAGACGTACTTCCATCCAGATGTGCTGTATGTCGATGATGGCAACGTCATCACTTCGGCAGGGACCGTGGCCGCCATCGACTGTTGTCTGCACATCCTGCGCCTGCGCCACGGGGCAGATGTCGCCAATCGCGTGGCGCGCTTGCTGGTGACGCCGCCGCATCGCCAAGGCGGTCAAGCGCAGTACATCGAACAGCCCGTTCCTGCCTTGCCGAGTGAGGCGCGCTTGCCCGGGGTGCTGGAGTGGGCGCGCTCGCATCTGGCGGAGCCGCTGTCGCTCGATGCGATGGCGGACGTGGCGCGGATGAGCCGGCGGACCTTCACCCGACGCTTCCGCGAAGCCACCGGCATGACCGTCAAAAAATGGCTTGCGGCCGAGCGCATCGGCAGGGCCCAGCAGCTGCTCGAAACCACCGACATGCCAATCGAGCGGGTCGCAGCGGAAGCAGGCTTCGGAACGTCGCTGTCATTGCGCAAGCATTTTGCAAATAAGGTGCACACCTCCCCGTCTTCTTACAGGCGTGATTTTCGCGACAGCAACGCTTGCTAAGCAAAGTTGCCTCACCACGCGGTTCGGCGGGCGACCTCACGCGCTCGCTCTTCGGAGTCCACTTCGACCTTTGCTTGCGAATCCACCGTCGCACAGACCGCGGCCGACGCCACGAGCGCAGCCGCCGCAGCTGATGGCGTGCCATTGCGTCAATGTCAAGTCCTCGAGTCCTCGAGTCCTCGCGACGAATCAAGCAGTTCTAGTGATCGGGATCTGACCTTGACATGATCTCAAGGTCGAACATGCGAGACAGCAGTAAGCGATTGCATGGCGTGGACGCCTGGCGCGTGCCCGCGTCCTCATTGATGGCGAACGCGCCGGGAGCAATGGTGTGGGGCATGTGGGTTCACTCCGTGCTTGCCCGCTGCGTGCGTCGCGCCCTCACCATCGCCAGCATGATTCCGATGGCGAGCAGCATCGTGCCCGCCGCTGCCATGAACGCACTGCTGAAGCCGCTGGTAAGGGCCGCAGTGGCTCTGTCGATCGACGCCACGTCGCCGCTGGCCATAGCGGTGCTCAGTACCCGTCCGGCATCGGGGAGTGTGCGGCTGGTGGTGCTGCTCGCGATCGTAGCAAGGCCGGAGACGCCGAGCGCGGCACCGATCTGCTGCGCCGTGTTCAGGATCGCGGACGCCACGCCGGCGTACGATTCTTCCACGCCGTGCACTACGGTGAGCGTCAGCGGCATGAATCCCATGCCCAAGCCGAAATAGGTGACGAACAGAGCCGGCAGCACGTGCCACAGGTAAGACGAACCCACGGACAGCGTTGACAACCACAGCATGCCGGCTGCAGCAATAACGAGGCCAGGCACGGCAACGAGCCGTGGCGCGAGATGCTCGACGAGCTTGGTACTGATGCCGGCAGACAGCACGATGCCGACGCTGACCGGCAGCGAAGCAACGCCAGCCAGCACGGGGCTGAATCCTAGGACCTGCTGCATGTACAGGGTGAGCAGGTAGTAGGTCGCCATCAAGCCCGCACCGATGAAGAGTACGACGAGGTAGGAGCCCGATCGGTTCGGGTCGCGCAGGAGGCGAAGGGGCAGCATCGGGTGCTCGCGCCTTATCTGCAGCCACACGAAGACGGCCGCGAGGACGGCAGCGGCGCCTAGGGCGCCAAACTCATGGGATCACCCCATCCCTGCTCACCTGCATGGGTGATGCCGAAAGCGAGGGCGAAGAGGGCGCCGGAAGCGCTAACCGCATCCACGGTGGCGAGCTTGCCGCGACCGCGCGCCCCTTCGGCCAGGGTGCGGGTGCCTAGCAGCACCGCGAGACCGATCGGAACATTGATGAGGAAGACCCAGCGCCAGCTCAACAGTCCCGTCAGCACGCCTCCCAGCAATACGCCGACCGTGATGCCGACGGCAGACATTGCGGCGTACACCGCCATCGCTACGTTGCGTTCATTGCCCATGGGGAACGTCGTGGCGATGAGGGCGAGGACGTTGGGAGCGACAAAGGCTGCACCCAGCCGCAGTGGGGCCTTCGCTCGATGAACGTGAGGTTGTCGTTGCCGCTGGGCTCTTGCGAGGTGGAGACAGCCCGGCTCAGGTCACGCCGCGCGCCGCTCTGCGCTTCGGGGCGTCATCTGCCGAGCCGTTCGTTGCCAGCAGTGAATCGCTCAGCATCAACATCACACGCTGGAAAGGCGAGGGATCATTGATTGCGTTCGCCAGAATCAGTGTGCCCTGGATTTGCAGAACGGCGTCTTCGGCACGAACATCTGCGATATCAGAAGGCACGCCGGCTTCACGAATGACGTCCGCGAATCCGGTGACCCACTTGCGGAATACCCGCTGGATACCGGCAGCTAGCTCGCCTTCGTTGGAGGTCAGGGCCAGCAAGGCGAGAAAACAGGTCGTGCTGCCGCCACTGTAGTGGGTCCAGAAGTGATCCAGCACGTTGCGAATGCGTTCTTCAGGAGGCAGGTCCGCACGGAGCCTGCCAAGAATCTCCCGGTCGAACGTTTCCTCGGTCTTCTCCAGCACGGCCTTGATCATCTCGTCCTTGCCGTTGGGGAAGTGGTGATAAAGGCTTGCGCGCCCGAGGCCTGTCACGTCGGAAATCCGCGATAGCGTCGCCCCTTCGTACCCGAAGCGGCGAAAGACTTCCCGCAGCTGCACCACGACATCCTCGCGGCTTCGCCTTTCCCTTGTTTCCTTCATCGTCGATCTGCCTCCATTCGAATACCTCCATTATGGCACCCGAACGTTCGGTACAAACCCTATTTGACCCGAACGTTCGGTACAGTACATTCTGGTCCAGCCGCTCACTCCCTCCAGCTCACTCTTCAACCGGAGAACTGCATGATCACTCGCCGAACCCTGCTTGCCAGTGCAAGTATGGGCGCCACCCTCACCGCGCTTGGCTCGGGCGTGGCCGCACAAGCCGCGAAGCCGCTTCACATCGTCGTTGGCTTTCCTGCAGGAGTGCTGACCGACAACGTCACGCGTGCACTGAGCGAGGAACTCCGGCCCTCGTATCCTGCAGGTGTCATCGTCGAAAACAAGGTGGGTGCCGGCGGGCGTATTGCCGCCGAGTTCGTGAAGCGAGCCGATGACGATGGGAACACCATCCTGCTCACCCCGAGTTCCATCCTGAGCATTTACCCGCATGTGTACGGCAAGCTTGGCTATGACACGCTGGTGGACTTCAAGCCCGTCTCGGCTGTTGCGTCTTTTGACTATGCGATCACCGTTGGACCAGCGGTGCCGGCCACCGTCAAGACGCTGCCAGAGTTCATCCAGTGGTGCCGCGAAGATCCAACTCAGGCCAAATACGGAGTTCCCGCGGCCGGCTCCACCTCGCATTTCATCGGCACTCTCCTCTCGAGAGCGACGAACGTTCCTTTCACGGTGGTGCCCTACAAGGGCGGCGCCCCGCTGATCCAGGATGTCCTGGGCGGGCACATTCCAGCGATCATCGACCCCGTCTCGAATGCGCTGCCCTACCACCAGTCCGGGAAGCTCAGGGTACTGGCCATCGCGAGCAGCAAGAGGTCTGCGCTGCTGCCCGATGTGCCAACCGTTGTCGAATACAACCTGGAAAGCCTTGTGGCAAAGGAGATCCTGGCTGTGTACGCGCCGTCGAAGGTGCCGGCAGCGCGCGTGCAAAAACTGCACGAGGAGATCGCAGCCGCAGTGGAGAAAGCCAAGGGGAGATTCGCAGCGATACTCGTGAATCCGGAGAGGATGAATCCTGCAGAACTCGGGACGTTCACCCGCGCCGAGCTTGGCCGCTGGAAAACCGTCGTCGCAGCGTCCGGCTTCAAGGCCGAGGAATAGGAGCTGGACTTGCCAGCAGCCGCACGCGTCGTTGTTGTCGGTGGGGGTGTCAGTGCGGCATCTTTCGCTGTTCAACTTGTCCGCTCCTCTTTGACACCGGTGGACATCACCATCATTGAGCCCCGGGAGCATGTGGGGCGGGGCCTGGCGTACTCAGCGACAGACCCTGATCACCGCCTGAATGCACCGCTCGACGTCCACTGGATCGATCCGCAGCGGCCACTCGAGCTCCGGCAATGGTTCGAGGCGGCGAATGTCCTCCACCGCGACACCGGTTGCCGGACTGCAAACGGGCAGGTGTTCCTGCGGCGCTCCGACATGGGGGAATACCTGAGCGCGAAAGTTCAGGCCCACGCAAGCGACGCGCGCACAGGATCATCGATCCGCCATGTTCGGGACACGGCAATCTCTGTCCGGATTCGCGACGGACTCTACAGGGTCACCACCGAGCACCATGGTGACGTCGCAGGCGAGATGCTGGTGATTGCTACGGGCAACCCAGTTCCTTCGCTCCGGGCGCCCTTTCGCGAGGAGCACCGCTCGGATCCCCGGATCATCGCGAATCCATTGGAGCCGGATTGCCTCCACCGCATTCCACAGACGGCACGCGTGCTGGTGGTGGGCAGTGGGCTAACGGCGCTCGACATTGTCTCCACCTTGGTTCGCCGGGACCACCGCGGCGGCATCCTGGTGGTTTCACGGCGCGGATTGAAACCGCAGCCCCAGTCACCAGAGACGCTGCAGGCGCCTCCGAGGCTGCCGGTGCTGACGACCGATGTCCCCGGGTTCATTGAGTCGGCACCCACCCGGGTAGGTGCGTGGAGCGCAGCTTTGCGCAAGGAGATTTTGCGCATGGCAGCGCAGGGGCAGAACTGGTACCAGGCCTTCGATCCTGTGCGGGATGTGGTCTGGAAGCTCTGGCCCCCGCTGCCCACGCCCGAGAAGCTGCGCTTCTTGAGGCGTCTGCGCGTGTTCTATGACGTTCACCGCTTCCGCACGCCACCGATGAACGAAGCCATGGTCGCTGAAGCGGAACGCGAGGGTAGAGTCCACTACGAAAAGGCAACTCTGCGTACGGTGGAAGCGCATGCTGATGCATTGAAGGTCGAACTCTCCAGCGCCACAGCTGACTCCGGCAAGTGGCACGAGTTCGACCTCGTCGTCAATTGCACGGGACTGGATTCCGGATCCGCCTGGCGCTCCAATCCGCTGTTGCACAACCTCTTGGAGATCGGGATGGTGCGGCTGCATCCAACCGGGATCGGGTTCGAGGTCAGTGAACATTGCGAGGCCTTGGACGCCGCCGGCGTTCCGCTTCCCACGCTGCGCGTCATCGGGCCACCGACCGCCGGCGCATTCGGCGACCCGGTCGCCATCCCTTTCATCGCCAATCAGGTGCGGCGGATGTTGCCGCACTTGCTGGGTACTCTCCAGTCCATTTCCTTGAAAGACCATACCCATGAGCAATACTCAATTGAATGAAAAGTACATCGTTGCGGGAGGATTCAAGACCCGGTATGTCGAAGCCGGACCCGCTGACGCCGTTCCTGTGGTCCTGCTGCACGATGGCGGATTCGGTGCCTGCGCCGAGACATCCTGGGGAGGCGTAGCGCCACTGCTGGTGCAAGGCGGCTACCGCGTTCTGATTCCGGACCTGCTCGGTTTTGGCGGCACGGACAAGGCGTACTTCTTCGATCGTTCGCCGGTCGCATCCCGCATGAAACACGTGGGCGACTTCTGCGCGGCGCTCTCGTTGCAAAGTGCGCACTTCGTCGGCACTTCGTTCGGAGGCACGCTGGTGATGCGCGCCTTGACGGTGAAGCCGCACCCTTGGCCGATTGCGAGTGCCTGCAGCATCGCCGGCACGGGCGGACCCTGGCGTGTTCCCGAAGCCATGGCCAAGCTCGCGGAGTTCGACGGGTCCGTGGAAGCCATTGCACGGCTCGTCTCGATGATTGCCGATCCGGCACATGAAGGTTTCGACCATGACGCGTACGTGAAGGAACGACACGCAAAGTCGCTGGTTCCGGGTCACTATGCAGCACTCTCCGCCGCACGCTTGCAAGCCCCGTGGGAGCAGGGCGGTCCCTCTGCACAGGCGGATGCATATCCGAAATCGCTCGAAGGGTGCACCGTGCCGCTGTTGCTCGTCGAACCTTCCGACGATCCGAGCTGCCAGCCTGGCTGGACTTCGCACATCCAGAAGGTCCTCCCCGCGGTCAAAGTGGAGAAGATCTCGGGGCGGCATACACCGAACATAGATCGACCGCAGCTCGTGGCGGACCTGCTGCTGCAATGGCTCGAGCAGGTTCGCGAGAGCCGGCCACAGAACGCCGCGAAGCGATTGCACGGGCAGGGTAGGGCCTTGACGGAGACAATCATTTCTCGCCTAAAGGATGCCGAGTTCAAGTCGGAAGGGCTACGAACCTACTTCGAGTACCGGGACCTCGGCGTCACCGAAGCGACCGATGGCAGGTTCGTGGCAAGAGTGATCCGCCCGCGGGACGGGCTTCCAGTCTCCGCCGGGTGGCATGTTCACTACGCCGACTTCCGGCTGCTCTACGTGCTGAAGGGGTGGCTCAAGTTCCACTACAAGGATCACGGCACCTTCGAGCTGAAAGCCGGTGACGCCATCTTCCAGGCACCGGACCCGCATGCCGAGCTGGAGCACTCCGAAGACATCGAGGTGCTGGAAGTGGCGTCGCCCGCAGACTTCGTCACTGAAGATTGCATCTGATTCGGATGTCCGCCGTACAGCGCTGAGCGATCAGTGTAAGAGCCAGTGCCGGTATTGCGGTCGGTACTTTCGGGGGACTTCAACCAACTTTCAGGAGCCCGGATGTTTGATCGTGAGCAGTTCATCGAGGACTGTGCTTCAGCCGTTCGGCAGGGTGACAGACAGCGCGCCGTCCAGGAAGTGGTGGCCCGCGCCATGACAGATCCTGCCGCGGTGCTAGAAGCATTGGGACAGCCAGCGAGGCCAGGTCCGCAGATCGTCCGCGCTTCGGATTCGATCACGATCCTGAACGTCACATGGCCGGCGCACTGCGTGCTCCGGCCGCACAACCATCTGATGTGGTCCGTGATGGGTCTCTACTGCGGCCGGAAGGACAACATACTGTGGCCCAGGCTGCCTGGCGACGGGCCCTCCCGGATCTCCGCAGTCGGAGCGAAATCCGTGTCCACTGGCGATGTGCTTTTGCTCGGAAAGGACATAGTGCACTCCGTAGTCAACCCGAGTTCCAGGATTTCTCGTGCCATCCACATCTATGGCGGCGGCTACTTTCACACGCCCCGCAGCGAATGGGATCCGGACACCCTGGGCGAGAAGCCGCTTGACCTGGAAGCCTTCCTTCGCGCGCTGGAAACGAAGTCCTGACGCCCACGGTTCAGATCCGTCGAAACAGGAGGCAACCGAATGAGCGCCGTAGGCTGGGCTGGGCGTGACGCCAGGAGAAGGCCGAGGGCCCGGCCCCGCTCATTGAAGTCGACTCGTCCGCGCCGCGGACGAAGATCGCGGCGGCCCTGCATACAGCAGATTTCCCCCCGCGTAGCGACGCCGCGCCATTCCCATCCGGATTTCCTGGGCCAATCGGCCTGGCAGTTCAACCCCTAGCCAGCTTCCTTCTGCTCAGTACGGTATCGCAGCCGAAGCATTCGCGAATGCTTCTTTCCTTTCTTTTTCTATTCAGGATTCAGGTATGTATGACATGAAGAATATGGCCAAGCTGAAGACATTGCGCAGTTTGGCGCCGGAGGCCGTTAACAGCTTTCTTGCCTTCACCGAGGCTGCACTCAAGGATGGTGCAATCCCTGCCAAATACAAGGAGCTAATCGCGATAGCGGTGGCCGTCACTACCCAGTGCCCGTACTGCATCGAAGACCACGCACAGCGTGCACGCAAAGCCGGCGCGAGCGAAGCGGAACTCGCCGAGGCAACCATGGTGGCCGCAGCGATGCGTGCAGGTGGAGGCGTAGCGCACGGTCTTCATGTGGTGTAGTCAGGGCGAAGCGGACAGGTCCGCCGGCCCGATGAACACACCGTCCACGCCGTCGGTGGCGGCGATCGCGTCGAGGTTGTCGAGCGCTTCGCGCGTTTCCACCCGGACGAGCAGGCAGACTTGGTCATTGGCCTCGAGGTAGTAGCGCGGATAGCGGCCCCAACGGGAGGCGCGTGCGCCGCCCATGCCGCGTACGCCGCCGGGCGGATAGCGCATCGAACGCACGACCTCGGCGGCCTGCTCAGGGGTGTCCACCATCGGAACGAGCACCGTCTGGATGCCAAGATCGAGGTACTGCTTGATCAGCGCTTGGCCGACGTGGCCGTGACCCATGGGCACGCGCGCCACGGCATTCGTCTGCGGATATGCGGCGATCGCCTGCGCCTGCTGCAGGACGGTGCTCGGCGTTGGCACGTTCGAAGGATTGACGGGCGTCTGCATCGTTCAGGCCGCGATGACCGCTGCGGAGCTTTCCACCGCAGCACGTCCGTTCTGTTCAAGCGCACCGCGAATGCGGTCGACCAGTGCCAAGCAATCGGCCGGGCAGGCATCGCCGCGCCATGCCACGTGCTGGTCGGGACGCGAGAGGACCAGCGCGCGGTCGTAGACCTCGGCACCGTCGCCCGCGTCGAGGTCCACGACCTTCATCGGAACGCCGTGCTTCTCGGCCGCAGCGAGCAGTGGAGCCACGTCCACGGAAGGATCCTTTCGGATGATCGCGTAGCCGTTGCCGAGCGCGTCGTACAGCGACCTGCCATCCTTCAGCCATACGTGCGGTGTCCGGCAGCCGGGCACCGTGGAAGGCGTGAACGTGGACATCGTGTAGGCGGGGGGGGACTCCTGGTCGTACTCGATCAACGGCGACTTGTCGTAGAAGTAGCCGAAGTTCAGCCCGCCGCAGCAATACTGCTGCACGTTAAGCTCATAGAGTGCGCGGCCTGCGGCCTGCCGCACGGCATCGCCCTCGGGGCCTTCCTTCTCGATGTCCTGCGGCACGCCTTCGCGCTGGGCCTGCAGCGCCAGTGCATGGTTCATCGCGAACTGGGAGACCTGCTCGGTGATTGGCAGGCGCTCGGCCTCGTACGCATCGAGGATGGCTTCGCCCGCCCAGCCCTGCAGGTAGGCGGCGAGCGTCCAGGAGAGATTCATCGCGTCGGCGAGCCCGGCGTTCATGCCATAGCCCGCCATCGGAATCCACAGGTGCGAGGCATCGCCGCAGATGAAAACGCGGCGGTCACGAAACTTGTCGGCAACCAGCCGACGCCCGATCCAGTCTTCCTTGGTGATGATTTCGTACTCGAAGTCGGGGCCGACGCCAAGGATCGTGCGGATCGCCCAGTCGCGGTCGACGGAGTCGAAGGTCTCGCCGGCATGAAGGTAGTTGTGCATCAGCCACGTCTCCTTGCCATCGATGGCATAGACGTTGCCGCAGCGGCGGGTGTTGAGCCCGAAGGTGGCCCAGGCAGGCTTGTGCTTCAACAGGCCGAGCAGGGCGGGGGCGCGGAAGTAGGTCGACTGCACGCGGCCCACCACGTCGGTGCCGCTGAGCTTTGCGCCGATCTTCTTGCGGACCATCGATTTGCCCCCGTCGCAGCCGATCATGAAGTCGCAACGAATGCGCAATGTCTCGCCGGTGTCGAGGTTCGTCGCTGTCGCGTCTATGCCTTCCGCATCCTGCGCGAACTCGTCGACCTGCGTGCGATTCAGGATGCGCACGCCGGCTGTGGACTCCGCGTGCGCGAAGAGCACGGGCTCGAGGAAGATCTGGTTGATGCGGTGCGGCGGCTCGGGCGTGGGCCACCAGGTGTCGGGGCCGCCGGTGGCGGTGTAGCGGTCCTTGCGCGCGGGGATCGGAATGCGCGAAAGCTCGGTGCCGGTGACTGCCGTCCGATAGGCCACATCGTTCGGATAGTCGGCGGGGAGGCCGGCTTCGCGCAGCGCCTTGGCCACGCCCAGCCGGCGGAAGATCTCCATGGAGCGCGCGGAAACGTGATTGCACTTCACGCTCGGCGGCTCGCCGCGGTGCCGGACCTCGGCGACCAGCACGTCGATACCGCGCTGAGCCAGGTCCATGGCAATCGTCAGGCCGACGGGGCCGCCGCCGACGATCAGGACGCGGGTCTTGAGTGAAGTTTCCATTCTTGTAGTTCCTGGTTCGGAAGGACGGGATTCAGGCGATGCCGCCCATGCACAGATACTTGGTGTCGACGTATTCGTCGATGCCGTACCTGGAGCCTTCGCGGCCCATGCCGGACTGCTTGACACCGCCGAACGGCGCGACGGCGGTGCTGATGACGCCGGTGTTGATGCCAACCATGCCAGCTTCGATGGCATCGGCCACGCGCCACACGCGCGCGATGTCCCGCGAGAAGAAGTAAGCGGCCAGCCCAGATTCGCTGGCGTTCGCCACTTGCACGGCTTCGGCTTCCGTGTTGAAGCGCAGCAGCGGTGCGACGGGCCCGAAGATCTCTTCGTTGGCGATCTTCATGTCAGCATTCACGTTCGTGATCACCGTCGGCTCGTAGAAGTTGCGCCCGAGGGCATGGCGTTGACCGCCGGTGAGGACTCGCGCCCCGCGCGCCACGGCGTCGCCGACCAGTTCCTCGACCTTGGCCAAGGCGTTGCCGTCTATCAGCGGGCCCTGCTGGCTCGCGGGGTCGGTGCCATCGCCGACGCGCAGCTCGGCCACTGCGGCCGCCAGCTTCTTCGCGAAGGCGTCATAGATGCCGTCCTGAACCAGCAGTCGGTTGGCGCAGACGCAGGTCTGGCCGCTGTTGCGGTATTTGGATGCGATCGCGCCCGCGACCGCCTCGTCCAGGTCGGCGTCGTCGAAGACGATGAACGGCGCATTGCCACCGAGCTCGAGCGACATGCGCTTGAGCGTCGGGGCGCACTGCGCCGCGAGCACGCGGCCGATCTCTGTCGAGCCGGTGAAGGTCAGCTTCCTGACCACCGGGCTTTGCGTCAGCGCGGTGCCGATCTCGCGGGCGCGGCCCGTCACGACGTTGAAGGCGCCAGCGGGCACGCCGGCGCGGGCCGCGAGCTCCGCCATCGCCAGGGCGGACAGCGGCGTCTGTTGCGCGGGCTTCACGATGATCGTGCATCCAGCCGCCAGCGCCGGTGCCACCTTGCGGGTGATCATGGCGCAGGGGAAGTTCCACGGCGTGATGGCTGCGCACACGCCGACCGGTTCTTTCTTCACCACGATGCGCTTGTCGGCCCAGGGCGAGGGGATGACATCGCCGTACACGCGGCGAGCCTCCTCCGCGAACCATTCCACATACGAAGCCGCATAGGCGATCTCGCCCCGCGCCTCCGCGAGCGGCTTGCCCTGTTCACTTGTCATGATCAACGCCAGGTCTTCCTGGTGTTCGATCAACAAGTCGAACCACTTGCGCAGGATGCGCGCGCGGTGCTCCGCGGTGGTGGCGCGCCAGGCCAGGAACGCGCGTTCGGCCGCGGCGATCGCGCGGTGGGTCTCCACCTCACCGGCGTTGGGCACGTTGCCCACCACCTCGCCGGTGGCCGGATTGCGCACCTCGATCCAGTTCCCCGCGTCGTCTCCGACCCATTCCCCGTCGATGAAGAGGGCGTTTCGCAGCAGGTCGGGGTCTCTCAGTCTCAGCATGGCGTCACGTGCTCCATTGGATACCTGCTCGGCGCAGCATGGCGTCGAAGATCAACTGGTGGGTCGTGGATTGCCCGGCCACTCGTGTTTCCGGCACCTTGCGCAGGATCTCGTCGGCGATGGGCCGATTCGGGCCGGCGCCGGCATCGGACGCCAGCTGGATCTCGCATGCGCGCTGCAGCACCCACAGCCGGTTGAAGGCCGTCGGCAGGGTAGGGCCGAGCGCCAGCAGCCCGTGGTTGCGCAGGAGCAGGTGATTGCGCTCACCGAGCGAGCGCACCAGCCGCGGCTGCTCGTCGAGATTGGTCGTGACGCCTTCATAGTCGTGGTAGGCCAAATCCCCGTACAGCATCGCGCTGTAGAAGTTGTCGTGCCTCAGGCCTTCCTCCTTGCATGCGATGGCGCAGCCCGCGGTGGTGTGCACGTGCATCACGCAGTGCGCATCGGGGCGTGCGGCGTGGAGGGCGGAATGGATCACGAAGCCCGCCTTGTTCACTTCGGCCTTGCTGCCGTCCAGCACCGTGCCGTCGATCGCGATCTTCACCAGGTTTTCCGGCGTCACTTCCGAGTAGTGCAGGCCGAACCGGTTGATGAGGTACTGGGCCTGACCGTCGCCCGTGTCCGGCACCCGCACCGTGATGTGGTTGAAGATCAGCTCCGTCCAGCCGAGCCAGTCGAAGAGCCTGTAGCAGGAGGCGAGCTGCAACCGTGCCTGCCGCTCCTGCGGCGCAATGTCCTGCTTCATTCGTCCTCCGCCGTGCCCACGATCTCCTCGCAGTGGATGAGCTCTTCGTCGCTGTCGCCCGCGCGGCGTGCCTGGACCCAGATGCCATCGCCGATGTTTTCCACCACTTCGGCAATGGTGCCGTCCTTGAGCCGAAGCTTCTGGCCCGGCTCCACGGTCATGAGGTTGATCATTTGTGGTTTTCCTTCAGAAGAAGACGGTGAGGTTCTTGGCCAGCAGCACGTTCTGGTGGATCTGGATTTCCCGCTTTGCCAGCTGCAAGCCCGATGGGGTTCTGCGGATCATGTCGCGGCGGTCGCCCACGAAGAAGTACTGCTCGTGCTCGCAGCGGTTCTGGTAAATGAGGAACCGGCTAGACACCGAGACCTCCTCTTCGCCTTCCGCGTTCATCGCGATGCCAGTCAGCTGCACGTTCGTGACCAGGCGGCAGACGCGCGACAGTGGTTCCTCCGCCCAGTGCACGCCCGTGAGGATCTGCTCGGCACGCTTCGTCAGCGTCCACTTGCCCTCATTGAACCAGCTCATGTGCTTCTCGCGCGTGGTGTTCTCGCGCGCCGCGTGCTCGCCGAACTTGACGTTGAACGTCATTGGCATGAAGTACTCGAGGTCCTCCGCGAGCGTATCCACCCATTCCTTGAATCGGCGCTCGTCGAGCAGGTTGGCTTCGTCGAAAAGGAACTCCTCGACTTCGCGCTTGATCTCGTAGTACCGCGCGTCCCGGGGCAGACGCGCAGGCGTCTGCACGGCAACTTCAGCGATCTCGGACATTGTTCTCTCCAGTGATGTTCGTTGTCAGGTCTTGGACGGAATGGCCGGAATGGGGCCGCCCTGGTTGGCGAAGCAGCCGACGTCCAGCACGGTGCCGGAGACGGTCTCGGCTTCGTCGGACAGCAGGAACGCGACGGCGTGCGCGAGGTCTCGACCCGTCGCGGGCCGGCCGGCGGCCGTGCCGGACACGGGTCGGCTGGTGAAGGTCTTCACGTCGCCGCCGACGCGGCCGACGCTCATGCCGGACACGATGCCCCCGCCGCCGGGAATGGCGACGTTGACGCGGATGCGGTCGTGGAAGTGGTCATAGGCCATGGCGGTGCTGAGCGCCAGGATGGCGCCCTTGCTTGCTGCGTAGGCGGCCATGTTCGGTTTGCCATGGCCGGCACCCGAGCCGATGTTCACAATGGCGCCCCCGCCCTGACGCTTCATGTGCGGGATCACCGCGCGGCTCATGAGGTAGGTGCCCTTCAGGTTCACGTCGACGATGCGCGTGAACAGTTCCTCGGGGGTGTCGAGCACGGTGCCGAGCGGGCCGATCGCGGCGTTGTTCACCAGTCCGTGGATGGCCCCATGGCGCTGCAGCGTGTGCTGCACGACCCGCTCGACGTCCGCGGCCCGGGAGACATCCGCCTCGAGGATGTCTGCCTCGCATCCAGCCTGCTTGAGTTCCGCGAGCAGGCTGTCCGTGCCCTGGGCCGTGCTGGACACCTGCGCCTGCGAAAGACCGAAGGCGACCACCCGGTGGCCGCGCCGGGCCAGTTCCACGGTGATGGACTGGCCGAGCCCGAAGGTGCCGCCCGTGACGATGATGACGCTCATGTGCGGCTTACTCGGCAAAGCTTGCCGGCTGCGTGTCGTGGCGTCCCAGCAGGGTGTTCCAGTCGGCACCGTTCATGTAGTCGCGCCAACGGCGGTAGAACTGCCGCGGGTTTTCTTCGCTGACCTGGGTGCTGACGTTGCCCGGCATGGGGCTGTCGGTCTGCACCTTGCCCAGCGACTGCTGGTAGTTGTAGGGATAGCGCTTGGCGATCACGCCGCGGCTGCCGGCGGTCGCGTAGTTCCAATTCTCCATGTCGTCCTGCTCGGTCATGCCCGCGGGCCCGGAGTAGCGCATGTAGTACTTGCGCAGGAAATCCTTCACATCCTGCGGCGCGTCGGCGTCCACCAGGAAGAATCGCCAGGCTTCCGTCGCCTCCGGCCCATGGGGGTGCCAGACGCACAGGTTGCGCGGTTGCGTGCCATGGAAGGACACGTTCGGAAAGATCGTGCCCACGAAAGGCACCAGGCGGTTGCGCTCGGCGCCCATGCGGCGTTTGCGCTCCTCATGGCAATGGCGGAAGTATTCGGCGATGACGGGGTTGTCGCGATAGGTGTCGACGAACTCCGTGTTCTCCGGCATCAACGCGCTGTGCACACCGTGGCCTGCCGGGAAGTTCACCCAGACGTGCTTTGCCTTCTCGAGTTCGTTGTCGCGGCGGCCCTTGACCCCCGCTTCCGCGCTCGGGCCGATGCCGATCAGGTCGACCGAGCGGTGGCTCACGTTGTGGTACGTGTCGCCCAGGAAGTTCTCCGCAGCAAATTTCCAGTTGCACGGGATGATCCACTTGTGCACGCCGAACAGCACCTCCGAGCCGCCCTCGCGCCCGTCCCGTGCGTCCAGCGCGAGGTCCAGGTGGGTCTTGGCGTCGCCGAGGTAGGTCATGAAGTCCGGCGCGTCCTTGTCCCAGCTCGCCCACACGGTGCCCTTGTAGATCTCCATCTTCGGCACTTCGATCAGAGACCATTCGTCCTTGTCCAGGCAGCCCTCGTACAGGCTCTTGAACTGGGGCACGCCGAACAGCTTGCCTTCGGTGGTGTAGCTCCAGCTGTGATACGGGCAGGTGAAGAGCTGGGTGTTGCCGTGGTCGTATTGGCAAACCTTCATCCCACGGTGCCGGCAGGAATTGAGGAAGACGTGCACCTTTTTCTTCTTGTCGCGTGCCAGGATCACCGATTCGGCGCCCATGCGCGAAGTGAAGTAGTCGCCGGGGTTGGGGATCTGGCTTTCGTGGCCGACGAACAGCCAGGAGCGGGTGAAGACCTTCTCGAGTTCTTCCTCGAAGACATCCTTGTCGGAGAAGATCTCGCGGCTGATCAGGCCCTTGCGCAGATTGATCATGGCGTTGTAGCGCGACTCGGTGGTGATGGGGATCATGAGCTCTCTCTTGGCTGGGTTCAGGTGAAGCGTTCGCACAGGACTTCCTTGCGAGGCAGTCCGATGGATTCGGCGGCCGAGCGGCCGGCCTCGACCATCGGCGGCGGCCCGCACAGGTACACCCGTGTATCCGCATCCAGATGCAGTTGCGCAATCAGGTCGGTGGGATAGCCGCGGTGGGCAGGAGGCCCGTCGCCTTGTTCGACGGCGAGATGGATTGCCACGCCAGGCAAGCTGGTCCGCAGCTGCTCCAGTTCGTCCATCGCGATCAGGTGGCCATGCGTGCGGGCGCCGATGACGACGGTGGTGCGGGGCTGCTGGGTGGCGGGGTCGGCGGCAACGGCACGCAGCATGGACAGGAAGGGCGCCAGGCCCGTGCCCCCCGCGACGAACAGGCGCGGCCGGTTCTCGTGACGCAGGAAGAAGGTGCCGTGGGGCGCGCTGATGTCAACCATGTCACCGACCTTGGCGGCATCCAGCCAGGACGAGAACGCACCGCCTGGCACGATCCGGATGTAGAACTCGAGCCGGTCCGTGCCCGGAACGTTTGCCATCGAGTAGGAGCGCACGACCTCAGTTCCGCGCGGATGGATGCGCACGTACTGCCCGGGCTCGAAGACGACCGTCTCTCCTATGGCCAGTTCGAGGCGCACGATCTCGCTGGCGACCTGGTCGATCGCGGTGACCTCCGCCGGCATCGGCGCCGGTTCCTCCGTCAATGCTTCCGTGGAGTCGTATGGGAACTCGATGGCGCACGGTGCGCTGACATGGCACACGCATGGCAGCACCACGCCCGTGTCCCGGTCTTCGTCCGGCAGCACGCTCGGGTCGTACTCCTGCATGTCCACCTCGCCGGAGACGAGCTGGGCGGTGCAGGTGCCGCACTGGCCATTGGAGCAATCGGTCAGCAGGTTGAGTCCGGCGGCTGTTGCGGACTCCACCAGGTTGTGGCCGCAGGGCACCTGGAGGCGTCGTGAGACGCCGTCGGAAAAGAGCAGCGTCACTGGAATGGTCGTCGTCAAGGGGACCTCGCAGGCTGTTGGTTGGGGTGTGGTGGGTGTTCGAAATGTCCGCTGTACGGACTGATAATCCATTGTACGGACTAGAATTGCGTGCTGTCAACGTGTCCGTGTGGTGGACAATCGAGGCTTGTGAGTTCGAACCACAGGATCGTTGAATGAGCGAAACGGAAAAAGGCGAGAACGTCCGGGCCGTCGGGAGGGCGCTGGAAATCCTCGCGGCATTCACCCCGCAGGATTTCGAGTTGTCGGCGGCGGAGTTGCTGAAGCGGGTCGACTTGTCGCGCCCCACCTTGTATCGGCTGATCTACACACTCCAGGAGCATGGTTTCCTGGCATCCGTCGGCGAGCCTCAGCGCTTCAGGCTGGGACCGGCCGTCGGCAAGCTGGCGCATGTCTGGACGGCGAGCATCGACCTGGCGACCATCGCGGAGCCGATGCTGCGCAGGCTCTGGCAGGAGACCAACGAGTCGGTGTCGTTGTACGTGCCGCGCGGGGAGCTTCGCACCTGCGTGGCGGAGCTCGCCAGTCCCCAGGCGCTGAGCTTCAAACGCGGCGTTGGCTACACGGAAAAGATCGTTCGCGGAGCAACCGGGCGCGCCATCCTTGCCTTCTTGGAACTGACTGCGCAGGAGCTTCGCAAGTATGTCCAGGGCAGCGGCGTGTCCATGAAGGAGCTCGAAGCGGAGCTCGCGCAGACCCGCAAGCGCGGCTATGCGACGAGCCGCAGCGAACTGATCGAAGGTGCCGTTGCGGTGGCGGTTCCCTTCTTCGACCGCACGGGCCGGGTCGCGGGGTCCATCGGGGTCTACGCCCCCGAGGTCAGGCTGGGCGCCACACGTCAGCAGCAGATCGCTCGACTCTTGCTCGACGAGTCGGTCAAGCTCTCCGAGGCCCTCGGCTTCGGCGGTTCCGCGGCCTGACACGCGCGCCGTCTTTCCCCTGAGAGGCTTCCTGGACGGATTGCGCTGGACAGCGTAGTCCGTCGCCTGGCGCACGCTTGGCTGCGACGCGCGACCTTTCTCCTTCCCTATTCATTTCCGGTTCCCGCGCGGCCAATCCGGTCGTTCGGTTGCTGTCGTCCGCTCGGTCCGAACGGCCGCGGCGAACGATCTGTATCGCCTCCGCGTTGACGGCTGCTGCTGTGTCCGTATAATGGACCCATAGTCCAGCTGGCGGACATCATAAGCAACATGGGCGCACTCAGGTGCGCCTATCCCCGTGCCCTACAGGAGACATTCCCATGGTTCACTCTTTTCGATCCACTCGTCGCCGCCGCGCGCTGGCGATGCTGGTGTCGGCCGTCATGGCCATTCCCGGCGCCAACGCGCTCGCGCAGGCGGCGTATCCGGATCGCCCTGTGAAGATCGTTGTGGGCTTTGCGCCCGGCGGCACCAACGACATCCTCGCCCGGCTCGTCGCCGCCAAGCTGCAGGACAGGCTGAAGCAGGGCTTCGTCGTGGAGAACAAGCCCGGCGCGAACTCCGCCATCGGCAACGACTTCGTGGCCAAGGCGAAGGCGGATGGCTACACGCTGCTCGTCTCGTCGAGCGGCGGGCTGACGACCAACCCGATCCTGATGAAGAGCTTGCCGTACGACCCGGTGAAGGACTTCGAGCCGATCGCCCTGTTGGGGTCGTTCCCGCTGGTCGTGACGGTCCCCGTGTCGTTGCCAGTGAAGAACTTCGCCGAACTCGTTCAGTTCTCGAAGACCTCGAAGGACGGCAGGCTGGACAACGGCACGCCGACCACATCGTTCGTGCTCGTTGCGGAAACCCTCACGGCCGCCGCAGGCGTGAAGTTCAATCACATCCTCTACAAGGGCTCCGGTCCCGTCGTGACGGGCCTGCTCGGTGGCGAGATCCAGGTCGGCGTTCTGGACAGCCCCGCAGTGATCACGCAGGTCAAGGCCGGCAAGCTGAAGGCGCTTGCGGTCACGACAGGCAAGCGCTCGGCGGCATTGCCGGATGTGCCCACGGTGGCGGAATCGGGGTACCCCGGCTACGACACTCCCATCTGGACGGCGCTGATGGCGCCGAAGGGCACGCCCGAGCCTGTGCTCACCAAGCTGCGCGAGGCGGTCTCCGAAATCCTCAAGGAGAAAGACACCACCGACAAGATGCATGCGTTGGGGCTCGATCCGGGCGATGCCGATTCGACCGCGCTGGGGCGCCGCATCGCGGCCGACATCGAGCGATGGACCGGCGTTGCCAAGGCAGCCAACATCAAACCCGAATAACGGACAAGGAGACCAAGGATGTTCTGCTCGTACTCGCGCGCGCTCGGTGCGTTTGCGCTCGCCACCCTCGCGGCCGTCGGTGCTCACGCGCAAGGCTATCCAATTAAGCCTGTGACGCTCATCGTGCCATTCGCACCAGGCGCATCGGCCGACGGTATTGCCCGGATCGTGGCGCGGGAGCTGTCGCAGGTGCTCGGTCAGCCGGTGGTGGTCGACAACAAGCCCGGCGCCGGGGGTGCACTGGGTCTGATCGCAGTCACGAAGGCGCCCGCGGACGGCTACTCGATCGGCATGGGGGCGACGGGTGCCATCGCGATCAATCCGCATCTGCCGGATGCGCCCCCGCTGAAGCCCGAGAAAGACCTCGTGCCGGTCGCCAAGGTGGCGGACATCCCGTTGGTGCTGGTCACCAGTGCGAACTCAGGCCACGGCAACCTCAAGGCCTTCCTGAACCAGTCGCGCACCAAGCCAGGCGGCTTGTCCTACGGCACGCCGGGGCAGTACACCGCGCAGCACCTGTCCGGTGAGTTGCTGGCCTCGATGACGAAGGTCCCGATGACTGCCGTCGCGTACCGCGGCAGCGCGCCGGCGGTGACAGATCTGCTCGGCGGCCAGGTGCCCGCCGCCGTGGTGGACCTGACCTCGGCCTACCCTCATGTCAAGGCCGGCAAGCTGGTGGCTCTTGGCGTGACCAGCGCCAGCCGCAGCAAGATCGCCCCGGAGATTCCCACCATCGCTGAAGAGGGAGTGCCTGGCTACGCCGCGCCTGCGTGGATGGGTCTGTTCGCCCCGGCCAGAACGCCGAGCGCGGTGACGACGCGGCTGTCGGACGCGCTGAAGGCCATCATGGCCAAGCCGGAAGTCCAGTCGCAACTGGTCGCCCTGGCCGCCGAGCCCGTGTACATGGACGGCAAGGGCTTCGGCGAGTTCATTGCCGCGGAATCGAAGAAGTGGGCGACCGTGGTCGCCAAGCTCCCCGCGCCACAGAAATGAACAAATGAAGATGGAAACACCCAACACAGTGACGGGGGGGCAGTCCCTGGCGGCAAGCCTCGTGCGCCATGGCATCCGTGACCTCTTCATGATCCCCGGCATCCAGCTCGACTGGGCCGTGGACGCACTGCGCCAGCGCAGCAACGAGGTGCGGCTGTACATTCCGCGCCACGAGCAGACCACGACCTACATGGCCGACGGCTACTACCGCGCTTCGGGCAAGGTCGGCGCGGCCATGGTCGTGCCCGGCCCGGGCGCGCTGAATGCGGGGGCAGGGTTGTCGACTGCCTACGCGTCGAATTCGAAGGTCCTGTTCATCGCGGGGCAGATTCACTCCACCGGCCTCGGCAAGGGTTACGGGCTGCTTCATGAGATCAAGGACCAGACTGGTTTCGTGCGCGGCCTGACGAAGTGGAACCATCTGGTCACCTCGTCCGCCGACGTCGCACCCGCGTTCGATGCGGCGTTCGCCCAGCTCGGCTCTGGACGTCCGCGGCCGGTGGGCATCGAAATCCCCCATGACTATTTGAGCGCCAAGGTGCCTGAAGATCTGGGCGTCGCAAGCAGGGCGGAGGCACCCGCGCCGGCGGCGCCTGATCCCGTCCTCTTGGACAAGGCCGCGTCCATGCTGAACACAGCGAAGTTGCCGGTGATCTACGTGGGCGGCGGCATCTTCGCCAGCGACGCCAGTGGGCATCTGCGGAAGCTGGCCGAGAAGATCGGCGCACCGGTGGTCATGAGCGACAACGGGCGCGGCGCCCTCAGCGACCGGCACCCGCTGGCGATGAACGCGCTCGCCGGCCGTGCCGTCTTCCAGCATGCCGACGTGGTCCTGGTGGTGGGCAGCCGCTTCGTCGACGCGCTGACGCCCACGGCCTCTTGGACGGCGGGCGGCGTCCGCTATATCCACATCAACATCGATCCCGACGACCTGGGCCCGCCGCGCATGCCGGAGGTCGCGATCGCGGCCGACGCAGCGCTGGCGCTGCCGGAACTCACCGAGCGCGTCTCGCGCCGCCAAGCGCTGTCGACCGCCGACGCCGCCCGCGTCAAGCAATGGGCCCAGGGGCAGATCGACGCCGTGCAACCGCAGGCCGGCTACGTCGCAGCGTTGCGCGAAGCGATGGCCGACGACGCCATCTTCGTCAACGAGTTGACGCAGGTCGGCTACCTGGCCCGCATCGCCTTCCCGGTCTATGGGCCGCGTTCGTACATCGGCCCGGGCTACCAGGGGACGCTGGGCTACGGCTTCCCCGTGGCGCTCGGCGCGGCGGTGGCGAGCGAGGGGCGCCGCGTCGTGTCGATCACGGGCGACGGTGGCTTCGGCTGGAACCTGCAGGAACTCGCCACGGCGCAGCGCTACCGCCTGCCGATCACGCTGGTGGTTTTCAACGATGGCCACTATGGCAACGTGCGCGCCATCCAGAAGCGCGAGTTCGGCGCGGAGGTCGCAGTCGAACTCGCGAATCCCGACTTCGAGTTGCTGGCCAAGGCTTTCGGCGTCGCCTACGCGCACGTTGACAACCCCGCGGCCCTCGGCGCGGCGCTCAAAGAGGCCAACGCGAATGCCGGACCGGTGCTGATCGAGGTCACGATCGGCGTGGTTCCCAGCCCCTGGCACCTGCTGCGCCTGCAGCCGATGAAGGGCATGAGCGGTCCGGCCGCCCCGGCCAATCCGCTCGACGAGGTGTTGCGGTGAGGCGATACGCGCGCTTCTACGCCGATGGGCAGTTCCGCGAGTGCGGGGATGCGCAACGAATGGCGCTCGTCAGTCCCTCGGATGGCACGCGGATCGGCGAAGTCGTCGCGTGTTCCGCGCAGGACGTGGAACTCGCCGTTCAAAGCGCACGCGCCGGCTTTCTCGTCTGGTCCGCCAGCAGCATTGACGAACGCCGCGGTGCGCTGCAGCGACTCCAGCAGGAGCTCGAGGCTCGCGCCGAGGCGGCCACGCGGGCCCTGGCAGAAGAGATGGGCTGCCCGACGTGGCTCGGCCGCTTAATGCAGCTGCCGATGTCATTGAAGGGCCTGCAGTTCGCTGTCGAAGGGTTGGACCAGGTCCAGTGGCGCGAGACCATCGGCAACGGCCTCGTCGAACGCGTCCCCGCTGGGGTCATCGCGGCAATCACGCCATGGAACTTCCCCCTGCACCAGATCGTGGCCAAGGTGGCCGCAGCCATCGGCGCCGGCTGCAGCGTCGTCCTCAAGCCCAGCGAGGTCGCGCCGGGTGCTGCGCAGCTGTTCATGGAAGCCGTCCACGCCTGCAATCTGCCTGCCGGTGTCGTCAACATGGTCTGGGGTGGACCGGATGCCGGCGAGCAGCTGGTGACTCATCCCGGCGTGGATCGCATCAGCTTCACCGGTTCGACCGCCGTCGGCCGAAAGATCATGGCCAGCGCCGCACAGGGCCTGAAGCCGCTCACTCTCGAGCTGGGCGGAAAGTCGGCTGCAGTCCTGCTCGATGACGCCGATCTCGACGTCGCGGTGCCCACCGCTGTGCGACTCGCGATGGCGAATTCCGGCCAGACTTGCGTGAGCCAGTCGCGGCTGATCGCGCCGGCACGGCTCATCCCGGAGATAGTTGAACGTATCCGCGGTGCGATCGCTGGGTGGCCGGTGGGCGATCCACGCGAGGACTCCACGCGACTCGGCCCGGTCGCGACGCAGGCCCAATTGCAGCGCGTGCAGCGCATGATCGAACGCGCACGCGATCAGGGCGCCGAACTGCTGGCCGGCGGGCCGAAGCCGCCGGCTGGGTTCGAGCAGGGCTGGTATGTGCAGCCCACGCTACTTGGCAGCGTCCGCCCGGAGATGGAGATCGCGCAGGAGGAGGTGTTCGGTCCTGTCCTGGCGCTGATTCCCTACCAGAGCGAAGAACAGGCAACGGAAATCGCGAACGGGACCCGATACGGCCTTTCGGGCGCCGTTTGGTCGCGCGATGCCGCCCGTGCCACCACTTTCGCCCGCCGCATGATCACCGGGCAGGTCGTCATCAACGGCGCGGCGCAGAACCTCGCAACGCCCTTCGGTGGTTGCGGCCTCTCGGGCTACGGCCGCGAGAACGGCCGCTTCGGCATCGAAGAGCTCCTCAGCTATCGATCGCTGCACGGCGCAGCCTGACCCACCGATGCCCATGCCATCCACCGACTCTTCCCGTGTTGCGGCAATCGCCGTCGCGACCGTCTACGGGACGCTGCTGAACGACCGCGCCACCGTTGATCGGCTCGCCGAGGCCTTCACGCAGCCCCCTTACAAGGCGCCTCCGAAGGCGCCGGTCCTCTACGTCAAGCCGCGCAACACGCTTGCGTCGGAAGGTGCCGAGGTCGCCATTCCGCCGCAGACGGGCGAAGTGCGTATTGATGCGACCGTAGGCGCGGTCATCGGTCGCCGGGCCACAAAGCTATCTGAAGCGGAAGCGCTTGACTACGTGAGCGGCTATCGGGTGGTCAGCGACATCACGCTGGCGCACGAGAACTACTACCGGCCGTCCATCCAGCTGCGCTGCCGCGACGGCTTCTGCCCGATGAGTGAACCCGTGACTGCGCAAGGCTTCGATCTGGCTTGTTCCACGCTGGTGGTAAAGATCAACGGCCAGCAGGTCCACGAGCGCCGATTCGCGGACCTGGTTCGTCCGTTGCCCCGCCTGATCGCGGACGTCACCGAGTTCATGACCCTGGAAGCCGGCGACGTGCTGCTGGTCGGCCCGCCGGAGGGCGCCCCGCTCGCGCGTCCGGGCGATCGGGTGGAGCTCGAAGTGCCCGGACTCGGCAAGCTGTCCCACACCGTCGTGTTCGAGATCAACGGGGGAGCAAGACAATGAAGCAGGCACGCGTTGTCTACCAGGGCCGGACGCTCACGGCCACGCCCTCGGCGACCGGCTTGCGACTGGCCGACGGAGAGGAGCTCGCCGAGGATCAGGTGACCTGGCTGCCGCCGACGGACTTCGGCACCATCTTTGCGCTGGGCCTGAACTACGCGGACCACGTACGCGAGCTGAAATTCCAGAAGGCACCGGAAGAGCCGCTCGTGTTCCTGAAAGGCCCGAACGCACTGGCGGGCCACCGCAGTGTCACGCACCGGCCCGGGGACGCCACGTTCATGCATTACGAGTGCGAGCTCGCCGTCGTGATCGGCAAGACCTGCAAGCACGTGCCACGGGAGCACGCGTATGACGTCGTTCGCGGCTACACGGTGGCCAACGACTACGCGATCCGCGACTACCTTGAGAACTTCTACCGGCCCAACCTGCGCGTGAAGAATCGTGACGGCTGCACGCCCATCGGCCCCTGGCTGGTTGACAAGGCGGACATACCCGATCCGATGAACCTGCGCCTGCGTACCTGGGTGAACGACAAGCTCACGCAGGACGGCAACACCCGCGACATGGTTCTCGACATCGCCGGGTTGATCGAGTACCTGTCCGGCCTCATGACCCTGAATCCCGGCGACGTGATCCTCACCGGCACGCCGGAAGGTGTCGCGGACTGCAAGTCCGGCGACCGGGTCGTCACTGAAATCGAGGGCGTCGGTGCTCTCATCAACTTCATCGAGTGAATCATGCGTATCGAACACCTGATCAATGG
The DNA here is from genome assembly GCF_001541225.1 of Variovorax sp. WDL1. GTDB lineage: Bacteria > Pseudomonadota > Gammaproteobacteria > Burkholderiales > Burkholderiaceae_C > Variovorax. The sequence goes on along the minus strand of NZ_LMTS01000274.1, from coordinate 8,215 downwards.
CAAGGCGGTCAAGGGCCGCGACTACTTCGAGACGGTCAATCCGGCCACCCAGGACGTGCTGGCTGAAGTCGCCTCCGGGGGCGAGCAAGAGGTGAACGACGCGGTGGCCGCCGCCAAGGCCGCGTTCACGAAGTGGGCCAGTATGCCCGCGCCGGAGCGTGCCAAGCTGATCGTGAAACTGGGCGACCTGATCGCCGAGCACGTGCCCGAGCTGGCCCGCACCGAGACCGACGACTGCGGCCAGGTGATCGCACAGACGGGCAAGGGCCTCGTGCCGCGCGCGGCCGACAACTTCTACTATTTCGCTGAAATGTGCACGCGTGTGGACGGCCACACCTACCCCACGCCCACGCACCTGAACTACACGTTGTTCCATCCTGTCGGGGTCTGCGCGCTGATTTCGCCGTGGAACGTGCCCTTCATGACCGCAACCTGGAAGGTGGCACCCTGCCTCGCGTTCGGCAGCACGGCGGTGCTGAAGATGAGCGAGCTCTCGCCGATGACTGCTGCCAGGCTGGGCGAGCTGGCGCTGGAAGCCGGCATCCCCGCTGGCGTGCTGAACCTGGTGCACGGCTACGGCAAGGACGCGGGGGAGCCGCTGGTGCGGCACCCTGACGTGCGCGCCATCTCCTTCACCGGATCCACCGCCACCGGCCACCGCATCGTCAAGGAAGCGGGACTGAAGAAGTTCAGCATGGAGTTGGGCGGCAAGTCGCCCTTCGTGGTCTTCGACGACGCCGACTTCGAGCGCGCGCTCGACGCGGCCGTCTTCATGATCTTTTCCAACAACGGCGAACGCTGCACTGCCGGCAGCCGCATCCTGGTGCAGAAGTCGATCTACGCGAAATTCGCGGAACGCTTTGCCGAGCGGGCCAGGAAGATCACGGTCGGCGATCCGCTGGACGAGAACACCATCGTCGGCCCGATGATCTCGCAGGGCCACCTGGCCAAGGTGCGCAGCTACATCGAGCTGGGGCAAAAGGAGGGCGCGACCATGCTGTGCGGCGGACTCGATGTGCCGGCGCTCTCCGACCGCGTTCGGCGCGGCAACTTCGTGGTGCCGACGGTGTTCGCCGACGTGCGCAACGAGATGAAGATCGCCCAGGAAGAGATCTTCGGGCCCGTGGCCTGTCTGATCCCGTTCGAGGACGAAGCCGATGCAATCCGCATCGCCAACGATATCGCCTACGGCTTGTCGAGCTACGTTTTCACCGAGAACCTGGGCCGCGCGCATCGCGTGGCGGCAGCGATCGAGGCGGGCATGTGCTTCGTCAACAGCCAGAACGTCAGGGACTTGCGCCAGCCCTTTGGTGGCACGAAGGCGTCGGGGACAGGCCGTGAGGGCGGCACCTGGAGCTACGAGGTCTTCTGCGAGCCGAAGAACATCGCGGTATCGCTGGGTTCGCACCACATCCCGCACTGGGGCGTGTGATGAGCCTGTATGCCATGCAAAAGCTCCTGTACGCGATGAATCGCGAGGCGGAGGTGCAACGGCGCTATCTCGGCGGCGGAGACGGGCGTGAACGCTTGCTGGCCGAGTACGAACTCGACGACGAGGAGCGCGCTGCCATTCGCAACGGCGATATCGGCAAGCTGTATGTACTCGGCTGCAACGGGCAACTGCTGATGCACTTCGCGCCGCTCTTGGGCCTGCCCTGGGCGGACTACCTCGAGGCGATGCGCGAAGGCGTGCGCAAGTACGGCCCGGTGCGCGCCGGCATCTATGCCATGACCACCGGGACCGGCGAGAAAGTTGCAGGAGTGTGATATGAGCCTTGTTTTCGCTGGCGTCTGCAGCCACGCCCCCGGCATCACCGGCCGCGCCCACCTGGCCGACGCGGCCGTGAAGGACGAATTCCACCAGCAATTCCACCGGATGGGCGAACAGCTTCGGGCCAGCAAGCCCGACGCGGTGATCGTCGTCGCCGCCGAGCACTTTGCGAACTTCTTCATGAACAACATGCCGGCGTACGCGATCGGCATGGCCGACCACTACGAAGGGCCCATCGAAGATCCGAAGTGGTTGGGCATCGAGAAGCACCGCGTCCCAGGCAACGCCGCACTGTCGCAGCGCCTGGTCCGGGAAGTGATGCAGACGGTGGACGTGGCCTATGCCGAGGAGTGGAGGTTCGACCACGGGATCATGGTGCCGCTGCACTTCCTCACGCCGGCCTACGACCTTGACGTCATCCCGGTCAACATCAACTGCCAAGGGCCGCCACTGACCCCGCTGCACCGGGCGTGGGCCTTCGGGGAGGCGCTGCGCCGTGCCTGCGACAAGCTGCCGGAGCGCATCGCGCTGGTCGGCACCGGCGGCATCTCGCACTGGCCGGCCACGCCGGATTCGGGCAAGGTGAACGAGGCCTGGGACGCCGAGTTCATGGACCGCTGGTGCCGCAATGATCGCGACGCCATGCTCTCGTACTCCGACGAGTCGACGTATCGCGATGCAGGGCAGGGCGGCTTCGAGATCCGCACTTTCCTCACGGTGGCTGCGGCGGCCCGTGGCAGAGGTGAGATCCTGCACATGAAGCCGATCCCGATCTTCGCGGTGACTTGCACTGCAGCAACGATGTCCGTCGCGTAATCGCGCCTTACCCCGCACTCCCTCTCCAGCAAGGACGCCATGTTCGACACTGAATTGATCGCGAAACTCGCGGCCGAACTGCACCAGAGCGAGACATCGCGGGTGCAGGTCGAGCACTTTTCCAAGCGCTATCCCTGCATGACGATCGAGGATGGCTACGCCATCTCGCGCGCCTGGGTTGCCATGAAGATCGCTGAAGGCCGCACGGTGCGCGGCCACAAGATCGGCCTCACCTCGCGCGCCATGCAGCAGGCCAGCCAGATCGACGAGCCCGACTACGGCACGTTGCTGGACGACATGTTTTTCGAGCCCGGGGCCATTCCGTCGCAGCGATTCATCGCGCCGCGCGTGGAAGTCGAGCTCGCCTTCATCCTGAAGAAGAGGCTGCACGGCCCGCGTGTCTCGGTGGATGAGGTGCTGGACGCGACCGAGTACGTGACTCCCGCGATCGAGATCATCGATTCGCGTATCGAACAGCTCGACCGCCACACCAAGGCGATGCGCAAGGTCTTCGACACCATCTCGGACAACGCGGCCAACGCCGGCATCATCCTCGGCGGCCGCAGGGTGGCGCCGAAAGAGGTCGATCTGCCGTGGTGTGGCGCCATCCTGAGGCAAAACGGCATGGTCGAAGAAACGGGCCTCGCCGCGGGCGTTCAGGGGCACCCCGCAGTCGGCATCGCGTGGCTCGCGCAGAAGCTTGCGCCCTGGGACGAGTGTCTGGAGGCGGGGCAAGTGGTGCTGGCAGGTTCGTTCACGCGTCCGATCGCGGCGCGCAAGGGCGACGTGTTCGACGCGGACTACGGCCAGCTCGGCCGTTTCAGCTTCGAGTTTGTGTAAACGGAGGCCGGCCTCGAGCCTCGAGAGCCACTGCGCGAGGTCCGCACGCGCACGGCCGATAAATGGAGACCCAGATGAAATCCAGAAGATCCTTCATGGCCGCCGCAGCGGCCGCATGGGTGGCACCGATGGCGTTGGCGGCGGAAGAGTGGGCTCCCACGAGACCGGTGCGCATCGTCGTTCCGATCGTCGGCAGCACCAACGACGTCCTGGCGCGCCTCGTGGCTCCCAAGCTCCAGGAGGCCCTCGGGCAACCTGTCATCGTAGAGAACAAGCCCGGTGCGGGCGGCAACATCGGCGCCGAATTCGTCGCGAAAGCTCCACCGGATGGACACACGCTGCTGGTCGGCTACAACGGCCCGCTCGCGATCAACGTCTCGCTCTTCGAGAAGATGCCCTACGACCCGTCGAAAGATCTCGCACCGATCACCCTCGCGGTCAAGTCGCCGCAATACCTCGTGGTGAACCCGATGGCCGGCGTGTCATCCGTTGCCGAACTGGTGGCCATGGCGAAGGCCCAGCCTGCAAGGCTGTCTTATGCATCCGTGGCGATGGGAAGCGCTTCTCATCTCACCATGGAGATGTTCAAGTTGGCAGCTGGCATTCAGCTGACCCACGTACCCTACAAGGGCGCCGGCCCCGCGGTCATCGACCTGCTCGCAGGCAATGTTCAGGCCGCCTTCATGGTGCCTGGCAACGTGCAGCAGTTCGTCAAGGAGGGAAAGCTGAAACTGTTAGCGACCACGGGCGAGAAGCGCTTCGTGGACACGCCCGAGATCCCAACCCTCATCGAGCTGGGCTACAAGGAGATGGAAGCGACCGGCTGGGTGGGCTTTCTTGCCGCCGCAGCGACTCCGCGCGCGGCGATCGAGCGCTACCACCGCGAGCTCGTCAAGATCCTCAAGACGCGCGAGATGGCAAACAAGCTGCGCGCGATGCAATTCGACGTGATCGCCAGCACGCCCGAGCAATTCGGTGCGTGGATCCGCTCCGAGACGGTGCAGTGGGGCAAGGTGGTCAAGGCGACCGGCGCCAAGGTTGAATAGCGGTGGGCAGCCTTGAACCTGCTAATGGTTTGCTGGGCATCCGGCGAAATGCGGCGGATGAGCATTTCGCCTTATGTAAAGGTCAGCGGTTGGCAGCGCGTGAGCCCGGACCAGCCATGTACTGGATCGCGGACGCCACTAGGCCCCTCACGCCTATCTTCATTGCGCCTTCGTCCTCCACGAATTCGGGGGAGTGATTGGGTGCGCCGGGTTGTCGAGCGGCTTGATGCCGGTGCCGGCAATGCCGGTCTGAACTTCATGTCTAGGAATGGTCGCCAGCACCTGCGCGATGTAGCGCGCGGTTTCCGAGCCACGACAGCTCGGGGTTCGCGTGGAAGAGCCGGCGCCGTTCGAGGGACCTGCCGCTCGGTTCGGTCGGCCAAGTTCAGCCCGGTCTGCACCAGTGGAACCCAGGGGCCGGCGCGAGCATCTTGGGACGCATCTTCTGTTACTTCTGGGCCCTCAGCGCATGGCGTTCCATATGCAGCGCCTCGATAAGCCGGGCGTTTTCGTCGCTTCGCCCCACCGACAGCCGGGCCCACTCGGCCAATCCATAGTTGGCCACCGGCCGCACGATCAGGCCGTGGCGTTGCAGGCGCTGCGCCATGTCGACGCCGTCGCCGACCCGCGCCAGGACGAAGTTGGCCGACGAGGGCAGTGCCTCGATGCCCATTCGCTGCAAGGCTGCGCCCAGCTGAGCCAGGCCTTGCCGGTTGGCGTCGGCCGTGCGCTCCAAAAAGTCGGTGTCGGCCAGGGCGGCAACGGCGGCAACCTGTGCGCTCTGCGTCACCGAGAAAGGTGCGCGCAGCCGCCGCATCACATCGGCGAAGTGCGGCTGCGCGATGCCGTAGCCCGCGCGCAGGCCGGCCAGTCCGTAGGCCTTGGAGAAGGTGCGGGCGACGATCAGGTTCGGGTGGCGCCTGAGCCAGGCCACCGAATCGCCGCGCCGCTCGGGCGGCATGTACTCGCGATAAGCCTCATCCAGAAGGACCGCCACCTGCGATGGAACGCGCTCGAGGAACGCCTCCACCGCCTCCGGCTCCAGCCAGGTGCCGGTGGGATTGCCGGGGTTAGCGATGTAGACGAGCGAGGTGTCCGGTCCGATGGCATCCGCCAGGCCTTTCAGATCTACCGTGAAGCGGGGCGACGGCACGACGCGCGAGGTGGCACCCACGCGTTGCGCTGCATTGACGAAGGCCTGAAACGAGTACTGCGAATACACCGCGGTGCGCCCGGGCGTGAGGAGCATGCTCGCCGCCATCCCCAGGACGCTTTCCGAACCGGCGCCAGCCACGACCCAGTCGGCGGGCACCTCCAGGTGGGCGGCCAGTGCGTGGGTCAGATCGGCGCAATCAGCGTCGGGGTAGCGCGAGGGGTCGATCGGTTGTTCGGCGAGTGCGAGCAATGCGAGCGGGCTTGCGCCGAGCGGGTTCTCGTTCGATGCGAGTTTGGCGATCTGCGTCACCGGCAGGTTCAGCCGGCGCGCCACCTGTTCCATGGGCAGCCCCGGGACATAGGGCTTCAGCGCGCGGATGTGCTGCGGAAACATCGCTTGATCGTCAGCCATGTTCATCATTCCGGCTTGAAGCCCGAGTCCCGCACCACCGGCGTCCAGGCTTGCAGCTCGGCCGCCTGGAGCTTACGGAACTCGCTGCTGTGCAGGTAGCTGACTTCGATCACCAGCTTGTTCAGCCTGGCCTTGAAGGTGGGGTCGGCCAGGACCTTGCCGATCGCGTCGTCCAACCGGGTCACCACCGCTGGCGGCGTGCCAGCCGGCACAAAGGCCCCGAACCAGCCTTCGATGTCCAGACCCTTGATTCCCTGCTCGGCCAGGGTGGGAACTTCGGGCGCCAAGGCATAGCGCTTCTGGCTGAAGATGCCGACGATCCGGATCTTGCCCGCCCGGGCGTGCTCGATGTGATCGATCACCGTATCCACCCCGGCACCGACATGACCCCCGACCAGGTCGGTGATGAGCGGCGCGCCTCCCTTGTACGGAACGTGAGCCCATTGAATGGCGGCGGCCTTGGCGAACATCAACCCGGCAAAGTGCGACATGCCGCCGGCGCCGGAAGATCCGTAGTTCGCTTGCGTCGGGTTGGCCTTGACCCATGCGGTGAGGTCGCTCGCCGTGCGGATGCTCGACGAGCCTGGCACGGACAGCGCGATAGGATAGCTCGCCAGCTTGGCGACCGGCACGAAGTCGTCGAGCACGCTATAGCCGAGCTTGTCGGCATACACCAGGCTCTGGACCGTGGTGAGCGCGTTGGGGGCGATCATGATTTCGCTGCCGTCGGTCGGTGCACGCTTGAACTGCGCCGCTGCGAGTCGCCCGCCGGCCCCGGGACGGTTGTCGACGATGACGGTGGTCTTCAGCGAGTCCTGCAGAGCCTGCCCAAGGAGCCGCGCCAACGTGTCGGAACTGCCGCCGGGCGGATACCCCACCACCAGCTTGATGGGCGAAGGCACCTGAGATTGCGCTTGCGAGACGCTGACAAGCGCCAGTGCGGCAAGGATCGGGGCAAGCAGACGAAGGCGGCGCATGAGCTCTCCAATGATTCTGAAAGTAGTGGTGCGAATGTGCCGACCTGCGCAGCGATTGACCATAGTTTTTGGACAATCGCGATTCCATTTGGCAATCAGGCCCTGCTATGACACTCCAGCAGCTTCGTGACTTGGTCGCGGTCATCACCCACGGCGGCTATCGCGCCGCTGCGCGCGCGCAGGGACGATCACAGGCCGGCCTGACGAAGAGCGTGGCCAAACTCGAGCGGGAGCATGGGGTCATGCTCTTCGATCGCGGGGGGCAGGGAGCTTCGCTGAACAGCGACGGTGAGCAGTTCGTTCGCTACGCGCAGGCCATCCTGCTGGAAGCAGATCGCGCAGAGGAGTGGCTCAAGGCGCCGCACCGGCGTCGCGCGGCCAGCGTCTCCCTGGGGGTCTCGATCGAGCCTTCGCTCAGGCTCGTGCCGTCTGTTCTGGAAGACTATCGGCGCGTACTGCCCGATGTCACGGTTCGCATGACCCACGGTGTTTCATCGGAACTCATCGCCGGCGTGCGCGAGAACCGGCTCGAACTCGCCGTGTCCCGCTTGCCGGCAGACCTGCACGCGGTGGACCTGAAGATCGATGTCCTGTACGAATCAGAACCTGTGGTCGCTGCGCGGAAAGGACATCCACTCGCCCGTGCGACATCGTTGGCCGAGCTGTGCGGCTGCGACTGGGTCGTGGTGGGCGACCCTTCGCAGCCGGGCGCCAACGACGCGAGCATCCGCGAGCTCTTCGACAACCATTCGCTCGGGCGCCCGCGCATCGCCGCAGTCACGGACTCGCTGTTCGGCGCGATCGCAACGCTCATCGAGTCGGAGTGCCTGGCCCGCCTGCCAAGGACCGCTCTCGATCATCCGCTGGTGGCGGGGCAGCTCGTCGCGCTGCAATTGAGGGAGGCGCCGGGTCAGTACCCTGTGGCGCTTCTGCGCAAGGCATCGCGTCCACTGACTCGCGAGGCGCAGACGCTTGCTGCGATGCTCACATCGTACGCACGCATTTCACGCGGGCTTTCGGCGCCGTCCGGCTATCAGCGTTCCCCACCCCGACGCTGATTGGATTTGTCGGGGCAGACCTCCCCGAGGCCGGATCACGTACGCCGAGGGCATTGGCTCAGTGAGCACGGTCATGTTTGTGATCTTGACCCAGAAGTGCCTAAGGAAACGCTGATCAATAGGTCGCGGCGGGCACGGCC
>NZ_LMTS01000117.1:52431-57666 GCF_001541225.1 Variovorax sp. WDL1 | reverse complement strand
CGCCCGCTTGGCGGCAAGGTGACTTGGCCAGACGCATACGTTGCAGGCAACGTGGACGCTCCGGTCTTGCTGTCCCTATGGATCGTCGAAGCGTCCACGGGCAACGGCGAGCGCCGCGTTGTGATGCAACCCATTGCAGTCAAGCAAGACGGGACGCGTGCTCCCGCGGTCGAGCGGCAGTCCGATGCTTGCTTTCACGGTGTGGAGTGCAAACCGATCTTCCTGCCCGCGCAGCGTATCGACCTGTTCGCCCGCGTGGTCGAACCCACCTTGCAGCGCGAGCTGAAGCACAAAGGTGCAGCCAACGGTGATGGCAGCTACTCAGCCGACCTCATCGGCCTCGTCGAAATCTTGCCAGCGAGGTAGCCCGTTTAAGAGTCGTGTACGAGGTCAGAGCCTTGCCTGCGCTTGCCTCCGGATCGCTTCAGGCAAACAGGGACAGACGGATGCGCGTGCATCACCGATAAGGGTCACGACCCAATCCATGTGGTGAGACAGCACACGCATGCGCGCGCCGACAAGGGCGGCGTGGACCGCCACCGCAAGCCCCGAAGCTCCCAAGGCGCGTTCGACTTCGCGGTGCGTCAAGAGATCCGTTGTGCATCCCAGATGTACAGCCGAATATTTTTCAGCGACGAGGCGGCGTGCTTTTCGTTCATCAATGAGCGCTCGTGCACCTACATCTGCCGCGAAGGCAATGGTGGCTGCTTCTCCGTCGTCGAGGGTCTCGCCCGCAGGACCGACGACGAGATTCTCGAAATGGACGAGGCCCTGCTGCCCGAGCTTTACGACCTCGATCAGGCGCGAATCAAGCAACGCGGCCAGCTTGATAGCGTCCTGACGACCTTTCCGCACGCCGCCTTCGATTTCGTCAACGACCACATCGACAACCGCAATGCGGTGCGGCAGTGCTTTGAGGATCGTCTCGGCGCAGCCGGTCGCATTGAGGTTGATAACAACGCTTGTGTCAGCGATCAGCAGTGACGGCTCTTCAGATAAGGAGGGTGGGAGCGCCATCGGCCTCATCCTCCTGCAACTCGATGTCTTGCAGCATCTCGCGAAGCTCGATGCGATCAAGATGGAGAAGCCGCGCGAGCTGTCCTTCGCTCAGCAGTTCTCGCCTATACGCTTCGGCTGCCAGCAAATTGAGCCGCAGCGTCGTCGGCTTATCGGCCTCTGCCTTGTGGCGATCGGACACGCGGAGATCGCCCAGAACCTGCAGCGCTTGTTCGTCGGTGATGCCGCCGTTTGCCACAAACCAGTCCCACGTGCCTTTCTTGGTTAGGCCCAGCTCTTCAAGCCGCCGGACCATAGCTTCCCGCGACACGCCAAAGAAATGCGCCAGAACAATGATGTGGCGGCGCGTGAGATGAGTAGAGCCCGCCGTGACCTCCTGGAATTTCTGGCGCACGGCACCGGCAGGCGTCAGGAAGGAGCGCCCGAACGCATTGGCATAACGCTCTTCACGCGAGTTCTCCGGCTCGTCGGCGTGCAGGACCTCCGGCTCGTGCCTGACAGAGATGAAGTGCCCCAGCTCATGCCCGCCGGTCTGATTTCGGCGTTCGCGCGGATGGTTGGCGTTGAGCAGGATGCACGCCCCGAGCGTTTCGTCGAAGACAAACACACCCGACACGGACCCTTCAAAGCGTCGCACATACACCCGTATGCCAAGCTCCATCTCCAGCAGCGTCACGATGTCCGCGACCGGTGCGAACCCCAATCCCAGACGCTGCCGCAGCTCAAGCGCATCTTGTTCCGCCTGCACTCGTACGTCGCCCGGAAGGATCGGACGCTCGGGAGGGTAGCTGCGTGCGCGCTTCACACCCAGCACGTTCTCCAGCTCGACTTCGGCGCGGGCCAGGCTCGCGAGTAATTCGGTCGCCGCTGCTGCAGCGAAATCTTTGGCATCGACGAGTTTACGGAACCGCGGCATCAGGTCTACGTGCACCGCCTCGCGGCGCAGGATGGCGTTGACAGACATGCCATAGGCCTTGGCAAGCTGCTGTAGCTCGTCAATGCGCAAACGACGCTGTCCCTGCTCGATCGCAACCAGCGTCGTACGCGCAACCGCGATGGCGTCCGCCGCCTGCTTCTGCGTCATGTGCGCAGCCTCTCGGGCGAGTCGCAGGCGCTCCCCGAGGTCGGCGGGCGCGATCAGACTGAGTGGGGATTCGGTCATGGCCTTGCCACCCAGTTCGCCACAAAGGAGTTCGGCCCGAGGGCCTCGACAAAATTCATCCATTCACTTTCATGTTTATTCAATAGACGGTTCAGCGAGCCGCGGACCGTGTCTTCCGGGAGCGCACGGGAGCGGCTGAGCTGGGAGACGGTGAGGTCGATCATTCCTTTGTTCATCGGCGACTTCTGCAGCGTCGCCAGATGATCAAGGTGAAGCGTGCCCGCGATCGCGTATTCACGCTGCGCCCTCGTGATGTGCTCGAACGCGGGCGCTGCGCCACCTTCAAACGTGGGGGCCGAGAGGTTCTCCCACACATAGGTCTCTGGCACTTCGCTCAGTCCGGCCGCGTGGACGCTCAGGCGTCTGAGCATGCAGGCGGCGCATATGCCGCACTGGCGCTTGTGCCCGGCTACGGACGAGTGCCGGTTCTGCTGCCAGCACGACCAGGTAGTACTCCACGACGCGCCGTCAGCGCACTCGCCCGCAAAGGCTGCGAGCGTTTCACCCTTGGTGTGCCAGAGCCGCGGGAACTCGAACTGTACGCGGTGATTGAACAGGGCCTTGATGAATACTTCCATCCGGTCCATAAAGGGCGGATAGCTGCGATAGTCTTCGTAGCCTTGGCCGACTGCCACCAGCACAGGCCCGAGCGCGCCCTGGCCGCTCTCGGTCACGATGATCCGGTTTGCCTTGACCATGTAGGCGGCGATCCCGCTCACCATCGAGAATTTGAAGCCGCGCGAGCGCGCGCTCGATTCGCCAAACTCGCCCGTCTTGGGCTTCACCCGATAGGGGATCGAAGTAAAAGGTTGCTTCTCGCCTGATGCCCCGACGACAGGCAGGAATTCTTTGGTGCCGAGCCGCACACGGATCAAGCCGTCACCCATCTCGCGGTGCATCAAGCCCGCTACCGCGCGGGAGTCGAGGCCCTCGCTGAACGGGATGACAGCCCGCGCATCCCCTGGCAGGTCGAACGGAAACTGATGCGGCACGTACGCGGGTGCCTTCCGTGCGACGAAGGAAATCTCCCAGCGATCGCCGGTCAGAAATTCGAGCGCGTCTTTGAGGCTTGCGATCACGGGAGCGGCGTTCCAGCGATCAGGATCATGGACCGGAATGCAGAGTTCAAAGATGCGGCCCCAGTGCTGCGTCTTGCGTCGCTGAATGCGGTCGCAGAACTCGACAGCCCCAGCGACCACCAGTGCATCGAAGATCACCGGCTCCCACTGCGCCAGGCAGTAGCTCTCCAGGTGATCCGTTGAGAACGTCAAATCGCCACCGATCTCGCAGGGCATGCGTCCGCGGCGCGGGCGCTGCCCGCTCTCGACGACATCGACGCGCAAGGATGGGGCCGTGGCCCGGTCATCGTCACGTTTCATGACAGCGGTACTCCTTCGTCAATGTCGGCATGCTTCCGGATACTGCTGCCCCGCCGCGCACGCGGCTCCAGCCCGGCGCACTGGCGGGCCAGCGCGGGGATGTCAGCGGTGCCGATGGCCTCTGAAATACGGGTACGCACCTGCTGAGTCAAACGCGCGGATGCTTTGCGGCAGTAGTGCTCCTCGATCTGGCGCGCAGCCCGCGCGGCATACGACTCGAGTGCGCGTCTCGTCGTTTCTGCCAGACCGGCCTCACCCGTGAGCCCCTCAGCCAGGACGGAAGAGGCATGAGCGGTAAGCAGGCGGCCAAGCCCGTAGCCTGCGGTATCGCTGACCACCGCCTCGATCTTTGCAAGGCGCGTGTCGGCAAAAAGTCCGGGCTCGCGCTCCAGAAACACGTCTCGGAGGCCCTTGACCACGATGGCGGGGACCTCATTGCCCCACGTGGTCTTCAGAGCATGGCTAGCCGCCGCGCTGGTGTCAGTACGGTCGAAATTTGCGTTCTCTGCAAACTCAGCCAGCCGCTTCCATCCGCGGGACATCGGCAAGCTTCTATAAGGGCCATCGCTCATCAGCACCTCCAATGTCAGGCATCTTCAATTAAAAGACTGACAATGTCAAGCACGATTATTTCCTGCCCTGACCCGAGCCTGGTCACGCGCGGCGGTGGCGGCTGTCGTCGTGGTTCGTTTTCTGCCTTTTCTTGTTGATCGATTGCACTTTGTCGTGATCCTGCACGGGGCGCAGCCCTGTTCAAAGGGCGGGTGCTTCGCATCGTCCTCGCTTCCGCGCCTCTTCGTACCTCGGGCTTGTGCAGTTCCGGGCGACCCATGACCCTGTCTGCTTAACCCCCCGTGCCTGTCCCGTCACGTCGCAACGCTCAATGAAAGGAGAACGACATGACGACCACCAAGAAACCCGCCTTCATCGCTTACGCTGTAACCGGCGAGGGCAAGCAAGCCTTCTGGACCCGCATCGGGTCCGCGTGGCCGCACCAGCACGGCGAGGGCTTCAGCATCGAGCTGAATGCTCTCCCCATCCAGGGGCGCATCGTGCTGATGCCGCCGAAGGCCGAGGACAGCACCGGTGCAGAGGTGGCGCGATGAGCGCCCCTCTCTTCCCTCTCGGGCAGATCGTGGCAACGCCCGGTGCGCTCGATGCTGCGCGTTACCCGGGGCAGCTCCTCGAAATCCTTGCAAGGCATGTCACCGGGGACTGGGGATGTGTCTGCGCTGAAGATGCCGCCACAAACACCGAGGCCTTGCAGGCAGGACTGCGTATTCTCTCGGCCTATGCGATCGACCCGGCGAAGCCGTGCGCAGGGCATGGCGACAACTGCCTGTGGATCATCACCGAGGCTGATCGCGCGGTAACGACCATCCTCCTGCCGGAGGAATACTGACCATGAAGAACGAAGCCCGGCTCAAGGTCGGGCTTCCCTTCGTCAAGGTTCTCTCAACACCTTGACGCCATCTGTTTCCAGCAAGACAGCGAAGCAGGTGATGCGACCCTTCGCGGTCTCCGGGAGCGCGCCCGCGTGTGTATGACCTGATGCGATGTTCACGAAGATGCCGATGGGGTATGCCAGCACATCCATCATCGCCACCAGGCTCTCGAAGTCTTCCTGAGCGTCCGCCTGCGATCCCTTGAGCTTCAACTCGATCACCGCGACGTTTC
>NZ_LMTS01000117.1:50093-52392 GCF_001541225.1 Variovorax sp. WDL1 | reverse complement strand
CCCCCGCCGTGCTGTGTCTCGTCGAATGGCTCGTGAATGATGATGTCCGGCCTGATCTTTAGTCCATGTCGATCAAGCCGCTTCTGGTATTCCTGCTCAATGATGGTCTGGTCTGAAAGGAACTGCGTTGGGACGTGCTCGCGGAGCGCCGCAAGCAGCGCGCCCTGAAAGCCGCGTTCAGTCTCATAGAAGCGCGCGTGCATGATGGATCGAAGCGCAGTTTCGATGTGGGCAATCAGGGCGTTGTGGTCCAAAGCTTCATCCTTCTATGACAAGAAATATCACAGGACACCGCGAAGCGCACGCTTCAATTGCGATTGATGCGGCCGGTGCGCCAGCCGCGCGTAATCACGCAGCCATCAAGCAAGCTCTCGACCTTGTAGGCGCGAAAGTAACGTTTGAACAGCGTGACCGGCTGGTGCCCGAAGGCCTGCTCCATCCGACGGACGCTCTTGTGGCTGAAGTAGATGCGCACCGCGCCGTGACCATCGTGCAACTCTTCGCCAAACTCATCGAGCAGAAAGTCCACGAAGGGAGGCAGCGCGCGTTGTTGCGCACGGGCTGCTGCGTGCCGGGTTTCAGTCATGGTTCGCACTCCCATTCGACAGCAGATCGAGTTCAGCCAGCAGGGCATCGGAGTCGATGTTGAATCCGGCCCAGTCGTCTGTTGAGATCGCCGTGTTCAGCGCGAAAAGGTTTGGCCCCTTCGTGCCGAACGCGCCATCGAAGAAGCAGGCGATCGTGTAGAAGCGCTGCTCGTTGGCTTCGCGGATGTGGAAGAACGGGTCGTAGAGAAATCCCATCGCATCCGAGAGCGGCTTCGCAGTTACCTGGCCGCGCCGTTCGTATGCGACATCGAGCCTGTCCAGCATCGAATCCTTCGCCACCAGGAAGAAGAGGACGCGGTTGACGAAGGAATCACGCGGGATGTTCTTCTCGGCGAGAACGGCGTCGATGCGCTCGATGACTTCCTCGTCAAGCTCGATGGTGAGCTTCACGCGCTCAGGAATCTTCTGCTCCTGCATCCGCGCCCGGACCGCATCGCTGTTGCGGAAGCTGACCTCCTTGGCCAGCTCCTCGATCTCTGAGCGAAAGAGGTCATTCAGGTAGCGGTCGCGCTTGATGTTGAGCGCCTTGAAATCGCGGTCGATCGCTTTGGCGAGAGGACCCCAGAGCTGGACCATGATGCGGCGCTTACCGGGCTTGCGGGTGACGGGAGGCTTGTTCATGTCGGCGGTTTTGATGGTGCGTTGCTACGAGCCATCACTTTATCTGCGCAACACGCATACTTCCATCTGGCTGTTGGCATACATACTGCGCCGCAGCGCCCTACGCCTCCGGCGTCACGCCGTAGAAGCCGCCGCCTGCCGACGCGAACGGGTTCCTGGGATAGCCCGATCCACTGTGCAGTTCACGCACCAGCGCTTCGACATCTTCGATCGCGGCGCGAGCGTTCTCGATGGTCGCGAGCGCCTGCCAATCGGAGTCGTTCGTGATCTGAGGCAGGCGTGGGGCGGTCACGTCGATCAGCACCGACACGTCCTCTGTCACGGTCCTGCCGTGCGCCATTCGGTCCCGAAAGGCGAACAGCTCGACAAGCGTCCTGTAGGGCCGCCGGTTGAAGTCGATCTGCAGACCCGCCTCCTGGGCAAGCATCTCGTACTTCCGGCGCTTGCCGTACCGCCGCTCAATCTCGTCCCAGTTGCTGTGCTTGAGCGCGCCAAGATGATTGAGGTATGCCTCCAGCGTGAAAGCGCTGAAGACGAGGGAGCTGGTCAGCGTATAGAGCTGCCCGTCCTGAGGCTGCTCGGCCTGTTCCAGCATGTGCTTCGCGCCGATGTTCATATAGACGAACGTGTTCGTCGTCTGCCTGCCGCGGACACGTGCCCGGGATGTGCTGCCGGTCATGGGCTGTTCAGCCTCTGATCGTGATCTCAATGGCGTCAGGTTTAACGCCGAAGGTCGCGGCCAGGGCTTTCTTCGCCTCGGCGATCGTGAGGGCACCTACCGGCGCGCCAGTCGCGGCACTTGCTCCCGCAGGAGCTTGGACCGTCGTGCCCTGCGACATCGGCTCCCAGGCGAGCGCCGCCGGGTCGATACCTAGCTCTGCAAGCGACGTATACCGCACGGGGTTGCGCCCATGATCCCAGAGGTCGGGCATGTCGATGCGCGCGTATTGGCTGATAGCAACCTGCCAGCGGTCTCCGTCGCCCGGCTCCTGAGATGGGCGGATGCCTGAGATCTTCCCGACCAGGAAGCCTGCGCCATGAGGCTCTGTCGCATCGGAAAACTCGTGGTC
>NZ_LMTS01000117.1:0-50053 GCF_001541225.1 Variovorax sp. WDL1 | reverse complement strand
TGGCGGTTCTGCGTGCACACCAGCCACTGGCAGTTCTTGGCCCGCACGGCGTTGAGCACCCACGACTGCGAACCGCCTTCGCGCACGATGCGGTCGGGGCTGCGGGCGGTGAAGACGACGATCGTGTCCTCTTGTGGGGTCATGGCGGGCTCCTTGGCAAATGGGGTAACGCGATCCTATAAAGTATCCAACACGTTGTCAACATGTTCCCGAAAGTATGCTCAAGGTATCGGCGCGTCGGCACCATGCCGATCGGGCTCTATCGCTGACCACGACCGGACGTGATGGTCCCGGCTCATGCGGGTGACGACCCTCGCAAGGAAGACTTGCGTCGGCAGCGGCGGCTCTAGAAAACCAGCACTTGCGGGCCACGGTGATCCCCTCCGGCATCTGGTCCATTGCTATCTCCGGCCTCGCCGGTGGGCGTCAGGTGCAGGCACCTTCGCACCCATCGGTTCTCCCGTTCGTGGGCGGTTTCATGCAGTGCCGCGAAGTTCGACTGGCGCGCGCGACAACGTCAACGGTCTTGCCCGCTCCCTTCGCTTGCCGCTCCCGTGTGGGCCGTAGACCCGCATGCGGGCGACGTTGCCCATGCGCACCAGTCCTTGTTCCTCCGCGTCGATGAAACCCCAACAAAGGAGAACAAGATGGGACTAAGACATGTATGCCTTCAAAACCAGGACACCCGTGGCTGCCGTGGACTTCGCGACGCCGCCGGATGCGACGGAGATCGCGTATTGGCGCAAGCATCCAAACCTGCATGGCTGGATGGAAGCGCTGTACCACGACAAGGGCGGGACACACGAACGATTCAACTGCACACCCGTGAGCCTGACCTCGGAAGACCTCAACGAACTGGAGAGAGCAATCAACGAGAACGGATTGCCGCACACGACCGGTTTCTTCTTCGGCGAGAGCCGCCTGGAAGAGATCGCGATCGACCGAGCCTTCATCGCTGACGCACGTGCCGCCATCGCGGACGGATGCTTCGTCTTCTACGACTCGTGGTGGTAGAGGCCGCGCCCCGCCGCCTGCGCGGCGGGGCGCAGCTTTCAGTGCGGCACGTGGAAAACCAACACGGTCAGGATCAGCTCACGGTTGGCATCGCCGTTCGCGTGCAGCACGTAGCGGAAGCCGCTCTCGTGCGGCCAGTTCACGGCCCGCTTGAAGTTGCCGTGCGCCTTGGCGGTCGCATCGACGCCCGTCAGCACCGTCGAGGTCTCGGTGCCGCGGTTGAACACCAGGATCGCTGTCTTGCCGTCCCGCCAGGTGGCGTAGCTCAAGAGCTGGTCGATTGCTTCGCCGAACGCCTTCGGCCCTTTCCAGAACTTGCACTCGGCGATGAAGACGTTGCGCTCGCCCTCGCGCAGCAGGATGTCGGTCTTTCCTGCCATGTTGAACGTCTCGCCCGTGGCCTTGCCCTCGAACTGACCGTTGAGCTGGACGAGAAAGTGCTGCCGCAGCGCTTCCTCGTTCATCGTCTTGAACGCGTCAGGGCTCCGCTCCATGACCAGGGTCATGTCCTGCATGATCTTCAGCGCCTGCTCGTACTGCTCCATCGCCCAGGCGGGCTCAGGCGTGAACGGTGCGGCGCTCGCGGGCGGAAGTGCCGGTGCCGCCTTTTTGCGTGCGGTTGGGATCGCGTAGGTCTTCGGCGCATCCTCGCGCCGCCTGATCGGGATGCCGAGCGATGCCGCCCGCTGCGACTGCGCCAGCAAGCGACTCCGCCGCTGCTGGATCGCTTGCTCCGCCGCGTTCGAGAGTGCGTTGTTGTGCGCTTCGATCATCGGGCGCTGCCATCCGAGGTGCTGCTCGATGTCGGAAAGGGAGCGATCCACGAGTGCCCGCACGTCGAGAGGCTGGTCCGCAGGCGACGCGAACTGCAGCAACACTTCGTTCTTCTCGATGATCGCCCGCGGCGGGTTCATCGAAAAGGTGTTGGCCTTCGCGTAGAACAGCTCCGCCTCGCCCTCGAACGGGATTCGTACGTCATAGCGTTCACCCGGCACCATCGCCGGACGGCTTCTGTCCTCGATCCATCGCATGGAATCGTGGCGGACATCGACCGGCACGTCCTCGTGGTCGGCATACCACTGCTCTCGCAACAGTGTGATCGGCGTAACGCTGTACTTCTCGACCAGGTACCGCTTGAGGTCATCGGGGACCGTATTGAGCAACCGGTTCTCGTCGAGGGACTCAACCTCCTGCCGCATCTTCTGCATCGTCGATTGCAGAGAATGATCGAGATCGTGGGTGACGAACAGAAGCCCCCTGCTCTTGTCGATACTGCCAAACATGCGCTTTTCAATCCTTCTGCGTTGATTCGAAGACGCGATATAGGGCGAACGTGGCAGCGCGTCAGCCTGCATCTTGTGGCTGCGGCTCTGACCGCCAGCGCCATGCTGGTCGGCATACCGGCCATGGCTATGATGGCTTCTCGCCATCAAACTTGAACCACAAATGGGCCTGCGCATCAACTACGTCCTCATCGATTATGAGAGCGTGCAGCCGGATGCTCTATCTGTCCTCCATGAGGATCATTTCCGGCTGATCGTCTTCGTCGGGGCCACGCAGGCCAAAGTCGCGTTCGAGACCGCCGCGGCGCTACAGCGCATGGGTGAGCGCGCTACCTACGTAAAGATTTCGGGAAGTGGCCCGAACGCGCTCGATTTCCACATCGCCTTCTACATCGGGCAGCTCGCGCTGCAAGAAGGCAGCCCGTACTTCCACATCATCTCGAAGGACACCGGCTTCGATCCGCTGATCCAGCACCTGAAGACGCGAAAGATCCTCGCCGCACGTTGGCGAGACGTGAAGGAAATCCCGCTACTCAAGGTCTCGAATGCGAAATCTCCAGCCGAGAAGCTGGCGATCATCGTCGAGCATCTGAAAGCGCGTGGCGCTGCGCGTCCGCGCAAGGTGAAGACGCTGATGAACACGATCGGCGCATTGTTCCAGAAGCAGGTTCCTGAAGAGGAACTGCTTTCCCTGATCGGCGAACTGCAAGCGCAGGGGCTTGTCGCTATTACCGAGACCAACGTCTCCTACAGCCTTCCAGGCTGAGATTTGCCGGGTCGCTGCCCTCTTGCGCTGCCGAGGCCGATTGACGGCCCGGGACGCGTCGGCCAGACTGGGCCGAGAACCAAATCAAAACAGCGTGCAGGAGCGCGAGGATGATGAGATTGAAAGACAAGGGAGGTCCGCCAGCAATGCCACTCCCGAACCGACTTCAGGGTTGGGGAGGGCGATGGCGACATCTTTGTTGATCGGCAACGGCATCAATCGCGTCACGAATCACGACGCGTCCTGGGAGCACGTCCTCAATGCGCTCGTGCCCGGTACGCTTTCCGGCCAAGCGCTGGAACACATGAAGCACAAGCCCTTCGCGCTTGTCTACGAAGAAATCCTGCTGACGCGCATGTCGAATGACAAGCGCGTAGACGAACCGGCCATGAAGCAGAGGATCGCGGAGCTGGTTGACGGGTTGCAGTTCAACGGGCTCCATCGCCGGGTGATGGATTCTCCCGTCAGGCATGTCATCACGACGAACTACGACTACGGCTTTGAGAAGGCGACAAGACTGAGCTATCCGCGCAGCCACCTCATACGCGAAAGCAAGTACAGCGTCTTCAGGCGTCGCGCGGTCGGAGCCAAGTTCGTCTGGCACATCCACGGTGAAGTCGAAGCGCCCAACACCATCACGCTTGGCTATGACCAGTACAGCGGTTACCTTCAGAAGCTCCGCAACTATGCGACCGCCGATCGCGAGACTAAGAACGGCTCTCCCTTCAAGATGGGGAACATGGATTTCGACACCATCCCAGGCACGGTGTACTCGTGGCTCGACGTGTTCCTGCGGGACGACATTCATATCGTCGGCCTGGGCCTCGACTACACGGAGATCGACCTTTGGTGGGCCGTGACATACAAGGCCCGCAAGAAGGCGCAGGGTTTCCACGTCGGCAGAACCTTCTATCACGACTGGTACACAAGAGAGGTGGAAGAGCAAGTGCTGGCGCGACGCTCATTACTGAGAGCTCTGTCGGTCGAGGTCATGCCGAGGGACTGCGTGAATGGCTATGAGACCGCCTACGACACGTTCATCACCGACCACCTCGAAAAGCTGAACGACTGAACAAGGCGCGCCCGCCGGGGCTGCAACCAGCGGACCGGGCTCTATGCGCTCTTGCGCGCACCGGGCATGTAGTCCCGGCCATCCGGTAACGATCCATCGCGCGAAGGCGGCGGGGAACAGTCTGGCGCTGTGGTTTCAGCAGGGGCCGATCGGTCTGATCTGGCCGCCGAAAGAGGAGCGAATCGCACTGATCTTGGCCGCGCGTTCTTGCGCCGCCAAGATCAGTTGCGCCGCCAGATATGCCTCGATTTCTTCGGCGCGCAGTTCCTTGATCAGTTTGCCGTCCTTCCAGTGCACCGCCCTGATCAGCACGCCGCTGTCATTGAATTGCTGGAAGGCGGGCTCGCCATTGGGGCCGTCGGTGCGCTTGCTGTCCTTGCAGCGCTCTGTCTCGATCAGCACGCCGCTGTCATTGAATTGCTGGACGGCGGGCTCGCCGCGGGGGCCGTCATTGAGTTTACCGCCCTTGCAGCGCTCGGCCCTGATTAGCATGCCGCTGCCATTGAATTGCTGGACGGCGGGCTCGCCCCGGGGGCCGTCATTGAGTTTGCCGCCCTTGCAGCGCTCGGCCCTGATCAGCATGCCGCTGTCGCTGAATTTCTGGAAGGCGGGCTCACCGTTGGGGCCGTCCTTGCGCTCGTCGCCCCTGTAGTGCTCTGCGCTGATGATCTTTCCGTTTGAAATCATCAGCAGCGCCGCAACCAGCGCTCCGCCTTGCTTGCCGGTGATATGGGGGTTCTTCGCGGCCTCAACAAAGACATCGAGGCTTTTGCCCGTCAGAACCACCTTGTGCTCCCGACGATCCTGTGGGCAGGTGATCTCCACTTGGTATTTCTGTGTCATTTCCGTCCTCTCCTGTTCTTGTTGTTCTCCCGATCGAATAGCACAGCCCGCAAACCATTTGCCAGAAAAAAAGGGGCGCGCCACCCCCGTGTTGCACACCAGGGCGACCGGGCTCTATCGCTGATCGCGACCGGGCCACCTGGAAAGGCATAGGGCGTCCCGGCCCATACGGGTAACGATCCCTTTCGCGGATACCAGTCCGATTTAATGAGCAGTTCGCTTTCGCGCCCTGTTTTCTTTTCATTGAATGACGAGGGCTAAGGGGCCTGCCCCTGGCGCTCTCCGTGGTGAAGGCTTCTCCCAATCTCTTGCCGTCTACGGCTTGAGCGCACAGCCTGGCGGCAGGATGAGATGAAACACATTGCCGCCTTTCCCAACCACGCGGGTCTGCGCATCCGCGCATTTGCCTTCGACCGTCAGCGTGTTTGCCGGAGCAGCGGCAAGAGGTTCGGCGGGTAATTCGGCGGGCGGCGCGCCAACGTGATAAGCCGCGAAAGCAATCGCTGCGCAGGAGGTCAGACCGCCCACGACCGCCGACCGGGGCTTAAATTCAGCACCAGCAATTACAGCACCAACACTAGCAAAACCAACACCAACACTAACAGCAGTAACAGCAGTAGTAGCAAGAGCAGCACCAGCAAGAGCAGCACCAGCAACAGCAGCACCAGCACCAGCACTAGCACCAGCACCAAACGACGTGACGTGACCCTTTACTGTCATTTCAAAACCCTCTTTCTTGTTGTTCTGCTCTACGCATAGCACGGCCATCGAATTAATTTCCAGAAAAAAGTGAAGGGCGAGCTGCCTTCGTGTTGCACACCAAGGCAACCGGGCTCTATGCGCTTCTCGCGCACCGGGCCTGTAGTCCCGGCCATCCGGTAACGATCCCTCTCGCGAAGTCCGGAATCAGCAGCGTCAGGCCTTCGGCCACACGCTTAAGCATTTGATGCGCCGGGCGCGGCCCGGAAGTTGTTGCTTCTTCAAATTGCTAAGGGGCCAGCCCCTCGCGCTCTCCGTGGTGAAGGCTTCGCCCAGCCAGGCCGGTATCCCCATGCTTCGCAAAGCTGCAGCACGGCTTCGCCGCCCTTGGCAGGGTGGGTGATCCCCCTCCGGCCCGTCTGCCACTCCGTTTACGTCCCCGGTTTCGCCAACGGGCAGGGGTGATGCGCAACAGACCGCATCAACCCCAAGCCCTAGAAGGAGTGAAGACCGTGAAGACCACCAAGACCTCTTGCACCAAGACCGATGTTTATGCCCGCGTCACCGACCGCATCGTTTCCGACCTCGAAAAGGGTGTCCGCCCGTGGATGAAGCCGTGGAGCGCTGATCACGCAAGCGACCGGCTGCCATCACTGCCCCTGCGTCACAACGGCACGCCTTACCGCGGTGTCAATGTCCTGCTGCTGTGGGGCGAGATGGTCGAGAAGGGCTACGACAACCCGCTATGGATGACCTACAAGCAGGCTGAAGCCTTGGGCGCAAACGTGCGCAAAGGCGAGCATGGTTCCCTCGTCGTCTACGCCGACACGTATGCCAAGACCGAGGAGAACGACAAGGGCGAGGAGATCGAGCGCGCCATTCCCTTCATGAAGGGCTATACCGTGTTCAACGTGGCGCAGATTGAAGGACTGCCCGCGCACTACTACCACCCGACCGCGCCGCGCGATCATGGCCGCACCATCGAGCTGATCGAAGAAGCCGAAGCATTCTTCAATGCTACCGGGGCTGCATTCCGTCATGGTGGCAACCGCGCTTTCTATGCGCCCTCTGCCGACTTCATCCAGCTACCGCCCGCGGCTGCCTTCCGCGACGCCGAAAGCTACGCTGGCACCAAGGCGCACGAGCTGGTGCACTGGACCGGCAATGAAAAGCGCATGGCCCGTGAATTCGGCAAGCGCTTCGGGGACAAGGCCTATGCTTTCGAGGAACTGGTCGCCGAACTGGGAGCTGCGTTTCTCTGCGCTGATCTCGGCATCACGCCCGAGGTCCGCGAGGATCATGCCGCGTACCTTGCGCATTGGCTCGAAGTCCTCAAGGACGACAAGCGCGCCATCTTCTCCGCCGCCGCGCATGCGCAGCGCGCCCTCGACTTCCTGCACAACCTGCAGCGCACCGAGGCAGGAGGAAGCGCTCGCCGCCTGAATACAAGCGTCTGTGCCGCTTGAGCTGCGGCACCTCGTCGTGCTATCGACAGAGCCGGAGGCATTTCCATGCCTCTCGGCCTTGGCGGCTCCCACTATGCAGTGTTCCCCGGAGCCGCCAGGCCGCTTGCACATTGCGGCCCTCGCTTGCGCGACCCCCGCACCCCGCCCGGACTACAGCTACCCGCCCCGCGGGCAGCGTGCCGAGAAGGCAGCGGCGATTTCCTGTCTCGCTACCTGTTGGCCTCGGTCCGTGCATCAGGCCTCGTGATTCCTGATCGCGCGCCAGACCGTTGTGCGTCCCACGTTCAGCTTGCGCGCGATGTCGCCAGGGGAGAGGTTCTCTTCGTATCGCAGACGCCTCGCCTGCCGCACTTGATGGGGTCGCAGCCGTCGCGGCCTTCCGAGGTGCTGCCCTTTGCGGCGTGCATCCTCCATCCCCAGCCGCGTGCGTTCGGCGATCAGGCTGGCCTCAAACTCGGCAATCGCCCCCAGAAGATGAAACATCAACCGCCCTGATGGCGTCCCCGTGTCGATGCCGTCCGAGATCGAGCAGAAGCGCACGCCGCGCGCCTCCAGCTCCTGCAGGGTATCGACGAGGTTCTTAACCGACCGTCCGAGCCGATCGAGCTTCCACACCACCAAGGTGTCGCCTGCCTTGAGCGATGCCAATGCCCGGATCAGCGCCGGGCGGTTTCTGGTCCGGCCTGTCAGCTTCTCGCTGAACACACGCGCGCAGCCAACCAGCCGCAACTGCGCGCGCTGGGCGTCAAGGCTCTGGTCTTCGGTGGACACGCGCGCATAGCCGATCTTCATGTTGTGGCTTGCGCCTCCCGCCGCGTTCGTGCGCCGGGTGCACCGCGGTCTGCTGGTTGAGCGTTCCGAAAGGGAACCTTTTTGGAATCGTACGGAAGTGGCTACCAGAGTCAAGAGTGAAGCAAGCACAGTGCACGAATCTGCACCTCAGTCACCCTCGTTTCAGAAGCGTTCCATTCTGAAACGTCACGCCTCCGGCGTGGAGCACGGGGTCTTTTATGCAGCCGCTATCGATACTTGTCACCGCCCTCCTCGGGCTCGTCCTCGCTGCCCCGGCAGCGTTCGCCCTCGACCAAGGCGACTGCGGTACGCCCGAGGCGATGACCGCCAAACTCAAGGCCGAGGGCCAACGATCCGCCGCTATGGCGGATCGGGTAACTTCGGGAAAGAAGCCGCATGCCGTCATCTTCGCCACCAACCGGGACGGCTCGGTTGGTTACGTCCTGGCCTCCGACATGATGAGCGATGAACGGGCCACACGTTTTTGCGTGGAGGAGCGCTTGACCGACCTGCGCTGGCATGACGCGCGCAAGGAGGGAATCCCTCCAACAGCGAAGCTCAGGAGTTCGGACGCCGAGGCCGAGAAGCGCTGTGCCGAACTGGAGAAGACAGGCAAGATCAAGATCATCAAAGAGGGCACAAAGAAGGCCTGTGGGCCGCTGAACGTCCTGCTGGAAGAGCGGGGGAAGCTCGCTATCCGGCCCATGATGCAAGGCTTCATCGTGGCAAAGGCCCCGGATGGCACGTACGGGCGCACCGGGACGCTACTGACTGTTCTCGGCGACGTGAGGGCTGAGATCACTGGAGGCGAGAAATGGGTAGGCACTGCCGGGGGCATGGTTTACAGCTCGCTGCCCGACGGGGCATCCATGATCGGGGAGGTACTGGTGCTCCCCAGGTACACCGAGTACGGGCTGACCCTGTTGCCGCAGCAGTGATTAGATATCAAGGCCGGTGGCCCTGACTTGGCGAGAAGGTGCGACCGGAGCAGGGACCGCACCAGGTGCCGCCTCTGGTTCCGAATCCACCGCTGTCGGGCTGGCAGCCTGCGCGAAAGCCTTTTGCGCCACCGGTGTGCTCTGGAATATGTCGCGCGCGGTGGGGAGCGCTTCACTGCGGGCAACCGATGACTCCCGTGTAAAGGTTGCTTTGGCATCGGCTGCGATGCCTGCTCCTGTATGTATGTTTGCCGTGGCCGTGTCGACCGCACGCCCCATGGGAGACTTGTTGAGATCGGCCAGCTCGCGGCTCTCAGCAGCAGTGGCAACGCCGCGCCCGGTGCGGTCTTCCAGCTCGCATTTCCGGCGCATGGTGCGCTTGAGTTCGTCTTGCTCGCCGTCGCGTATCAGTCCGCGCTGCACCGCACGCTCGGCGTACTCATCTTCGTTTTCGATGAACTTGCGGCGGGCCTCCTGAGCCTGTGCGTTGGTCATCTGCACGCCGCCGATGGTCACGACTTTCGCGTTCCATTCTGCGAGCCGCTGCATCTCGCGGCTGTATGCCTCATCGGCTTTGCGCCGCTTCTCGTCAGCTTGCAGGCTCAGGGTTCTAGGGTCGGGGCGGTTCCCCGCGAACGCTGCTGCGTTGAGCTGCCGGGTGCCCATGGCGATGCGGGTGGGATCGTTCAGGAATTCTTGTTCCAGTCGTCGCGACCCGGCAGCGGGGTCAGCCTCGCGCTCCTGCGATGCAGAGCCGCCTGCGGACTGCGGAACTCTCCGTTCCGCGGTCGATGCGTTTGACCCGTCCAACGCATCCTTTGCCCTGTGCTCGTCCTGTCCCTGCGCCAACTTGTTTCCCATAAGGCTCGCCAGTCACCGGCTGCCATCTATCAATGAACCAGTAGGAACAGCTTATGGGAACTTGGTTAATAACCGGTTAATGCAGCGCTCCCTGTTTGTTGATTGATTGTTAAGCCATCTCTGATACCTTGGAGTTGATCGGCTTCGGCTGATTCGGGGCGTCGAATCCCCGCAGATGTAGCGGTCGACATCAACCGCAATGATGTCGCTTCTCGGCCATGGCCGGGGGGCGGCACTGTATGTCCAAGCCTTGCGGCCAAAGAGTGCCGCGCCGTATCTACATCGCGGTTTCGAACCTCCGGCCACCAGGGCACTCCCTGTGTGGTTCCACGTCGAGCACGGGGAGGTTGTGCCGCATGAACAGAACAACAGCAATCACGCTTGCAACGGGCGCACTGATCGGCCTCGCTGTGGCGCAACTTTTCCCCACAGCGCAAGCGCAGTCGCCCGAAACACTCATCATCACGTCCGACGACGGCGTGATTGTCTTCATCGTGGACGGCCAGGAGAAAGCGCGCATCGATGCCGCAGGGCTTCACGTCAACGGCGATATCGCCTACTCGGGCGCCATCACCGATACAGTCGTCTATGAGCCTCGCTCTGCGACGGAGCCTCCACGATGAGAAAGCTTCTGCCGCTCGTCGCCGTGCTCATGCTAATGCCCTCCTCCGTCCGCGCGCAGATGGACGGCGATTTCTCGATTGGCGGCGCGATTCGTGTCGGCACATCGGCCACGGCCTGCGACGCTGCCGCCGCTGGCGGCATTCGCTACAACTCTGTGAGCACCGTCATCGAATTCTGTAACGGCACGCTCTGGCAAACGGTCGGCGCCGGGGCTAGTGCTTCAGCAGCCTCTCCCAATCGTGGCATCCAGTTCAACAGCGGCGGTAGCCTCGCGGCGGATGCCGGGCTGACGTTCAGTTCGACGGGCATGCTAGGTATAGGCGTGTCAACACCGTCACATCACCTGACGATCGTCGGTGATAACAGCTATGACCCGCTCATATCGCTTATGAATTCCAATTCCACAGGCGTCAGCGGTATGCAGTTCTACGATGAGTTCGGAGCCTTCAGAGGAACCCTGGGACATTATAACTTCAGCTACGGAGGCACAAACTTCGCAGTCAATGATCCGCTGGCTATTGTTTCCAATACTCAGGATATTGCGTTCATTACCGGCGATACAGGAATTGCCCCGGGTACGGTGCGCATGATTATCAGCGCGACCAACGGCAATATCGGAATTGGCACCAGTACCGTCACACCGCAGGCCGACCTGGATGTTGGCGGTACAGGTGCCGTACTGCTGGCGCGCGGCACCGCCGCACAGCGCCCGTCATCACCCGTCAATGGCATGCTTCGCTACAACTCGCAGACCGGCAAGTTCGAGGGCTATCAGGCAGGCGCGTGGGTGGACATGATTGGCGGCGGTTCAGCCGCATCACCCGATCGCGGTATTCAGTTCAACAGCGGCGGCAGCTTCGCGGCGGATGCGGGGCTGACGTTCAGTTCGACCGGCGGCCTGATGGTGTCAGGTACCTACACCGGCACGGCCAGCGCACCGGCATCGGGCGCGGGCACGCGCATGTTCTTCGACGTGCAGAAGGCAGCATTCCGGGCAGGCACAGTCAATGGCACGCAGTGGGATAACGCCAGCATCGGCAATTACAGCGTGGCGATGGGGTACGGCACTATCGCCAGCGGCGCCTACAGCACGGCGATGGGGTACGGCGCTATCGCCAGCAGCGACTACAGCACGGCGATGGGGAGCAGCACCGCCAGCGGCTTTTACAGCACGGCGCTGGGGTGGGGCACCGCCAGCGGCAACTACAGCACGGCGCTGGGCCGTTCTGTTGTGGCCGGAAATGGAACGGCAGGCAGCGGTTTTGGTGATGGCTCAATAGCCCTGGGTTTGATTGACAATGCCGTGACCATCACCACGCGCTCGCAGGTCACCGGCATCCAGTCCATGGGCATCTTCATGGGCGATCAGGACGGCCTCGTCGTCTCCGCCAACAACCAGATGAGCCTGTTGGGCGGCAAGATGGTCATCGATCCAAAGGTGCCCGCGACAAATCTGGCCGCTGACACGGCGTTGGAAGTGGACGGTACTTTGAAGATCGCGAGCGGCGCAGAAACCTGCGATGCCGCGCGTGAAGGTTCTCTGCGTTACCTTTCATCCTCCGACGCGTTCGAGGCCTGCGCGACGGCAGGAAGCTGGACGGCGCTCGGCGGCGGCGCATCCGTCGCATCGCCCGATCGCGGCATCCAGTTCAACAGCGGTGGCGGCTTCGCGGCGGATGCGGGGCTGACGTTCAGTTCGACCGGCGACCTGATGGTGTCAGGTACCTACACCGGCACGGCCAGCGTACCGGCATCGGGCGCGGGCACGCGCACGTTCTTCGACGTGCAGAAGGCAGCATTCCGGGCAGGCGCAGTCAATGGCACGCAGTGGGATAACGCCAACATCGGCAATTACAGCGTAGCGATAGGGGAAAGCACGACCGCCAGCGGCGGCAACAGCACGGCGATGGGGGCCTATACGACCGCCAGCGGGACCTGGAGCACGGCGATGGGGACCGACGTGATCGCCAATGGCGACATCAGCACGGCGATGGGGGCCAACACGACCGCCAGTGGTGCCGTCAGCACGGCGATGGGGGACTTCACGACCGCCGGTGGCGTCGCCAGCACGGCGATGGGAAGTAGCACCACTGCCAGTGGCGACTACAGCACGACGATGGGTTACGGCACGACCGCCAGCTACGACTACAGCACGGCGATGGGCTACGGCACGACCGCCAGCGGAGCCGTCAGCACGGCGATGGGCCGTCGTGTGACCGCCGGGAACGGCACTGCGGGCAGCGGCTCTGGTGACGGTTCGATGGCGCTGGGCTTGATTGATGATGCTGTGGTGATTACAACCCCGTCGCAGGTCACCGGCATCCAGTCCATGGGTATCTTCATGGGCGATCAGGATGGCCTCGTCGTTTCCGCCAACAACCAGATGAGCCTCCTGGGCGGCAAGATGGTGATCGACCCGAAGGTGCCCGCGACAAATCTGGCCGCCGACACGGCGCTCGAAATCGATGGCACCTTGAAGATCGCGAGCGGCGCAGAGTCCTGCGATGCCGCGCGTGAAGGTTCTCTGCGTTACCTCTCCTCTTCCGACACGTTCGAGGTCTGCGCGACGGCGGGGAACTGGACGGTGCTCGGCGGCGGCGGATCGATTGATGACCTGTCCGATGCGCGCACCATGTACAGCTCGGGCAACATGTTCCTCGGGCATGAGGCCACGGCGCTGACCACAGCTGTGCAGAACACGGCTGTGGGCGCGGCAGCGCTCGATTCGGCAACCACAGGCGGATACAACACCGCCATGGGGTTCGAGGCGCTGACCGGCGTGACGACCGGGCAAGGAAACGTCGGGGTTGGCCTTTCCGCAGGCGCGGGGATCACATCGGGCGCCAACAACATCTACATCGGCTGGCAGTCTGGTTACATCAACAACAAGACTGGTGACGGCAATATTGGCATTGGCACCAACGTTTTGTTCGAGACGCGCGACGGCGCGCAAAACATCGCCATCGGTGAACACGCCTTGCGCGAGAACTGGTCAGGAAATCAGTCTGTGGCCATTGGCTACGAGGCCATGCGCTACGCCAACAGTTCCAGCACGGCCTTCACCACCTACAACACCGCCGTCGGCTACCATGCGCTGATGGGCAGTGCCGCGCCCGCGAACAACACCGGGATCAGGAACACAGCGCTCGGCTACGCGGCCTTGACCAATATCACTGGCGGGTCGAACAACACCGCAATCGGAGCGGAGGCGGCGGAGCGGATGCGTCCCGCCGGAAACAGCGCTAATACCGCCCTGGGCCATCAGGCCCTGCGCGGATCGACCACGGTCGCGGACAACACCGGGATAAGCAACGTCGCCATCGGTGACAGCGTGATGGAAGACATCACCAGCGGCAGCGGCAACACGGCGGTCGGAACCTCGGCGCTGGCAAACGTGACCAGTGGCAGTGCCAACACAGTTTTCGGTCAGTCGGCAGCATACGAGCTAACCACCGCGTCCGACAACGTTCTGATCGGCGTGAACAGCGCCTATAACACTACCATCGGCGCGCGCAACACGACCCTTGGCCTGTACACGCTGAACAGCAATGTTGCGGGCAGCCAATCTGTGGCGGTCGGGTACGAAGCGATGCGCTACGCCAACAGCTCTGGCACCGCCTTCGATACGCTCAATACCGCCGTCGGCTATCAGGCACTGAGGGGCTCCCCCATGCCCTCAGCCAACATAGGATTCAGGAACACGGCAGTCGGCTATCAGGTCCTGATGAACAACACCACCGGCAGCTTCAACCAAGGTTTTGGCACGAGAACCCTCTTCAACAACACGACTGGCTCCGACAACTATGCCTTTGGCGAGCACGTTCTCTACAGCAACACCGCCGGCGGCCTGAACGTGGCCTTCGGTGATTATGTGCTCTACGACAACACCATCGGGTCGGAAAACATGGCGTTCGGGGTCAGCACGCTGTCGACGAACGTTGCTGGCAGTCGCAGCACCGCCTTCGGCTATGAGGCGATGCGCTACGCCAACGACTCTGGCTCCAGCTTCGATACCTACAACACGGCGGTCGGCTATCAGGCCCTGATGGGTTCGACATCGCCCAGCGCTAACACGGGTATCAGCAACACGGCATTGGGGTATCAGGCCTTGACCGCGGCCGAGAGCGGTAGCGACAACGTTGCTGTCGGCGCGGGCGCGGGCAGCAACATCACGACGGGCAGCTGGAATATCGTTCTTGGCGCGGGCACGCAGGTTCCCTCTGCGACGGGCAGCGCCCAGCTCAACATCGGCGACGCGATCTACGGCGATCTCACGAATGACCGTGTCCGCATCGGCGGCGCTGGCGCTGTTAGTGCTTTCTCCGATCTTGAACTTGCCGGATCGCTTGCCGTGAAGATTTCATCGGGAACGACAGCGCAGCGTCCGGGAACGCCCGCCAACGGCATGCTTCGCTACAACGCGACCACAAACAAGTTTGAGGGCTATCAGGCAGGAGCCTGGACCGACATGATCGGCGGCGCTGGCGGCGCGATTGATGACTTGTCCGACGCGATCACCCAGTATTCTTCCAGCAGCATGTTCCTCGGCACTGGAGCGGGCACGGCGAACACAGCGGAGGGCGGTACGGCCCTGGGCGTGAATGCGATGGGGGCAAACACAATAGGGGAAGGCAATACCGCCGTGGGCCTGCAGGCGCTTGGCGCAAACACAGATGGTTCCTCTAATACCGCAATAGGCAGCTACGCCCTGATGCAGGTCGAAGGCGGTCACAACACGGCAATGGGCAACATTGCGTTGTGGGCGATAACCAGCGGCAACAACAACGTCGCCATCGGCGGTGCTGCGGGCGGAAGTCTTACAAGCTCCGAAGGGACTGTGGTTATTGGTCAAGATGCGATGGGTGGCGGCGTCAGCAGTTCGGATAGCAACACAGTGATTGGGGCCGGGGCGGTCATGACCGGCTCGGGATCCATTAGTAACAATACTGTGATGGGATGGAGTGCCGGTCTTAATTTGCAGTCGAATGACAATGTGCTGATTGGCTATAGCGCTGGCTCCACCACGACGACCGGCAGCGGCAATATCTTGATTGGCAATAGCGTCACCGCGCCTGCCGCCACCACCAGCAACGCTCTGAACGTCGGCAATACCATCTACGGCGATCTTGCGACTGACTCCATCACGGTCGGCACTACAGCAGGGCAGGTGCGTGCGCTCCCACCTGCAGCGGAAGTCATCGGTGCAGGCGCGACCGTGACGGCGAATGCCTGCGGCACGGTCAAGCGCATCAGCGCGACGGCGGCGCGCACCACCAGCACGACCAACACGTTCACGGCACCGGCTGCCGCCAATGCCGGTTGCTGTATGGACGTGATCAATACCAGCGCCAACAACATCACCCTGGACGCCAATACCAACTTCCGCACCATTGGCGCGGCGGATCAGGTGGTGGGTCAATACGACGCCATTCGCGTCTGCTCGGACGGTGCAAGCTGGTATCAGGTAAGCGCCGTCGCGGGCAACCAATAGAGTTCAGCGGCAGTGCTGCGAGGAGGGGTAGGGATGGAACGGAAGACGGAAACACCGGGGGAGCTACTCCACAACGACGACCTTGCTGCGATCCGCGAGGCTGCGGATGTCATTGCGAACCCGTGTGCATGTAACGGCCACGCGAACCGCTTCAAGGCACTGGCTGATCGGCTGCACAACATTGTGCGTCGCCTGCAGACCCGCGACTCGTGACCGGAGGCGAATCGCGGCCCTTTCCGGGTCGCGCTGATGTTCACTTCAGGCGCAGCGCGTCCACTGGCGGCTTTAAGCACGGCGCCGCGCCAGCCGACGACCGGGCACCCTGCTGATCCCTGAATCTTGCCGCCCGCGAGGCAACTTCGGCCCCCGTAACCTTGTCCGCGTCCTCAAGCGCACCGCGTGCGCCACATGACGCCCGGCAGGAGAAGACAGGGGCCATGCCGTGATAGGTCTTCGTTCGTCCACCGCAGATCGTGTCTCCGCAGCGCCCGCATGAGATGGTGATGCCTCCGGTGGCGCAGTGTGGACAGCGCCAACCTGTGGTGTCGATCTCGCGGGCAGGGAGCTCGCGCCTTTTTGTTTGCTCGCTTGCCTGCACCGTGCCGTCTCCTTCGCCATCCCGGTAGATGCCTGAAATGACAAATGGCTGCGTGGGATCAGTGCGCTCATACACGACAGCGAAGCCTCTGTCGTGCACTGCGCAGGCACAGCGCGTAACGAACCGTTCCGTGCGGCCCGTGGCCGCACGGAACGCGCCCAGCCTCTGCGCGAAGTCGTCCTTCATGTCGCTCACGGTCGCCGGAGCCTTCGGCTGCCAGATCGTTATCTTCATGTCCATCCTTTCATGTGCTTGATGACATCGCGTGCGGCATTGAGGGTCGCCGCTCGCTGCACGTCGCCACCCCTGTCGGGATGGGCTGCGCTGATGAGTACGCGGTAACGTGCGTTGAGCAACTGCGGCGTGAACTCTCCCGACTCTGGCACGCCGAGCAGGCGGCAGGCCGCGATGAAGGCCTGCCGCTTCGGGTCAGGCGGCGGCGCTGGAGGAGGTGGCGATGACGGACGAGGGCCAGGCTGTGGCGGCGCATCGTCGAAGCGCGGTTCTTGCCGCTCGTCCGCGCGCGGCTTGCCGCCGCGCGCGAAGGCATCAAGAAATGCCGCGAAGGTGGGGTACTGGTCGCGGTACTCGTTCGCCCACACGCGGCGCAGCGCGGCCCGTTGCCGCAGCTCTTCGAGCTTGACCGCGAATGGGGCCAGAGCGCGCGCACCTGTGCGCGCC
Source organism: Variovorax sp. WDL1 (assembly GCF_001541225.1). Lineage (GTDB taxonomy): Bacteria > Pseudomonadota > Gammaproteobacteria > Burkholderiales > Burkholderiaceae_C > Variovorax. The sequence goes on along the minus strand of NZ_LMTS01000117.1, from coordinate 32,925 downwards.
CACGCATCGCGGGCCATCCACCAGAAGGCGCGGGCCGCGGTCGGCAGTGCCGCGACCGTCATCGAGACCGCGCCCAGCGCGAGCTGGATCAACATATCGGAGAGCCATATGGTCAGGCGCTGCGCGCCCTCCCCTGCCACTTGTGCTCCCGCGAGAAGCAGGATCGCCACCGCTCTCAGAGCCGCAAGGCCGACGATCAGGATGACCGCGAGCATCGCCAGCGTGACCGCGATGCGCAGCCACTCCGGCACCCCAGGAAACGCGGCGGCACTCATGCCACGTCTCCCGGCGCGTCATGCCACTCATCTCCAGGCTGCTCGGGCACGCCGCTGCCGATCTTGATCGCCGCGTCCAGCAAGCGGTCGAGATATTGCAGGCGCGCTAGCACGGCAGCAGCTTCCTGCGGGCCGTAGACGGTGAGCAGGTCATAACGATGGCCCGCCAGTTCGAGCGCGACGTGGAACGAGTCGGCGTAGTAGTACGACATGCGCGCGACCTGGCGGTCCATGCTTGCCGCCTGCCGCTCCACGTCGTTCTCGCGCTCCTCCCAGCGCGCGCGGTCGTGCACCTTGTGCGCGAAGCGATGCTCGATACGGCGCGGAAACCAGACCCAGCACTTGCCGCGCCGGACGCCGACCTTCTCCGTCGTCATTTCGATCTCGGTCGTGGCGCGGAACAGCCGGGCGACGTTGCGGCGCACCAGCGCGTTACCCGCCAAGACAACCCCTAGCCAAGCACCCGCGTGTATCAGCGCACTGGCGGCGCTATAGAAGGTCAGGAAGCCATAGCCACAGCCCACGAACAGCGCAAGCCGCAAGATGTCGGCGCAGGTGTCGGCGGCGCGGGCGCGCTCCGGGGTCAGCACGTCGGGGCTGACACGGAAAGCGGACAGACCATCCGGCGTCTTGAACTCCGCCGTCTGCGGCCAGGCCGAAAGCGGCTTGATGTGGGTGTCCGACATGAAAGGCCTCCTTGTCTCAACGGCGTTGAGAGAAGGCTAGGCCGCGTCAGGCCGCGACCTCCTCGCGCGTTCCTCGCGGATGGGAAAATGGCGGCACCATGAACTTCACGCCCTGGCAGATCGACGAGCTCGCGCGCGGGCTGAACACATACCGTGCGCTGAAGACAGTCAATGGACGATCGCCGCCATGGAAGACAGTCCTTGACCACTTGTTGCTGTCGCCTGCAACAGCCCATAGCTATCTGGAATCCGGAGAGCCGCCGACCTTCAAGGAGGAGGCTTTGCGCCGGTTCGCCGAGGGTGGCAGCACGCTTCAACCCGACAAGCTGGAAGACGTGCGCCGCTTTCTCGTGGCCCAGCGACTTCTGCGCGAGGACGAGTTCACGGGCGAGGACGACGACCTTCGTCACATACTGAGCGCCAGCAGCTTTCTGGCCGCGCGCGCATCCGAATCGCTGAAAAGCCTGGAATTGCTCAGTGGGCCCTACATTGCGCGGCCCCAGGACAGCCAGACGGCAAGGGAGATCACGCTGCGCTTCTCACGCGCGCCGACGGACTGGTTCGTGCGCGTTACCGAGGAGACAGCGCCACCCGGCAACGCCGCTCGTTCTGTGAAAGGCAGGACTCGCCGAGGTTACGGCTTCGTGTGCACACCGCTCAATCTCCTGCACATCTTCCTCGTTGGCTCGACGGAGGAGGTCGAGATCACCTACATCCAGCTTGCTGACGACTACACAGGGCCACCCAAGCTCACGCTTGCACGGGTCGGCGAGGGGACAGAGGCGACCGGCGTGTATGCCCTCGACCCCAACCCCGAACACGAGTTGTCCTGGCCGCACAGCGTTCACGCTTTCTTCCATGAGAAGTTTCCCATGCTCGCCCGCGGACCCCAATGGGGGCCTCCGCACAGGGACAACTGGAAGGGCCCGCCGCAGCGCGTGCCCATCGTCAACGCTTTGCCATTGATCGAGTATGCGAAGGTAGGTGATGCAAATTCACTTCGTGCGGCACTCGCCGCGGGCGCTGCCGTTAACGCACAAGACGATCGCGGCATGACGGCACTGCATCACGCTGCAGCCAGGGGTGAACGCCCGTGCATTCGCCTCCTGATCGGAACGGGTCAGTGCGACCACCTTCTCCGCGACAACAAGGGGCGCTATGCGTTTGAACTTGCGATCCAGTGGGCGCGGGATTACGGTGTAGCTCGCCTTCTCATGAAGAAACAGGCGCAGCAGGCACACGCACAGGGTGTGCCTGCCTATGTGCAGCGCGCCTGAGCTGCACTGGTCAGAAGTTCGGCTTCTGCGTCCACAGCCCCTTGGTAAGGGCCTGTTCCGCCTGATCGCGCTTGCGCCAGTATTCGCAGCTCTCGCGTGTAAATGGCGCGCCTTCTTCATTGTGCGTGCCGATATAAAAGCCTGCTGCGCTCTTGCAGACCTCCAGCGGGAAGGCTTTTCCCGCCGCTGCCGCCAGCATGCCCTTGGGCGGCAGGGTCGATCCTGGTTCCGTCATGAAAACCACCTCCTTGTCTGTTCTTCGTTCAGGATCGCCCGACTCTGCTTAAGGTCGCGTAAACGGCAGTCAAAGAAAGGGCGCAAGCGGCCCCTGGCGGTCGTAGTACACGACGCGCTGGATCATCAGCGGGTGATGTCCGGCCCACATGACGAGCTGCCGCTTGAGCCGGTCGTCGCGTGAGAACTGCCGCGACACTTCATCGGGCGTGAGCAGGTCGTACAGCTCGACCGACTCTGAACGCCCCGACAAGCCTTTGGCGGTCTGGTCTTGCGCGACTTCGCCGACGCGCGCCACTTCCACCTGCGTCCGCCCCAGCCGCTTGGAGATGTATTCGGTTGTGGTGAGGTCGTTGTTGCCGAAGCACTGCATGACGCCCGCGTTTCCGGCGAACGTTTCCCAACGCTCACCGTAAAGGGCCTTGCCCTGGTTCCAGTCCTGCAGAACCACCCACAGCTTGACCCCGAAAGACGCGATCAGGCCCGCCGCCGTTTCGAGCTGCTTCATATAGCCCAGCACGGGGAATTCGTCGAGGCACACAAGCACGGGCGCAGTAGGCCGCGTGTGCTCCCGCTCCATCGCGTCGAGCAGTTGATTCACAAAGATGCGCATCCAACGCTTGGATAGGTCGGCGCGCGTCGCCGGGAAGCACAGATAGACGCTCACCCCTTCAGGCTTTGCCTTCAGGTCCGAGAGCTTGAAATCGCTGCTTTGCAGCACCTTCTTCAAGGCCGTGTAATCGAGGAACTGCGTGTGCCGATCGACCGTCGATTGCACGCTCGCCAGTTCCTTGTCGGCCTTGCTGTAGAAACCTTCCGCCGACCCCGTCACGAACTCCCCGAGGTCTTCCGTTTCGGGGTCGGCTTCGAGCCGGTCGGCGTTGCCGACCATCTCGTAGTAAAGCACCGGCTTCGTGCCTTGGGCTGCGTCGCCGTCCTCTTGAATCCAAAGCGCGCGCTGCAAGAGCTTGCGCACGGTGACCAGATTGCGTCTACCTTCATAGTCGGGCGCGGTCGCCACATGCACGATCACGCCCGCGATGAAGCCTTGCGCGCAGTCGTCAAAGTGGGGGTCCTTGTCGTTCGCAGCGCGGACGACCATAGCCTCGGCGATGAGCGCCGCATCTTCAAGAATCGTGGGGCTATCCAGCGCCAGCATATCCATCGGGTTGTACGAAGCCCGCCAGGCTGCGACCGATTTTCCGGCGACACCGAACGGGTCAAGCACATGGATGCGCTGACCCATCCTGGCGCGGCGGTCCGCAGTAAGTATCGCCAGCTCACCCTTGGGATCGGTGGCGAGCACGCTGCCCCGGTAGAACATCAGGTTGCTGATAAGGCCGACCGACTTGCCCGACCGCGAGCCCGCCACGGTCATCATATGGCGGTCGTCTTCAAGGCCGAGAAGCTTCATGCCTAGCGCACCGATCAGCACTTTGGCACCAGGGTTGAGCGGGTCGTAGGCGAGCGCCGTGCTCCTGGCAATGTCGGTGAGCTTCATCCACCGTGCCTGAGGCGGGCGTTGCTGCGAAAGAAAGCGCATCGCGTCACCACGCGCCACGTCCTTCATGAAGTCCTTGGCAAAAGCTTCCATATCCATGATCGGGCTCCTTCTTAATGGCCGCTTCATGTTGGTAGGAAGCGCCTCTGTTCCTCCTCGCGCTTTCCTCGCACGTTAAAGCGTGCTACATCCGAAAAACTTCGCGGGGCTTTTCGAGTCCCGCGTCAATGCTTCCTTTACCAGTCGCGCCGTAGACTGGGATAAGGAGCCCATGCGACCGAAGGGAGCACAAGGTGTGCGTGGTAGTACCACGCCCACCTTGCCAGGGGGACCGTCCCGTCCCCCGTGGACCCCCTCGGGGCAACCCTTCGCTGTAAGGCTTCCGGGTTGGCAACGTCATCGCCGTTGCATCGCGACCAGAGGAGCTTTCGCGCTCCTCGTGGACACCATCGAGCAAAGGGCACTTCGTAGCCCCTTGCAACCTTGACCAGGCGGCCTTCGTGCCCCTGGACCCAGACCGGGGTTTCGTCCCCGGCGACGACCAAAGAGGAGATGTCGGCTCTCCCTTTGGAAACCCATCGACCCTTAAGCGCAGGGGACGCATTGCGCATTGCGGGTCATGCCGCGCGGGGAACGCGCGAGGAAGGGAGGCGGGCCGACCGCCTACGGTGCAGGCATGGCTCGGAAGAAGCGCGCACCACCGATCTCTTTTCGCCCGCCCGCCAACATGCGGGACGAGTTCGCTGCGCGCGTCCGCAATTCCGGCCTTTCCGTGAACGGCTTTATCACGCGCGCTGTCTTCGCGGGAGAAGCCCCTCGCGCACGGCCCAAACCTCGCCTTGACGGCGCGACAGCGGCAACGCTGCTGGCACAGGCTGCGGCCATCGCCGACCGGCTGGCCGCCATGCCGGACGACACGCCGACGCGCGAAGAGACTTTGCGTGCCTGCCGCGAGGAGCTGCTCCTCATTCGCACGTTCCTCATGCAGCTTGCGGGGAGGGAGCCGTGATCCCCTTTGCTTCCCAGCGCGGCGGCGGGCAAGACCTCGCCACCCACTTGATGAATGCCTACGACAACGAGGTCACAGAGCTTGCTCATCTGCGCGGCGCCATTGCCTCTGACCTGCACGGCGCGTTCAAGGAATGGCAGGTGCAGGCGGAGGACCTGACGCGCTGTGCGAAGTACCTCTACAGCCTTTCGATCAACCCCGATTCTCGGCAGGGGCGACTCACCCGCGAGCAGTACATGGACTACATCGCGCGGACGGAAGCGTCCCTTGGCCTGGGCAACCAGCCCCGCGCCATCGTCTTCCACGAGAAGTACGGTCGCGAGCACTGCCATGTCGTCTGGTCGCGTATCGACGCCATGCACGGCAAAGCCGTGCACCTAGCCTTCGATCACGAGAAGCTGATGCGCGTCACGCGGGCATTCGCCCGCGATCACGGCCTGCGGCTTCCCCCGGGTTATGAGAAGTCGCGAGATAGGGGGCAGGAGACCCTCTACGACCGCGAGAAGAAGCGACAGACCGGGCTTTCCAAAGAAGACCACATGCGCGCCGTCACGCAAGCCTGGCAGCAAAGCGACTCTGCCCGTGCCTTCGTGCAGGCGTTGAGCGCACAGGGCTACTTACTCGCGACGGGAAATCGCCCTTATGTGCTCGTCGATCTCTATGGTGGCACGCACGCGCTCGCCCGCCTGATCGACGACAAGGCGGTCAAGACCGCCGACTTGCGCGCCTTTCTGAGCAAGGACTTTCCGCCTGAAAGCCTGCCTAGCGTCGAGGAGGCCGTTGCCCTTGTCGGAGAGCATCGCGTGTCCATCGACAAAGAGGCCTTAGAAGAGGAGCGCGCAACGGCATTGGCGGGCTTGCGCCAGGAACAGCAGGTCCGAAGGTCGGCGCTGCTTCACGAGCGGGATGCAATCGAGGCACGGCAGCGCGCAGCCATCGTTGCATTGGCAGGGCATCAGCGCGCCATGCGCGATGCCCTCCGACATAGTCATCTTGAACAGAGGCGACTGGTCGCACGGCAGCGCACCAAAAGCCGTCCGACGGGACTTGCCGCCTTCCTCGGCCGCATCTCAGGTGTCGAGGCCTTGCGCAATCTTCTGCACAAGCGCCAGGACGCGCAGCGACTCAAAGCCTACGGCCAGCAGCTTCTGGCGATGAAGGTGGCACAAATACGTGACCGCATCAATCAGGAGCGGCAGCACCATGCCCAGGCTTTGGAGCAAGCACGTCGCGAGAAAGCGCTCACGCGTGTTGATCGGCGCGAGATCGTTGCCTTGCTACAGGATCTTCGCGCTCGCCAGCGCATGGTCGTGCGCGCAGACAGTGATGGCCGGATGCCTTCCCTTGAGGGGGTTGTCCGTCGGGACAAGCGCACCAAGGCGCGCGCACCGAGCCTAGCCCCGACGCAGCGCCCTGGAGAGACCCGGAACGCCTTCGAGGATGCCGCGACGCGCTCACCGACAGAGCCGCCGAACCTGCTCGCCGCTTTTGCGCGGGCAACGCAGCAGCGGCGCACGCGTGAGAAGGCCGATGACAAAGCACCGACCCTTGACCGCATGACGCGTCCCGCAAGGGATCGTGAACAACCGACCTCCCCTATTGAGCGCGGTCCCGAGCCTGGCCGCGATCGCGACTGAACCTTGCGCCTTCATTCATTTCCCCAACCGGGCTACGCGCCCTCACCCACGAAAGGAGTCTTTGCTATGGAGAACCAGACCAACAAGCCCGCTCAAGCGGCAATCACGCCCGCGCTTGAGCGCCGCATTGCCGACCTGCGACACGAGCTTTCACTGCTGGAAGCGGAGCAGCGCGCGCAGGAGCGCCAACACAGGGCCGATGTCTTGCGCGCCATGAGAGAGCTGTTGCTTCAACACGGCTTCAAGCCCGCCGAGTTGATCGGTGCGCGCCCGGCCAAGAGCACAGGAAAGAGCGGGGGCGGACGCACACAGGTTGCGCCGCTCTACCGTGACCCCGCCTCCGGGGCAACCTGGTCGGGGCGCGGCACCGAACCGGCCTGGATCAAGGGGCGTGACCGGCAGGCGTTCAAGGTCGCCTCTTAGCGGATCGTGAGGGCAGGCGCGGGGCCTTGTCTCCCTGCGCTCTTGCTCTCACGACTGTCGCCGCGGGACGCTCTCAAGGGCGCACTTCGCGAAGTGATGCGGTGATCGATGCTGACACTGCCGACAATCGCGCTAGCGCTGGGCGACCAGCTCGGCGAGCAGCTCCGCGAAAGGCCGTATGTCTCGGCTAACGCTGGCGGCCTCCAGTGCCGTCATGTAGCGCGTGCGTTGCGCGAGTGGAATCACTGTCCACGGATAGCCGCCTGAGGCGAGCATCGCGTTCATGAGGAAGCGCCCCATACGTCCATTGCCGTCAAAGTACGGGTGAATATTCACGAAGAAGAAATGGCCGAGCACAACGCGCACAGAAGCCTCCGGTTCCTCACGCAAGAGGTCGAAGAAGGCGGGCATTAGCTCGCGCACCGCTTCGCTGCGCGGCGGCACATGCACGGACTGACGAATGAACACGGGTCCGCTGCGATAGCCCGCGAGATCGGCAGGCTTCAAGATGCCCGCCGCGACGCTGGGGCCAAACATCTCTCTGTACCAGGTGCCATGATCGGCTTGCGCGGCCTCTCCCGCGTTCGCCCCTTGAATGACCCGGCTTACTGTGTCCCTGACCTTCTGAAAGGCTTGCCAGTAGCCGCGCGCAGCGAGCGCGTCCTGATGCTCGCGGTCTGCTCCGTTTTCCGGGTTCCAGTTTCCCGAGCGCACGCGCTCGATCAGCTCGGCGCTGACCCTGTAGCCCTCGATGGAGAGTGAGTTGTAGGCGTCAGTCGCGTATACATCTTCGACCTGATGCAGATACGCCCCGACATCGGCAGGCAGGCCGGGCGGAGGGGGAAAGCGTTCGAGCACTGCGCCACGCATCTCCGCCCAGGACATGCGCAGCCGGTTGACGGCAGGTGAAGTCTCGCGCTGCCCGATGGCAACGGGCGGGTGATCGTTGAAGGGATCGCTTTCGTTGACCGTATAGCCCGCCGTCCGCATGGTCGCCATAATCGTGTCCGCGACCTGGTCCCGTCCGATGTTGCGGAAGGCTCCGGCAAGTCGCCCCGCAATGCTGCTGTGGCCGCCATCGAGCAGGCGCGCCAGAACGTCAGAGGCATCGGCAATCATGGCGAGTGCTGCCCGCATCTCGACCGCGTGTGCCGCGAAGTGTCCGGGCGCGCAGGCAACGAGTGCCGCGGGCAAGCGCATGAGGCGCAGGCCGTCCACAACCTGGATGTCTTGGGAAGCGGGAACTTCAAGGCGCAGGTCGAATATCGACGTGTCGTGCAGTAGGCCGGTCGGCTTGTTGCCACCGCGTGCCGCGCGCACGAGAAGCTGACGGGGGACGTTCCAGTTACCGGTGTGCAGAGCAATGGAATGCTCTGCCCCGAGACACCAGTCCTCTCCGAATCGCTCCGTCAGGTACGCTGCACAGAAGGGCCAGAACGAGGCATACCAGTCCGTGCTCTCCCCTGCCGGGCCGTCGGGCCGGACCGGGATGTACCAGCCCTTCATCACTTCACGGATAAAGCCATTCTTGAGCAAGCGCTCACGATGGACACGCGTAAGGTCGGACGCCCGAATGGCGACTGCCTTCGCGTCCTGAAGAGCTTTCAAGGCGGCGAGGGACTGGGCGAGCTTGTCTGCGGGCGTTGCCATTATTAGGGAATTCTGCCTTGCGATATCTAGGTTTTATTGTTGTACGAGTTCTAGGGTTTGATGTCAAGCCGTTTTTAGGTTATTATGCAAACACGCTCTGAGGAGCGGCTTTGGAAACGCGTACATATTTGTGTACATAGGACAAGAAAGTGATCAATGGCTAACGGTCTATTCACTGATGAAGTCAGGCGTAGAAGGACGTTTGCCATCATTTCTCACCCCGACGCCGGCAAGACCACGCTGACGGAGAAGCTGCTGCTGTTCTCCGGCGCGATCCAGATCGCCGGCTCGGTGAAGGCGCGCAAGGCCTCGCGCCATGCCACCTCCGACTGGATGGAGATCGAGAAGCAGCGCGGCATCTCCGTGGCCAGCTCGGTGATGCAGATGGTCTACCGCGAGCACGTGATCAATCTGCTCGATACGCCCGGCCACAAGGACTTCTCCGAAGACACCTACCGCGTGCTCACGGCCGTCGACTCGGCCCTGATGGTGATCGACGCGGCCAACGGCGTGGAGGCGCAGACCCGGCGCCTGATCGAGGTCTGCCGCCAGCGCGACACGCCCATCATCACCTTCGTCAACAAGATGGACCGCGAGGTGCGCGAGCCGCTCGACATCCTCGACGAGGTGGAGCGCGAGCTCGGCATGCCCTGCGTGCCGATGACCTGGCCCGTTGGCCAGGGCAAGACCTTCCGCGGCATCATGAACCTGCGCACGCACGCCATGACGGTGTTCGAGTCGGGCAGCGAGCGGCTGCCGCAGGACTTCGAGACCATTGCGCTGACCGAACGTGACACGCTGACCCGGCGCTTCGGTGCCGACTTCGAGAGCGCCATGGAAAGCATGGAGCTGGCCACCGGCGCCTCGCCCACCTGGGACCGAGAGGCCTTCCTGGCGGGCAAGCAGACGCCCGTGTTCTTCGGTTCCGGCGTGAACAACTTCGGCGTGATGGAAGTGCTCGACGCGCTGGTCGACCTGGCGCCCTCGCCGCGCTCGCGCACCAGCACCACCATGGTCAACCGCCAGCCGGTGGTGAAAGAGATCCAGCCCGACGACAAGGACTTCGCCGGCGTGGTGTTCAAGGTGCAGGCCAACATGGACGCCAACCACCGCGACCGCATCGCCTTCGTGCGCATGGCCTCGGGGAAGTACACGCCCGGCATGAAGCTCAAGGTGCAGCGTACCGGCAAGGAGCTGCGCCCGACCAGCGTGGTCACCTTCATGAGCCAGCGGCGCGAGGCGGTGGAGGAGGCCTATGCGGGCGACATCGTCGGCTTCACCACGCACGGCGGCGTGCAGCTGGGCGACACCATCACCGACGGCGCCTCGCTGCAGTTCACCGGCCTGCCCTTCTTCGCGCCCGAGCTCTTCATGACCGTGATCCTCAGGAACCCGCTGCGCACCAAGCAGCTGCAGCAGGGCCTGGCCCAGCTGGGCGAGGAGGGCGCGATCCAGGTCTTCCGGCCCGAGGTGGGCGGCCCGATGCTGCTGGGCGCTGTGGGACAGCTGCAGTTCGAGGTCGTGCAGCACCGCCTGAAGACCGAGTACGACGCCGACGTGCGGTTGGAAGGCTGCCAATACACCGGTGCACGCTGGATCACCGCCGACACGCCGGCAGAGCTGCGCGCCTTCACCGACGCCTACCCGGCGCGCATGGCGCGCGATGCAGCCGACACGCTGGCCTACCTGTGCACCTCGCCCTACGACGTGCGGCTGGCGCAGGAGCGTTTTCCGAAGATCCACTTCCATCCGCTGCGCGAGCATGCGGGCCTGGCCCTGCAGAGCGCAGGCTGATGCTGCCGCTCGACGCCTGGCCGATCGAGGCGCGCGCGCAGCTCGTCGGCGTGTTCACCGACATCGACGACACGCTGACCACAGAGGGCGCAGTCACGCCGGATGCGCTGGACGCCATGGGCGCGCTGCGGGGTGCCGGGCTGAACCTCGTGGCCGTGACAGGCCGGCCAGTCGGCTGGAGCGAGCCCTTCGCGAGCGTGTGGCCCGTCGATGCGATCGTGGCGGAGAACGGCGCCGTGGCGCTCGTCCGAACCGCAGCAGGCCGCATTGAAAAGCGCTACCAGCAGGATGCCGCGACCCGGGCGCGCAACTTCGAGCGCATGCAGGCCGTGCTCGGGCGCATCGAGCGCGAGATCCCCGGCGCGCACCGGGCCGCCGACTCTGCCGGCCGCGAGTGCGACATTGCCATCGACCACAGCGAATTCACCCGGCTCGACGACGCCACCATCGCGCAGGTGGCCGGCCTGATGCGCAGCGAAGGCATGCACGCCACCGTGAGCAGCATCCACATCAACGGCTGGTATGGCGAGCACAACAAGCTGGAAGGCGCCCGCTGGATCGTGCGCGAGCTCTGGGCCCGCCCGCTCGACGAGGAGATGCAGCGCTGGGCCTACGTGGGCGACTCGACCAACGACGCGCTGATGTTCGAGCATTTCGCCCACAGCGTGGGCGTTGCCAACGTGCGGCGCTTCGAGACCGCGCTGGCCCACCTGCCGCGCTATGTGGCGCCCGGCGAGCGCGGGGCGGGCTTTGCCGAGGTCGCTTCCGCCATCCTGCAGGCACGCGGCTGAAGGCGCCCTGCCGCGTCCTCGGGGCGCGACCGTGAAGCTCGCGCGGCTCGCGCAAGCGTCCGGGGCCGACGGCTCAACCCAGTTGCGCTCGCGCCCAGCGCACGATATCCGCGGGGCCCATGGCGCCGGCCTGGCGCGCGATCTCGCGGCCGCCGCGGAACAGGGCGAGGGTCGGGATGCTGCGGATGTTGAAGCGCGCGGCCAGCGCCGGCACGGCCTCGGTGTCGACCTTGGCCAGCCGCAGCTGCGGCTCCAGCTGCGCCGCCGCCTGCTCGAAGCCGGGCGCCATTTGCCGGCACGGACCGCACCAGGGCGCCCAGAAGTCCACCAGCACCGGGATCTCATTGCGGCCGATGTGGCGCTCGAAAGCCGCCTGGTCCAGCGCGGTCGAATGGCCCGTGAAGAGCGGGCGATGGCAGTTGCCGCAGTCGGGCGCGCTGCCCAGCTGCGCCTGGCGCACACGGTTGGTGGTGTGGCAATGCGGGCAGACGACGTGCAGTGATTCGTTCATCGGAAACTCCGGCAAGGTTATTCACGGGAACTGGGGCCGGCCGAGGCGAATGCAAGCCAGCGAGCGCGCGACAATGCCCGCATGGAATGCACCGTCCGCACCATGCGCCAGGGCGAAGTCGCGATCGCGATCGAATGGGCCGCGCGAGAGGGTTGGAATCCTGGCCTGCACGACGCCGCCTGCTTCCACGCTGCCGACCCCGGCGGCTTCCTGCTCGCCGAATACGGCGACGAGCCGGTGGGCTGCATCTCCGCCGTCTCCTATGCCGGTCGCTTCGGCTTTGTCGGCCTGTACATCGTGCGGCCGGAGTGGCGCGGACGCGGCATCGGGCTTCGTCTCTGGACGGAGGGCATGAAGCGGCTGTCCGGCCAGGTGATCGGCCTCGACGGCGTGCCCGCGCAGCAGGACAACTATCGCCGAAGCGGCTTCGCGCTCGCGTGGAACAACGCGCGCTTTGCGGGGCCGGCCGGCTCCGCCGCGCCCGCGCCGGCTTCGCAGATCGTGCCGCTTCGCAGCGTCGACCTTGCCATGCTGTGCGCCGACGACGGTCGGGTCTTCCCCGCCCCGCGAGAAGCCTTCCTGCGCTGCTGGCGCTCCATGCCCGGTGCCACTGGCCTGGCCTGGGTGGCCGACGGGGAGCTCGCCGGCTGGGGACTGATCCGGCGTTGCCGCGAGGGCCACAAGATCGGCCCGCTGGTCGCCGACGCGCCGGAGATCGCGAGCGCCCTGTATGCGGCACTGTCCGCCAGCGTGCCGGCCGGCGACACCGTTTATCTCGATGTGCCCCTGCCCAATGCCGCCGCCGTGGCGCTGGCCCAGGCCCATCGCCTGCGCATCGTCTTCGAGACCGCTCGCATGTACGCGGGCTCGCCCCCCGCTTGCGACCTCCAGCGGGTCTATGGCATCACGAGCCTCGAGCTCGGCTAGGTGGCTGTAACAGCCCCTTTCGAGAACGTCCAGCGCGCGTGTTGACTCGACGGCCCACGCGTTCTATACCGAACCGATACGCACTTGAGAAGGAGAAAGCGATGCTGACGCCATCCACCATGGCAATCGTCAAAGCCACGGCGCCCGTCCTTGCCGAACATGGCTTCACCATCATCCAGCGCTTCTACGAGCACCTGTTCCAGGCGCATCCCGAGTTGAAGAACCTGTTCAACATGCGCCACCAGGAGCGCGGCGAGCAGCAGCGTGCGCTGGCCGCCGCGGTGCTCGCCTACGCGGCGAACATCGACAACCTGCAGGCGCTCGGTCCCGCGGTCGCCCGCATCACGAACAAGCACGCGAGCCTGAATGTGGTGCCCGAGCAATATGCCGTGGTGGGGCATCACTTGCTCGAAGCCATCAAGGAGGTGCTTGGCGACGCGGCAACCGAACCCATCCTGGAAGCCTGGGCGCTGGCCTACCAGGCACTCGCCGACCTCATGATCGGCGCAGAGGCCGCGCTCTACGACGAGGCGGCTGCACGTCCGGGTGGCTGGCGGGGCTGGCGCAACTTCGTGGTTCGTCACAAGCGGGTCGAAAGCGACGTGATCACCTCCTTCTTTCTCGAGCCGGAAGACGGCCTGGAGCTCGCCGACTTCGAGCCAGGCCAATACATCAGCATCGTCGTCGACGTGCCGCGCCTCGATCTGCAGCAGGTGCGCCAATACAGCCTCTCGGACGCGCCGAACGGCAAGAACTATCGAATTTCGGTGAAGCGCGAGAGCGATGGCGACGCGCAGGCAGCAGGCTACGTGTCGAACCTGCTGCACGACTTCGTGAACAAAGGGGACGTCGTCAGGATCACGCCGCCCTTCGGAGACTTTCATGTCGACATGAAGGCCAACACGCCGGTCGTGCTCGTCAGTGGCGGCGTCGGGCTCACGCCGCTGGTGAGCATCATGAAGGCCGTGCTGAAGAACACCGACCGCGAGGTGGTGTTCGTGCACGGCGCGCGCAACGGCCGTGTGCACGCGATGAAGGATCGGGTCAGGGCATCCGCCGAGACGAACCCGAAGCTGACGAGCATCGTTTTCTACGATGCTCCGCTGGAAAGCGACGTGCAGGGCTACGACCACGACCATGTGGGGATGGTCGACCTGCGCCGGGTCTCGGACGCGGTTCTCAAGCGGGATGCGGACTACTACATCTGCGGCCCGCTGCCTTTCATGCGGCAGCAGGTGGAAACACTGAAGGCCCTCGGCGTCGACGAGGCCAGGGTGCACTACGAGGTGTTCGGCACCGACGTATTCGAGGAATAGGCCGGGCATCGCGAGCGTTCGGCGGAGGCTGGGTTGGCTGCGCGATCCCAGCCAGCCAGGGCTTACTGCGGCTTGGCCAGGCCCAGCTTCTCGATGAGCGCCTTTTCGCGCGCGAAGGTGGCCTGGGCGAACTTCGTGTAGTCGGCCGAGCTCATGTAGTTGGGCAGCATGTCGTAGCGGCCCAGCGCGGCCACGTAGCTGGGCTCCTCCATCGCTTGCTTGAAGGCGTCGTGCAGCTTCTTCACCACCTCCGGCGGCGTGCCCTTGGGCGCGCCGATTCCGAAGGGCGAGCTTTGCACGATGTCGTAGCCCAGCTCCTTCAGCGTCGGCGCATCCGGGAACTTGGCCAGCCGCTTCTCACCCCAGGTGTTGAGCACGCGCAGCTTGCCGGCCTCCACCTGCGGCGCGAAGCCGGTACTGTCGGCCGCGGCCATCAGCTGCCCGCTGAGCACCGCAAGCATCAGGTCGGCGCTGCCCTTGTAGGGCACGTGCTGCAGCTCGATGCCGGCCTTCTGCGCGACCAGCTCCGTGGTGAGGTGGGGGCTGGTCAGGTTGCCGGTCGAGCCGTAGGTCAGCTTGCCGGGGTTGGCCTTGGCATAGGCCACGAAGTCCTTCCAGGTCTTGAAGGGACTGTCGGCCGGGACGACGATGCCGAAGGCGTAGCCGGTGACGTTGATCACGTAGCTGATGTCCTTCACCGGGTCCCACGTGATCTTCGTGGTGTAGGGCAGGCGGAACACGCCCAGCGGGGTCTGGGCGACGGTATATCCGTCCGGCTGCGCGGTCTGAAGCGCCTGCGCAGGCAGCGTGCCGCCGGCACCGGGCTTGTTCTCGACCACGATCGGCTGGCCGAGGACCTTCGAGGCGTTTTCGGCCAGCTGGCGCATCGTGATGTCGGTCGGGCCGCCGGCCGGGAAGGCAACCAGCAGCTTGATCGGCTTGGCGGGGAAGGTCTGGGCGTGAGCAGCGGCGGCAGCGGCCAGGCCGAGGGCGGCGCACAGGAGGGAACGGCGAAACATGGGTCAGCTCCAGAACAGAAAGGCCCGCCATTTGGCCGCGATGCCGGGCTCCGGGCAATCGGGGCTGACCCCCGGCCTGTCGCCGGGGCGTCAAGCCGCCTGCTGCACGTCCACGCGCTCGCAGGAGATGGCCTGCATGCCGTTGCCGTTGCCGTGGTCGTGGCAGTCGATGTCGGGCATCGCCCGGAAGGTCCGCATTCAGGCTTCTCGCCGCATCGGCATCGGCACGGCCTGAACCGGCAGCCGCACTATTTCGTGCCGCCCCGCGCCGCGCGCCAGCACCGGCCCCAGCGCAACGCCCGTGTGCGTGCGCAGCCGCACCACCTCCTCCGGCGGCGCCGCTGCCACCACCCGCCCCCCGCCATCGCCACCCTCGGGGCCGAGATCGATCAGCCAGTCGGCCTCGGCGATCACGTCGAGGTCGTGCTCGATCACCACCACGCTGTGGCCACCGTTCACAAGCCGGTGCAGCACATGGATCAGCTTCTCGACATCGGCCATGTGCAGCCCGACCGTCGGCTCGTCGAGCACGTAGAGCGTGTGCGGCATCCTGTTGCCGCGCCGCGTGACATCGTCGCGCACCTTGCTGAGTTCGGTCACCAGCTTGATGCGTTGCGCTTCGCCGCCCGAGAGGGTGGGCGAAGGTTGGCCCAGGGTGAGGTAGCCCAGGCCGACGTCCTTGAGCAGCTGCAGCGGGTGGCTGATGTTGGGCATGGAGGCGAAGAACTCGACCGCTTCGTCGACCTCCATCTGCAGCACGTCGCCGATGCTCTTGCCGCGCCAGCTCACGGCCAGCGTCTCGGGATTGAAGCGCGCGCCATGGCAGACCTCGCAGGGGACCTTGACGTCGGGGAGGAAGCTCATCTCGATGGTGCGCACGCCGGCGCCCTCGCAACCCGGGCAGCGGCCCTCGCCGGTGTTGAAGCTGAAGCGGCCGGGGCCATAACCCCGCGCCTTGGCCTCCAGCGTGTCGGCGAAGAGCTTGCGGATGGTGTCCCAGAAGCCGATGTAGGTGGCGGGGCAGCTGCGCGGCGTCTTCCCGATGGGCGTCTGGTCCACCTCGAGCACCCGGTCGATGGGCTCGTAGCCTTCGATCGCCGCGCAGCCGGACCAGGCGGGACGCTTGCCGGCGGCGTCGGCGTCGCGGCCGGCCTTGGTCATGCGCTGCACGACGATGGCATGCACGTTGGCGAGCAGCACGTCGCGCGCCAGGGTGGACTTGCCCGAGCCGCTGACGCCGGTGACGGCGACCAGGCGGTTGAGAGGCAAGGTCACGGTGACTTCCTGCAGGTTGTGCAGGTCGGCACCACGCACGGTCAACCAGCGCAAGGCTCCCTCCCCTTCCTGGGGAGAGAGAAGGACAGCGCGGCGCGGCTGAAGCAGGTGCTTGATGGCATCGCGCAGGTAGCGCCCGGTCTGCGATTCGCGGGCTGCTTCCAGATCGGCCACGCTGCCTTCGGCCACCAGCCGCCCGCCGCGCTTGCCCGCGCTGGGCCCGATGTCGATGATGTGGTCGGCCCGGCGGATGGTGTCTTCGTCATGCTCCACCACCACCAGCGTGTTGCCCTTCTCGCCCAGCTTGTGCAGCGCGTCCAGCAGGATCTGGTTGTCGCGCGCATGCAGGCCGATGGTGGGCTCGTCCAGCACGTAGCACACGCCCTGCAGGTTGCTGCCCAGCTGTGCCGCGAGGCGGATGCGCTGGGCCTCTCCGCCCGAGAGCGTGGGAGCACCGCGGTCGAGGGTGAGGTAGCCGAGGCCGACCTCCTCGAGGAATTCGAGGCGGCTCCTGATCTCCGGGACGAGGTCGCGCGCGATCTCGGCCTGCCTTCCGATCAACGCGATATGGTCGAACCACCTGCGAATATCGGTCACGCTCATCCTCGCGAGCTGCGTGATGGCGATGCCGCCCTCACCCCATCCCTCTCCTGCAGGCGGGAGAGGGAGCGAGGCGGCGTCTGCCAACGGGCCCGCGTCGGGGCTTGCCCGCTTCTCCCCTGCGGCATCCCCGCCGAACAACACCGCCCGGGCGGTCCGGTTCAAACGCGTGCCCTGGCACGCCGGGCACGCCACCTCTCCCACGTCTTCCGCCTCGGGCTCCGCGAATGTCTGCTCCCGGCCGCGGTTGTCCGCCGCCATCGTCGAGTCGTCGTAGACCTTGCGCTGCTCTTTCGTGAGCTTGACCCCCGTGCCGACGCAGTCCGGGCACCACCCATGCTTGCTGTTGTACGAGAACAGCCGCGGGTCCAGCTCGCCGTAGCTGGTGCTGCACACCGGGCAGGCGCGCAGCGTGGAGAACACATGGACGCGGCCGATGCCCGCGGTGGGCACGCCCGCCATCATGGCGCCGCGCAGGCCGGCGAGCTCGCTCAGCACATGCACCACGCCCTTGCCGTGCTCCAGCGCGCGCGCGAGCGCCTCGCGCAGCTCGGCCTCCTTCGCCGGTTCGACGTCGAGGCTGGCCACCGGCAGCTCGATGCTGTGCTCCTTGAAGCGGTCGATGCGCGGGAATCCGGTGGTGGGCAGGAACTCGCCGTCCACCCGCAGGTGCGTGAAGCCGCGCGGCCGCGCCCAGTCCGCCAGCTCGGTGTAGACGCCCTTGCGGTTGCTCACCAGCGGCGCCAGCAGGCCGATGTGCTGGCCGCGGAAGTTCTTCAGCAGCTGCGCCGCGATGCTGTCCGGCGTCTGCGGCTGCACCGCCGCGCCGTCGTGGATGCAGTGCTGGATGCCCAGCTTGACGTAGAGCAGGCGCAGGAAATGCCAGACCTCGGTGGTCGTGCCCACCGTGCTCTTGCGCCCGCCGCGCGACAGCCGCTGCTCGATGGCGACGGTGGGCGGGATGCCGTAGACCGCGTCCACCTCCGGCCGGCCCGCCGGCTGCACGATGCTGCGCGCGTAGGCATTGAGCGACTCGAGGTACCGCCGCTGCCCCTCGTTGAACAGGATGTCGAAGGCCAGCGTCGACTTGCCCGAGCCGCTGACGCCGGTCACCACGCTGAACTTGCCGCGCGGAATGTCGACCGACAGGTTCTTGAGGTTGTGCTCGCGCGCATGGACGATCTGGATCGCGTCGCGGCCCGCCGCCTGCTGCTGCCGCGCACGCGCCGCATAAGCGCGTGCGGCGCGCTCCGCCACCTTGTAGGCGCCGGGGCCGATGGCCAGGTCGTAGTCGACCAGCGCCGCGCCGGTGAGCGAGGCGCTGTTCTCGCGCACCTGCTCGGGCGTGCCCACCGCCACCACCTGGCCGCCGCCCTCGCCGCCCTCCGGGCCGAGGTCGATCAGCCAGTCGCTGGCGCGGATCACGTCGAGGTTGTGCTCGATCACCACCAGCGAATGGCCGGCGTCGAGCAGCTTGCGCAGCGCGCGCATCAGGCGTGCGATGTCGTCGAAGTGCAGGCCGGTGGTCGGCTCGTCGAACAGGAACAGCGTGCCCTTGCGCGCCAGCGGCTGCTTGCTGGCACTGCCGGTCTTGGCCGCCTCGGCCAGGAAGCCCGCGAGCTTGAGGCGCTGGGCCTCGCCGCCCGAGAGCGTGGGCACCGGCTGGCCCAGCTTCACGTAGTCCAGGCCCACGTCGACGATGGGCTGCAGCACGCGCAGTACCTCGCGGTCGCCGGCAAAGAGTGCCGTCGCCTCGGCCACCGTGAGCTCGAGGATGTCGGCCACATTGTGGCTGCGGCCGCCGCGCTCGATCTTCACCTCGAGAATCTCGGGCCGGTAGCGCTTGCCGTCGCAGTCGGGGCAGCGCAGGTAGACGTCGGAGAGGAACTGCATCTCCACATGCTCGAAGCCGGAGCCGCCGCAGGTCGGGCAGCGCCCGTCGCCACTGTTGAAGCTGAACTTCGACGCCGTGTAGCCGCGCTGCCGCGCCAGCGCCGCGGTGGCGAAGATCTCGCGGATCGCGTCCCACGCGCCCACGTAGCTCGCGGGATTGGAGCGTGCCGTCTTCCCGATGGGCGACTGGTCGACGAAGACCACTTCGCTCAGTTGCTCGGCACCGAGCAGCCGGTCGTGCGCGCCGGGCGTCTCGGTTGCCCTGCCGAAGTGGCGCATCAGCGCGGGCGCCAGCACGTCCTGGATCAGCGTCGACTTGCCCGAGCCGCTGACGCCGGTCACGCAGACCAGCCGCGCCAGCGGGAACTCGACCGTGATGTTGCGCAGGTTGTGCTCGCGCACGCCTTCGAGGATGAGGCGCGGCGTGTTGTCGCTCACCATGCGCCTGAAGCTCATGCCGATCTGCTTGCGACCGCCCAGGTACTCGCCGGTGAGCGTATCGGCATGGCGCAATTCGGCGGGGCCGCCGTCGAACACGATGCGTCCGCCGCGCACGCCGGGGCCGGGGCCCATGTCGATCACCCGGTCGGCAGCGAGCATCACCGCCGGGTCGTGCTCCACCACCACGAGCGTGTTGCCGGCGTCGCGCAGGCGCAGCATGGCTTCGGTGATGCGGTTCATGTCGCGCGGGTGCAGGCCGATGCTGGGCTCGTCGAGCACGAACAGCGTGTTGACCAGCGACGTGCCCAAGGCCGTCGTCAGGTTGATGCGCTGCACCTCGCCGCCGCTGAGCGTGCGGCTCTGCCGGTCGAGGGTGAGATAGCCGATGCCGACGTCGTGCAGGTAGCGCAGGCGCGTGGTGATTTCATCGAAGAGGAGCTTCAAAGCCTGGGTCTCGCCCTGCCTTGCTCCCTCCACCTCCGGGGGAGGGTTGGGGTGGGGGCCCGCTGCACCTCCTGCGCGCGCCTGCCCCCACCCCTGCCCTCCCCCGGAGGGGGACGTAGCCATGCCATCGAAGAACTGCCTCAATCTCTCGATCGGCAGCAGCATCAGGTCGTGCAGGCACAAGCCCGGCAGCGCCTCCAGTTGCTCGCGCGACCACTTCACTCCCACCGGCATGACGCGCTTCGAAGGCGCCAGCACTGCATCCGCGTCCTGCTTGCTCCCGATGCGCCAGAGCAGGCTCTCCAGCTTGAGCCTCGCGCCCCCGCAAGCCGGGCATGGCGTATAGCTGCGGTACTTGGACAAGAGCACGCGGATGTGCATCTTGTAGGCCTTGCTCTCCAGGTAGCCGAAGAAGCGGCGCACGCCGTACCACTGCTGGTTCCACTTGCCGTTCCAGTGCGGCGAGCCCTCGATCACCCAGGCCTGCTGCTCGGGCGTGAGCTTGTTCCAGGGCGTGTCGCGCGGGATGCCGGCTGCCTCGGCGTGGCGCATCAGGTCGTCCTGCGCTTCCTTCCAGGCCGGCGTCTGGATGGTCTTGATGGCGCCGGCTCGCAGCGTCAGCTTGTCGTTGGGGATCACCAGGCCCAGGTCGACCCCGATCACCCGGCCGAAGCCGCGGCAGGTCTCGCAGGCGCCCACGGCCGAGTTGAAGGAGAACATCGAGGGAATCGGGTCGGCGTAGCGGATGTCCGTATCGGGGCAATGCAGCCCTGTCGAAAACTTCCACACCTCTGGGGAGGAAGCCCCCACGCTCCCCACTTCGTGTGATTCGCTGCCCCCCGAGGGGGCTGCCCCGCCTTGGGGCGGCCCGGCGGCGGGGCGGCCGCCTTCATCCGCCGGCAGCGCATGCGCGGTGAGCCGCCCGCTGCCACGCTTGAGCGCCACCTCGATCGCCTCGATCACCCGCGCGCGCTCGGCGTTCGCCATGCGGAAGCGGTCCGCCACCACGTCGAGCACCTTTCGCGGACCCGTGGGAGTGGCGATCTCACGCTCGCCCTGAACCCGCGTAAAGCCGCTGGCCGACAGCCATTGCGCGATCTCGTCGTTGCTGGTGCCAGCGGGGAGCTCGACAGGAAAGGTCAGCACGACGCGCGGATCACCCGCGGCAGCCGCCCGCGCCACCAGCTCGGCATAGATCGAGTCGGGCGAATCGTGCCGCACCGGCAGCGCCGTCTCCCGGTCGAAGAGCTGCGCGGCGCGCGCGTACAGCAGCTTCAGGTGGTCGTTGAGCTCGGTCATCGTGCCGACGGTCGAGCGCGAGGAGCGCACCGGGTTGGTCTGGTCGATGGCGATGGCCGGCGGCACCCCTTCCACCTTGTCGACCGCCGGCTTGTCCATGCGATCGAGGAACTGCCGCGCATAGGCCGAGAACGTCTCGACGTAGCGCCGCTGGCCCTCGGCATAGAGCGTGTCGAACACGAGGCTCGACTTGCCCGAGCCGCTCGGGCCGGTGACCACCGTCATCTCGCCGGTGCGGATGTCGAGGTCGAGATTCTGGAGGTTGTGCTGACGCGCACCGCGTATCCGGATGGAGCCCTGTGTCATGAGTGCCTTGGGGGTGGGGCAGACATTCTAGAAACCGGTGCGCGACAACGTGCAAAGCG
This sequence comes from Variovorax sp. WDL1, assembly GCF_001541225.1. Classification (GTDB taxonomy): domain Bacteria; phylum Pseudomonadota; class Gammaproteobacteria; order Burkholderiales; family Burkholderiaceae_C; genus Variovorax. The sequence continues at coordinate 11,558 of NZ_LMTS01000117.1, read as the reverse complement.
TCACATGGCCGGCGGCTCGGCAGGGGTTTAGGCGGAGCAAACCGGTGCCGGGCGTGACTCAATGGACGGCACCTTTGCCTACATCGAACGTACTCAGGAGAAGTTTCCATGCAAATGCGCCTGCTTTGCGCAACCGTCCTGCTGGCGCTCGCCAGCGTCCAAGCCGCGGCCCAGATCCTCGTCGGGCAGACGGCCGGCATCACAGGCTCCGCCGCCTCGGGCGTCAACGAAACCAACTTCGGCGCGCAGCTCGCGATCGATGCCGCGAACGCGCAGGGCGGCATCCACGGCGAAAAGATCGAGATGCTGCGCATGGACGACGGCTTCGACGTCAAGCGCGCCGGCGAGAACGCCCGCGTGCTGATCGAGGAAAAGAAGGTGGTGGCCCTCTTCATGAGCCGCGGCACCCCACACTCGCAGGCCGTCATCCCCTGGCTCGACCGGTACGGCGTGGCACTGATCGGTCCCTCCACTGGCGCCATGGTGCTGCACCGGCCGCTGCAGAAGCATGTCTTCAATGTGCGCCCCACTTACCAGAGCGAGGCCGAGAAGGCGGTGGCGCATCTGCTGACCATCAACGTCGCCCGGATCGCGGTGGTGCATGTCGCCGATACCTTCGGGCAGGACGGGCTGCAGGGTGCGATGAACGGCTTCAACAAGGCTGGGGCCAACCCGGCGGCGGTGATTGCGACCGACCGCGACAAGCCCGACTACGCGACCATCGTGCCGAAGATCGAGGCCGCCCAGGCCCAAGCCGTGGTGTGGATCGCCTCCAGCACCGCGGTGGCGGATGGCGTCAAGGCGCTGCGCGCAGCGGGTTCGGCGGCCCAGGTGGTCACGCTGTCCAACAACGCCTCCTCGGGCTTCATCAAGCAGTTGGGCGACAAGAGCCGCGGCGTGATCGTGGCTCAGGTCTTTCCCAGCGAGCGCTCGATCGGCCACCCGATGGTCAAGGAGGCGCTGGCGCTGGTGCGCGCCAAGGGGGGCCAGCAGGAACTCTCGCCGGCGGCGCTCGAAGGCTACGCCTCGGCCAAGGTGCTGGTCGAGGCGCTTCGCCGTGCCGGCCCCAAGCCGAACCGGGCCCGGGTCCTTGCGGCCCTGGAGAACCTGCGCAACTTCGACCTCGGCGGCGGCCTGGAGGTGAGCTACTCGCCGCAGGACCACTCGGGCATCGACTTCGCCGATCTTTCGATCATCAGCGACGGAAAGTTCAAGCGTTGAAGGGCGAGGCGGACATCCTGGTGCAGACGCCCAATGCAGGACGGCGTGAAGCAAAGCACATCCGGGCCAAGTACATCAGGCGGTAAGGAACCGCTGCGCACAGCCGCGTTACCGAAAGTTGAGCTCGCATTCGCGTGCGCCGACTACTTGACACCCGTACTGGAGAAGACTATGAGGCCTACTACGCCGACAAATCAAGCCAATTTCCTCCTCAGTTCCCAGACCGGGAGGTCTGGCCCTGCCGCCAAGGCAATACTGGCCGGAAACAAATTCCCCAAGCCAATTTACCTGTTTGATGTCAAAGACGAAGAGGACAGAAAAAACTTGCGAACAGTCCGCGATGTGCTCGTGAGCATGGCCGAGCCGCTCGGTCGCGATGTGACCTTGTATCACTGGTCAACGACACAGGAAGGCGCGCAAGGAATAGTCGATGTCGGCACCGGACCAGGCATGAAACAGGGGCTTGGTCAGGGAATGTGCGGACGTGGGTTCTATGTGAGCGTCGCCGAGGCAGGGGACGCGCCGCCGCAACCGATGGGCGTGGCCAGCACGCATGAGAACCGTGCGCTGCTGCGGATCACTCAGGCGGCGCACGGGGCCAAAATTCTGAACAGCAACAACCTGAAGGTGCAAGACTGGTTCGTCCAAAGTGGTCTCTCGGGAGACGATCCCCATGGCGCGGATGACATCCAGGACGCCTTCACCATGATCGACAAGGTCTGTCCGGAAATCGATGACCTGCCCTCGCTGATCGTCGTGATGCGGGGGAAGTACGAGTGCCAAGAACATGATCCACGCCCTGGTGACTCATGCGTGATCAAGTACCCCATCGTCAATGGCGAAGCGGGCTGCTCCATCACGGTCGTCGACAACCCGGCGCCACCGCCGCAGCCCGAAACGCCGGACTCGCCGAGGGACGGCGAAGGTCAGCTGTTGAGCCAGGGATGGAGCCAGGTCTGATACGAAGGCCGCCCTTCAGGGGTGGCCCGCCTTCCCGCCTCGAGCGCTACTTCGGGGCTGCCGGTGGCTCCGGCACGTGCGTGACGTCCCCGCCATGCTTCTCGCCCGACATGTCGACCTTGTCCCCCGCCTGCATGATCACGAAGAGCGAGATGGCGGCGAAGATGACGAAGCCGATGGCCAATTTCCACATGGTCTGAATCTCCTGGATGTTCAACGAAAAAGCCTCGCGCCATGGACACGGCACGAGGCCTCTTTGTTGAACAAAGGGCCGGGGCCCTTTGCTCGGGTCAGGCTGGGCTAGTCGTTCGCGTAGATGTCGACATCCTTGGTCTCGCGGATGAACAGCGTGCCGACGACCAGCGTCATGCCCGCGATGATGATCGGGTACCAGAGGCCGTTGTACATGTTGCCCGTCGAGGCCACGATCGCGAAGGCGGTGGTCGGCAGCAGGCCGCCGAACCAGCCGTTACCGATGTGGTACGGCAGGCTCATCGAGGTGTAGCGAATGCGCGTCGGGAACAGTTCGACCAGCATGGCGGCGATCGGACCGTAGACCATCGTGACCAGGAGCACCAGGTAGAACAGCAGAAGCACCACCATCACCTTGTTCATCTTGGCCGGGTCGGCCTTGGCCGGGTAGCCCGCGGCCTTCAGGTCGTCGGCCACGCCCTTCTTGAAGGCGGCGATCTCCTTGACCGAGGCCTCGTCGAACTTGTGGTTGGCCACATTGCCGGTCGGCGCCTCGATCGTCTTGTTGCCGATCTTGACCACGGCCTTGGAGCCGGGCGGGCCTTCGACGTTGTCGTAGCTCACCGAGTTCTGCACCAGGTAGCGCTTGGCGATGTCGCAGGAGCTCTTGAAGTCGATCTCGCGCGCCACCGGGTTGCCCTGGAAGGAGCAGGACTTGGGATCGGCCGTCACTGTCACGCCGGCAGTGGCCTGGGCCTTGGCCAAGTCGGGGTTGGCATACTCGGTCAGCATCTTGAAGACCGGGAAGTAGGTGACCACGGCCAGCAGGCAGCCGGCCATGATGATCGGCTTGCGCCCGATCTTGTCCGACAGCGTGCCGAAGACCACGAAGAAGGGCGTGCCGATCAGCAGCGCGGCAGCGATCATCAGATTGGCGGTGGTCGCATCGACCTTGAGCTGCTGCGTGAGGAAGAAGAGCGCATAGAACTGGCCCGAGTACCAGACCACGGCCTGGCCGGCGGTCAGGCCGATCAACGCCAGGATCACGATCTTGAGATTCTTCCACTCGCCGAAGGACTCGGACAGAGGCGCCTTGGAGGTCTTGCCCTCGGCCTTCATCTTCTGGAAGGCCGGCGACTCGGACAGCGACAGCCGGATCCACACCGAGATCGCCAGCAGCGCGATCGAGACCAGGAAAGGCACGCGCCAGCCCCACGCCCCGAAAGCCTCCTCGCCGAGCCAGGTGCGCACGCCGAGGATCACGATCAGGCTCAGGAAAAGGCCCAGGGTGGCCGTGGTCTGGATCCACGAGGTGTAGGCACCGCGTTTGCCGTGCGGCGAATGCTCGGCCACATAGGTGGCGGCACCGCCGTACTCGCCGCCGAGCGCCAGGCCCTGCAGCATGCGTAGCGCGATCAGGATCACCGGCGCCGCGACGCCGATGGTCGCGTAGCTGGGCAGCAGGCCTACGATGAAGGTCGACAGGCCCATGATCAGGATGGTGACCAGGAAGGTGTACTTGCGTCCGATCATGTCGCCCAGGCGGCCGAACACGATGGCACCGAAGGGCCGCACCAGGAAGCCGGCGGCGAAGGCCAGCAGCGCGAAGATGAAAGCCGCGCCCGCATCCAGGCCGCTGAAGAACTGCTTGGCGATGATCGCCGCGAGCGAACCGTAGAGATAGAAGTCGTACCACTCGAACACGGTGCCGAGCGAGGAGGCGAAGATGACCTTCTTCTCCTCCGCGGACATGGGTCGGGATACAGGCATCGGCCTTCCCCGCGAATCAAGTGTGGCTGCCATTGCGTCGTCTCCTGTGTATTCCCACGGCGTGGGGCGTGACGGATTCTTGAGGCGACGACTGACCCAGGGCTTTCGCCAAACTGAATCGATGCTGACGAATTAGGGTGAAACCCGCAGCGCGCGTTTCAGGCTGTAGAAATTCAGCGATTGCTGCTGCGCAGCAGCGCGGGGCGCCGCGGGGCGCCTTCCCAGTCCGGGCCTTCGAACCAGGCGTTCCCGCGCAAGTAGTCGCGCAGCATGGCCAGGCCGTCGAAGCCCCAGAACTGGCGGCCATCGACTTCGCAGGTGGGCACGCCGAACACGCCGCGCGCGATGGCCTCGTCGGTGTTGGCCTTGAGTTGCGCCTTGGCCTCCTCGCCCCCGGCATCGCGCTGCAGCCGCAGGCGCGCCGTGAGCGCCGCCAGCCGCCCGGCGTCGCCGGCCTCGCCGCCGCCTTGCCAGACATCGCGAAAGATCGTCTCGGCCACGTGGCGGTTGATGTCGCCGTCCGTCGTGGTGGCGAGCGCAAGCCGAAGATGCGGGAGCGGGTTGTAGGGATGCGAGGCCGGCACCTCGATCGCGATGCCATGCGCCTGGCCGAGCCACAGCACGTGGCGGTACGTCCAGGCCCGCTTCGCCGGAATCTCGGCGGGCCCGAGTTGGCCGTGCTGCTTGAGCAGCGCGCCCAGCAATACCGGCCGGTAGGCCACGCTGTAGCTCAGCCCTTCGAGCGCCTGCGGCAGATGCTCGAAGGCCAGGTAGGCGTAGGGCGAAATGAAGTCGAGATGAAAAGTGATGTGCTTCATGGCCGGTCTTCTCCCGCAGAGCTCAGGAAACCTGCATCTGCGCGCAGCTCGATGGCCCGCCACACGCGGCGCTTGGTCGCGTCGTCCATGCCGCTCCACGCCGCGATCTCGTCGATGGTGCGCAGGCAGCCCTCGCAAAAGCCGCTGGCCGGGTCCATGCGGCAGACGGAGATACAGGGCGAGGGTATGTCGCGTGCCGTGTTGCGCGCGGCAACGGCGCGATCGGCCAGCGGATGGAGCGCATCGCCGTTCACACCACGTCCGAGACCGGCGCGCCGGTCAGCGCCTCGAGCTCCTGCGGCCGCAGTTGCACCACCGCATGCGGGTGCCCGGCCGCTGCCCAGACTTCGTCGAAGCGAAACAGCTCGCGGTCGATCAACATCACCGGCGCCGCGGCATGGGCGAAGGGCGAGACACCGCCGATCGAGAAGCCGGTCGCGCGCTTGACGAACTCGGCATCGGCACGGCCCAGCTTGCCGCCGACGAGCGCTTCGACCTTGTTCTCGTCGACCCGCTTGTCGCCGGAGGTCACGACCAGCACCGCCGCCTCGTCGCTCTTGCGGCGAAACACAATGCTCTTGGCGATCTGCGCGACCGAGATGCCCAGCGCATCGGCCGCCTGCTGCGCGGTGCGGCAGGCGTCGTCGAGCATCCGCGGCGAATGGGGATGACCAAGCGCCTGCAGCAGCCGCGCCACGCGCTGCACGCCTTCGGGGAGCGATGTCAGTTCAGCGCCGCACATGATTTCCTTCAAGTCTTCTTTCGTCCGTCTTCATCGACGTCAAGCGGACCGCTTCGTCCGGAGCGCCTTCGACACCCGCGAGTTCGGCTCGCGGCCGAGGGCCTGGTTGATATAGACGCCGGCGTCGATCAGCTGGTCGAGGTCGATGCCGGTCTCGATGCCCATGCCGTGCAGCATGTAGACGACGTCCTCGGTCGCCACATTGCCGGTCGCGCCCTTCGCGAAGGGGCAGCCGCCCAGCCCGCCGACCGAGGTGTCGAACTGCCACACGCCCAGCTCCAGGCTGGCGAGCGTGTTGGAGAGCGCCTGGCCGTAGGTGTCGTGGTAGTGGCCGGAGATGTCGTCGATTCCGTAGTGCTCGAGCGTGGCCTCGATCGCTCGCCGCACCTTCAGCGGCGTGCCCACGCCGATGGTGTCGGCCACGCCGACGTGCTGCACGCCGATGTCCTTCATCAGCCTGGCCAGCATGCCCACCCGCTCGGGCGCGATCTCCCCTTCGTAGGGGCAGCCCACGGCGCAGGACATGGCGCCGCGCACATGGATCCCCTTCTCGCGCGCCGCCGCCACCACCGGGCGGAAGCGCTCGATGCTCTCGGCGATCGAGCAGTTGATGTTCTTCTGGCTGAAGGCCTCGCTGGCGGCGCCGAAGACCACGATCTCGTCGGGCCACTCCTCGCGTGGCGCCGCGATCGCCGCCTCGAAGCCTTTCATGTTGGGTGTGAGCACCGAATAGCGCACACCGGGCCGGCGGCGGATGCCCTGCATGACCTGCGCGTTGTCGGCCATCTGCGGCACCCACTTGGGGCTGACGAAGCTTGTGACCTCGATGTCCTTCAGCCCGGCCTCCTGCAGGCGATGGACCAGGCCGATCTTGACCTCGGCGGGTACGGCCTGCTTTTCGTTCTGCAGGCCGTCGCGCGGGCCGACGTCGACGAGCTTGACTTGGGGGGGGAGCTTCATGGGTTGCGCCTTGTTCAATGCTTTCAGTATCCCCGCTCGCGCTCGACCACGCCAGCCACAGGCTCACCGCGCTCGATCGCCATGATCTTGCCGGCGATCTGGGCGATGGTGGCTGCGCGCACGGTCCGCGCGGAACCGTGCGGCGTGACCGTGATCTTCGGATGGCGCCAGAAAGGGTGGTCGGCCGGCAGCGGCTCGACCTCGAACACGTCGAGGGTGGCGCCGGCGAGCTGACCGCTGTCGAGCAGCGGGACCAGGTCGGCCTCCACCAGGTGCGCGCCGCGCGCAACGTTGATCAGGTAGCCGCCGGGCTGGCCGCCGTTCAGGCGCGACAGCGTCGTGCGGTTGAGGATGCCGCGCGTGGCCTCGGTCAGCGGCAACAGGTTGACCAGAACGCGGGTGGCGCGCAGGAATGCGTCGAATTCCGCCTCGCCCGCGAAGGAGCGCAGGCCCTCGATCGCCTTGGGCGAGCGGCTCCAGCCGTTGACCGGGAACTCGAACTGCGCGACCGCTTTCGCCACGCGCTCGCCCAGCACGCCCAGACCCATCACGCCGACGGGGAAGTCCTTGCGCTCGCGCGGCTTGCGAAAGGCCCAGCGGCCTGCGCGCGCCTCGGCCTCGTAGAAGTCCAACTCGCGGAAATGGCGGATCAGCGCATGGCACACGTACTCGGCCATCTGCACCGACATGCCGGCATCGTCCAGGCGCACCACCATCGCCTCGGGCGGCAGGCGCAGCTTGAGCAGCGCATCGACGCCGGCACCGATGTTGAAGATTCCGCGCAGCCCGGGCTGCTCGTCGATGAACAATTGCGGCGGTGCCCAGACCACGGCGTGGTCGGCCTGCGGCGCGCCGGGTTGCCAGTTCTGGACGTCGGCGCCCGGCAGTGCGGCGCGCAGGCCCTCGATCCAGGCGTCCGGGCGGGTGTCGGTGAGGCAGACGGTGACTCGCATACCGTGAGCTTACGCGGCGATCCGCAGCAGCTCCGCGCCTTCGGCCACCTGGTCGCCGGGAAGATAGAGCAGTTCCTCGACCGTGCCATCGGCCGGCGCCGCGATCGTGTGCTCCATCTTCATCGCCTCCATCACTGCCAGCGCCTGGCCGCGGCTGACCTTGTCGCCGGCCTTGACGGCGAAGGACACCACCTTCCCCGGCATCGGCGCGGTGAGGCGGCCCGCGTCGGCATGCGTGTCGCCGGCATGGGCCATCGGATCCAGGGTCACGATGCGGCTCGCGCCCTCCGGGGCGAAGACATGGGTCGTGGCGCCCTCCTCGTAGACGTTGAGCGTGCGCCGCAGGCCGTTGAACTGCAGCTCGACCTCCCCGGCCGGAAACTGTCCGATCGCGAGCGCACCTTCGACGCCGCCGACCTGCAGCCACAGGCTGCCGTCACGCCGGTAAGTCAGGAGCGCCTGCTGCGCCTCGCCGCGGAACTCGAAGTCGAAGCGGCGCTGGTACTGGCCGAAGCCGCGCCAGCCGTCGCGGCGCGCGAAGGGCTCCGAGGGCGCAGCCTGGGCCCGCTCCGCCAGCAGTGTCCGCACGACGGCAGCGGCAGCCGCCAAGGGCAGGCCCAGCGGCTCCTGGTCGAAGAGCACGGCGCGCTCGCGCTCGATGAGCGCGGTGTCCAGCTTCGCGTGGGCGAAGGAATCGGTGCGCAGCACGCCGCGCAGGAACTGCACATTGGTCGCCACGCCGACGATGTGGGTCTGTGCCAGCGCCGCGTCCAGCCGCGCCAGCGCCTCCTCGCGGGTTGCGCCATGCACGATCAGCTTGGCGATCATCGAGTCGTAGAAGGGCGAGATCGCGTCGCCTTCGCGAACGCCATCGTCGATGCGCACGCGGCTGCGCTGGAACGCCGTGGCGCTGGGCTTGCGGTAGACGCGCAGCGTGCCGGTGGCAGGCAGGAAATTGTTGTCGGGGTTCTCGGCGCAGATGCGCGCCTCGATGGCATGGCCATTGATCTGCAGTTGCTCCTGCTTCAAGGGGAGCGGCTCGCCGGAGGCCACACGGAGCTGCCACTCCACCAGGTCCAGCCCGGTGATCGCCTCCGTCACCGGGTGCTCGACCTGCAGGCGCGTGTTCATCTCCATGAAGAAGAAGTTCATGGCGCCGTCGTTGCGCTGCTCCACGATGAACTCCACCGTGCCCGCGCCCACGTAGTTCACCGCACGCGCTGCCGCCACAGCGGCCTCGCCCATCTCGCGCCGCATGGCCTCGGTCATGCCCGGCGCCGGCGCTTCCTCCAGCACCTTCTGGTGGCGCCGCTGCACCGAGCAGTCGCGCTCGAACAGGTAGACGTAGTTCCCATGCGTATCGCCGAAGACCTGGATCTCGATATGGCGCGGGCGCTGCACGTACTTCTCGACCAGCACCGCATCGTCGCCGAAGCTGTTGATGGCCTCGCGCTGGCAGGAGGCAAGCGCAGCGGCGAAGTCGGCGTGCTTCTCGACCACCCGCATGCCCTTGCCGCCGCCGCCTGCGCTGGCCTTGATCAGCACCGGGTAGCCGATGCGCTCGGCCTCGCGTGCCAGCAGTGCCGGGTCCTGGTCCTTGCCGTGGTAGCCGGGCACCAGCGGCACGCCGGCCTTCTCCATCAACTGCTTGGATTCGGCCTTCAGCCCCATGGCCTGGATGGCGGAAGGCGGCGGCCCGATGAAGACCAGGCCGGCCTCGGCGCAGGCGCGGGCGAAGTCCTCGTTCTCGCTCAGGAAGCCGTAGCCCGGATGCACCGCCTGGGCGCCGGTGGCCTTGGCGGCCGCCAGGATCCTTTCCCATCGCAGGTAGCTGTCCTTGGGCGCACTGCCACCCAGGTGCACCGACTCGTCGCAGGCACGCACGTGGTTGGCATGCGCGTCCGCATCGGAGTAGACGGCGACCGTGCGGATGGCCATCCGGCGCGCGGTGGCGGCAACGCGGCAGGCAATCTCCCCGCGGTTGGCGATCAGGATCTTCTGGAACATGAGGAGGGCTTCCTTGTGAATGGGGACGGTTGTTCAGGCGTCGCTGCGCATGCCCAGCCGCGCCAGCAGCGCGCGGTCCTTCGCGGCCTGTGGGTTGGCAGTGGTCAGCAGGCGATCACCGTAGAAGATCGAATTGGCGCCGGCGAGGAAGCACAGCGACTGCAGCGCCTCGTCCATCTGCTCGCGCCCGGCCGACAGCCGCACCATGCTCTTCGGCATGGTGATGCGGGCGACGGCGATGGTGCGCACGAACTCGAACGGGTCGAGCGGCTCCGTGCCGGCCAGCGGCGTGCCCTCGACCTGCACCAGGTTGTTGATCGGCACCGATTCGGGACAGGGGTCGAGGTTGGCCAACTGCGCGATCAGGCCGGCACGCTCCAGGCGCGATTCGCCCATGCCGACGATGCCGCCGCAACACACATGCAGGCCGGCGTCGCGCACGTGGCCGAGGGTATCGAGTCGGTCCTGGTGGGTCCGGGTCGTGATGATCTTGTCGTAGAACTCGGGGGCGCTGTCGAGGTTGTGGTTGTAGTAGTCGAGCCCCGCGTCCGCCAGCCGCTGCGCCTGCTCCGCCTCGAGCATGCCGAGGGTGACGCAGGTCTCCAGGCCGAGTGCCTTGACGCCGCGCACCATCTCGATGACGGGCTCCAGGTGCCGCTCCTTCGGGTTGCGCCAGGCCGCGCCCATGCAGAAGCGGGTGGCCCCATGGTCCTTCGCGGCCTGGGCAGCGGCCAGCACCTCGTCGAGCGCCATCAGCTTGCTGGCCTTCAGGCCGGTGTCGTGGTGCGCGCTCTGCGGGCAGTAGCCGCAGTCCTCCTCGCAGCCGCCGGTCTTGATCGACAGCAGGGTCGAGAGCTGCACGGTGTTGGCGTCGAAGTTGCCGCGATGCACTTGCTGCGCGCGGAACAGCAGGTCGTTGAAGGGCAGTTCGAAGAGGGCCGCGACGCTGTCGATGGTCCACGCAGCGTCGGCGGGGATGGCGTGCTGTTGCGAGGCGGTCGCCTTGCGGTCGATGAAGCTGATGCTGTGTTCCATGAATGAAGAGTTCCTGTATGGGTCTCAGGCGGCCAGTGCCGCGGTGCCGCGCAACGCGCGAAGGTCGAGATGGGGGGCGGCGCGCGCCGCCTCGGGCACGGCCAGGTGCGGCACCACGCCGAGCAGCGGTGCATCCAGGCGCGCGCCCAGTGTTTCGATGTTGGCCTCGAGGGCCAGCATCCGCGGATCGATGACGCTGCCGACCCAGCCGGCGAGAACCAGGCCGCGGGCGCGGATCGCCTCGGCGGTGAGCAGTGCGTGGTTGAGGCAGCCGAGACGCAACCCCACGACGAGCACCACCTGCAGCCCCAGCGCCACGGCGAGATCCGCGCTGTCGAAGCCATCGGCCAGCGGCACGCGGAAGCCGCCGACGCCTTCGACGATCACGGCGTCGGCCTGCCGTGCCAATTGCTCGTAGGCCGACAGCAGGTGTTGCGGCGCGATGCGCACGTCCTCCTCCTGCGCTGCCAGATGCGGCGATATCGGCGCACGCAGCAGGTAGGGGCAGCGGAGCGCGAGCTGGGCATCGACGTTGCCGGCTGCCTTCAACTGCTCGACGTCTTCGTTGCGCCAGGCGCCGTCGATGAAGTCCAGGCCGGCCGCCACCGGCTTCATGCCGACCGCCTGCAGGCCCGATGCGGCCAGCGACGACAGCATGGCGCTGCTGACCAGCGTCTTGCCGACGCCGGTGTCGGTGCCGGTGACGAAGCAGTGCACCTTCACCGGAGAACCTCCGCGCCACGCGCTGCGGTGACCGCCTTCGGGGGATTTCTCTCTGGGAGATGCGGACTTGCCCTCTTTTTGCTTGGGGGAAGGATCGGGTGGGTGCACCCGTTCGCTTGTTTCGACCGTGTGCCTGGGTTGAGGCTGGGGCCGGGATTTCGCCCCGGCGGGCGAGTC
>NZ_LMTS01000220.1 GCF_001541225.1 Variovorax sp. WDL1 | reverse complement strand
ACCATCTGCTGAGCGTTTGCCCCCACGTAGCCACGGTGGTGCCAAGGGTCGTGCCGCACGCGGTCATGACGCCGGTCGACGGCCACCTTGGAGGCATCGGATAGAACAACGAGTTTTGTGCATTCTCCCGCGAACAGGTTTCGTCACCGAGGCAGGCCGGCAGAACAACATGTCGCTGCCGGAGACGATGGCGATCACAGGGCACCAGAGCGTGGCGCCGTGTTCCGGTGCAACGATGACACGTGCCATTCTTCACATTCGCGGAGACAACGTTATTGAACATAAGCATCGGCGCGGCTAGCAGCGGCAGCTTGGAAGTAGCCTCGGCATCCGTGACGCCGTTGCTGTTGGAGTGCCCCATTCGTGCGAGCACTGCCAACCTTTCAATTTGGTCAAAGCCTCGCATCCCTTTCCCTGCGGCGATTGCATGCCAATCTGGGCCAGCGACCTGAACGCGTGACGACGACGAGAACGCCGGGGCGCGCGCCGGGCGCTGTTGGAACGAACTCCACGTCTGGTGCGTAGCAAGTCGGTCGCGATTCGGCCGGGTCGGAACTCGCCAACGCGATCGCCCGCGGTTAAACGCATACGCTGCAAGGCCGCCCGACGACGCCACCGCTTGAAAAGGATCCCCGCAACCTCCCGCGGAGTACGTTCATTTAGTGCAAATAAATCCAATTCGCAATTGAAGGCACGCCGTTAACATTGATCGCAAACATCATGTAGTAGCCTTGTTGAGCAAGTGAATGTGGATGCCCGCCATGCGGTGCCGTCAAGGTCAAACGCGTAGGATTGACGTGATCATGGATGTATGGCATCTCAAGAACTTTCTGCTCAGTGTCTGTTTCGTGCGTTACAGCCATCGGCCTAACGAGAACCACTTTAACAATTGACGGTGCGTCCGGCGATTCAATGACAAAGCTTTGCCCGTGATGCACTAATGCAGGCGCATTAGAGATTATGGGTCTCGCGCCACCGAACAAATAGGGCGGACTGTAGATTTCGATCGATGTGTTGTTCCAACCCGCCATCATCACTTGTCCGCTCGGCAGTAGCAACGCTACCGAATGGTAATCCCTGATGGATGGCAATGCGGCCATTGGAGACCATGAATTGGTTTGCGGATTGAACATTGTACAGGGCGAGTTACTTCGCTGAATACCACCGCACACAAATACATTACCATCGGGCAGCACCACCGCGCTGCAAAGACTTCGATGTTCGCCGTCCGGAAATGCCTGGGCCGGCCCCCAGTTCATTGCCGGCGACAATGAAGTCGCGTCAATGATTTCGTAGGTGTTGTTGGTGGAAGCATCCGCACCGCCGACGACAAGGATACGAACATAAGGAGCCGTGTTGCTCAACAAGACGACGGACATGCCTTTTGTCCGATCCGGCATGGAGGGAGAAACGGGTGCGATGCTATTCCAGATCCCCGTATTGGCTCCGGTGAAGATGAAATAGCCAGATTGATCATCACCCGCGAAAGGCCCACCGCCCGCTCCGGCGCTTGCCCACCCCGTTCTTGAATAAAAGACGCTGTGATTGGGCAGCAAATGAAGACCAGGGTACAAATTGGGAAATGGCTTGTCATCCCCTGATGTCACTTCCGAAAAACTATCGGAGGCCTCATCATAGATTTCCATGTCACCACCACCGTGGCCGCAGACAACCAGAATCTCGTGACTATTACCGATACGCTGGTCACCCAATGTCAAGGTAGTTGGGTACCACCGAGCATGGGCCATGCTGCCGGCAGTCCTCGTCCATATCTTGCTGGTCGGGTCGAATTTGTAGCCCCACTTTGCTTTCGAATGGGGTCCATATCCACCCCCACCAAGAACCAGTAGCCGTCCATCCGACAGAAAGGAATGCCCACCGCATAGCACTGAGTAGCCTGCCGCTGCATCAGGTACTTGGTGAGGCTGGTTGATCGGGTCTTCAAAGGCAGCCGGAGTTGCATCGTCCGGATTCCAAAGCATTGTTGTTTCATCTGCTGTGATGAATAGAACCTTGCCGGTGTGCAACAGCGCGGCGTGAACGACGCCATCGTAGCCACCCGGCCCCCGGCGGGGGATGCTTTGAGGGAAAACTGCCCAGCTTCCATAAAACATATTGCTGAAATGGTGTAGCAAGGCATTCAAATGTCGACGATCAAACACCTTGAGGCTCAGTAATTCTCTAAGATTTCGGAACCCAAGCGGATATTCTTGATCTCTGAATTCAAGAATCTCTTTGGCCACTTCAAAATCCAGGATATTTCTTTGTTTTAGCTTCAATTCCTCGGGGTTGTCTTCATGAATAGGGTCGATTTCTGGATTGGGAGGAAGCACTCTTTCGCGCGCCAGATCTTCGGGTTGAACGGCTTCATTCAGGAAGTTGAGAATTCTTCGATGGATAGCAGGGTCTAGCTTGAATGTTTTTGCTTCGAGGTTCGTCTGAGAAGATGTTTCCTGTGTAGTCATTTATTGACTCCTAATTGATAGGGTTGCAAAAATAGATGCCCTGTTACCGCAACCCAGCAAGTAACAGATCCCCCTCGCGCGCTCATTGCAACTGCGATCTCAAGCAAAGACAGCTCCGCCCGATCGTTTGTGCGTCGGCGCGATCTGGAAGGAAGGAAGTTGGACTGCGCGGGCCACCGTGACCGCGCCAGAAGCTGTCCAGAGCCAGCTCGGATGAACACCATGCAGAGTGGGTCGCCCAACGGCGAGCCTGATCCGCCGTAGCAGCGTCGCCGTTCCCTGCCTGGAGCGCCGCCGCATGCGCATGGCGAAAGCTGAGCCAGGATGTGCTCGCCTGCATGGCCGAACTTCAGTTAGCGGTGCTTGGTCTTGGCTGCCGGCACACCCTACCAGTTCACCGGCTTCAGGTCGGGCCCGACGATGTGATCGGGCTGGGCCGGGCCGGCATCGTTCACGTCATGCGTGAAGTGAGCGCCGTACCAGACCACGACATCGTGGTTCGATATGGCTTCGCCGTTGACCCATTGGTCGAGGTTGGCTTCGTAGGGCGGCCCGATCGCGATGGAACCGTCGTCGATCTCGCTGCCCCTGTAGCGCAGGATCCAGACATCGCCGCGGCCGAAAGGGGCGTCCGGCGCGGCGCTGGCGACGCCATCGTTCGCGTTCGGGACGATCTCGTAGCCCTCGCCGCTGACGGTGTTCTCGACGCGCCACTTGCGCTTGCGCGCAAAGTCGCGCGGCCTGCGGATTTCGAACACCTTGCTGTGCCACTTGCTCGACCCCGCCAGCGGTGGATCATTGAATTCCCGCACACGGTTGTTGCTCGCGGTCCGGATATCGAAATCCAAGCGCCAGTAGACGTGGTGGTGATGCACGTTGCACACGCACTGACTTTCGACGGCAGCAAAGCCGAAGCGCGGACGGATCGTGCCGTTGGTGCCGAGGCGCCACTCGCTGACGTAGCGGTACCAGCCCGCTTCCATTTCACTGACGAGGACTACCTCGTTGCCGCGCAAGTAAATGCCGACACCGAGAAAGTTGCCGGTGTCGGAGCCCGTGTCCAGGATTGTCAAGGCGGGCGCTGTGCAGAGGCGAAAACCCGGCGCCACGTTGCTGCCCTGTGCCTGGATCATGCCTTCCTGGTACTGCCAGTCGCGGTAGGGACCGCAGGCGTTCTGGTCGTACTTGACGTTGAGGATCGGCACGTGGGCGCGGTACAGGACGCGCTTGCCCTTGTAGTCGACGAAGCGCAGCTCGACGCCCGAACCATTGGTGCCGCTCGAGGCGGCCGGCCGCACTGCGAGGAAACGCCACAGAGTCTGACCGCCCTGGCTCACCGTCACCCAGACCTGACCGGCGGTGCCCTTGTCGGCCGTTGTCTGGTTGGCATCGTGCGGCACACCGCACAAGCCACTTGGATGGGGGTGAGCGTTGCCCGGTGCTCGACCCTCGAATCGGGTCAGCGCGCGCGCGGCAAGATCGACGGCGACGATTTCGTGCTCCGCGTTCTGGCCCCGTGGCAGCAGCCCGACCGTGATACGGCGTTCGATGCTTCCGTCGGGCAATTCGGTCAGCGACAGAGCCGGGATCGGTTGATAGGGTTCCAGATGGCCGGCAGCGAGAGCAGCGCCCAAAGCTGCATCACGATGCACGATCTTCACGGCGGCAGCGAACTCGGCATCCGACGGCGGCGGAGGCAAGGCTGATTCCGTTAGCGACAGCTTGCGCGGCGCACTCAGCAGACCATCGGCGAAGACGGTGCGATGACGTTTGTCGTCGTACAGGGTGGCGCGAAATGCGCGCGGCGGCTTCGGCCTGCCGCTCTTGACCGGGGCGTCCTCCTCCAGCGCCTCGACATAAAGGAGCCGCGCCTTTGAGTGCCCGATGTAATCGAGCAGTGCAGGATTCAGCACCACGCGCTCGCCGATCGCCGCCAGTTCCTCGCTGGTCGGGCCGTACGGCTTGACTGTGATCATGATCCCGCGGGCAGACGAGTCTTTGGATGCGCTTGGCTTGGCCATGCTGTCCTCGCTTTTCTTAGACGGGTGTTGAGCGACGGGCACAGTGCGTCTCGCCTCGCCCTAACACTGATGGCAAGGACGACGAAGAAATCCTACGCGCGCCACCTGACGCCTGCATCCCCCGTTTGATGGAATGCCGAATGGCCATCCAAGTAGCCAGCTCGACGGGAAAGCGGCCTTTCAGGCGGGGGAAGCCCGAAGGCATTTGGCCTAACTGGAAAGATCCTTAACGCGCCACCTTCATGCGCTCGAACTCATTGGGCTTCATATTGAGGTAAGTCGCTTCGATCCATCTCATGGAGTTGGCGCGAATACCGCTCGGTGCTGTCGAACCATTTGCCGAGACGTTCTTCGAGTTGCTGGTCGCCCGGGAGCGTCCAGGTACGCGTCGATGGCGAGGTAGTAGCGCATCGTGTTGCGCTCCACGACGCCTCGCATTCCGCTGACGTAGTCCGGCCGCCCTGCCGAATCCTGCCCGTTACCACGAATCCAACCTTACCGCTTCCAATCGTTGCAAGGTAGATCTGCATCGCGAGACGCGCCACCATCCGGTCGCGTAAGCGTAGGCGAGGTGATGAAGATCTTGCCGTCATCGAGCGGCGCGGCTTCGAGCTCAATGCGATAGTCGCGGGTCGCTGCAGTGCGAGCATCGTCTGCCCTGTCCGCACAGCACTGACCGGCAACCTGCATGAGTGGCATCAACGACACCGCCTACCCACTCCGCCAGACGCAGGCCGAGTACACCGCTGCGCGCCCGGCAATGGAACGCGGCGCCACGCGACTTCCACGGATTGCCCATTGCCGCGGTGGCGAGATGCTCAAAGCCTCGGGCAAGCGCTTGACGACCGGAGCGTCCCTCTAGTCGGGTTAGGCCATCCAGACCCAGACCCCGGCGTCTCCGAAGCCGACAATGTCCGCACGACCGTCGCCCGACACGTCGGAGAGGAAGCGCGGGTGCCGTTCGACACGCCATCCCCCGGCGTTGTAGCCGAAGTTTCCAAGGACCATCTGGGGTGCCTGGAAGGTGCC
>NZ_LMTS01000016.1 GCF_001541225.1 Variovorax sp. WDL1 | reverse complement strand
CTCGAAAGCGGCCGCCGCTTTTTGCGCCGGAAAGTAGCTAATGTGCATGCCGCTCGGGTGCAGCGTAATCAAATGGTCCATGGACGATGGGGCATCGAGGCGCACCGTCACAAGGTCGTCAATGTCATTGGACTTCCCTCCGGCACGCAGCAAAGCATTGACTACACCCTTGCGGAATTGACCGCGTTCAACGAAGAGTTGCGCGCGTTGGAGCGCGAGCTAGCCAGGCTAAGAGAGAACTGGCCTCTCTAGCCAGTTCGCCTGACAAGGCTGAACCATCGCGCCAGTGTCGGAGGCGGCGCATCCAGCACCTGCAAAAGGTTGCGACTTCGCGGGGCTTGTTCCCCGGCGCGCCGGTCGATGGCGATCGCTAGCCCGGGTGGGCTCAAGCAGGCAAGGTCATGACCACCACGAACTGCTGCACCGGACCTTGCCATTGCCGTTGAAGCGCGTAGCATCCCAACCGCTCTCCCAGTGAACTCCTTTTGCCGCCCCCGCGCGAGGTCCGCGTCCATTGCGGTTTCCGCCTCGCCGACGACTTGCAGACCGTTTCACTGCCAGTGCGCTCGAACCGGCGTTTGACGGCTGCGGCGGTTCGAGGCAGATGGCATCGGCCGTCTATGTCGAACCGAGGAGATGACATGATCACCTACGTTGGCTTGATGAGCTTTACCGACAAGGGCCTGCAATCGATCAAGGACACGACCAAGCGCGCAGCGGCCGCGCGAGAAGCGGCGAAGAAGTTCGGGGTCAATATGCGCGAACTTGTGTGGACCCAGGGCGAGTACGACCTTGTCTCCATCGTCGAGGGCGAAGACGAGAAGGCGCTATCGGCGTTCACGCTCGCAATCGCCATGCAGGGCAATATCCGATTCCAATCGCTGCGCGCGTTTACGAGCAGCGAGATGGACGAGATCCTCGCCAAGCTTCCGTAGTTGCGTGGCGCTCAGTCTGCCTTGAAGCCCGTTGCCGCCACGGCCTTGCCCCAGCTTGCCGTGTCCGCCGCGATGATGCGGGCGAACTCCGCGCCGGTGGTGCCCGTGACGCGGAAGCCTGCGTCCTCGATCTTCTGCCGGCCGTCCGGCGAGCTCACCGCCTTCTGGATGTCGGCGCCGAGCTTCGCCACGATCTCGGGCGGCGTGCGGGCGGGCGCCACGATGCCGAACCACGAGTTGAACTCCAGCGTCGGATAGCCCTGCTCCTTGATCGTGGGCACCTCCGGCAGCGAGGGGCTGCGCGATGCGCCGGTGGTGCCCAGCGCGGCCAGCTTGCCCGATTTCACGTTCGGCGCGGCCAGCCCGACGCTGGCAAACACGCCCTGCACGTCGCCGCTGAACAGCCCGCCCAGCGCGTCGGCCGTGGTCTTGTAGTGCACCGGCTCGGGCTTCTGCTTCACCGCCTCGCCGAACATGTACGCGCCGAAGTGCCCGGGCGTGCCGGCGCCGAAGGTCGCCAGGAACAGCCCCTTCTGCTGCTGCGTCCAGGCGACGAACTCCTTCACGTTCTTCGCCGGAACCTTCTGCGGATTGACCAGCAGCACGAAGTCCGAACTCACCACCTGGCTCACCGGGATGAAGTCCTTCTGCGGGTCGTAGGGCAGCTTGTTGTAGCTGCTCGGGGCGATGCTGAGCTGGCCGGTCTCGCCGAGCATCAGCGTGTACCCGTCGGGCTGCGCACGCGCCGCTTCGCCCGCGGCGATCAGGCCGCCGGCGCCCGGCTTGTTGTCCACGATCACGCCCTGCCCGCCCCAGTTCTCCGACAGCTTCTGCGCCAGCAGCCGCGCGACGATGTCCGGGCCAGTGCCCGCAGGAAAGCCCACGATGAGGCGCACCGGGCGGGCGGGGTAGCCCGTCGCCTGCCCATGCGCGAGGGGCACCAGGGCGGCACCGATCAAGAGGGCGAGAAGGCTGCGGCGTGCAGGTCGATTCATGATGTCTCCAGAACAAGAATTGGATTGCGATCAGGCCAGCGCGAAGAAGCGCATCACCACCTGCGCGGGATGCCGCACGCCGACGCCGACGAACACGCGCTCGTTGATCCAGAGAAGCGACGGCGCCTCGGTCTCGAAGCGCGGCACGCACCGGAAATAGATGCGGCCCGGGTCGACTGGCTCGCCGCGCAGCAGGGCGGACATCACCTCGGCGGGCGCGGTGCGCACCGCATGGTTCTGTACGTAGACGAGTTCCCCGGCCTCGGTCTCCAGGCCGTACCGCGCGTCGAGGATCGACAGGGTCTCGCTCGCGATCAACTGGAAGTCGCTGCCCCCCGGCAGCACGCGTGCGCGCCATCCCGCGCCCTGTGCGCTGCCGCCGTGGATCGCGACCACCCGGCGCATCCCGGCCGGCCCCCGGCCCAGCACCTGTGGCGTGCCGACGTCCACCTGGAGGTCGGCAAAATATTCGAGCGCGGGCGGTGCGAGCGGGTCGGTCATCCGGCTAGCGTAAGTCCGGTGGCCGCAGGGGCCTGTCATCCCGGAAGATGACGGGACAACCCTCGTTTCCCCATGCGCACCTGGACCGCCGACCCTGCCCCCACTGCCACCCACGGACTGGCCGAGGCCGTGTCGACCCTCGGCGAGCCCGGGTTCGGCGCGACCCTGCTCGACGGCCTGCGCGAGCTGCTGCCGCTCGGCTCCGTGTCGGTCTACCGCATCGGCGCGCGGCCGGCGATCTTCTTCAGCGCCAGCCTGGGCGTGCCAGACACCACCCGCGATTGCTGGCGTGCGTATCTCTCCGGTCCCATCGCGGGAGACCGGACCCTGCGGGCGCGCCCGCCCTCAGTGGAACGCCACGCCGGCGAGGCGCTGCGCCTGTGCCACATCACGGCTTGCGAGGTCCCGCCCGAACATCGCGCCAAGGTCTACGAGGCCCACGGCGTGGCCGAACGCGTGTCGGTGGTCCAGCACGAGGCCGACCACTCGCTCTTCGCGCTGAACTTCTATCGCCATCGGCATCAGCGCGCGCTCAGCGACACCCAGCTCGCCGAGTTCGGCCGGCTCGGCGGCCTGCTGATGGCGCTGGCGCGCAAGCACATTGCGCTGGCCGGCCCGGTGCCGAAGCCGGGCATGCGCGAGCGGCTGCTGGACCTCCAGCCGGAGTTGAGCGCGCGCGAGATCGATGTCTGCACCCGCATCCTCCAGGGCATGTCGCAGGAGGGCATCGCGGCGGACCTCGGCATCGGCCTGCCCACCGTCAAGACCTACCGCAACCGCGCCTTCGCGCGGATCGGCATCCATTTCCGCAGCGAGTTGTTCGCGCTCATACTGGCGCAGCCCGGCGAACCGCCATCTCATCTTCGTCCAGGCAGACCCGCCTGAAGCGCCCAGTCAAGATGGCATCGTCTGAATCCTGGCCGAGAGGCCGTCACGGACCTTCTCTGTGGCGCGGATGCTGGCCATTGCCGCGTCGCTCTCATCGGCAGCGTTGAGCAAGGCATCGATTCCGGAAAACTTTGCCTTGTACTGCCTGTTGTAGTCACTCAAGAAGGCAAGCTGGATGGCGAGTTGCTTCTGGAGCAGACCCATCATCGTCATTCGGAGACACTCTTCGATGCGGCCAGCCGCGGATGTCACTGTCTCTTGCAGGGCGGCGATATCGCCTTCGGCCTGAGTCTTCTCGTCTCGATGCGTGCTGGAATAGCCCAGGTCGCTGAAAGCCTCCGCGTATCCTTCGAGCCGGACTTCAATGGCGTCGAGTTGTGAGAGGAAGAAACTCGTGGCATTCATCAGTGGATGTCCGGTCGTTCCTTGACGGGACTCGTCGGGTTTGATGACACTCATTGCAACCTCCGTGAACCGAGAACTCGAAGCACGCGTGCAGGTTGACGCGAGGGGCGAACAGAATCTCTGCCGCCCCCCCGGGTCACCTCCGCATTCGAACAACTTGCCGGCAGCCTGAGCCAGCTGCGCGCTTGCTAGGCGAAGGCGACGAAGGGACGGAGGTTATTGACCAGCGCGACGACCGGCGCCTTCGGGACGAACTTTCCTATTTCCACTGCAGTGTCGTCCCTGTTCTTCTGCGCCGCCGCAATGACCTTTTCATAGCTGACCTTCTGGTCCGCATGCTCGATAGCGTACGAAATGTCCTTGAACTTGATCTTGTAGGACGCCATGTAGCCTGCGAGCAGCTCGATGTAGTCATGCAGTTGATCCGTCATGCTCTTCATGACTTCCATCTCTGCGACGCCCTTGGCTTGCTCGAGGCTGTAGACCAGGCGGAACGTCGCTTGGCTCACGATGACTTCGCGCCCACCGAAGAAGTCCGATTTCGTGAACGAACTGTTGACCGAGTAGGCATGCAGCATGAGGCCTGGCGCAAGCATCGAATGTGTCGAGCTGAGATGCGTTTCCTTCTTCGTGCTGGTGTCGAATGCACCGAAGAGACTCAGGACCAACCCGGTCGCCGCCTTGATAGCAAGCGTCTCGTAAGTCGATAGCGCCATTCCTGCGGAAGCGACTGTGTCGAGGGCACCCTTGTCCACCTTCGTTCCCTCCGGCGGCTTCACGGCCGATGCCGGGTCGAAGATCGCAGTCGCAAAGGTTCCGAGAATTTTCTCTATTCCCTCGAGAGAGAAAGTCTCGCTGTCGGAGTAGTTTGCCTTGGTGCCGGAGCCCAGTTCGAGCATCTTCCACTTCTTGTCTTCGTAGAACTTGTCTGTCTCCGCATTGAATGCGTCAACCTCCGGCTTCAGCGCATTCTGAAGCTGCGTAGTCTCCTGTGCAAACAGGTCGATGACTTCCTGTTGGCTCTTGCTCTTTTCCTCGAGTGTGGCTGCGCGTCCCATGATGATTCGTCCTTCGTATGTTGCTGGTGGTGATCGGGCGGAGGCGATGGTGTTCCCGATATGAAGCGCAGTCAACACATATCTTTCTCATCGCGAAGTCGATGCGAGAAGCGATGTCATGCCTTCTTCACGAGTCGTCTCATCAGTATTGATGATCTTCTCTCGCCGCTCGGTCTTTCGAGATATTGCGCATGCCACCGACTGCGAGGTATATCCGCACTCGCGCCCGCGCGCGAGACCTGCACTCATGGGCTTCGAATGCGAAAGAGTCTTTCGAAGAGTCTTTGCAAAAGTTCGCGGTAAGTGATGGAATGCGTCCCGGACTCACCGCAACTCTCTGCGAAAGTCCCAACACTCCCCAGGAGGAGACTATGGTTACGATGACCGACACCGCGTGCGTCAATGCGTATGCAACCGAACTCAAGAACAACTTTGCGGCGAAGTGGCCAGGCAAAAGTCCGCAGGACCGTGCGACTTTCCTGCATGACGCTCTCACGAATGTCCACCGCAGCGTGAACATGCCCGTCACGGGCCTCGACGTGAAAGGCCTCCCGCCGGGCGTGCTGGGCCAGTTCGACTTCCAGCCCTGGGCCATCGTGATCAGCAACGACCTCTTCAGCGACAGCCGAGGCGTGGTGGATGCAAGGAGCGACCACTTCGTGGACCTTGCCGAGACGTTCTATCACGAGGGGCGCCATGCGGAGCAGTGGTGGCACATGGCGCGCTTCGATGCCATCCAACCCAAGAAGAACTCCACGGGACAGAACGTCAAGATGACTGCGCCCGACCTCGTTGCACGTCTCTTCATCAAGGAATCGGTCTGCACGACAGCACTCGGCGACGTGATGGGCGGAAGTGATCCCATTCTTGCCCTCACCAAACGCTGGTTCACGAGTGTCTACGGAGACAGCGGCCGCGAGGTCACGCTGCAGGCGCTCAGCCTCAGCCGCGGCAACAACAACAAGGTTGACCTGGCGGAGTTCCACAATCGGACGCACCAAGCCTACTCGGGTGGATTGCCTGAAGAGGAAGACGCCTGGGGAATCCAGGTCCCGGTGCGGGCCGCGATGCATTCGTGAACCGCGCCTGCACGCGGCTGTAGCTTCGCGGTGCGGGGTGGCGCGTGGCTCGCCCTCGAAGGCGCCTGCCGCGCGCCCGGGCAGTGGGAACTTTCGCGGTTGTGGGGTTACGCACTGGCGCTCCCGTCTTCCACGAACACCGATGTACTGCCGCACCCTCAAATACCGCGATGGCCTTGGCGGCTTCTCCATGCTCGTGGAGGAAAGGCCGGACGGCTCCCTGGAGCTTTGGGAGCTGGACGTGCCGGGCAACAGCCTGCGGCGGCGGGTCGTGATCGAGAAGGTGGCGGACAGCTTGGCGCGGGAGGGCAGGAAGCTGCACGTGGTGTGGGGTGCCGCGCGGGTGGAGCGGAAGCGGGCTGACGATTGGCCGCGGTGGTGAGGCCTCAAGACGCTGAGGCAGTGTTCTCGATCTACACGCGCGAGAAGGTGGCGCCTCGCCAGTGCCAGTGCCAGTGCCAGTGCGAGTGCGAGTGCCGAGGCTATGCCGCCTTCGCCTGCCAGCTGTCGATGACCGACATGAAAGCTTCCCTTATCCAGCGTTGAGCACTGTGGGCGTGAGTGCGTTCGTGCCACACCATCCCCACTGCGAATCCTTCGACCGGGAACGGGGGTTCGAGGAACTGGAGTTTGTCGGCACGGTCGCTCACCAGTCGCCTTGGAACCAGGGCGACGAAGTCCGACTGCGACACGACGTCGGGGACGAAGAGGAATGAGGCGGCGGACAGCACCACATGCCGCTTGTGCCCGAGTGCGGCCAACGCGGCGTCTACCGGCGTCTCGAAGTCGCCGCCGCGCAAGGACACGATCACGTGCTCCAGTTGCGCGAATTCTGCGACGGTGATCACATCCCTCAACCGTGGATGGCCACGCCGGCCGATGAGCACGTAGCGCTCATCGAACAAGTGTCGGGTGCGAAGGCTTGGCGGCGCGGCTCCCGGCGTCATGAGCGCCAGGTCGACATCGCCGCGCGCCATCTGCGACTCCAACAGCGCCACGTCCAGGTTGCGCAATGCCACGCGCACGCCAGGCGCCCTGGCCCTGAGGTGCAGGGCGAGTGGCTTGACCACCGCGGCCTGCAGGTAGTCCGTGCAGGCGATCGTGATGGTCAGCTTGGCCTTCGCAGGGTCGAAGTCCTGCAACGCAACGGTGGCGCGAACCTGGTCGAGGGCTTGACGCAGCGGTTCCAGCAGCTCGACGGCCCGGGTGGTCGGCGTCATCCCTCGCTGCGCGGGAACAAGCAGCGGGTCGGCGAACACGACCCTCAACCGGTTCAATTGCGCGCTGACCGCTGGCTGGCTCAGGTGCAGGCGGGCGGCGGCCTTCGTGACGTTCTGCTCGACCAGCAACGCCTCCAGCGTGACCAGCAAGTTGAGGTCGAGGCGCTTGCTATCCATGCGATGGATGGTAGCCGAACAGTTCTTCGATTTCACATATGGGGCGCGCCAACCGAGACTAGGTCACGTACCCACAACACTCGATGGAAAGTGACCATGAAGAAGAAGGTTCTGATCGTCCATGCCCACCCCGAGCCCACGTCGCTCACACGCCAGTTGGTCGATGCATCCGTCCAGACGCTCGAGGCACAAGGCCATGAAGTGCTGCAGTCGGACCTGTACGCGATGGGTTGGAAGGCCGCGTTCGACGAGGACGACTTCCCGAGCCGGCTGGACCTGCAGCGCTTGTCTTTCGTGGCGGAGTCCGGGCATGCCTATGCCTCTGGCCGCCAGACCGCCGACGTAGCCTCCGAGCAGCACAAAGTGCTTTCCGCCGACGCCGTCATCTTCCAGTTTCCGCTGTGGTGGTACGGCATGCCGGCCATCATGAAGGGCTGGGTGGACCGCGTGTGGGCCTACGGCCTTGCATACGGCTACAAGGACGGCGGCAACACCTACCGCTATGGCGATGGCGCCTTCAAGGGCAAGCGCGCCGTGCTGGCCGTGGCGGCCGGCGGTCCGGCGAGCGACTATTCGCCGCGGGGCATCAACGGGCCGATCGAGGAGCTGCTCTTCCCGATCACCCACGGCACGTTGTACTTTCCCGGCTTCGATGTGTTGCCCACGTATGCGGTTTACGGCACCGGGCGCATGACCGAGCAAGAAGTGGCGCAGGCGCTGCGTGCGTGGCGTTTGCGGCTCGACGGCCTCTTCGAGGACGCGCCCATTCCCTTCCGGCCGCAGAACGGCGGCGACTACCCCGACCGTCACGTGCTGGCCAGCCATGTCGCGCCCGGCCGGACCGGACTGCTGGCGCACATCGCCGACACGGAGATGGAACATGAGCCGGCCGAGATCGGAGCGTGACATGAGGACCATCGTGATATTGACCCGCCGCGCCGATGCGGACGCGGAACACCTGGCACGGCTGTCCAAGCCCGAGTTGCTGGCAGTGTGGCAGGGCATGGCGGAGGGAACGGTGCGCGCGGCGCATGGACTGCTGGAAGGTGCCGGCGCCGTGCTGGAGCTGGAAACGCGAACCCTCGAGGAAGCCAAGTACTACGTCACGTCGCTGCCGTATGTCGAAGAGGACTTGCTGGACGTGCAGTACTGCCCGCTCCAGCCGTTCCCGGCATTCCACGCCCTCGCCGCAGCCGCCGCTGCATGACGCTTCTTCCACGAACCATCAGGAGACCTCACCCATGTCCACACTCGTCATCATCGGCAGTGCCAAAGCCAAGCCCGGCAAGGCCGACGAATTCCGCGCCGTCCTCAGATCGTTGCTGTTGCCTACCCTGGCCGAAGAAGGCTGCCTGCGCTACGAGATGAATGAATCCGAGGACGGGCAGAGCTGGGTCTTCACCGAATTGTGGGAAAGCCGCGCGCTGTGGGACCGGCACATGGAGTCGCCGCAGCTCGCGCGGTACAAGGCCGTGGTCGAGGATCTGTCCGAATACTGGACGATCTTCCGCGGCCACATGGTGCGCCCGGGCCTCTGAGCGGAGCCAGCCATGCCCGCCACCAGCCTCTTTCACATCGCCATCAAGACCGGCAAGCCAGAAGCGACCAAGCGCTTTTACGAGCAGGTCTTCGCCATGTCCGAATCGCCTCGGCCGCTCTTCGAATTCCCCGGGTACTGGATGCAGCTGAACACACCCCACGGCGGCTCGATCTTCCACATCTACACCGGCCAGGCGGCTCTCGGCACCGACGGGCGCGTACCGACAGGCACTGGCGCCATCGACCACATCGCGTTGTCGGCTCACGGCTTTTCCGCGACACGCGAGCGTTGCCGAGCGCTGGGCATCCCCTACCGCGAGCGATCCGTGCCCGGCTTCCCGCTTTGGCAGCTGTTCTGCTACGACCCCAACGGCATCCAGTTCGAACTGAATTTCCACTCGGCCTACGAGGACCGGGCGGATGTGACAGTCGACCCCGACAACTGGGTCAAGGCGGGATCGGAGTGGTTCGACCCCGAGGCCTACCGGCAATTCGAGATGGCTTGAATCTTCAATATCACGACAGGAGACAAGAGAATGAATGCAAAGCAGAAGACATGGATCACCACGACGCGGGGGCTGGCGGTTGCCGCCGCGCTCGGCGCCACGGCTGCGTTCGCGCAGTCGGACAAGCCGCTGACCATCGGCGTCGTCGAGCTGTTCGCCAACCCGCACTTCGCCGAAGCACGCAAGGGCATCCAGGACTTCGCCGAGAAGCACAACACCAGGCTGATCATCCAGAACGCCGGCTTCGACGCGACCAAGGAAGCGCAGTACATCCAGACTTTCATCACGCGCAAGGTCGACGCGATCCTGGTGTCGGCGGTGTCCCCCACCGGTTCCCTGCCCGCCTTGCGCCAAGCCAAGGCGGCCGGCATCCCGGTGGTCTGCTACACGACCTGCATCGACCCGCCGCAGGACAAGGAACTGGTGAAGGCGTACGTCACCAGCGACAACAAGGGCATCGGCGTCACCACGGGCAAGGCGGCCGCGGCGTACATCAAGACCAAGCTGGGCGGTCAGGCCAAGGTGCTGATGTTGACCTGCGAGGCCTTCGACGTCTGCAAGCAGCGGCGCAAGGGGCTGAACGAGGAACTCGCCGGCCTGGACATCAAGATCCTCGCAGAGCAGGAGGGCTACGAGGTGGACAAGGCCCGGCCGATCGCGGAAGCGATGCTGTCGGCCCATCCGGATGCGAATGTCTTCATTGCCGAGAACCAGGATGCCGTGGTTGCTGCGGCGCAAGCGATCAAGGCCAAGGGCCTCGCGGGGAAGGTCGCGGTGTTCGGCATCGACATCGACGCCCACGTTGCGCAACTGATCGTTTCGCCTGACGGCATCGTGCACTGGACGACCGGGCAGGACCCGTACAAACTGGGCGCGCGCGGCATCGAGAATGCCATCCGGGCCGCCCGCAGGCAGCCGGTCGGCGACTTCGTCCAGTACAGTCCATCGCCGACATTCACCAAGGACAACCCGGCCGTGGCGCACAAGTATGTTGCCGACCGCCGGTAAGCCGCACGACAGGCAACTCCCGGCCGCGACCGACCAGGCGATCCAGGCAACAGCGCTGGTCAAGTCCTATCCCGGAGTCCAGGCTCTCAAGGGCGTGGACTTCGCAGTGGCGGCGGGCGAGGTGCGGGCGCTGCTCGGGAAGAACGGTGCGGGCAAGTCGACGTTGGTGAAGATCCTGTCCGGCGCAGAACGACCGGACGCCGGCGAGCTCGAGGTCGCCGGGCGCACGGTGGAGCTCTTGACGCCCGGTCGCGCAATGGCCCTCGGCGTTGCCACGGTGCACCAGGAGCTGAGCCTGGTGCCGGAACTGAGCGTCGCCGAGAACATCCTCCTGGGCCGCTGGCGCAGCCACCGGCGCGGATGGTTCATCGACCACAAGGCGCTGCATTGCGAGGCTGCGGCAGTGCTCGCCGAGTTCGGAGTGCAACTCGATCCCGCGGCGAAGGTGCGCAGTCTGTCCATCGCCGAGCAACAACTGGTGGAGATCGCGCGCGGCCTGTCGTTCAGGCCCAGGGTGCTGGTCCTGGACGAGCCGACCAGTTCGCTGCCGGCTTCGGAAGTCGAGATCCTGCTGGGAGCCATCCGCACGCTTTCGGCCCGGGGCGTCGCGGTCGTCTACGTCTCGCATCGCATGGACGAAATCCAGCGGATTGCGCACAGCGTCACCGTCCTGCGCGACGGCCGCCATGTCGATACCTTGCCGATCGCCAGTGCGTCCACGGCCGACATCGTGCGGCTCATGACCGGGGAGAACAACGCCACGGTGCAGCACCGGCGTGGACAGCGGCCGGCGGGCAATGTGGCGCTGAAGGTGAGCGGGCTGTCGACCTCCGGCAAGCTCAAGGGGCTCAGCTTCGAGGTCCGCGAGGGCGAGATCGTCGGCCTGGCAGGGCTGCTCGGCTCGGGCCGGACCGAACTGCTGCGTGCCGTCTATGGGCTCGACCCCGTCGCGGCAGGCCGGATCGAGATCTTCGGCAAGGAACCTTTGGACCGATCGCCGAGCGCCATGATCCGGCGAGGCGTCGGCCTGGCACCCGAGGACCGCAAGAAGGAAGGCTTGGTGCTGGACATGAGCATCTCGAAGAATCTGGTCCTGTCGTCAATGCACAAGGTCGTGCACCGTTCGATGTTGTCGCACCGCAGGCAGGCCCGGCTCTCGCAAGAGGCTGCGTCGCGCATGGGAGTCAAGCTGGCGAGCCTGTCGGATCCGGTTCGCACGTTATCGGGCGGCAACCAGCAGAAGGTCGTGCTCGGCAAGTGCTTTGCCGCCGACGTAAAGGTCTTCCTGCTGGACGAGCCGACCCGTGGCGTCGACATCGAAGCCAAGGGACACATCTACGAGCTTCTCGAACAACTGGCAGCGCAAGGTACCGCGGTGCTTGTCGCTTCCTCGGAAATGGAGGAGCTGATGCTGCTGTGCGACCGCTTGCTGCTGATGAAGGACGGCGAGATCGTCGGCGAGCGCCGTGTCGCCCACGCTGACCTGGCCGAGGTGATGGCCGTCGCCATGGGCGGCGCGCACTGATTCGGATGAATTCAAGAGAGACATGGAGACAATGAAATGACCACCGAAACCATGACCCCCGGCGAGGCGGTTCGCACCGCCGCCCCGGCGAAGCAGCTCGCGCGCCTTGACGCGGAGCTCAAGGGCCTGCTGGCGGCGCTGATCGCGCTGTGCATGCTGGCCGCGCTGTTCGCGCCCAACTTCGCGACCGCCGGCAACCTTCTCGACATCCTGCGGCAGGTCGCGTTCACCGGGATCATCGCCTACGGCATGACACTGGTCATCGTTGCCGGCGAGATCGATGTGAGCGTCGGATCAGCGATCGCGTTTTCATCGGCCTTGTTCGGAACGCTCGCAGGCCCATTCCAGTTGCCCTTGTGGAGCGCCGCGCTCGCGGTCGTCGCCCTTGGCGCGGCGATGGGCGCCGGCGCCGGCGCCATCCGGGCCTGGTTCAACATCCCTTCGTTCATCGTGACGCTGGCGATGTTCTCCGCGCTGCGCGGCGCGGCCATGCTGATGACCGACGCGATACCGATCCCCATTCTCGACGAGAGCTTCCAGGTATGGGGCAGCGGCGCGGTGCTGGGCGTCCCGGTGCCGGTGCTGCTCATGCTCGCAACCTTCGCGGTGTTCGCCGTCGTCGCTTCGCGCACCGCTTTCGGACGCTCGGTGTACGCCATCGGCGGAAATGCGGAGGCCGCGCACCTCTCGGGGATTCCGGTCAAACGCACGCGCACCCTGCTCTTCGCGCTCACCGGCGGATTGGCGGCAATCAGCGGCCTTCTGATGACGTCGCGCCTGGGCTCCGCCACGCCGAGCATTGGATATGGCGTGGAGTTCGCGGTCATTACCGCCGTGATCGTCGGCGGGGCCAGCCTGTCCGGCGGCAGGGGGTCGATGCTGGGAACCTTGCTGGGTGGTCTTTTCATCGTCGTCCTCAGCAATGCGATGGTCTTGCTGGGCGTGAATTCGTATGCCCAGGATGTCGCCAACGGCATCGTGGTGCTGCTGGCCGTCCTCGTCAGGACACGGGTTGCCCGATAGCGGGGCCCAGAGGGCAAGCCCAAGGGCGGGCGGGCGCACAGCCGGCCCTCCGGCGTGCGCGGTGCCGTCAGACCGCTGCAACCGCCCAGCCGGTCAGCTACGCAGAGCTCCTCGACAGCGGTTGCTTTTACGTGTGGGAAGTCGATGGCGCGCTTGCCGGCCTCTACAAGGCAACCCGCTATCCGGGCCGAGTGCGGCATGTCGCCTTGCTTGGAGCCCTGGCGGTTGACCCACGATGCCAGGGGCAAGGAGTGGGGCACACCATGCTCACCGATGCGATTGAGCGGCTCAAAGCCGACGGCGTCAGGCGCATCGAGCTCTACGCCGAGAGCGACAACGCGCAAGCACTGCGCTTCTATGGGAAGCTGGGCTTCGTACACGAAGGCACGCTGCGGCAGTTCTACAAGCGGGCCGATGAGCCACGCTATGTAGATGAGTACGTGCTGGGGCTGCTGGTCGCTTGAGCTCAGCGGGCAAGCCGTGCGGCGGAGGGCCGTGATCGAGAAGGTGGCGGATGGCTTGGCGCGGGAGGGCAGGAAGCTGCACGTGGTCTGGGGTGCTGCGCGGGTGGAGCGGAAGCGGGCTGATGATTGGCCGCGGTGGCGAGGGCTGCGGGCCTGCTAAGCCATGTGCCCACTGGCGCCCCTGGGTAGAGGCAACCGTATGAGCCGGCTCAAGCGATTCGGTTGATCACTTCGGGAGGGGAGATTCCGATGGCCTTGCAAACGGCGATGAACTCGACGACATCCAGCTGACGCTCTCCGTTCTCGTACTTCGAGACGAACGATTGAGGTCGCTTTAGCCGCTCTGCGACCTGCGTCTGCGTGAGCCCAGCTGCAGCACGAGCCTCGGCAAGCAGGCTGGAAAGCTTTTTGTATGTTGGATGAAGGCCGCGCGACACGCGGGCGAAATTACATCCTGATTTAGAATATCCCAACTTGGGATTTCCTGGACAGGCATTGCGTTACGGCAAAGACAAATGAAGAGCGCGACGCCCCTGGCGCTGTTGCGCCGCATTGCGCTCGAACGCTTGCCCTTGATCGTGACAGACGACGGCGATTTCAAGGCCATCAGCGATCTGGTACGGACCGGGCTCTTGGAAGCCACCATGCAGGTTGTGCTCGACCGGTGGGGCGGGGGTCCGCAAACCGGCATTGTGATTCGGGAGATCACCCGGCTGAGCAAGATGGCGCTTCAACACAAGGACCTGGGGCCTGTCGAGACCGGAACTGAAACGAAGGGCACATTGCCCGGACCGGAGCGGGCGCCCGGACCGCGATCGAACTTCCAGTTGAGACCGGTTGCTGCAGGTCATGCGCGGAGCGCGAAAGGCAAGGATAGGCCCGAAGCGGACCTACCTGGTGCTACGAAGCGGACCTTCGCAGCCGACATGGGAAAGGCGGCTTCAGGCCGCTGTTCATAGCCCGCATCACGCTGAGTTGCGTAGGGCTCAGGAGGGGCGGAAGGCCTGGCTTGTGCGCAACGGAAGGGGCCAAACCAAGTGTGCGGTCAACCTCTTGCCAGCAGCCCAACAAGCTCTGGATATACGAATGCATACCCGCAAAAAGCGTCCAGCGGGTGAGCTACAAGCTGCCTCTGGTGAATCTGCTTCTCACCGACTGCAGGTACGCGAGTTCGCGACCCGGTGCCGTCAAGGTTTCGGCCGTGTGGAGTCCGATGCGGGCTTTCACAAGGGCGAACAGGGGGTCAAGCAGTTGGGAGAACTCCAGCTTTGCCAGTCGCTCGACAGTAGCCAGAGGGAAAGTTAATAGTAGTTGTACGACCTCGGTGTTGTACTTCCATCTCTCCGTCTTCATGTACGCTGTGAAGTCTGACAGGCCGTCGGCGAGCTCTTCACCGATTACAGCAGGAGACTTGGACTCATCTGCGAGGCTACAGCGCATCCAACGCCGGAAAAGTTGAAGTTGCCGAGCAACCTTGTCCTGTGAACGGAACTCCACTATTTCTTGAAAACTTACGTCATCGCAAGGTACTGGAAAGTGTTTCAGCACCACGCGCACCACTGCAGACGCTCGGCCTCCTACTGTTCCCGGTATGGCGTTCGGACTCACGATAGGGGTGTATGTAGCAGTTTCGGTCGTGCGATGTAGCGCAAGGAGGCGTGCACGCGTCTGACTGACAAAGCTAACCAGGCGTTGATTTGCTTGATAGGGGCGCTGGAACCTCCACATATATGGCCGACTAAAGTCGTTGGACTCAGCTTGCCGGCACGCTTCACCAAGCCGCTCCCATTCCTCGCGGAAGGCTGGACACGGGGCGAGAAGTTCATCCGTTTTTCGAAGCAACGACTCCATGCTCTCGTCGTCGGTGCCGAGGAACAACTGCGCGCGCTGGAGGAAGTCGATGGCGGCCTCCGCTTCCTCAGACCGCGCAAGCGTCCGGCTATCGACGACCGGGCGAAGTGCTTCCTGAGGGATGGCCTCCCGATGCGGACGTGGCGCACGATAGGGACCCGGACGTTCTGCAAGCGCTCCAGTCGAGAGAAATCTGTCAAAGAACAGCAGGTCCTGAGCTGTAGGTACCTGGTCGACAGGAACGATGCCGATGTTTTCCATGCTGGCGCCTCCCTTGCCATCCTACCGCTACCACTGATTGTGAGGAAGCAAGGACGCCATGACTATCCTTCACGGTACAAGGGCCCGAAGGGAGCGTATTCTGCAGTTTAAGTCGTTGCGCCTTCAATGAGGGTACTTGGACCGTTCTGGCTAGTTGTACTCAGTATGAATGAGACGCTGCCTCGTCGGTCTGCCGCTTGGGGCCGATTGTGCAAACCCGGCGAGCGTCCGCTGTTGCGAAATTGTTCATTCAAGCGAACTTCCGCTCATGGCAGCCGAACCGAGACGTTCGGGGGCAGGCGGCTCCGTGAGCTTGAACCGTTCGCCCCATGAGCCGCAGCATACGACGTGAAGGATGCGGCCAGGGCGGTGATGAAGAGGCCCTGAGTTCACTTTGGCGCTTCCTAGTCCCGCTGTTCCACCCAGACTGGCGCGTGGTCGCTCGGCTTCTCGCGTCCGCGGTGTTTCGCATCGACGCCCGAAGCCAGAAGACGGCTCCCGAGGCCGGGACTGAGCAGAACGAAATCCATCCGGAATCCGGCGTTGCGGCGGAATGCGTGGTCGTTGACCCAGAACGTGTACAGGTCCCCACGCCCCTTCGGATTTTGGAAGCGTGCGCTATCGATCCAGCCTTGGGCGAGCAGCCGCTGGTACGCGTCTCTCGTTTCGGGCTGCAGCACGGCGTCGAACCGCCAGGAGCCTGCGTTGTAGATGTCCTCGTTGGTCGGGACCACATTAAAGTCCCCGCATAGAACGACGTCGCGTCCGACCAGCGTGTTCGCGTGCGCGTTGAAGCGCTCGAACCACCGCAGCTTGTAGTCGAAGTTGTTGCTCGGAACCGGATTCCCGTTGGGCAAGTAGACGGACGCCACCCGCATAGGGCCGACGGCAGCCTCGAGATATCTCGCTTGGCCATCGGCGTCGTCGTTGGGAAGTCCCCGTCGAACTTCGGCCGGCTCGGCGTTGCGAGACAGGATTGCGACGCCGTGGTGCCGCGGCTGGCCGTGCCAGATGACGTGGTAACCCGCGGCCTCCAGCGCTTCGTGGGGAAAGGTGGCGTCGCCCGTCTTGATTTCCTGCAGACAGGCGATGTCCGGCTCGGCGTCCTGAAGCCAGTCGAGCAGACGTGGCATTCGCCCCTTGATACCGTTGACGTTGAATGTCGCAACCTTCATGGCTTTCTTGGAAGAAGGCGCTCTTGGCTTCGGCAACGCGTCGGCCGCGCCGTTCGCCATTCTCCGGGATCCGGGATCCGGCTGAGGGCTAACTGTTGCGAGAACATGCGGACCAGACCTACTTGTCGGTACGCCCCTCCGGCACCCGAATGACCAACAAGGGGCCGATCATCCCCTGGGGTTGCATCTGCGCAGAAGCACCAGGGTGGTCCTACCCTCTCGACCCACCGCCAAGCCTGGCTGGCATGCCAACGCCGTCCGCGAGTCCCCTGATGCGAAGTGTCGACCCAGCGAACGCCAACCCTTGAGGCTGCGGCCACAGCCAGGCGCCTGACATGCAAACCGGCTGGCCTGTGCGACCTCCACGTTCACGAGGAGCTTTCCAGTCTCCATTCGCGGCGAAGGACTGACCGTGTCGACACGGTCTAAACAGCCCACTTAGTTCAACGTGACCACGACGTGGGTTTGCGGCCCGCCGCGCATGACGTAGTTGACCGGATACAGCACCTCGCCGGGATCGCATGCGACTGCAGAATTCAGCATGGGCGCGAGAGCTCCAGGCACCTTTTTCTTGAACGACCCGGCAGGCATGCATGCAGTGACGTTAACAACGCCGGAGTTCTTCTCGTTCCTGTCCTTGTAGAACCTCTCGTTGACTGGGAAGGTTTCCGGCCTGTACTGGCCGGCCGCCGTCTCCTTGACGAAGATCGACAGGTAAGACTCCCATTGATTTCCCACGTCGACGTCCATGCAGACCCCCGGCCTCATGGTGTACCAGCCTTGGAGCGTCACGTAACACCGCGATCCCTGAAGCTCGCATCTCGAACCCGAATCGTCCGAACTCTCATGGATTACAGCAAAGACGACGTCTGTCTGTCGTCCGTTGCAGAGCTTGTTCGTCCCCGTTGCGCCGGCGTTGAGCGCCACGGCAGAAAGCAGCAGAACGCCGAGCGCGAGATGCACGATTGATTTCATCTTTGCACATTACAGAATTTTCGCGAACGACGTTCGAGAAGTCCAGCTTGGCTACCCCCCGCCGAAGCTGTCCAAGCTTGGCCTTCAACCCAATGAGGCACCGGTCGATGAACGGCTCAATTCCGCGGCGTCACTACTGAGAACTTTTGGTTGCGAAGCGCGGTCGCCTCTCCCATACTTGGCGCTCCTTCCAACCCGGAGAAGAACGTGAACGTGAATGGGTCAATTGCAGCCATGCTTGGGTGCGGCATCGTCGCGGGGACGCTGATGACAGGTTCTGCGGTTGCCAAGGACAAGGACAAGAACGAGGAGCCGTTGAAAGTTGTCGATGCTGCCGGTCGTACCGTCGGGCGTCTTTACGGCAATGCCAAGGGTGACCATGTCGTCGTCCGCGTCGGCAATGCCCTCGGATCGCTCCGGGTCGTGGAGGAATCGCCCTACTTGATGCCGATGGAATCGACGAACTCGATTCTGTGGACCGGTCCGCGCTGCAGTGGTCAGGCGGTAATCCCTTCCGGCGGCGCGCTCCCGGGCATTGGCCTGCCCGGCATGCCGGCGATGGGCAGTTCCAAGGGGGAGGATCAGAGATTCACGGTCTACGTGCCGACGACCTCGACCGTGAATCGCATCACGATCCTGTCCCAGGGCGCGCCTGGACCGTCGTGCAACTACCAGATTCCACCGACCCCTGTCTACGGCGTGCCGGCCGAGGCGGCCTCGCTGGATTCCTACTTCGTGCTTCCGTTCCACATCGAATAGCGGCCGAACAAGGCGTCCGCCGGGCTGACGGAGCCCCCGGTGATCACGCTGCCTCACCGGCTGCAGGCTGCCTGCGCGTCTTCCACAGCGACACCAGCACACCGCCAGCGATCAAGCCGAAGGTCACGCTCAGCGAGATCACCGCCGGGATCTTGCCGATGATGCCCACCAGGAAGATCTTGCTGCCGATGAAGACCAGCACCAGGGCCAGGGCGTACTTGAGGTACTTGAAGCGATGGATCATCGCCGCCAGCGCAAAGTACAGCGCGCGCAGGCCCAGGATGGCGAAGATGTTGCTCGTGTAGACGATGAAGGGGTCGGCGGTGATCGCGAAGATCGCCGGCACCGAGTCGACCGCGAAGATCAGGTCGACGAACTCCACCAGCACCAGCGCCAGGAACAGCGGCGTCGCGAAGCGCGCCAGCTTGCCCGTGGCCGGGTCGGTCTCGCGCACCCAGAACGCGTTGCCGCGCAGCCCCCCGGTCACGTGCATGCGCCGCTTCAGGAACTTCAGCAGCGGGTTGTTCGCGATGTCCGGCACGTGGTCGGCAATGATCCACATCTTGATACCGGTGAAGATCAGGAACGCACCGAACAGGTAGAGCACCCAGCTGAACTGGCTGACCAGCGTGGCGCCCAGCGCGATCATGATCGCGCGCAGCACGATCACACCCAGGATGCCCCAGAACAGCACGCGGTGCTGGTACTGCCGCGGGATCGCGAGGAAGGTGAAGATCAGCGCGATGACGAAGACGTTGTCCATCGACAGCGACTTCTCGATCATGAAGCCGGTGTAGTAGTCCATGCCGCTCTGCGCGCCCAGGTACCACCACACCCAGGCGCCGAAGATCAGCGCCACGCTGATGTAGCCGGCCGACAGCAGCAGGCTCTCGCGCACGCCGATCTCGTGGTCGTCCTTGTGCAGCACGCCCAGGTCGAAGGCCAGCAGCGCGACGACGATGCCGACGAAGGCCAGCCAGACCCAGGCCGGCTTGCCCATGAAGTCGGAGGTGAGGAGGGGAAGCAGGAAGTCCATGGCGAAGATGGTTGGTTGATCGGGTGGCTGGAGTGTGGGGATGGCCCGCATTCGAACAAACCAGAGAGAAGCGCACCTAGACTTCGGTTTTCCCGCACTGGATCGATCATGCTGAACTACCGCCACCTCCACTACTTCTGGGTCGTCACGAAGGAAGGCGGCTTCGCCAGGGCTGCCGAGCGGCTGGACATGGCCGTGCAGACCATCAGCGCGCAGGTGCGCGAGCTGGAGAAGGCGCTAGGCCACCAACTGCTCAAACCTTCGGGGCGCGGTGTGGCCCTCACCGAAGCGGGCCAGGCCGCCTTCGCGCGCGCCGAGGAGATCTTCCAGCTCGGCCAGGTGATTCCCGACGAGGTGCGCGAAGCGGCCAGCGGCCAGGTCGCCCGCCTGGCGGTCGGGCTCTCCGACGGCATCTCGAAACTCGCCGCCCATGCGCTGTTGGAGCCGGTTCTGGGTACACCGCACCTCCGGCTGGTCTGCCACGAGGGCGAGTTCGAACAGCTCTTGAGCGAACTGGCCTTGCATCACCTCGACGTGGTGCTGGCGGGCCAGGCGGCGCCACGCAACCCCAATCTGCGCTTGTCCAGCGAGCGCCTGGTCGATGCCCCGGTCGAGTGGCACGGCCCGGCGCGCATGGTCGGCAAGACCGAGCGCGACCGATTCCCGCAAAGCCTGAACGACCTGCCCGTGCTGCTGCCCACGGGACACTCGGCGCTGCGCACGACGCTGGAGCACTGGTTCGAGACGCAGGGCCTGCGGCCCCGCATCGTCGGTGAGTTCGAGGACAGTGCGCTGCTGGCCGTCTTCGCCGCCCGCGGGCTGGGTGTGTTCCCGGTCAGCCGGCTCGGCGCGGACGACATCGGCCTGATGCGCGGGCTGCGTCTGCTGGGCAGCAGCAGCGGCGTGAAGGAAGAGATCCATGCCATCCGATCGCGCCGCGGCCAGCACCATCCGCTGGTGCAGCGGGTGATGGCCGCCGCAGCGGCCCGCACCGACGCCTGAACAGGCGCCGGACGGGCGTCTCGGCGATGTGCCAGGACGCCTTCCCGCGAACCACGGCTTCGACGAGTGGTACGGCATTCCGCGCACGACTGAAGAGCCAGTTCACCTCGACCGTGGGCTTCGATCCGAACGTGGTCGCTTCTGTGGTTGGCAAATCGCCCAAGAATCAAATGAAGTCACCGGTGCTGCGACCGCGATGCAATACAAGCCCTGCGGAATCGAGCGCGGCCATAAGGACCTGACCATGCGTCGAATCGGTGACGAAGAGAGTCGACCTTCCACTGCCGCCAAAGGCCAGATTCGTCGTCGAAGCGCCTGTCGGGCCACGAAACACGATCACGGGCTCGCCACGCGCATTGAGCACCCAGACATAGCCCAGCCCAGGGTTCGCAACCAGCAGGCGCCCTTGCACGTCGACGGCAAGGCCGTCCGGGCCGCTCGGACCGTACGACGTGAAGAACTGACTCACCTTCGCCACACTCCCGTCGGTCAGAAGCGGCACGCGCCACACACAGTTGCCGCGTGTTACGGCGAGGTAGAGCAGCTTGCCATCCGGTGACAATGCCACGCCGTTCGGGCTGGGTACGTTGGCGAGCAACAGGTCGAGTTGGCCATCCGGTCGCAACCGGTAAAGACGCCCGGTCGGGTCGTGCAACCCGGTCTGGCCTTGGTCAGTGAAGTAGATGTGCCCCTGCTCGTCGAGCACCAAGTCGTTGACGCCCTTGAAACGTTCGCTATTGCGCCGCTGCAGATGGGGTGTGACGGCGCCATCCCGCACGTCGATGCGCATCAGCCCGGCCTTGTAGTCGGTGACGAGCAGGGTGTGCGCATCCAGAAACTTCATTCCGTTGGGCTCGCCGTCGTACTCGGTCACCAGTGTCCATGCACCAGCGGGGTCGATGCGGAAGATGCGCCCAAAGGGAATATCGGCTACGTAAAGGTTTCCGGCGTCATCGAACACGGGTCCTTCGAGGAACGAGTCCGTGACCTGGCCGCCTCGGTTGGCGTCGGCCCACGCGCTTGTCTTGCGCCGCCGGAAGATCTCGGGCATTCGCGAGAACACCTCGAGCTCTTGAACTTGGGGAGCTTGCAGAAAGAACACCGTGGATCTCCGTCGCGGCTTCGATGCCGCCGCAGTTGTGAAGGCAGGCTTGACCGCATGGTGTCAGGCGTCGCCGAAGCCGTAGAGCCGTGCCGGGTTGTCGATGAGGATACGGTCCATCACCCCGTCGTCGCCACACCAGCCGCGCAGTACGTCGACCAGGTCTGCGTCGTCAACGGAGCCTGGCGCCTCGGTGGTGTGCGGCCAGTCGCTGCCCCACACCATGCGCTGCGGTGCGGCCTGCACCAATGCAGACCCGAGCGCCTGGGCGTCGCGATATGCGGGAGCGCCTTCGTGCGAGCGCATGTAGACACCGGAGAGCTTCACCCAGGTGTTGCCCCGGTCGAGCAGCCGGCGCAACGTGTGGAAGGCGACGCTGTCCGGACCTTCGGCTGGATCGATGCGGGCCATGTGGTCAATCACGAGTGGGGTTGGCAACGCCTCGAGCACGGGTGCGAGTTCAACCAGTTGTTCGGGGTGCACGAAGACCTGGATGTGCCAGCCGAGGTGGGCGACCCTGCGCGCAAGCGTCCTCAGCATCTTCGTCGTGGTGATGCCCCAGGATTGCGGCGTGACGAAGTTGACGCGCAGTCCACATACGCGTTGCGCGTCGAGTCGATCGAGTTCGGCGTCGTCCACCTCGGCGCCTACCACCGCAACACCACGCGCGTCCTCTCCAAGCTGCTCAAGTGCGTCGAGCATGCAGGCGTTGTCGGTGCCGTAGGTCGACGGGTTGACGACCACCGTTCGCGACGTCCCGAGCCGTTGCTGGAGCTGGCGGTAGGCGGCCACCTCGGCGCAGGGCGGCTGGCGCTTCCAGTGCGGCGACGGCGTGAACCGCGGGTCGAAGATGTGCATGTGGCTGTCGCACGCACCGGCGGGCAGCGTGCGCGACGGTCGTTCAAGACCAACCGAATGCGGGACGGGACGCGCTGGGGGCAGGACAGCCATCGGGAATTCAGTCGAGCTTGATGTTGCCCTTGCGGATCACCTCGGCCCACTTCGCGTCTTCCTTCTTCAGGAAAGTTGCGAACTCGGCTGGCGTGGACCCGACGGCTTGCACGCCGACGTCGGTGAAACGCTGCTTCACCTCGTCTTCCTTCAGCACGTCGACCAGGGCCTTGTGCAACTTCGCAGCAACGGGCTCGGGCGTGCCGGCCGGCAGCAGCAAACCATTCCACTCGAATGCCTCAAAGCCAGGCGCCACAGATTCGGCCACCGTCGGCACGTCGGGCAGGCGCTTCGAACGCTCTGGCGACGACACGGCGAGCGCGCGCAGCTTGCCCGATGAGACCAGCGGGTATGACGCCGCGATGGTGCTGAACATGAAGTCGACCTGCCCGCCCGTCACATCGACGATGGCAGGCCCCCCGCTCTTGTAGCCAACGTGCACCATGTCGAGGTCGAGCTTCTGGCGCAGCAGTTCTGCCGCCAGGCGTTGGACCGTTCCGCTGCCGCCGGAGGCGTAGTTCAGCTTGCCGGGTGTCACCTTGGCCTTGTCCACCAGGTCCTTCACATCCTTGATCGGCGACTCGGCCTTGACAATGATGATGTTCGGCGCCAGCGAGACGAGCGACAGCGGCTGCAGGGCGTTGCTCGCGAAGGGCATGCGCGGAAACAGGTGCGGATTGATCGAATAGGGCGTGGCGTCGTAGAGCATGGTGTAGCCATCGGCCGGCGCCTTGGCGGCATAGCTTGCGCCGATGGTGCCGCTCGCCCCAGGGCGGTTGTCGACAATCACGCTGGTGCCGAGCTTCGCGCCCATGCGCACCGCAAGCACGCGCGCCAGCGCATCCGCCGAGCCTCCGGGTGCGTAGGGCACGACCAGCGTGATGGGTCGGTCCGGGAACGCCGCCTGTGCGGAAGCGGCGACAAAGAGGCATGCAGCGAGCACGCGACGGATCGAGGTTTTCATCGGTGGGTTCTCTAAGAATGTCGGATGGGAATCTGGCGAACGGCGAGCGCTCATTCAGGTTTGAGGCCAAGCGCACGAGCCAGCTCACCGTAAGCCTTCACCTCGCGCGTCAGTTGCGCGCCGAAGGCTTCAGCGCAGGTACTCTGCGCTTCCATGCCCAAAAGCCTGAACTTCTCTGCCGTGGCAGGTGACTGGGCGAACTCGGTCGCAACTCGACGCAGCACCGCCAAGGTCGCTGCTGGCGTATTCGCGGGCGCGAGCAGGCCATACCACGCATCGGCGGAATACCCTTTCACGCCGGCCTCCTCGAAGGTCGGCACGTTCGGCAGCAGCGCCGAACGTTTGGGCGCGGCGACGGCCAGCGCGTTCAGCTTGCCTGCCTGCACCTGGGGCAGCACCGACCCCAGCGTGGCAAAGGAGCTGTCCACCTGCCCGCCGATCATGTCGGTCGTGGCTTGGGCCGCGCCCTTGTAGGGGATGTGATTCATCGAGGTTCCGGTCAGCCGAGTGAACTGCTCACTTGCAAAATGGCCGGAACTGCCGCTGCCCGGCGTGCCGTAGGTGCGCTTGCCGGGGGCGGCCTTGACCTCGCTCAGGAAGTCTCCGAGCGTCTTGACCGGCATCGATGGGCCGACGACCAGCACCGTGGGGCTGAGCGCCAGCGAGCACACCGGCGCAAAGGAGCGCACGGCGTCGAACTTCACCCGCTGGCTGTAAAGCGCAGGAATCATCGTGTGGTTGGTTGCACCGAGCAAGAGCGTGTAGCCGTCCGCTGGCGCGGAGGCCACTGCCTCGGCCGCCAGGATGGTATTGGCACCGGGCTTGTTCTCGACCACGAAAGACTGGCCCAACGTGCGAGAGGCATGGTCGGCGAACGCACGCGCGACGACATCGGTCGGCCCACCCGCGGAGAAGCCGACGAGGATGCGCACGGGCTTGGCTGGCCAGGTCGACTGCGCCTGGGCGGGCAGCGTAGCGAACAGGCCCATCGTAGCCGTCAGCGATGCGATGGCGAGGTATCGTTTCATGGATTTCTCCTTCTTGTCCGGCATCACTGGGCCATCAGGTCGTGGCTGGCTGGCGCGTCAGCACCTGCAACAGATTCTTGGCGGCGCCGACGCCCATGTTCACGTAGGCATCGCTGGTCACGCCGCCGATGTGGGGACTCAGCACGAAGTTCTTTTCGCCCTGGAACGGATGGCCGACAGTCATCGGCTCTACCGCGAAGCTGTCGAGACCGGCCATTGCAACCTGACCCGAACGTATTGCGCTCAGCAGCGCGGCCTCGTCGATCAACCCGCCTCGCGCCGTGTTGACCAGGATGACGCCGCGCTTGCACTGGGCCAGCGTAGTGGCATCGAGCAGGCCGCGGTTGTCTTCTGTCAGGGGGCAGTGCAGCGAGATCGCATCGGACTCGCGCCAGATCGTCGGCAAGTCGACGCACTCCACGTACGGTGGCAAGTTGCTCGCAAATGGGTCGAACCCGATCACTCGCATGCCAAGGGCATCGGCCATGCGCGCAAAGCGCAGTCCGATCGCGCCCAAGCCCACCAGACCGATGGTGCGGCCACCGAGCTCGAGGCTCTTGTGCGTGGCTTTGTCCCAATGGCCGGCGTGCATGCGCGCATCCAGCGCCACCACCGACTTGGCGCATGCCAGCAAGAGGGCCAGTGCCTGCTCGGCCACGGCCGCGGCATTGGCACCGGCTGCCGAGACCACCTCGATGCCGCGGGCCTGCGCCGCCACCTTGTCGATGGTATCGGTGCCGCTGCCGTGCTTGGAGATCACGCGCAGCGACGGCGCTGCGTCCATCACGACGCTGCCGACCTTGCCGTAGCGCACGATGATGGCCACCGGATCATGCGCACGGCAAAGTGCCACCAGGTCTTCTTCGGTCGGTGTCTTGCCGGCGTAGATGACATCGTGACCCACGAGCAGCGCGAGCGCCTGCGGCGCGAGGTCAGCACCCGTGACGAGGATTGTGCTCACAGCGTCTCCCCTTCCTTGAGCACACCGGCGGTCCGCAGAGCAGCGTTCAGCCATTTCGCAGCGGTGTCGCCAGTCTTGATGGCGGAGATGCGCGCGGCTTCATCCTTCATCTTTTGGGCCGCGAGCGGCAGCAGCCCTTCGATCTTCTCGCGCTCGACCACCACGACGCCATCGCCATCGGCGATCACGAAATCGCCGGCGTGCACGGTCACACCGCCAATGGACACCGGATGGCCGATGCGGCCGCCGATGTTCTTGGTAGGACCGTTCGGGTTGGTGCCGACACTGAACACCGGGTAGTCCATCTCGTCGATCTCGATGCTGTCGCGACAGGCGCCATCCATCACCACGCCGGCAATGCCCAGTTGCTTGCAGGCCGTCATCATGATTGTGCCCATCAGCGCCGAGGTCTGGTCACCCTTTCCGTCGATGACGAGAACGTCGCCTGGCTTGGCCATGGCAATGGCGGCGTGAATCATCAGGTTGTCACCCGGCCGAACTTCGACGGTCAAGGCGGTGCCGGCGAGCTTCATGCGCGGACGCAGTGCCTTGATGCGGCCGTCCACGGCGCCGCGGCGGCCGGCCACATCGGCCAGGATGGCCGGCTGCAATTCAGCGGCCTGCGCGACGATGTGCGCAGGCACGCGTTCAAAGTCGCGAATGATGTCGGGAAGATTGGAAGGCATGGGATTCTTTCGGATGCAAGAGGAGGAATGGAAGCGAGTCAATCGGCCTTGACGTCGGCGTCCTTGATGACCTTGGCCCACTTGGCGAGGTCTGCTTTCTGGGTTTCTGCCAGTTGGTGTGGCGTGCTGCCCACCAGCGTGACGCCGAGCTTGTCCGCCATGGCGACGACCTCCGCGTCCTTGAGGATGCGCACGATTTCCTGGTTCAGCCGCTGTACCACGGCCGAAGGCGTGCCGGCCGGCGCGTATGCTGCCTGCCACTGCTCCACCACGAAATCCTTGAAGCCGGCCTGACCCATCGTGGGCACCTCGGGCATGGATTTCAGCCGGGCCGCAGACGTCACGGCCAGCGCGCGCAGCCGGCCGCTCTGGATGTGCGGCAGCGCCGCAGCCACCGGTGCAAACATGAAGGTCGCGTGGCCGGCCAGCACGTCCTGGATGGCCGGGGTATCGCCCTTGTAGGGCACATGGGTCATTCGGGCGCCGGTTTGCAAGCGCAGCAGTTCGCCCTGCATCTGGAGGATCGTGCCGTTGCCGCCGGACGCGAAGGAAACCGCTTCCGGATGGGCCTTCGCCTCCGCGGTGAGTTCGGCCACCGTGCGAAAGGGCTGGGCCGCACCGACGATGAGGACATGGGGGATCGTGCCGATCAGAGCGACTGGCTCGAATGCTTTGACCGGGTCGTACGGCATCTTCGGCATGAGGCTCGGCACGATGGCCTGAGGGCCAATCGATGTGCCTAGCAAGGTGTAGCCGTCCGGTGCCGCCTTGGCGACGAAGGCAGAGCCGATCGTGCCGGTGGCACCAGGCTTGTTGTCGACGATCACCGTGGCGCCGAGCAAGTTGCTCAACCGCAGCGCAATGGCGCGGCCCAGAATGTCGGTGGTGCCACCCGGGGGATAGGGCACGACCCAGGTAATGGGTTTTCCGGTCGGCCAGGTCGTCTGCGCCGTGGAGGGCATGGCTGCAAGCCCAAGAAGTGAAAGGGATATCGTCAGGGCGGTGCGCCGGTCAAGCTTGGTCA
Source organism: Variovorax sp. WDL1 (assembly GCF_001541225.1). GTDB lineage: Bacteria > Pseudomonadota > Gammaproteobacteria > Burkholderiales > Burkholderiaceae_C > Variovorax. The sequence continues at coordinate 1,217 of NZ_LMTS01000016.1, read as the reverse complement.
TGGCTGTCCTTGTTCAAGAATCAGGTTTGGTAGTCGTAGAGCGCGGCGGGGTTGTCGACCAGCACGCGCCGCAGGGCAGTGGCATGGCCAGCCCATTGCGCGAGCAGGTCCATTTGCTGCGCGTCGTCGGGCAAGGGCTGGTGACCCGCAGTGGCAGACGGATGGGGCCAGTCACTTCCCCACACCACGCGTTCGGGCGCGGCCAGCAGGTAGCCCCGTGCCAGCAGCGCGATGTCGTTGTAGGCCGGCGGGCCTTCCTCGCTCACGATGTAGCCGCCCGACAACTTCACCCAGGCGCGACCTGAGTCGATCAGGCGAAGAATCAATCGGTGGGCTGCATGTCGTTGCGCCAGCGATGGCGCGATGCGGCCCATGTGGTCGAAGACCAGAGGAATCGGGAGATGCAGCAGGAGAGGCTCGAGGGCAGCGAGCGTGTCCGGAGCGGCCAGCAATTGCAGATGCCATCCGTAGGGCGCGATACGCGCGGCCAACACATCGATCTGCTGCGCCGAGTTGGTGACACCCAGCGAGAGATTGAGGCGGATGCCACGTACGCCTGTGGCATGCAAGGCTTCAAGTTCGGCATCGCCTGTCTGCTCGTCGATAACGGCGACCCCTCTTGCGCCTTCGCCGTAGGCAATGAGCGCCTCGCACATTGGCCGGTTCTCGGTGCCATAGGTCGATGGCGTGACGAACACCACGCGGTCGGTCCCGGTTCGCTGCTGCAGCTGCCGGTAGTCGTCGACACTCGCATCAGGCGGCAGGAGGCGCGCACCTGGCGCGGGTGCAAAGCGGCCGTCGTACACATGCACATGGCAATCGCAGGCGCCCGCCGGCACCTCGACGTTCGTGCGGCCCTCCCCCGCAGAGAAAGGCGCAACCGCCTTCTCGTTGTACGACGACGTCTGCATCGCGCGCTCGATTCGCTGCTGAATGCGTCAATCGACCTTTGCGCCGGACTCTTTGACGATCCGGCCCCAGCGGCCGATGTCATCGCGGATCAGCTTGGCGAACTGCTCAGGAGTACCACCGAGCGTCTCCGCGCCCTGGCTGGCCAGCTTCTTCTTGACTTCCGGATCCTGTAGCGCCTTGTTGAACGCGCCGTTCAGCTTGGCGACCACGTCCTTCGGCAAGCCAGCCGGCCCGGCAACGCCGAACCAGGTGACCGCTTCAAAACCGGCTCTGTTGAATTTCAAGTGGGTTGCCCAGCATGAGGG
>NZ_LMTS01000342.1 GCF_001541225.1 Variovorax sp. WDL1 | reverse complement strand
TGGCGCAGCTGACCGGCTACCGCTTGCTGGACGGCTTCGAGAGCGACGACGCCCAGTACGCGGCGCTGATGAGCGCCGGGGTGACCTTCGCCCAGGCCTACGGCTTGAGGCCGGGCGTGGCCCTCACGGCCGCGCAGATGGCTCAGCTGACCAGCGACATCGTCTGGCTGGTCGAGCAGGAGGTGAGCATCCCATGCCCCTCCGGCAGCGTGGCCGACGTCTGCACGCAGAAGGTGCTGGTG
>NZ_LMTS01000120.1 GCF_001541225.1 Variovorax sp. WDL1 | reverse complement strand
CGGTCAGCTGCGCCACCTGCTCGCGAATCAGGCGCTGCTCATAGAAGCCGTCGCCCAGGCGCTTATGGACAAGATCAGGGTCGCTGCCCAGGGCGTTGAGCAAATAGTCGCTGGACAGCCACTGCCGCTGGTTCGCAAAGCGCGGATCGGTCTCGACGAGGTAGCGGCTGCCCGGCTCGGGGTGTGTGCGGAACAGGCTGGCCGTGGGCACGGCGGCGTTGGGCGTGCTGGTGCGCACGACCATGGGGATGGGCGCGCCCGCAGTCCCGCCGGCAGCACCCGCAGCACTGCCGCCGACGCGGCCGACGCCGCCCACCGCCGCGTGCACCTGCACGATCGGGTTTACGCGCGTGCCCTG
>NZ_LMTS01000005.1 GCF_001541225.1 Variovorax sp. WDL1 | reverse complement strand
TGGCAGACCTGAGCACGTTGACCGAACTGCCGCGGCCGTTCGCGACAAGTCCGGAAGCCGGGCTACGCATCTACATGCTGAAGTTCGTGATGGACAAGGAGATGCCCACCTGCATCAATCCCTACGACCTGGCGATCTACACGGGGGCCACTTTCACCAATGTCGACCACAGCCCCCATCAGTTGCCCAGACCCATTTGGGCCAGAGCCTACGAATGGGGAATGTTCAAGCGCGGTTACTACGGCACATACACCTCGAACAAGGGCTTCAGCATCTCGGTGAATGCCGGCCATTCCAGGGGCCCAGCTCAACATGACGCCACATGCATCACAGCGCTTTCGATCAGCAGCAGTTTCAAACCGGAGTAATGCGCTATGACGACCATCAACAGTTCCGTTTTCGACGATATTCGCCTGCACGCCAACACGGCGCTACTGGATCGGGCGTTGATACTTATCAACAACCAGAGTCTCACGACGCTGGAAGATCTGCGCGTGGATCTGGCTGCCGGCAACGTGAAGATTCGCTTGATGCAGCCGAGTGACAACATGCCTCCTCAGGCCAGTGCAATCTATGTTCGCCCAGATCCGCAACGACCCGAGCAGCCCGGGTACTTGGTTCTGCGCCCCGAGAATTTGGCGCGCGCTACTGACGCCAATGTGCTGTCGTTGGTTGACGATCTGAATCACGAGGGAAGGCATCACACCAACCTGGAGGTTCGCGTGCGGCTACAGGAATCGCTGGAGTTCGGCAGTGCCCCGGCTAATGAGCGAGGCGACATCTATATGCAAGGCTGGCTCGACGATG
>NZ_LMTS01000324.1:91821-129566 GCF_001541225.1 Variovorax sp. WDL1 | reverse complement strand
GTGACTCGCCCGCCGGGGCGAACTCCCGGCCCCGGCCTCACACCAACTGCACCGTTCGAAATCAACCGCACCCCAACCCAAGAGGGAGAGGGAGAAAAAGGAAGACCTCAAGCCAACGTGTACGCCGTCTTCACCACAGTAAAAAACTCCTGCGCATACCGCCCCTGCTCCCGCGCCCCATAGCTCGACCCCTTCCGCCCGCCAAAGGGCACGTGATAGTCCACCCCCGCCGTCGGCAGGTTCACCATCACCATCCCCGCCTGGCTGTGCCGCTTGAAATGCGTCGCGTACTTCAGCGAAGTCGTGGCGATGCCCGCCGACAGCCCGAACTCCGTGTCGTTCGCCGTCGCCAGCGCCTCCTCGTAGTTCTTCACGCGGATCACGCTCGCCACCGGCCCGAAGATCTCTTCCTTGTTGATGCGCATGCTCGCCACCGTTTCGCTGAACAGTGCCGGCGACATGTAGTAGCCCTCGGTGTCGAGCCTCAACCGGTCGCCGCCGGCGACGAGACTGGCACCCTCCCCTTGGCCGATCTCGATGTAGTCCAGGTCCTGCCGCAGCTGGCTCTCGCTGGAGACCGGTCCGATGTCGGTGCCCTGCGCCAGCGCATCGCCGACCTTGATCTTCGCCATGCGCGCCTTCATCGCCTCGATGAACTTCGGGTAGATGCCCTCGGTCACGATCAGCCGGCTGGACGCGGTGCAGCGCTGGCCGGTGGAATAAAAGGCGCTCTGCACGCTGAGCTCGACCGCCTGGTTCAGGTCGGCATCGTCGAGCACCACCTGCGGGTTCTTGCCGCCCATCTCGAGCTGCACCTTCTTGTGGGTCGTCGCGCATTGCACCGCAATGCGGCGGCCAACGCCGACCGAGCCGGTGAAGCTGATGGCGTGGATGCCCGGATGGTTGACCAGCGCATCGCCGATCACGCTGCCGCGCCCCATCACCAGGTTGAAGACGCCGGCCGGGATGCCCGAGCGGCTGATGATCTCGGCCAGCGCCCAGGCGCAGCCCGGCACCAGGTCGGCGGGCTTCAGCACCACGCAGTTGCCGTAGGCCAGCGCCGGTGCGACCTTCCAGGCCGGGATCGCGATCGGAAAATTCCACGGCGTGATCAGCCCCACCACGCCCACGGGCTCGCGCGTGATCTCGATGCCGATGCCGGGACGCACCGATGGAACCACCTCGCCCGCCAGGCGCAGGCATTCGCCGGCGAAGAACTTGAAGATGTGGCCGGCGCGCGTGGCCTCGCCGATGCCTTCCGCGCGCGTCTTGCCCTCCTCGCGCGCAAGCAGGGTGCCCAGCTCTTCCTTGCGGGCCAGTATCTCGTTGCCGATCTTGTCCAGCGCATCCGAGCGCGCCTGCACGCTGCCGGTCGACCAGGCCGGAAAGGCGGCGTTGGCCGCGGCCACGGCCTCGTCGACCTGGCCGGCGTCACCCTGGGCGTAGTGGCCCAGCACGTCCTGCAGGTTGCTCGGGTTGGTGTTGGGGCTGTAGCTGGCGCCGGCGCGCCATTCGCCGTTGATCAGGTTGTCGAAGTTCTGCATGGCATGTCCTTGGTGTCGTCGGAAAAAAGTGCGGGGCCGTCTGGGCGGCCCCGCACGCTGTCTCAAGAATAGGCGAGGCGCAACGCCTCGGCCAGTGCCCCGCCCTTCGACCCTACTGCGGCCCGAGTTGACCGATGAGCGTCGCCAGCGCGTCGTACTCCTGCGGCTTGAGCTCGGTGAGCGGCGTGCGCACCGGGCCCGCGTCGTGCCCCACGATGCGCGCGCCGGCCTTGACGATGCTCACCGCATAGCCCTGGCCCTTGTTGCGGATCTCCAGGTAAGGCATGAAGAACTGCTTGAGCAGGCGGTGCTGCGTGGCCATGTCGTCGGCCGCCACCGCCTTGTAGAAATCCATCGCGGTCTTCGGGATGAAGTTGAAGACGGCGGACGAATACACCGGCGTGCCCAGCGCCTTGTAGGCCGCCGCGTAGACCTCGGCCGTCGGCAGCCCGCCGAGATAGGCGAAGCGGTCGCCCATGCGCAGGTGGATCGAGCTCATGAGCTCGATGTCGCCGATGCCGTCCTTGAAGCCGACGAGGTTGGGGCAGCGCTCGGCCAGCTTCTCCAGGGTATCGGGGTACAGCCGGCTCTGGCCGCGGTTGTAGACGATGACGCCGAACTTCACGCTCTTGCACACCGCCTCCACGTGCGCGGCCAGGCCTTCCTGGCCGGCTTCGGTCAGGTAGTGCGGCAGCAGCAGCACGCCGTGCGCGCCGGCCTTCTCGGCGGCCTGGGCGCACTGGATGGCGAAGCGCGTCGGGCCGCCCGTGCCCGCGATGATCGGCACCTTGCCGCGGCAGGTCTGCACCGCCGTCTCGATGATCCCCGGGTACTCGTCCGAGGTCAGCGAGAAGAACTCGCCCGTGCCGCCGGCCGCGAACAGCGCGCTCGCGCCGTAGGGGGCCAGCCATTCGAGGCGCTGGATGTAGCCCTTCTTGTCGAAGTTGCCCTCTGCATCGAAGTCGGTCAGCGGAAAGGACAGCAGGCCGGAGCCCATGATGGATTTGAGTTCTTGGGGATTCATCCAAAGATCCTGGAAAGAGTGAAGGGAAGTCGGGGAACACCGCGGACCGGCTTTGCCGGGCCGCTGGTGTTGCCCCCGGTGAGGGGCTGGGCGGCTACACGAAGTGAGCCAACCTGGGGGAGAGCTTCAGTCGAGCTTGATCTGCGCCGCGTCCACCACCTTGGCCCAGCGCGCGCGTTCCTTGTTGAAGAACTGCTCCTGCTCGGTGGGCGTCATGGTCACGACCTCGGCGCCCTGTCCGGCCAGCCGCGAACGGATGTCGGCCGAGCGGATGATGGTGACCAGTTCCTTGTTAAGGCGCTGGATGACCGCCTCGGGCGTGCCGCGCGGCGCCAGCATGCCCTGCCAGGTGCCCGACTCGAAGCCCGCCACGCCCTGCTCGGCGATGGTGGGCACGTCCCCGATCAGCGGCATGCGGGTGGACTTGGAGACGCCCAGCACCTTGAGCTTGCCGCTCTGCACATGCGGCAGCGTCGCGAGCATGCCGTTCATCAGCACCTGGGTCTGGCCGCCCACCGTATCCTGGATGGCCTGCACGCCGCCCTTGTAGGGCACGTATTGCCACCGCGCGCCGCTGGCTCGCTCGAGCGCCACGCCGGCCAGGTGCGGTGCGCTGCCGGTAGCGGTCACGGCGAAGTTCAGGTCGGCCTTCTTCGACAGGGCGACCAGTTCCTTCAGGTTGCCGGCCTGCACCGACGGATGCACCACCAGCAGGTGCGGCGAGTAGGCCAGCATGGTCACGCCGCGCAGGTCCTTCGACGGATCGAAGGCGAGCTTGGTGTAGACGGAGGGACTGATCGCCAGCGCGCCGACATCGCACAGCAGCAGCGTGTAGCCATCGCCCGGCGCCTTGGCCACCAGGTCTGCGCCGAGATTGCCGTTGGCGCCCGCCCGGTTCTCCACGATCACCGATTGCTTGAGCGCCTCCGACAAGGGCTGGCTGATGGCGCGCGCAATGATGTCGGAGGAGCCACCCGGCGGGTAGGGCACCACGATGCGCAGGGGCTTCGAAGGCCAGGCATCGGCTGCATGGGCAGAGCCGGCCAGCAGGCTCGCGCCAACGGCGCCGAGCACGAGATCGCGTCGATTGAGGGTCATGTGGGATGTCTCCTGGGACGTGGGGATGAGAGGCGGTTCAAGCCGGAGGAACAGAAGCCAAGTTGTTTCAAGTTATCAGTCATCGTACAACTTGATTGGCGGGATGTCCAGCGCGCAGCACCTCGGCCGCTCAGGCCGACGGGGCGCCGCCGGCCTGCCCAGGCGCCTGCGCTTCGCGCTGGGCGGCCTCCTGCGCCAGGCGCAGGCGCTCCCGGCTGTTGGTCAGGTGGATGCGCATGGCAGCGCGCGCGGAGTCCGGATCGCCCCGCGCGATGGCGGCGTAGATCTCCTCGTGCTCGCGGTTGACACGGCTCAGGTACTCGCCGCGGCGGTCGTGGTTGCGGATGGCCGTGATGCGGGTGCGCGGAATGATGGTGGTGCCGAGGTGGCTCATGATGTCCGCGAAGTACGGGTTGCCCGTGGCCTGCGCGATCTGCAGGTGGAAGCGGAAGTCGGGCGCCACCGTGTCCCCCGCCACCGCCACGTTGCGCTCGAAATCGTCGAGCGCGTCGCGCATCGCTGCCAGCTGCTCCTCGGTGCGGCGGGTTGCGGCCAGCCCGGCGGACTCGGTCTCCAGGCTGATGCGCAGCTCCAGCACCGCCAGCACGTCGACCGTGGTCGCGATGTCGGAGCCCTCCAGCCGGAACATCCCCGCCGCCCGGGGCTGCAGCACGAAGGTGCCGATGCCATGGTGGGTCTCCACCAGGCCGCCGGCCTGCAGCTTCGACAGCGCCTCGCGCACCACGGTGCGGCTGACGCCGTAGGCCTGCATGATGGCCGACTCGGTGGGCAGCTTGTCGCCCGGCCGCAGCTGCTGGCTGCGGATCTTCTCGCCCAGGTCGTCGACCAGGCCATGCGCCAGGCCCCGCCCGCGACGCCGCGGGCTGCCGCCCAAGGCGGCCGGCTCGGCGGCTGCGGTTGACCCCGTTGACATGCGCGACATGGGCTGATGATAATCAACCGGGCGTTGTACGACAACCGATAACCGATGACCTCAGAGAGACAAGCAACGATGAGTGCGCCTTCCTCCCCTCCCCGCCTGAACCGGCTGCTGCTGACTGGCGCCGCCGGCGGCCTGGGCAAGGTCCTGCGCGAGCGACTGCGCCCTTTCGCCCGGACCCTGCGTGTATCCGACATTGCCGCGCTGGAGCCCGCGGAGGGCCCGCACGAGGAAGTCGTGCCCTGCGATCTGGCCGACAAGGCCGCGGTCGATGCGCTGGTCGCCGGCTGCGACGCGGTCGTGCACCTGGGCGGTGTCTCGGTCGAACGCCCTTTCGAGGAGATTCTCGAGGCCAACATCAAGGGCGTCTTCCATATCTATGAAGGCGCGCGCCGCCACGGCGTGAAGCGCGTGGTCTTCGCCAGTTCCAACCATGTGATCGGCTTCTACAAGCAGAGCGAAAGCATCGACGCCCACGCACTTCGCCGTCCCGACGGCTATTACGGCCTGTCGAAGTCCTTCGGCGAGGACATGGCCCAGTTCTACTTCGACCGTTGGGGCATCGAGACGGTGAGCATCCGCATCGGCTCCTCCTTTCCCGAGCCGGCCAATCGCCGAATGATGAGCACCTGGCTGAGCTACCGGGACCTGACGTCCCTGATGGAAAAGTCGCTGTTCACGCCGCACGTCCAGCATACGGTGGTCTACGGCATGTCAGCCAACCGCAACGTCTGGTGGGACAACCACGCCGCGGCGCACCTCGGCTTCCAGCCGCAGGACAGCTCCGAGGTCTTCCGCGCCAAGGTCGAGGCCCAGCCGCCGGTACCGGCCGAGGATCCCAATTCCGTCTACCAGGGCGGCGCCTTCACGGCCCAGGGTCCATTCGAATAGGGACGTGCATTCGTCCTTTTCAGACTCGCAATATTCACATCACAAACCTCAGGAGACTTTTCATGCCCTTCCATCGCACCCTCCTCGCCGCAGGCGCGGCTGCGGTCACCCTCGCGTGGGCGGCCGCTCCCGGCGTCGCCGCCGCACAGACGATGACGCTCAAGGCGGCCGATGTTCATCCCGCCGGCTATCCCAATGTCGTGGCCATCGAGCACATGGGGAAGAAGCTCGAGGAAGCCACGAAGGGCCGGATCAAGCTGCAGATGTTTCCCGGTTCCGTTCTCGGGGGTGAAAAGGAAATGATCGAGCAGACGCAGGTCGGCGCGATCCAGATCCTGCGCACGTCGCTGGGGCCGATCGGCCCCGTCGTCCCCGAGGTCAACGTGTTCAACATGCCTTTCGTCTTCCGTGACGAGGCGCACATGCGGGCGGTGATCGACGGACCCATCGGGCAGGAGATGCTCGACAAGATCACCGCCTCGCCGGCCCGGCTCGTCGGCCTCGGCTGGATGGATGGCGGCACGCGCAGCCTTTACACCAAGAAGCCGGTACGCACGCCCGCCGACCTCAAGGGAATGAAGATCCGGATGATGGGCAACCCGCTGTTCGTCGACACGATGAATGCCATGGGCGGCAACGGCATCTCGATGGGCTACGGCGAAGTGTTCACCGCCATCCAGACCGGCGTGGTCGACGGCGCGGAAAACAACCCGCCGACCTTGTTCACCGCCAATCACTACCAAGCCGGCGCCAAGTACTACACCCAGACCAATCACCTCATCATTCCCGAGATCTTCGTGATGTCGAAGGTCACCTGGGACAAGCTGTCCAAGGACGACCAGGCCCTGGTCAGGAAGTTCTCTCGCGAAGCCCAGATGGAGCAGCGCCAGCTGTGGGACAAGAGCGTGGGCGACTACACGGCGAAGCTGAAGGCCGCGGGGGTCGAGTTCATCAACATCGACAACAAGCCCTTCTACGAGGCTACCGCTCCCGTGCGCGCCAAGTACGGTGCCGACTACGCCGCGTTGATCAAGCGCATCGAAGCAACGAAGTAGAAAAGAAAGCCGGCAAGACCTCATGGATCCCCTCTTCGTTCGGCTGTGCGACCGCCTCTACCTGGGCTGCATCTGGTTCGCCGGCACCGCCATCTTCCTGATGTCGCTGATCATTCCCTGGGGGGTGTTCACGCGGTACGTGCTCGGCACCGGATCCCAATGGCCGGAGCCCGTTGCCATCCTGTTCATGATGGTCTTCACTTTCATCGGTGCCGCGGCCGCCTATCGCGCCGGGGCCCACATCGCCGTCACGATGCTCACGGACCCGCTGCCTGCCGCACTGCGGGGCGCGCTGCGGGTTCTCGTGAATCTGCTGATGGTCGTCGTGTGCGCGTTCGTCGCCTACTACGGCTTCCGGCTGTGCGTCGAAACATGGAACCAGTCGATCAGCGAACTGACATGGCTGCCGGTTGGCGTCACCTACGCTTCGCTCCCGATCGGCGCCGTGGCGACCCTGCTCTTCGTGATCGAGCGCATGGTGTATGGCAGCCAGGCCGACCGGGACATCGTGCGCTATGAGGAAACCGCTGCAGGTGGCGAGGGAGCGCACTGATGGACACTCTGGTCCTGCTCGGCAGCTTCCTCGTCCTCATGGCGATCGGGGTTCCGATCGCCTATTCGCTGGGCCTGGCGGCGTTGGTAGGCGCGCTGTGGATCGACATCCCGCTCGACGCGGTGATGATCCAGCTTGCCTCGGGCGTCAACAAGTTCTCGCTGCTGGCAATCCCCTTCTTCGTCCTCGCCGGCGCGATCATGGCGGAAGGCGGCATGTCGCGCCGCCTGGTCGCTTTCGCCGGCGTGCTGGTCGGCTTCATCCGCGGCGGGCTGTCGCTGGTGAACATCCTTGCGTCCACCTTCTTCGGCGCGATTTCCGGATCGTCGGTGGCCGATACCGCCTCGATCGGCTCGGTCCTGATCCCCGAGATGGAAAGAAAGGGCTACCCGCGTGATTTCGCCACCGCAGTGACCGTGAGCGGATCGGTGCAGGCCATCCTGATTCCGCCCAGCCACAACGCAGTGCTCTATTCGCTGGCCGCCGGGGGCTCGGTTTCGATTGCCAGCCTGTTCGTCGCCGGCATCGTGCCGGGGCTGCTGATGGGCCTGACGCTCGCCGCCTTGTGCCTGATCATCGCCAGCCGGAACAACTACCCAAAGGGCGAAGTGATCCCCCTGCGCCAGGCGTTGAAGATCTGCCTCGACGCGATGTGGGGGCTGATGACCATGGTGATCATCCTGGGCGGCATCCTGTCCGGCGTGTTCACCGCCAACGAGTCCGCATCGATCGCGGTCGTGTGGGCCTTCTTCGTGACGATGTTCATCTATCGCGACTACCGTTGGCGCGATCTGCCGAAGCTGGTGCATCGCACCGTAAAGACGGTGACCATCGTGATGATCCTGATCGGCTTCGCGGCGTGCTTCGGCTACATGATGACGCTGATGCAGATCCCGCTGAAGGTCATGACCTTCTTCACCAGCGTCTCGGACAACAAGTACGTGATCCTGATGATGATCAACGTCATGCTGCTGGTGCTCGGCACGCTGATGGACATGTCGCCGCTGATCCTGATCCTCACACCCATTCTCTTGCCGGTGGTGAAGCTGCTCGGGGTCGATCCGGTGCACTTCGGCATGATCATGATGGTGAACCTGGGTATCGGCCTGATCACCCCGCCGGTGGGTACCGTGCTTTTCGTCGGCAGCGCCGTGGCGAAGCTCCCGCTGGGCGTGGTCACGCGCGCTGCCGCGCCCTTCCTCGTCGCACTGTTCCTGGTACTGCTGGCCGTCACGTATGTGCCGGCGTTGTCGCTCTGGCTGCCCCGGCTGCTCGGCCTCTGAGCTCGAACCGAAACGACCATGACGAGCGCAGTCTTCGTTTCCCATGCCGACAGCGGAGAGCTCCGCGTGTTCGCACTCGACGACGCCACCGGCGCGCTGTCGCCGATCCAGCAAGTCGCAGTCGGGGGCATGCTGATGCCGATGGCGCTCAGTCCTGACCGGCGCCGGCTCTACGTGGCGCGTCGTTCGGAGCCGCTGGCCGTCGCGGCCTTCGCCATCGATCCGGCCGACGGCCGGCTCACGGCACTGGGTGAAGCAGCGCTCCCGCACAGCATGGCCTATATCGCAACCGACCGCAGCGGACGTAACCTGTTGAGTGCCTCGTACGGAGGCCACCTGATTGCCGTGAGCCCCATCGGTGCCGACGGCGTACCGGGCCCGGCGCGCCAAGTGCTCCCGACCGGCCCCAACGCCCACTGCATCCAGGCCGACCCGGCCAACCGGAATGTCTACGCGACGAGCCTGGGCGGCGGCGTCCTGGTTCATTGGCGTTTCGATCCCGCAAGCGGAGATCTCGCCGAGGCAGAGCCGAATGTCCTGCGGCTGCACGCGGGCTCGGGTCCGCGCCATTTCGTCTGGGATGCGCAGGGCCGCATCATGTACCTACTGGGCGAACTCGACGGCTCGGTCTCGCGCCTCGGTGTCGATCCGGAAAGCGGCAGGGCGAGCGTGCTCGACACGATTTCCGCGCTGCCGCCGGGCTTCGCGGGCGAAGCGTGGGCGGCCGATCTGCGACTCACCCCCGATGGTCGCTTCCTCTACGCGAGCGAGCGCAAGTCCAGCACGCTCGCCCTTTTTCATGTCGACCCTGCCAGCGGGAAGCTCACTGCGGCCGGGCATGTGCGCACCGAATCGCAGCCGCGCGGCTTCGCCATCGATCCGTCCGGCCGCTTCCTCGTTGCGGCGGGACAAGCATCCAACCGCATCGCCGTCTACACGATCGCAGCCGACTCCGGGGCACTGGCTCCTTGCGGCGCGACACCCGTGGGCCAGGGGCCCAACTGGGTCGAGATCGTCCGGCTCGAATCCTGAAATCCCGCCATGAACGCCCCCTCCCGACCTTCGCAGCCGCTGACCGTCCGCATGCACGAGCGTGACAACGTCGCCATCGTGGCCAACGACGGCGGCCTTCCCGCCGGAACGGTGTTCCCATCGGGGCTGACGCTGCGCGAGAAGGTGCCGCAGGCGCACAAGGTGGCGCTGATCGACATTCCGGAGGGCGGCGAGGTTCGCCGATACGACGTGGTGATCGGCTACGCGCTGAAACCCATCGCCGCCGGCAGCTGGGTCCACGAGCGTCTTCTGAAGATGCCGGCCGCTCGCGCACTCGAGGGCCTGCCGATCGCGACCGTGAAGCTCCCGCCGCCGGTGCCGCTGGAGGGCTACACCTTCGAGGGCTACCGCAACCCGGACGGCTCCGTCGGCACGCGCAACATCCTGGCCATCACGCAGACCGTGCAGTGCGTGGCCGGCGTCACCGAATTCGCGGTGCAGCGCATCAAGGCCGAGCTGCTGCCGAAGTACCCGAACGTCGACGACGTGGTCGCGCTGGAGCACAGCTATGGCTGCGGCGTGGCCATCGATGCGCCGGACGCGGTCATTCCGATCCGCACGCTGCGCAACATCAGCCTCAACCCGAACTTCGGCGGCGAGGTGATGGTGGTGAGCCTGGGCTGCGAGAAGCTGCAGCCCGAGCGGCTGATGCCGCCCGGCACCATCCCGCTGATCGACGAGCGCAACGTCGCCGACATCGGCGACAGCGCCGAGGCGAAGCTCGACGTGGTCTGCCTGCAGGACGAAGCGCACGTCGGCTTCATGTCGATGGTCGACTCCATCCTGCGCCAGGCCGAGGAACACCTGGAGCGCCTGGACGCCCGCCGGCGCGAGACGGTGCCGGCCAGCGAACTGGTGGTCGGCGTGCAGTGCGGCGGCAGCGACGCCTTCTCGGGCGTCACCGCCAACCCGGCCGTGGGTTTCTGTACCGACCTGCTGGTGCGCGCAGGCGCGACGGTGATGTTCTCGGAGGTGACCGAGGTGCGCGACGGCATCGACCAGTTGACCTCGCGCGCCGCAACGCCGGAGGTCGCCGAGGCCATGATCCGCGAGATGGCCTGGTACGACGCCTACCTGGACCGCGGCCGCGTCGACCGCAGCGCCAACACCACGCCCGGCAACAAGAAGGGCGGGCTCTCCAACATCGTCGAGAAGGCGATGGGCTCGATCGTGAAGTCGGGCAGCGCGCCGATCTCCGGCGTGGTGCCGCCCGGCGAGAAAGCGCGGCAGAAGGGCCTGCTCTATGCAGCGACGCCGGCCTCCGATTTCATCTGCGGCACGCTGCAGCTCGCCGCCGGCATCAACCTGCATGTCTTCACCACCGGCCGGGGCACGCCCTACGGGCTGGCCGAGGTGCCGGTGATCAAGGTCGCCACGCGCAGCGATCTGGCGCGCCGCTGGCACGACCTGATGGATGTCAATGCCGGCCGCATCGCCGACGGCGAAGCGAGCATCGAGGACGTGGGCTGGGAGCTGTTCCGCCTGATGCTCGACGTGGCCAGCGGGCGCAAGAAGACCTGGGCGGAGCACTGGAAGCTCCATAACGCGCTGGTGCTGTTCAACCCGGCGCCGGTCACCTGACACAAGGAAAACAGGAGAACATCATGGAAGATCTCAAAGGCAAGATTGCCCTCGTCACCGGCGCCAGCACCGGCATCGGAGCGGCCGTCGCGAAGGGCTACGCGGCCCGCGGCGTGCGCGTGGCGGTGCACTACAACCGCTCGGCGGGCCCCGCAAAAGAGGTGGTCGACGCGATCACCGCCGCCGGCGGCGAGGCCTTCGCGCTGCAGGGCGACGTGCGCGACAGCGAAGCGATCCGGCGCGTGGTGCGTGAAACCACGTCGCGCTGGGGCGCCATCGACATCCTCGTCAACAACGCCGGCAGCCTGGTCAAGCGCGTGCCGATCGCCGAGTTCGATGACGCGTTGTTCGACGACATCCTGCACATCAATGCCCGCTCGATGCTCGCCTTCTGCCGAGAGGTGGTGCCGCTCATGCGGGCGCAGGGACGCGGCGGCAGCATCATCAATGTGTCGTCGGTAGCGGCGCGCCACGGCGGCGGGCCGGGTGCCTATCTCTATGCAGGCGCCAAGGGTTTCGTCAGCACGGCAACCCGCGGCCTGGCCAAGGAACTCGCGGCCGAGCGCATCCGCGTCAATGCGGTAGCGCCGGGCGTGATCCAGACGCCCTTCCACGACCAGTTCTCGACGCCGCAGATGCTCGAGTCCTTCAAGGCCACGATCCCGATGGCCCGCATCGGGGAACCCGAGGAGTGCGTCGGCGCCTTCCTCTATCTCGCCTCGGAGCAGCTCTCGGGCTATGTGACGGGCCAGATCCTCGAGGTCAACGGCGGCCAGTACATGCCCTGAGCCACCAGGGGCATCGCCATTAATTACTGAACGTCAAGGAGACACCCTCATGCAACGCCGCACACTCATCCGCACCGCACTCGCCTCGCTCGCCGCGGGCCTGCCGGCCCTGCCCGCTTTTGCGCAGGGCCAGTGGCCGACCGGCAAGGCCATCACCTACCTCGTGCCCTTCCCAGCCGGCGGCACGACCGACGTGCTCGGCCGCCTCATCGCCCAGAAGCTCGGGCCGGCGCTGGGCACCAGCGTCGTGATCGACAACAAGGGCGGCGCGGGCGGCAGCATCGGCTCCGAGATCGCGTCGCGCGCCGCACCCGACGGCTACACGATGCTGGGCGGGACGATCAGCTCGCACGCGATCAACGTGAGCCTCTATCCGAAGATCGGCTACGACCCGCTGAAGTCCTTCGCGCCGGTCACCCTGATCGGCACCAACCCGGTGGTGCTGGTGGTGAACCAGGCCAGCCCCTACAAGACGCTGAAGGATGTGCTGGAGGCCAGCAAGAACAAGTCGGGCGGGCTCTCCTCCGCTTCGGCCGGCACCGGCACCTCGCAGCACCTCACGCTGGAGCTGCTGGCCTACAAGTCGGGCGTCAAGTTCACCCACGTGCCCTACAAGGGCAGCGGCCCGGCGATCCAGGACGTGATCGGCGGCCAGGTCGACATGATGTTCGACACCACGGTCGTCGCCGGCCCGCACATCCAGAGCGGCAAGCTCCGTGCGATCGCGGTGAGCTCGGCCAAGCGCCTGCCTTCGCTGCCGGACGTGCCGACGGTCGCAGAGTCCGGCGTGCCGGGCCTGCAGGACTTCGAGGTGCTGTCCTGGCAGGCCGTCTTCGTGCCGGCCGGCACGCCGTCGCCGGTGATCGACCGGCTGCACACCGAGATCCGCAAGATCCTGGCCGAGCCCGAGATGCAGGACAAGCTGAAGGGCTTCGGCATGCAGCCGGCCGACATGACGACCGCGCAGATCGCAGCCTTCCAGAAGGCCGAAGTCGAGAAGTGGGCGCAGGTGATCAAGGCGGCGAACATCAAGCCGGAGTAGGCGCCGTCCCGCAGGCGACGGCTGGGGCGCTGGCTAGAATCGCCTTCCCTTTCCGGAAGCCCCACCGTGTCCCGATTTGCCGTCCTGCCGCAGTACCTGTTTCCCAAGCAGGCGCTGACCAACTTTGCCGGCTGGGTGGCCGGCAAGGAACGCGGCGCGCTCACGACGTGGATCATCCGGCGCTTCGTCGCCAAGTACGGCGTCGACATGGCCGAGGCGCTGGACAGCGACATCGCCAGCTACACGAGCTTCAACGACTTCTTCACCCGCGCGCTGAAGCCCGGCGTGCGGCCGATCGCGCAGGCCGACCTGGTCTGCCCGGTCGACGGCGCGATCAGCCAGTTCGGACCGATCGAGGGCGACCAGATCATCCAGGCCAAGGGCCATCGCTACACCACCACCGCGCTGGTGGGCGGCGACGCGGCGCTGGCCGCGCAGTTCCAGCACGGCAGCTTCGCCACGCTGTACCTGAGCCCGAAGGACTACCACCGTATCCACATGCCCTGCGACGGGCGGCTGGTGCGGATGATTCATGTGCCGGGCGAACTGTTCTCGGTCAACCCGGTCACGGCGCGCGGCGTGCCGGGCCTGTTTGCGCGCAACGAGCGCGTGGTGTGCGTCTTCGAGTCGGCGCGTGGCCCCTTCGTGCTGGCGCTGGTCGGCGCCACCATCGTCGGCAGCATGGCCACGGTCTGGCACGGGGTGGTCAACCCGCCGCGCGGCGGCGAACTGCGGGAATGGCGCTACGACGATCGGCAGATCGTGCTCGGGCAAGGCGAGGAGATGGGCCGCTTCCTGCTCGGCTCGACGGTGGTGATGCTGTTTCCGAAGCCGCCGCTGGAATTCGATCCCGCATGGGCGCCAGGGCGCGCGGTGCGCCTGGGCGAAACCATGGCCCGCTACCCCGGCGCCTGAACGCCTCGCCCTCACAGCCCGCAGCCGGCCTCACAGGCCAGCTATGAAACTTGTAGCACGCCCCCATCTGGGATATAGTCGCCGGCCCGGTCTGAGGCCGGATCCGACAAGAACATGCAGCGCCGCTCGCGGCCGCCGCCGTCCTCCCGAGGAGATGCCCTGAATGAGCAGCAAGGAAAACGCGGCGGTCAGCCAACTGCTCGCGTTGCTCGAAGCCCGCTACGCGCTGCGTGTTCTCTGGGCGCTGCGCGACGGCCACGCCCAGACCTTCCGGCTCCTGCAGGACAGCGTCGGCAACATCACGCCGAACACCCTCAACACCCGCATCAAGGAGATGCGCGAGGCCGGCATCGTGAGCCACGGCGGCGAGGGCTACAGCCTGACGCCCACCGGCCAGGATCTGCTCAGGCGCCTCTCGGACCTGCAGGCCTTCGCGGTGAAATGGCAGCTCAACCAGGTCAAGAAAACCGTGCCGGCGCCGCTCGAGCCGGCCGCGCCGCCGCCGCCGGAGGCACCACCGGCGCCTCGTTAAACTGCAGGGCTTTCCCTTCCACTTCCCAAGGAACGCCATGCCCACCACTCCCTCCGGCCTCCAGTATGAAGACAGCGTCGTCGGCGATGGCGCCGAAGCCAAAGCCGGCCACCATGTGCACGTGCACTACACCGGCTGGCTCTACAACGACGGCGTGCAAGGCGCCAAGTTCGACTCCAGCCGCGACCGCAACGACCCCTTTGCCTTCTCGCTCGGGGCCGGGCAGGTGATCAAGGGCTGGGACGAGGGCGTCGCCGGCATGAAGATCGGCGGCAAGCGCACGCTGATCATCCCGCCCGCGCTGGGCTACGGGGCGCGCGGCGCCGGCGGCGTGATCCCGCCCAACGCCACCCTGAAGTTCGACGTGGAGCTGCTCGACACCCATTGAGCGCCCGGCGCGGCGCGCCGCCCGCGTCGCTCGCCAGATGCGCCTCCCGAGGCGCATTTTTTTCTTGAATTCCCCACCATTGGCCCCAGTTGGCCGTGATCGTTCTCTTCTTCCTGAGTTCCCGGCGAGGTCGCCGGCTTTTTGAGCATGACTGATCCGCAAAAACCCCCACCGAATCCCGAGACGCTGCAAGGCGAAGCCAGCCCCGAGGAACTGGAGGCCGCGCAAGCCGCCAACGAGGCTGATGCGCTGGCGGCGGCCACCGCCGAGATCGCCCAGCTCCGGGCCAAGAACGCCGAGCTTTCCGACCAGTTCCTGCGGGCCCAGGCCGACGTGCAGAACGCGCGCCGCCGCGCTGACGAAGATATCACCAAGGGCCGCAAGTTCGCCATCGAGTCCTTCGCCGAGAGCCTGCTGCCGGTGCTCGACAGCCTGGAGGCCGGCCTGGCGCACAAGGACGCCACGCCCGAGCAGATCCGCGAAGGCGCCGAAGCCACGCTGCGCCAGCTCAAGAGCGCGCTGGAGCGCAACAAGGTGATCGAGATCGCGCCGCCCGCCGGCAGCAAGTTCGATCCGCACCAGCACCAGGCCATCTCGGTGGTGCCGGTCGAGGGCCAGGAGCCCAACACCATCGTCGGCGTGCTGCAGAAGGGCTACACCATCGCAGAGCGCGTGCTGCGCCCCGCCCTGGTGACCGTCTCGCCGGGCAACTGATCCCCACGAAACTCACAGGAAATCCCCGCCTCCTCCCTTGAATCGAGACGGGTTATCCACAAGTTCACAACAACATCTTTTTCGCGTTCAGGAGCAACCAAATGGGCAAAATCATCGGCATCGACCTCGGCACCACGAACTCGTGCGTGTCGATCATGGAAGGCAACACGACGCGCGTGATCGAGAACTCCGAAGGCGCGCGCACCACGCCCTCGATCGTCGCGTACCAGGAAGACGGCGAAGTGCTCGTCGGCGCCTCGGCCAAGCGCCAGGCGGTGACCAACCCCAAGAACACCATCTACGCGGTCAAGCGCCTGATCGGCCGCAAGTTCGAGGAGAAGGAAGTCCAGAAGGACATCGACCTGATGCCCTACAGCATCACCAAGGCCGACAACGGTGACGCCTGGGTCGAGGTGCGCGGCAAGAAGCTGGCGCCGCCCCAGGTCAGCGCCGAGATCCTGCGCAAGATGAAGAAGACCGCCGAGGATTATCTCGGCGAGGCCGTGACCGAGGCCGTGATCACCGTGCCCGCCTACTTCAACGACAGCCAGCGCCAGGCCACCAAGGACGCCGGCCGCATTGCCGGGCTGGACGTCAAGCGCATCATCAACGAACCCACCGCGGCCGCACTGGCCTTCGGCCTCGACAAGCAGGACCGCGCCGACCGCAAGATCGCCGTGTATGACCTGGGCGGCGGCACCTTCGACATCTCGATCATCGAGATCGCGGACGTCGACGGCGAGAAGCAGTTCGAGGTGCTGTCGACCAACGGCGACACCTTCCTCGGCGGCGAGGACTTCGACCAGCGCGTGATCGACTACATCATCGGCGAGTTCAAGAAGGACCAGGGCGTGGACCTGAGCAAGGACGTGCTCGCCCTGCAGCGCCTGAAGGAAGCGGCCGAGAAGGCCAAGATCGAGCTGTCGAACAGCGCGCAGACCGACGTCAACCTGCCCTACATCACGGCCGACGCCTCGGGCCCGAAGCACCTGAACATCAAGCTCACCCGCGCCAAGCTGGAGAGCCTGGTCGACGAGCTGATCGAGCGCACCATCGCGCCCTGCCGCACCGCGATCAAGGACGCCGGCGTGTCGGTCAACGACATCCATGACGTGATCCTGGTCGGCGGCATGACCCGCATGCCCAAGGTGCAGGAAAAGGTGAAGGAGTTCTTCGGCCGCGAGCCGCGCAAGGACGTCAACCCCGACGAGGCGGTGGCCGTGGGCGCCGCGATCCAGGGCCAGGTGCTCTCGGGCGACCGCAAGGACGTGCTGCTGCTCGACGTCACCCCGCTGTCCCTCGGTATCGAGACGATGGGCGGCGTGATGACGAAGATGATCACGAAGAACACCACGATCCCGACCAAGTTCGCGCAGACCTTCTCGACCGCCGAAGACAACCAGCCGGCCGTGACCATCAAGGTGTTCCAGGGCGAGCGCGAGGTGGCCGCGGGCAACAAGCTGCTGGGCGAATTCAACCTCGAGGGCATTCCGCCGGCCTCGCGCGGCACGCCGCAGATCGAGGTGAGCTTCGACATCGACGCCAACGGCATCCTGCACGTCGGCGCCAAGGACAAGGGCACCGGCAAGGAGAACAAGATCACCATCAAGGCGAACTCGGGCCTGTCGGAGGACGAGATCCAGAAGATGGTGAAGGACGCCGAGCTCAACGCGGCCGAGGACAAGAAGAAGGTCGAGCTGGCCCAGGCCCGCAACCAGGGCGAGGCCATGGCCCACAGCGTGAGAAAGTCGCTGGGCGAGCATGGCGCGAACCTGGAAGCCGGCGAGAAGGAAAAGATCGAGGCCGCGATCAAGGAGCTGGAAGAAGTCCTCAAGGGCGAGGACAAGGCGGCGATCGAAGACAAGACCAACACGCTGATGACCGCCAGCCAGAAGCTCGGCGAGAAGATGTACGCCGACGCACAGTCCGCGGCCGGCGCGGCCGGAGCCGCCCCAGGCGGCACGGCAGGCGGTGCTGGCCCGGAAGCTGCAAGCGGCGCTGCGGCCGACGACAACGTGGTCGATGCCGAGGTCAAGGAAGTCAAGAAGGGTTGACCTGAAGACCCCGTTGCAAGGCTGGATCTCCTGACAAGGCGGTCCGGCCTTTTCCGTTCTCGACACCGCTATCGAACATGGCCACCAAACGCGACTATTACGAAACCCTCGGCGTTCCCAAGAACGCGAGCGAGGAAGAAATCAAGAAGGCTTATCGCAAACTGGCGATGAAGCACCACCCTGACCGCAACCATGGCGACAGCAAGGATGCCGAGACCAAGTTCAAGGAGGTCAAGGAAGCCTACGAGATGCTGTCGGACCCGCAGAAGCGCGCCGCCTACGACCAGTACGGCCACGCGGGGGTCGATCCAAACATGCGCGGCGGCCCCGGGGCCGAGGGCTTCGGCGGCTTCGCGGAAGCCTTCGGCGACATCTTCGGCGACGTGTTCGGAGCCCGGGCCGGCCGCGCAGGCGGCCGCCAGGTGTTCCGCGGCAGCGATCTGAGCTATGCGATGGAGATCACGCTCGAGGAGGCGGCCGACGGCAAGGATGCGCAGATCCGCATCCCCAGCTGGGACGATTGCGGCACCTGCAAGGGCACCGGCGCCAAGCCCGGCACCAAGCCGATCACCTGCACCACCTGCCATGGCAACGGCGTCGTCCAGATGCGCCAGGGCTTCTTCAGCGTGCAGCAGACCTGCCCCACCTGCCACGGCACCGGCAAGATCATTCCCGAGCCCTGCGCCACCTGCCACGGCCAGGGCAAGATCAAGAACCACAAGACGCTGGAGGTCAAGATCCCCGCCGGCATCGACGACGGCATGCGCATCCGGAGCACCGGCAACGGGGAGCCGGGAACCAACGGCGGGCCACCCGGCGACCTCTACATCGAGATCCGGCTGAAGAAGCACGAGCTGTTCGAGCGCGACGGCGACGACCTGCACTGCGTGGTGCCGGTCAGCATCACGACCGCAGCCCTCGGCGGCGAGATCAGCGTGCCCACGCTCAAGGGCCCGGCGGCCATCGACATCCCCGACGGCACCCAGAGCGGCAAGCAGTTCCGGCTGCGCGGCAAGGGGATCAAGGGCGTGCGCTCGAGCTACCCCGGCGACCTGTACTGCCATATCCGCGTGGAGACGCCGGTCAAGCTCACCGAGCACCAGCGCAAGCTGATCAAGGAACTGGACGAGTCCCTCAGGAAGGGCGGCGACAAGCACAGCCCGACCGACAAGGGCTGGTTCGACAAGGCCAAGGAATTCTTCAGCTAGGCAAGCTCAGCAGGCCCAATCCTTTCGATTTGGGCCTGATTGGTATGAAGACGCCGCGCGCTGTTGTCAGTAACCGAGGAGGTTGCGCCGCACATGCGTCAGGTGCTCCAGGCAGAGCTGCACGGCGCGGGCGCCGTCCCGGTCCTTGAGCGCGGCGACCAGTTGCCGGTGCTCGCGCTGGTAAACGAGGCGGCGCTCGGGCGTGGCACTGCGGCGCTTGAGCATGCCCCATTCGCCTTGGGCCCGAACCTCGTTCATGCGCTGGAACACGGCCGAGATAAAGGCATTGTGCGCGGCATCGGCAATAGCCTCGTGCAGGCGGCCATCCCACAGTTCGAATTCCTCGAGCGTGGCGGCCGCCTCGCCCCTGTCGCAACACGCCTCCATGCGGGAGAAGTCCGCAGCGGTGGCATTCCCCACAACCATGGCGATGATCGCCGGCTCGAGCACCAGGCGCGCGCTCATCAGCTCCGCGGGACTGGTGGCGAGCGGGGCCTCGCCCTGGCTCAGGTCCGCCAGCGCCCGGGCGACCTCGTCGCTCACATAGGTGCCGCTGCCAACGGTCTGGGTGATCAGCCCGCGCTCCTTCAGCTCCGCCAGCACCCGCCGCACCGTCGTGCGGCTGAGGCCGAACTGGCCGCTCAACGCCCGCTCGGTGGGCAGCCGCTGGCCCGCCCGCCAGGTGCGTGACTTGAGGTTGTCGAGAATTGCTTCCCGCAGGGTCAGGGCGCTGTACACGGTTGCAGTTCGAGCTCGGAAGTCTTGGACGGAAGGCCGGCGGCTATCGTATCAACCACGGTTCTGCGCCAGCATTGTTGTGCATTTGGTATTCGATTGGTAGCATTTGGTCCCGTCAAGGAGATCATTTTGCGAATTGCCACCTACCAGTTTCAAGGCCGCCGCCAGGTCGGCCTGGTTTCCGACGATGGACAGACCGTCCGCCCGCTCGCCCTGGACGCCGAGCGCGCACGGCGCGGCGCCCTGCCGCTCATCGAGGATCAGGCTGCAGGCAAGGCCTGGCCGGCGCCCACCGGCGAGACTCTGGCGCTCGCCGACGTGAGGCTCGAAGCGCCCTTGCCGCTGCCGCGGCGCAACCTGTTCTGCGTGGGCCGCAACTACCACGCGCACGCCAAGGAACTGTCGGGCTCGGTGTTCAGGAACAACGCGGCGAACCCGCAGGAATGGCCGATCGTGTTCACCAAGGTGCCCGAATGCGTGATCGGGCCGGCCGACGTGGTCCGGCTACCGGGCGACGCGGTGTCGGAGCAGATCGACTACGAAGCCGAGCTCGCCGTGGTCATCGGCAAGACCGGCCGCAACATCGCGCGCGCGGACGCGATGTCGCACGTCTTCGGCTACACCATCGTCAACGACGTCACCGCGCGCGATGTCCAGATGCGGCATCAGCAATGGGACCTCGGCAAGTCCTTCGACACCTTCTGCCCGATGGGCCCCTGGGTCGTGAGCGCCGACGCGCTCGACGGCACGCAGACGCGGGTGCGCTGCTGGGTCAACGGCGAGCTGCGCCAGGACGCCCGCACCACCGATTTCATCTTCGACATCCCGACTCTGATCGAAACCTGCTCGCGCGGCATCACGCTGTATCCAGGCGACGTGATCGCGACCGGCACGCCGGCTGGCGTCGGCATGGGCTTCACGCCGCCGCGCTACCTGAAGGCGGGCGATACGGTCCGCATCGAGATCGACGGCCTCGGCACGCTGGAGAACAGCTTCGCCTGAGGGCTGGAGATTTCCCCGGGGTATCCCGGACGCAAATACATAGATGGATAGAGCGGAGACAAGAACCATGAGCCGATCCCCCCGCCCCCTGCTGCGCGCCGCGCTGCTCGCCGCCGCTTGCTGCATTGCCGCAAGCGCGCCCGCCCAAACGAGCTGGCCCGCCAAGCCGATCACCATGATCGTGCCCTTCCCACCCGGTGGCGTGGCCGACACGGTCGCGCGGCCGGTGGCGGAGGGCTTGTCGCGCGAGCTCGGGCAACCGGTCGTGGTCGAGAACCGGGCCGGCGCAGGCGGCGCGGTGGGCATCGGCTTCGTGGCCCGCGCGCCGGCCGACGGCTACACGGTGCTGCTGAGCCTGTCCTCGATCTCCATCCTGCCGGAGGCCGACCTCCTCCTGGAGCGCAAGCCGGCCTACCAGACGAGCCAGTTCACGCCGATCGCGCGCTTCACGGCGGATCCGACCGTGCTGGCGGTGCGTGCCGACGCGCCTTGGCAGACGCTGTCCGAGTTCGTGGCCGACGCGCGCCGCAAGCCCGGCACCTACAACTACGGCAGCTCCGGCAACTACGGCACCATGCACGTGCCGATGGAAATGCTGAAAAGTGCAGCGGGCTTCCGCATGACCCACATCCCCTACACCGGGGCGGGCCCTGCCGTGGTCGCGTTGCTTGCGGGCCAGGTGGACGCGGTCGCCAGCGGGCCGGCGACGGTGGTGCAGCAGATCAAGGCCGGCAAGCTGCGCGCGCTCGCGCACTGGGGCGACCGGCCCCTGGCGGCGCTGCCGGGCGTCCCCAGCCTCGAGCAGGCCGGGTTCAAGGTGAAGTTCGCGCAGTGGTCGGGCCTGTTCGTGCCGGCCGCGACGCCGGACGAGGTGGTCAGCAAGCTGCGCGCGGCCTCGGCCAAGGCGGCGGCGGATCCAGCGGTGGTCCAGGTCATCGAGAAAGCGGGCAGCCCCATGGCCTACCTCGATGCGCCCGAGTTCCAGTCCTACTGGCGCGCCGATGCCGGCGCCATGACCGAAGCTGTCCGGAAGATCGGAAAGGTCGAGTAACAAAAAGGCGGCCTCCGGGGCCGCTTTTTTTACATCTCGCCGGAGCCGGTGTCGCGTTCATGTCATGCCTGGAATAGTCTTTGCACATGTCCTGCTGACGCGCGAGCGCGAATCGAAGATGATGTCCTACATCGGCAGATGCGGTGCAGACGATGAAGGTGCTATGTCTCCTGTCATACGCTCGCTTCGATTTGCACTGCGTTTATGCCGATTGCTCCCGCTTCGGGCTGGAACTTTTAGACGGACGGTTCGTTCTTATTTGAAAACCAATTTGCTCGACGCGTTGTTTGTTCTATGCTTTGAGCCAAGTTACTGCTCGAGGAGTTTTCCGTAAGCGTGCTCAACTCACCTGGCACCATTCCTGCGAACGATGCGACGTGTGCAGCACGGAAACTCCGGGCAGCGCCCCGCTGACTCGATGGAGGTGTTTATGGATGTCATCAGCAACTTCGCCGCCCGCTACGAGCGGACTCGCGAAGAGGTCCTGTCCCTGCAGGAGTACCTCGAGATCTGCAAACGGGAGCCCACGGCCTACGCGACCGCGGCCGAGCGAATGCTCAAGGCCATCGGGGAGCCGGAGCTTGTCGACACGCGCAATGACCCGCGCCTGTCGCGCATCTTCGCCAACAAGGTCATCAAGATCTACCCGGCCTTCCGCGAGTTCTACGGCATGGAGGACGCCATCGAGCAGGTGGTCTCCTACTTCCGGCATGCGGCGCAGGGGCTCGAGGAGAGGAAGCAGATCCTCTACCTGCTCGGCCCGGTCGGCGGCGGCAAGAGCTCGATCGCCGAGCGGCTGAAGCAGCTGATGGAACAGGTGCCCTTCTATTCCATCAAGGGATCGCCGGTCAACGAATCGCCGCTCGGCCTCTTCAACGCCACGGAAGACGGCGAGATCCTCCAGAAGGAATACGGCATCCCGCTGCGCTACCTCAACCGCATCCTCTCGCCCTGGGCGGTGAAGCGGCTCGAGGAGTACGGCGGCGACATCCGGCAGTTCCAGGTCGTCAAGCGCTATCCCTCGGTCCTGCGCCAGATCGCGGTCGCCAAGACCGAGCCCGGCGACGAGAACAACCAGGACATCTCCTCGCTGGTCGGCAAGATCGACATCCGCAAGCTCGAGACCTATGCGCAGGACGATCCCGATGCCTACGCCTACTCCGGCGGACTGTGCCTGGCCAACCAGGGGCTGCTGGAATTCGTCGAGATGTTCAAGGCGCCGATCAAGGTGCTGCACCCGCTGCTGACCGCCACGCAGGAAGGAAACTTCAAGGGCACCGAAGGCTTCGGCGCCATTCCCTTCGACGGCATCGTGCTCGCGCACAGCAACGAGAGCGAGTGGAAGGCCTTCCGCAACAACAAGAACAACGAGGCCTTCCTCGACCGGATCTACATCGTCAAGGTGCCCTACTGCCTGCGCGTCTCGGAAGAGATCAAGATCTACGAGAAACTGGTGCGCAACTCCTCGCTCTCGCTGGCGCCCTGCGCCCCCGGCACGCTGCGCATGATGGCCCAGTTCTCGGTGCTCACACGGCTGAAGGAGCCGGAGAACTCCAGCATCTTCAGCAAGATGCAGGTGTACGACGGCGAGAACCTCAAGGACACCGATCCGAAGGCAAAGTCGATCCAGGAGTACCGCGACTACGCCGGCGTCGACGAGGGCATGAGCGGTGTGTCCACCCGCTTCGCCTTCAAGATCATCTCCAAGGTCTTCAACTTCGACAGCGGCGAGGTCGCCGCCAATCCGGTGCACCTGATGTACGTGCTCGAGCAGCAGATCGAGCGCGAGCAGTTCGCGGCCGAGACCGAGCAGAAGTACCTGTCCTACATCAAGGAGCTGATGGCGCCGCGCTATGCGGAGTTCATCGGCAAGGAGATCCAGACCGCCTACCTCGAAAGCTACTCCGAGTACGGCCAGAACATCTTCGACCGCTACGTCACCTACGCCGACTACTGGATCCAGGACCAGGAGTACCGCGACCAGGACACCGGCGAGGTGTTCGACCGCGGCTCCCTGAACGCCGAGCTCGAGAAGATCGAGAAGCCCGCGGGCATCAGCAACCCCAAGGACTTCCGCAACGAGATCGTGAACTTCGTGCTGCGCGCGCGCGCCGGCAACGCGGGCAAGAACCCGCTGTGGACCAGCTACGAGAAGCTGCGCACGGTGATCGAGAAGAAGATGTTCTCCAACACCGAGGAGCTGCTGCCCGTCATCAGCTTCAACGCCAAGAGCAGCGCCGACGAGATGAAGAAGCACGAGGATTTCGTCAACCGCATGGTGCAGAAGGGCTACACCGCCAAGCAGGTCCGCCTCTTGTGCGAGTGGTATCTGCGCGTACGCAAGAGCTCATGATGAGCTGACAAGGGAGTCAGGGCCGTGGCCATGCTGCAGCAGATCATCGACCGTCGTCTGTCGGGGAAGAACAAGTCCATCGGCAACCGCGAGCGTTTCCTGCGGCGCTATCGCGAGCAGATCGGGGAGGCCGTGCGGCGCGCCGTCAGCGGCCGCAACATCCGGGATCTCGAACAGGGCGAGGACATCACGCTGCCCAAGCGTGATGTGTCCGAACCGGTGTTCGGCCACGGCCCCGGCGGCGACCGCGAGTACGTGCATCCCGGCAACCGGGAGTACGTCAAGGGCGACCGCATCGAGCGGCCGCAGGGCGGCGGCGGGGGCAAGGGAAGCGGCTCGCAGGCCGGCGACGGCGAAGGCGGCGAGGACGACTTCGTCTTCCGCCTCACCAAGGAAGAGTTCATGCGGGTCTTCTTCGAGGACCTCGCCCTGCCCCACCTGATCCGCACCCAGCTGGCCGAAGTGCCGGAATGGAAGAGCCACCGCGCCGGCTTCACGCAGGACGGGATGCCCACCAACCTGCACGTGGTGCGCTCCATGCGCGGCGCGCTGGCGCGGCGCATCGCGCTTGGGGGCGACTCGCGCCGAGAGATCCGCGAACTCGAGGCCCATCTCGCGCACCTGATGCGCAGCCCGCGCGCCGCCGATGCGCTGGTGCAGCGCGAGATCCGCGACACCGAGGCCAAGATCGAGGAGCTGCGAGCCAAGGCCAAGCACGTTCCTTTCCTGGACCCGATCGACCTTCGCTACCGCAACCGGGTGAAGGTGCCGATCCCCTCGGCCAAGGCGGTGATGTTCTGCCTGATGGACGTCTCGGGCTCGATGGACGAGGCGCGCAAGGACATGTCCAAGCGCTTCTTCATGCTGCTGTACCTGTTCCTGACGCGCCACTACGAGAAGATCGAGCTGGTCTTCATCCGGCATCACACCCAGGCCAGCGAAGTCAGCGAGGAAGAGTTCTTCCACGCCACCGAGACCGGTGGCACGGTGGTCTCCAGTGCACTCACGCTGATGCACGAGATCATCCGCGCGCGCTTTCCCAGCAGCGAGTGGAACATCTACGGCGCCCAGGCCAGCGACGGCGACAACTGGCACCAGGACAGCGGCCGATGCCGCGAGCTCCTGACCGACCAGCTGCTGCCGCTGGTGCGCTACTACGCCTACGTGCAGGTGGCGGACGCCGAGCAGAACATGTGGGAGGAGTACACGCAGCTGGTCGAATCCCACAAGAACTTCGCGATGCGCAAGGTCGCCGACGCGGCGGACATCTACCCGGTGTTCCGCGACCTGTTCAAAAAGGAGAGGGGAACGGTGTGAACGCCAGGAAACGAGAACCCCTGCCCAGCCCCTCGGACTGGACCTTCGAGCTGATCGAGCGCTACCACAGCGAGATTGCCCGCGTGGCGCGCGGCTACAACCTGGACACCTACGCCAACCAGCTCGAGATCATCACGGCAGAGCAGATGATGGACGCCTACGCCTCGGTGGGCATGCCGGTCATCTACCGCCACTGGTCCTACGGCAAGCAGTTCATCTCCACCGAGAAGAACTACCGCCGCGGACACATGGGCCTGGCCTACGAGATCGTCATCAACTCCGACCCCTGCATCGCCTACCTGATGGAAGAGAACACCATGGCCATGCAGGCCCTGGTCATCGCCCATGCCGCCTATGGGCACAACAGCTTCTTCAAGGGCAACTACCTGTTCAAGATGTGGACGGACGCCTCCTCCATCATCGACTATCTGGTCTACGCCCGGAACTACATCAGCGAGTGCGAGGAAAAGCACGGGATGCCGGCGGTGGAGGACCTGCTCGACTCCTGCCACGCCCTGATGAACCACGGCGTGGACCGCTATCGCCGCCCACAGCGCCTGTCGCTGAGCCAGGAACAGGCGCGCCGCGAGGATCGCGAGCACCATCTGCAGCAGCAGGTCAACGACCTCTGGCGCACCCTGCCCAAGCGCGCCGGCCGCACGGCCGAGGAAGAGGAAGCCTCCAAGCGCTTCCCCTCCGAGCCGCAGGAGAACCTGCTCTACTTCATCGAGAAGAATGCACCATTGTTGGAGCCCTGGCAGCGCGAAGTGGTGCGTATCGTGCGCAAGATCGGGCAGTACTTCTATCCGCAGCGCCAGACCCAGGTCATGAACGAGGGCTGGGCCACCTTCTGGCACTACACCCTGCTCAACACCCTGTACGACGAGGGCCTGCTGGCCGACGGCTTCATGATGGAATGGCTGCAGTCGCACACCAACGTGGTGTTCCAGCCACCGGTGGGCCATCGCGCCTACAGCGGCATCAACCCGTATGCGCTGGGCTTCGCGATGTACACCGACCTGCGGCGCATCTGCGAGGACCCCACGGAGGAGGACCGCCGCTGGTTCCCCGACCTGGCCGGCTCGCCCTGGCAGCAGACGCTCGATTACGCGATGCGCAACTTCAAGGACGAGAGCTTCGTCGGCCAGTTCCTCTCCCCGAAGCTGATGCGCGACTTCCGCTTCTTCGCGATCAGCGACAAGCAGAGCGAATCCGAGCTCGAGGTTTCGGCCATCCACGACGATAGCGGCTACAGGCAACTCCGGGAGTCGCTGTCGCGCCAGTACGACCTCAATCACCGCGAGCCCAACATCCAGGTCTGGAGCGTCAACCTGCGCGGCGACCGATCCCTGACCCTGCGCCACACCCAGCACAACGACCGCCCGCTGCACGACGACGCACACGAAGTGCTCAAGCACGTTGCCCGCCTCTGGGGCTTCGACGTGCATCTCGAAAGCGTCGACAGCCAGGGCCGGGTGGGCCACCGCAAGGTGGCGGGCCCGCAAGCGGCCTAGCTGGGGCCTGTCAGCACGGGAATCACCCCCGCGCCGGCGCACGGGAGGTCTGGCGCTCGCATCAGATCACCTTGTTGCGCTGAAGCTCGTCCAACTCTGCGCTTCGCAAACCCAGGGCGCCATAGATCTGCGCGTTGTGCTCGCCCGTTGCCGGACCTGTACGGGGCGCAACAGGATCGAATCCGGAAAATCGCGGCACGATCGCAGGCGCCGGCAGTGACCCCAGGTCCGGATCGGGCAGGCGGATGATGGCTTCGCGGGCGATGAAATGCGGATCGGCGATCACGTCATCGACTGCATAGACCTTGCTATAGGGAACGCCCCCAAGCGTCAACGCTTCCGACAGCTCGGCCAGCGTTCTGGACGCGCACCACGCGGCGACGATCGTGTCGATCTCGTCGATGTTCAGCACCCGGTCCGGCGTGGTGGCAAAGCGCGGATCGTCCGCGAGCGCGGGCTTGCCCATGGCCTGGCAGATGCGCTTGAAGATGGGATCGGACGAGCCTACCAGCGTCACCCACTGATCGTCGGCGGTGCGGTACATGTTGGACGGCGCGGTGTAGGTGGCCCGGCTGCCGGAGCGGCTGCGCGCCTGCCCGAGCAACTCGTGCTCTACCGGCAGCGCCTCCAGCAAGCGGAACATGGCTTCGGTCGCAGCAAGGTCGATTTCGCGGCCCGGCGCGTCAGGGTGGCAATGGCGTTCCGCGATCGCGGTGGCAATGGAGAAAGCGCCGAACAGGCCGGCGATGACGTCCCCGAGTGGGTAGTTCATGTGCTGCGGACTGCGGCCGCTTTCGCCAGTCAGGTGCGCGAAGCCGCTCATCGCCTCGAAGATGCGGGCGAAGCCAGGGCGTTGCGCATAGGGTCCCGTCTGGCCGAAGCCGGTGAGGCGCAGGATGATCAGCCTGGGGTTGACGGACCACAGCGTCGCCGCATCCAGCCCCCATTTGTCGAGCGTGCCGGTGCGGAAGTTCTCGACCAGGACGTCGAAGGTTTCGATCAGCCTCAGGAACAGCGCGCGGCCCTCCGGCTTGCGCACGTCGAGCGAGACGCCCTTCTTGCCTCGGTTCGAGACCTTCCAGAACAGTGCGTGCTCCGGCGTGGTGGGCGACAGCGAGCGCAGGGGGTCGTTGCCTTCCGGCAGCTCCAGCTTGACGACCTCTGCGCCCATGTCGGCGCAAAGGGAGGCCGAGAAGGGCGCCGCGATCACGGTCGCCATGTCCAGGATGCGGATGCCGGCCAGCGGCCCCTGGGCGGCAGGCGCCGGCGTTTGCGCGGTGGAAGCAGGATGATGTTCGGCGGATTGCATGCTCGAAGTCTGGTTGCTGGGTCCAGTTGCTGCAACACCCGTTTCGATATCCTGAACGCCGGAGCTCTGCGTGACTCAGGCTAACGCAGGCCCAGGGCGAACTCGATGCTGTGCGCCAGGGTGACGAGCCGCGGCGCGACCTCGCGTCGCATCTGCGCAAAGCCCCCGCGATTCGACGCGACCGCACAGTTCAGCACGAACTGCGTGCCATCGACCCATCCCTGCAGTGGCACGGCAAAGCCATGGCGATTGGGCTGCCAGTCGGCACGTGCGCTGCAGAAGCCGTCGCGGGCCAGTTCTTCCCTTGCGAGGTTCGCTGCCGCGGCGTAGCGCTCGAACTCGGCCGGCGCGGCGAGCCGGATCTGGTTCAGCAACGACCGGCGGTCTTCGGCCGTCGCGCGGGCCAGCCAGGCGCGTCCCATCGCGGTGGCCAGCATCGGGATCGGAGCGCCGATATCGGGGGTCACGACGAAGTCCTCGCTGTCCCGTGCCGTCTCAACGTACACCATGTGGATGCGGTGCCGCAGGCCCAGCGAGACGGCGCCCTCGATCTCGCGCGCCAGGGTCTCCATCATCGGTCGCGCGACCGGGCGGATCCGCATGCTGGCCAGCAGGGGGTGGCTCAACCCCAGCACGGCTGCACCGAGCCGGTACCTGGCCGTGGCCGCGTCTCGCCGCAGGTAGCCCAGCACCGTGAGCGTGTGCGTCAGGCGGGCCACGGTGGGTCTCGAGAGGCCCGTGCGTTCCGCAAGGTCCTTGTTGGCCAGGCTGAGCTCGCCCGCATGAAAGCACAACAGGAGGTCGATGCCGCTGGCGAGCGTGGTCGCGAACTGCCGGTCCTTGCTGTCGCTCCCGCTCATGGCGCGCTGCCCATGTCGGACTCCACGCTGCGGGCCAGCTCGACGAGGCGGGGCCCGATGCGCAGCTCGAGCTGACGCGGTGCGAGCCGCGACGTGAGGACGCCGCAATTGAAGACCAGCGTCTCGCCGTCCTGCGGAACCAGGATCGGTACCCCGACGGCGTGCACGTCGCTGCGCCATGCCCCGCGCGAAATGCAGAAGCCCCTGCGCTTCAAGTCGCGCTGCGCCTGGACCAGATCGGCTTCGTACACGTGCCGCTGGCCGGGTTCCGACGCCTCGATCTGCATCAGGACTTCCTCGCGCAGTGCCTGCTGCGCCTGCGCGAGCCAGCTGCGCCCCATCGCCGTGGGCAGCATCGGGACGGCCGCCCCGATGTCGGGCCGCCATGCGCTGAGGTCGTGCCCACGAGAGGTTTCGACGTACACCATGCGCGTGCGGTCCCGCATGCCCAGCGACACCGAGCCGCCCACTTCGTCGGCCAGCTGCTTCATGCGCCCCCGCGCGACTTGTCGGATGCGCAAGCTGGCCATCAGCGGGTAGCCGATCGTGAGCGCCGTGGAGCCCAGGCGATAGCGCCGCAGGTGCGCATCGAAGACCACGAGCCCGCGGGCGGCCAAGGTGTAGGTCAGCCTCGAAATGGTCGCCTTCGACAAGCCCGTGCGCTCCGAGAGTTCCTTGTTGCCGAGTGCCGGTTCTGCAACGGTGAAGCAGTGCAGGACCTGCAGGCCGTGCTGAAGCGTGGTCGCGAAGTCGGGGTCGGGGTGGCGGGCAGCGGACATGTCAGGGAAGGTGTTGCGCACCGGATGCTACGTCCTGCAACCCGGCGAGGCGTTCAAGATAGAGAAACATGGTTTTCCATATGTCATGCCCGTCGGTAGTCTCCAGGGCCTGCAGTACCCATAGACAGACACGACACGAACTGATTGGAGACCACCATGCGCAAGATATTCCTGATCGTCGTTGCCAGCCTCCTGGCAATGGCTTCCGCCGTGCACGCCGAGCCGGGCTACCCGAGCAAACCGATCCGGCTCGTCGTGCCCTTCGCGCCTGGAGGCTCGACCGATGTGCTCGCACGGCTGCTCGCCGAGGCCTTGCGTCCCGAACTGGGGCAACCTGTCATCGTCGAGAACCGGGCCGGGGCCGGTGGCAACATCGGTGGTGACTTCGTCGCCAAGGCGGCGCCCGATGGCTACACGCTGCTGATCGCCGCTGCGGGCCCGACCGTGATCAACCCGAGTCTCTATGCCCGGATGCCCTACGACCCTGCCAAGGACCTGCGGCCGGTGACCCTGCTGATCCAGGAACCCAACCTGATGGCGGTCAACCCGAAGATCCCGGCGCAGACGGTCGCGGAGTTCATCGCCTACGCCAAGTCCAGGCCGACCGAGATCAGCTTCGGCTCGCCGGGCAACGGCAGCCCGGCGCACCTGGCGGGCGAATGGTTCAATCAGCTCACAGGCACGACCATGGTCCACGTCCCGTACAAGGGCACGGGCCCGGCGCTGAACGATCTGATGGCCGGGCAGATCGCGATGATGATCGACAACATGCCGGCCATGTGGCCCCATGTGCAGGCGGGCAAGCTCAGGGCGCTGGCAGTTTCCACCGACAAGCGGGCCGCGGCCGCGCCCGACGTTCCGACCGTTGCCGAGTCCGGCGTGAAAGGCTTCGCCTTCGGCGCATGGAAGGGCCTGATGGTGCCCGCCGCCACGCCGTCGGACATCGTCGAGCGCCTGCACGCCGCCACGCAGAAGGCCTTGGCCAAGCCGGACTTCCGCAAGCGCCTGATCGACCTCGGCGCCGAGCCGGTCGGCAACACGCCGGCGCAGTTCGCCGCGGTGATCAAGAACGAGACGGCGTCGTGGGCGGCGCTGGTCAAGTCCACGGGAACGAAGCTGGACTGATAGAGGAACGAACATGCAGCGCGATCCCGAAGCCTTCGAGCAATTCCTCCACGGCCTGCGCAGCTACGTGCGCGAGCGCCTCGTCCCGAACGAAGTGCGCGTGGCCGACGCCGACGAGGTGCCCCCGGACCTCGTGGCCGGCATGGCGGCGCGGGGCCTGTTCGGCTGGTCGATCCCCGAAGCCTACGGCGGTGCGGGCATGACGACCGAAGAGCTGGTGCTGGCCGCCATGGAACTGTCGCAGTGCTCGGTGGCTTTCAGGGCCCGCGTCGGCACCAACACCGGCATCGGTTCCGAGGCACTGGTGGCCGATGGCACCGAAGACCAGAAGCGACGCTACCTCCCCCGGCTCGCCAGCGGCGAGTTGACCGGAGCCTTCGCCCTCACGGAGCCCGAAGCCGGTTCGGATGCCGTCTCGCTGCGCACCTCGGCGCAACGCGAAGGCGAGCACTACGTGCTGAACGGGAGCAAGTGCTTCATCACCAACGCGCCGATCGCGGGCTTGTTCACGGTCATGGCGCGCACCGACCCGGCAGACCTGTCGGCGCGCGGCGTCACGGCCTTCCTGGTCGAGCGCGGCATGCCCGGGCTCAGCACCGGGCCGGCTTACAGGAAGATGGGCCAAGCCGGCTCGCCGGTGTCAGAAGTGCACATGGACAACTGCATCGTGCCGGCGCACAACGTCATCGGGGGGCGCGAAGGCCAGGGCTTCAAGACCGCGATGAAAGTGCTCAACAAGCAGCGCATCCACCTTGCCGCCTTGTGCATCGGGCCCGCGATCCGCATGCTGGAGGATGCCGTGGCCTTCGTGGCCACGCGCAGGCAGTTCGGCCAGGCGCTCTCGAGCTTCCAGCTGGTGCAGGCGCTGATCGCCGACAGCCAGACCGAGATCCATGCCGCCCGGGCGCTGGTGCTGGACACCGCGCGCAAGCGCGACGATGGCATCGACGTGACGATGGAGGCGTCGATCTGCAAGTACTTCGCCTCCGAGATGTGCGGCCGCGTGGCCGACCGCTGCGTGCAGATGCTGGGCGGCTACGGCTATATCGCCGATCACGGCATGGAACGCTTCTACCGCGACGTGCGGCTGTTCCGGCTCTATGAGGGCACGAGCCAGATCCACCAGCTCAACATCGCCAGGCGCACCCTGGCGCAAGCCGGGTACGGCAGCTGAGGCGCGGCATGTTCGGCTACAGCGATCGGCTTCCCGCACTCCGCGCAGCGGTGCGGCGCTTCGTCGAGGAAGAGGCCATCCCGCGCGAGAGCCCGGCTCTTGCGCACGACCTGAACGCCCTCGAGGAGGCGACCCATGCATTGCGCGCCAAGGCAAGGCAGGCGGGCATCTACGCGCCGCAGCTCCCGGCGGCATGGGGCGGCCTGGGCCTTTCCTGGCGCGATCGTTCGGTGATCCTCGAAGAGGCCGGCCGCAGCTTTCTCGCGCCCCTGGCCATGAACTGCGCGCCGCCGGACCAGCCCAACATGATCAACCTGCTGACCGACGGCTCGCCGGCGCAGCAGCAGCGCTACCTCGCGCCGCTGGCACGCGGCGAGACGAGGTCGTGCTTCGCGATGACCGAACCCGAGCCCGGCGCGGGTTCCGATCCGTCGATGCTGCAGACGATGGCCGTGCGCCGCCGTGGCGGGTGGTCGATCTCCGGACGCAAGTGGTTCATCAGCGGGGCGGTCGGCGCCTCGTTCGCGCTGGTGCTGGCAAGGACGTGCGAAGGTGCGACCATCTTCATCGTCGATGCCGACAACCCCGGCTACCGCGTGGTGCGCAACATCGCCAGCATCGACGGCTTCCAGATCGGCGGGCATGGCGAGATCGTGCTCGAGGACTGCCTCGTCGGCGATGACGCGGTACTGGGCGAGGTGGGACGGGGGTTCGCCTACGCGCAGCTCCGGCTCGAGCCGGCGCGCCTGTCGCACTGCATGCGCTTCATCGGACGTGCGTCCCGCGCGATGGCGCTGGCGCAGGACTACGCGAACCGGAGAAGCTCCTTCGGCCAACCCCTCGCGCAATTGCAGCAGGTGCAGGCGATGGTGGCGGATTCGCACATCGACCTGCACGCAGCGCGCCTGATGACCTGGCACGCCGCCGCGAAGCTCGATGCCAACGAAAGCATCAAGCACGAATCGGCCATGGTCAAGGTGTTCGTGTCGGAAGCGGTGGGAAGGGTGGCGGATCGCGCCGCGCAGATCATGGGGGCGCTCGGTATGTCGGAAGACACTCCGGTCTCGATGATCCTGCGAGAGATGCGGCCGTTCCGCGTGTACGACGGCGCGTCGGAGGTGCACCGCTCGACGCTGGCCCGCCGTGTCCTGAACGCGGCGATGGCCCCTTGATGCATACCTCGGATCCGCCAAACCGGTGCGGATGCACGTCTGCGGCCTATCGGGCCTTCACACCCGGCTCGGCGGCTTCAGCCTGGCTCGCGCTGCCAGCGCGAGTTGGCGTGCGTGGCAGTCCTCGACGTGGTCGTTGACCAGGCCCATGGCCTGCATGAAGGCATACACCGTGGTCGGGCCGACGAAGCTCCAGCCCCTTTTCTTCAGGTCCTTGGACATCGCAATGGATTCCGGCGAGGTGGTCATCGCCCGCAGTGCCTCGTGCGTGACGCGCCGCGGGCGCGAGGCCGGGTCGGGCTCGAAGCCCCAGGCATAGGCGGCGAGCGAGCCGAACTGCTCGCGCAGTTCAAGCACCCGCTGCGCGTTGTTGATGGCCGACTCGATCTTGCCGCGGTGCCGCACGATGCCCGCATCGCCGACCAGGCGCTCCACGTCCTTCGGCTTGAAGCGCGCGACGCGCTCGGCATCGAACTCCGCGAATGCGCGCCGGAAGGCTTCGCGCTTGTTGAGGATGGTCAGCCAGCTGAGCCCCGCCTGGAAGCCTTCGAGGCACAGCTTCTCGAACAGGCGCCGGTCGTCGGTGACCGGGAATCCCCATTCGTTGTCGTGGTAGTGCTGGTAGGCGGTGGTGGACTGGCACCAGCGGCAGCGCAGCGCACCGTCCTCGCCCGCAAACAGCCCCGGTCGATCAAGGCTCATGCACTCACCCGCACCAGTGCCTCGATCGCCAGCGCATAGCCCTTGACGCCGAAGCCGACGATGATGCCGCGCGCCGCCGGCGAGATGTACGAGTGGTGGCGGAACTCCTCGCGCGCATGCACGTTCGAGATGTGCAGCTCCACCAGCGGCACGCTCGCGCCCTTGATGGCGTCGTGCAGCGCGATCGAGGTGTGGGTGTAGGCGCCCGGGTTCATCACCACGCCTAGCATCCGCCCTGCGGCCACCTCGCGGCCGGCCTCGTGGATCCAGTCGATCAGCAGGCCTTCGTGATTGGACTGCCGGCATTCGATGCCCACGCCCAGCTGCTTGCCCGTTTCGGCGCACAGGCGCTCGACGTCCGCCAGTGTTTCGTGGCCGTACTGCGCGGGCTCGCGGGTGCCGAGCAGGTTGAGATTGGGGCCGTTGAGGACGAGGATCTTTTTCATGGCCCGTTTGTAGCAGGTGCGGCGCGCTCCGGAGCAGCCGCCGGCTCGACAGGCACGGTCGGGTGGCCAGCTCTCGCTCGATCCGCCCGCTTCTACGGCATGGACCGAGGCGCCCTCAGCCGGCGAGCAGCGCCCGGCGCAGTTGAGGATCGTCGACCACTGCCATCTTCTCGACGTTCAGGCTGACCTCGACCGTCTGCAAGTGCCGCTGGAGCAGCTGAAGCGCCTTGGCGGCAGCACCCGATTCGAGCAGATCGATGAACTCGGCGTGCTCGTCCTGCAGGCACTCGACATGCTCGTCATAGTCATGGCGGTAGAGCAGCAGGATCAGCGCGATGCGCGCGACCAGCTGCTCGAGAGTTCGGGCGAGCAGCGCATTGCCGGCGAGCTGCGCCACCAGCACGTGGAAGCCCGCGCCCAGCCGGCGCACCTCCTCAGCATTGCGCGCAGCCCGCGCCGCCCGTTCCAGCTTGACGTGTGCCCTCAAGGCGGCAACGTCTTTCCTGGTGAGCTTCTGCGCGAGCGTCTCGGTCGCATGCCGTTCGATGGCCCAGCGCAGGTCGAAGGTATCGCGCGCCTCTTCGGGCGTCG
The DNA here is from genome assembly GCF_001541225.1 of Variovorax sp. WDL1. Lineage (GTDB taxonomy): Bacteria > Pseudomonadota > Gammaproteobacteria > Burkholderiales > Burkholderiaceae_C > Variovorax. Next base: position 94,770 of record NZ_LMTS01000324.1, on the reverse strand, counting down.
GCTTTGCGACCGAGGCGATGCGGCCCGGCGTGAGATCCACCAACCCTTCGCGCGCCAGCGTCTGCAGGGCCTGCCGCACCACCGTGCGGCTCACGCCGTACAGCTTGCCGAGCGCCACCTCGCGCAACTGCACGCCCGGCAACAGGCGGTGTGCCGCGACGGCGTTGCGGATGCTCGAAACGATTTCGTCGGTCTTGCTGGACATGGCATCGGATTCTAAATACACTGAACCGGTATACCGATTCAGATTACTGTTTCGGGATTCCTGTCGGCTTGCCGCACCCTCGCCCCACCGCACAAAAGGAGACAACCCATGGCCCTGCATTCCCCCATCCGCGCCCTGCTCGCCGGCGTCTTCGCCGCCTGCGCGGCGCTTCCCGCGGCGGCGGCCGATCCGCTCGAGATCGGCTTCGTCTACCAGAGCCCGGTCTCCGACGTGGGCTGGGTCGCGGTGCACGAAACCGCCCGCAAGCAACTCGAGAAGGAATTCGGCAGCCGCATCAAGACCCGCGTGGTGCAGGACGTGAAGGTCGGCCCCGACGGTGCGCGCGTCATGCGCGAGCTCGTCGGCGGCGGTGCAGGCATGGTCGTGCTCGGCAGCTTCGGCTACATGAACGACGGCTTGAAGCTCGCCGCCGAAGAGCCGAAGGTCAATTTCATCCATGCCAGCGGCTTCAAGCAGGCTCCCAACTTCGGCACGTACAACGCGCGCTGGTACGAAGGCGCCTATGTCGCGGGGCTGGTGGCCGGCAAGGTCACGAAGAGCAACAAGCTCGGCTACGTGGGTGCGATCCCGATCCCCGACGTGGTCTCCACGATCAACGCCTTTGCGCTCGGCGTGAAGCGCAGCAATCCTGCAGCCACCGTGTCCGTCGTCTGGGTCAACGAGTGGTTCAACCCGGGCAGCGAGCGCGACGCGGCCAACTCGCTGATCCAGCAGGGTGCCGACGTGATCGGCTCCGGATTCCAGGACAACCCGGCGATCGTGCAGGCCGCCGACGCCAAGGGCGTCTGGTCGGTCGGCATGTTCTCCGACCTGCGCAAGGCGGCACCACACAAGCTGCTGACCTCGATCACGCATGACTGGACGCCGCACTTCCGCCAGGTCGTCGCCGACACGCTCGCGGGCAAGTTCAAGGGCGCCGCCTACGTGGGCACGCTGCAGAACGGCGGCGTGAATCTGCTCGACTGGAATGCAGCCGTGCCGCCCGAGGTTGTGAAGATGGCCAAGGCCGCGCAAGCCGACATCGCCGCCGGCAGGTTGATCCCCTTTGCCGGTCCGCTGAAGGACAACACGGGCAAGGTGCGTGCCGCACCGGGCGCCGCTGTGCCGGATGCGGAGATCGCCGGGATGAACTGGTTCGTCGAAGGCATCCAGGGCGCGATGCCGCGCTGAAGGGCGGCGCCATGCATGAAGAAGCACAAGCTGGCGGCGCCTTTGCCGCCGACGGCTGGTTTGCCGTCGAGCTCTCGGTCCATGTGCCGCCTGGGCAGGTCGTGCAGACCTTGCTCCACGGCCAGGAACTGGCCTTGTGGCGGCCATCCGCAGGCTCGGTACAGGCCTGGGAGAACCGCTGCCCGCACCGCAGCGTGCGGCTGACGCTCGGATTCGTCGACGGCGACCAACTGGTCTGCCGCTACCACGGCTGGAGATACGGCAGCGACGGGCGATGCACGGGCGTTCCGTCCACGCCCAGGCTCGCGCCGCCGCCTGCCGCCTGCGTGCGGACGTACATGTGCCGTGAATCGGATGGCGTGATCTGGGCCAGCCTGGCACTCGCGCCGCGCGGCTATCCACCGCGGCTGCCCGGCCTCGGCGCCTGCCGGAGCTTCGTGGCGGACATGGCGGCGCAGGCGTTGGCCCATGCGATCGAGGATGCGGGCTTCGTGCCCGGTGGTCACACGAGCGCCTGGCGCGAACCCGCCAGCAGCGCCGATGCCGCCACCTTGCTGCTCCAGCCGATGAGCGCCGCCACCACCTGCGCGCACCTCTTCGTTGCAGAAGGCCTTTGCGCAGCGCGGCGCCTGGCCACGGCCCAACGCATGAAGGCGCTCTTCGCCAAGGAGCTTTCACATGCCTGACCCGATCAACGGCACTGCCTTGCAAGACACCCTGGATCCGGCCATTGCCAACGACTGGTTCGCCATCGGTGCGGGCCATGAAGCCATTGCGTCCGGCCCGGCACTGCGCCGGCGGCTGCTGGAGCGAGAGGTCGAACTCCGGCGCGATGCCTCGGGCACGCTGTCCGCGCGCATCCCGGGTGCCGCGGGCGCCCCGTGCGTTGCGCGCGACCACTGCGGTTGCATCTTCGTGTGCCTGGGCGATGCGCCCAAGCCGCTGTTCGCGCTCGAGGAATTCGACGCGCCAGGCCGGCGCTTCGTCTACATGGGCGCGGTCGGCGTCCATACCGGAGGGCTGCGGGTCGTCGAGAACTTCCTCGACATGGCGCACTTTCCCTTCGTCCATGCGCACATCCTGGGCACCGAGGAGGCAACCGAGGTGCGCGCCTACGAGGTCGAGCTCGACGCCCGCGGGGAACTCTGGGCCCGCGGCTGCAAGTTCGTGCAGCCGATGGCCTCCGCGGCCTCCGAAGGGCCGGCAGATGTCGACTACGTCTATCGCGTCGTCAATCCCTTCTCACCGCTTCTCTACAAGGCGCCGGCGGGCCACCCCGGCGAGGCCGACATCATCTTCCTGTTCGTGCAGCCCACGCAGGAGGACGCCTGCACGGTGCACTTCGCGATCTCGCTGCTTGACGCCACCCACAGCGCCGGCGAGATCACCGCGTTCCAGCAGACCATCCTCGGGCAGGACAAGCCGATCCTGGAGAACCACGTCTACAAGCGGCTACCGCTGGATGCGCGCATCGAGGTCCCTTCGCGCGCCGACGCGGGCTCGAGCGCCTACCGGCGCTGGCTGCGCAACATCGGGCTGCGCTGGGGCGTGGA
>NZ_LMTS01000324.1:88248-91700 GCF_001541225.1 Variovorax sp. WDL1 | reverse complement strand
CGGGCGGCCCGCTGCCGCCGATGACGCCCGGCGCACATCTCGACGTGCACCTGCCGGGCGGGCTGATCCGCCAGTATTCGCTGTGCAACGGACCGGGCGATGACGGCGGCTACACCATCGCGGTGAAGCGCGAAGAAGCGTCCCGCGGCGGCTCGGCTGCGATGCACGACAGGGTCGAGCCAGGCGACCTGCTGCACGTCGGTCTGCCCAAGAACAACTTCGCGCTCGACAGCACCGCGGGGCACACGCTGCTCATCGCGGGTGGGATCGGGATCACGCCGTTGCTGGCAATGGCACGGCACCTGGCTGCGCGCGGCGAGGACTTCCACCTGCACCACTTCTGCCGCTCGGCCGCGCATGCCGCCTTCGGCGCCGAGCTCGAGCGCGAGTTCGCGAACCGCTGGACCTTGCACGCGGCGCTTCCGCCCGAGGCCACCCGCGAGGCGATCGAGCGCGTGCTCGGCGCGCACGACGCGGACACCCACGCCTACACCTGCGGCCCGCTGCCGCTGATGCAGTTGGTGGCGTCGGTGGGCGCGGCCCTGGGCTGGCTGCCAGGACGCATGCACTTCGAGTACTTCAAGGCGGCGGGCCCGGTGGCAACGGGTGGCACTCCTTTCGAGCTCACGCTCGCGCGCAGCGGACGCACGGTGCAGGTTCCGGCCGAGCGCAGCATCGTCGAGGTGTTGCGCTCGATCGACGTCGCGATCGAAACCAACTGCGAGCAGGGCGTGTGCGGCACCTGCCTGTGCACCGTGATCGACGGGGTGCCCGAGCACCGCGACCAATACCTGAGCGCCGCCGAGAAGGAAGGCAACATGCAGATGCTGCCATGCGTCTCCCGCGCCCGCTCCGCGACGCTGGTGCTCGACCTATGAGCCACATGGCCGCTCCGAAGGCGAACAGCACCGCAACCGAGACGAAGGCGAAAGCGAAGACACTCCAGCGAGCCGCGGCACCATGATCAAGCTGTACAACGACGAGCTCTCCGGCAACTGCTACAAGCTGCGGCTCTTCATGAGCCTGCTGCAGCTGCCCTATGCGCGCGTGCCGGTGAACTTTCATCCGGGCCGCGAGCACAAGGGCGAGGCTTTCCTGCGCATCAACCCCTTCGGCCAGCTCCCCGCGATCGATGACGATGGCTACGTGCTGCGGGACGCCCAGGCCATCCTGGTCTACCTCGCCAGCCGCTACGACCGCTCCGAGCGCTGGTTCCCGCCCGATCCGGCCACGCGCGGCCGCATCGCGCTCTGGCTGGCCGTGGCCGAGGACATCACGCGCAGCGCCTCGGCTGCAAGGCTGCACGATGCCTTCGGCTACCCCTTCGACATTGCCGCCTGCCGCGGCGCGGCGCATCGGCTTTTCGCGCACATCGAAGACCACCTTTCGGATGGCGAAATCGAGGGGCGCACATGGCTGGCGGGGCGAGATGCAACGATCGCCGACATCGCATGCTTTCCGTACATTGCCCTGGCGCCCGAAGGCGGCGTGGGACTCGAACGCTACCCCGCGCTGCGACGCTGGATCGGCCGCTTGAAGGCCCTGCCGCACTTCGTGGGCATGCCGGGCATCTTCGCCGCAGGGATCGACCCCGAACCGTCTTAAGCTCGGGGGTACGCCGGCTTGCCCACGGTACCCTCATCCCCCAAAGGACACACGAATGAAGACCAAAGCTGCAGTTGCCTGGAAATCCGCCGCGCCCCTTTCCATCGAAACCGTCGACCTCGAAGGTCCTAGGTTCGGCGAGGTCCTGGTCGAGATCAAGGCCACGGGCATCTGCCACACCGACTACTACACCCTCTCGGGCGCCGACCCGGAAGGCATCTTCCCGGCCATCCTCGGCCACGAAGGCGCGGGCATCGTGGTCGATGTCGGGCCCGGCGTCACCTCGCTCAAGAAGGGCGACCACGTCATCCCGCTCTACACGCCCGAGTGCCGGCAGTGCAAGTTCTGCCTCTCCCGCAAGACCAACCTCTGCCAGTTGATCCGCGGCACGCAGGGCAAGGGGCTGATGCCCGATGCCACCAGCCGCTTCAGCCTCGATGGCAAGCCCATCTTCCACTACATGGGCACCTCCACCTTCAGCAACTACACCGTGGCGCCCGAGATCTCGATGGCCAAGATCCGCGAGGACGCCCCCTTCGACAAGGTCTGCTACATCGGCTGCGGCGTGACCACCGGCATCGGCGCCGTGATCTTCACCGCCAAGATCGAGGCCGGCGCCAACGTGGTGGTGTTCGGCCTCGGCGGCATCGGGCTCAACGTGATCCAGGGCGCGAAGATGGTGGGTGCCGACAAGATCATCGGCGTCGACTTGAACCCGGCGCGCGAGGCGATGGCACGCAAGTTCGGCATGACGCACTTCCTCAACCCGAAGGAGCACGCCAACATCGTCGATGCCATTCAGCAGCTGACCGACGGCGGCGCCGACTACAGCTTCGAGTGCATCGGCAACACGCAGGTGATGCGCCAGGCGCTGGAATGCACGCACAAGGGCTGGGGCCGCAGCATCATCATCGGCGTGGCCGAGGCCGGTGCCGAGATCAGCACCCGCCCCTTCCAGCTCGTCACCGGCCGCAAGTGGGAAGGCTCGGCCTTCGGCGGCGCGCGCGGGCGCACCGACGTGCCCAAGATCGTCGACTGGTACATGGAAAACAAGATCAACATCGACGACCTCATCACGCACACCATGCCGCTGGAGGACATCAACAAGGGTTTCGACCTGATGAAGCGCGGCGAATCGATCCGCGGCGTGGTCCTTTATTGACGGCGTCTCGGCGATGGCGACGATGACACCGCTTCGCAGGGTCCGGGCAGGCGTGCTCGAGGTCGGCTACCACGAGTACGGCCCGCCCGACGGGCCGCCGGTGCTGCTGGTGCATGGCTTTCCCTACGATGTCCACGCCTACGCGGAGGTCGCACCACTGCTGGCGGCGAAGGGTTGCCGCGTCATCGTGCCCTTCGTGCGCGGCTACGGCGGCACGCGCTTCCTCGACGCGGCGACGCCGCGCTCCGGCCAGCAGGGCGCCTTTGGCGCCGACCTGCTCGCGCTGATGGACGCGTTGGCCATCCCGCGCGCCGTGCTCGCGGGCTACGACTGGGGCGGGCGTGCCTGCTGCGTCGTGGCCGCGCTGTGGCCCGAGCGCTGCGCGGGGCTGGTCTCGCTCAACAGCTACAACATCCAGGACATCGCCGCCGCCGCAAAGCCGGCCGCGCCCGAGAACGAGCGGCGCCACTGGTACCAGTACTACTTTCACGGCGAGCGCGGCCGCGCCGGGCTCGAGCAAAACCGGCGCGCGCTGTGCCGGCTGCTGTGGTCGCTCTGGTCGCCCACCTGGGCTTTCGACGACGCCACCTTCGAGCGCAGCGCCGCCGCCTTCGACCACCCCGACTTCGTAGAAGTCGTGATCCACTCGTACCGCCACCGCTACGGGCTGGTGGCCGGCGACCCG
>NZ_LMTS01000324.1:85862-88217 GCF_001541225.1 Variovorax sp. WDL1 | reverse complement strand
TACGACGAGATCGAGCACCGGCTCGCCGCGCAGCCGCCGATCACCGTGCCCGCCATCACCTTCGACGGCGCTGACGACGGCGTGATGTCGATCGGCGGCACCGCCGCGCACGCGCGCCACTTCACCGGCCCGTACCAGCACCGCGTGGTGCCGGGTGCCGGCCACAACCTGCCCCAGGAAAAACCGCAGGACTTCGCCGATGCCGTCCTCGAACTGGTGAACGCCTCCCGACCATGAACCCAGGCACCCGCACGCTTTCCGAACACCGCTGCTTCGGCGGCACCCAAGGCTTCCACGAACACGACGCACGCGAGATCGGCCTGCCGATGCGCTTCTCGGTCTTCCTGCCGCCGCGGGCGCAGCAGGGCCCGGTGCCGGCCCTGATGTACCTCGCAGGCCTGACGTGCAACGAGGAAACCTTCATGGTCAAGGCCGGCGCCCAGCGGCTGGCCGCCGAGCTCGGCCTGGCGCTGATCGCACCCGACACCAGCCCGCGCGGCGCCCATGTGGCCGGCGAGAGCGACAACTGGGACTTCGGCGTCGGCGCCGGCTTCTACCTCGATGCCACGCAAGCACCCTGGGCGACGAACTGGCGCATGGAAAGCTGGATCGTGCACGAGCTGCTGCCGCTGCTGGGTGCGCATTTCCCCATCGACATCCACCGCATCGGCCTCTTCGGCCACTCGATGGGCGGCCACGGGGCGCTCACGCTGGCGATGCGCCATCCGGGGCGCTTTGCCTCGCTCTCGGCCTTCGCGCCGATCTGCGCGCCCAGCGAGTGCCCCTGGGGCGAGAAGGCCTTCGGCGGCTACTTCGGCCCGGACCGCGAGCAATGGCTGGCACACGATGCGAGCGCGCTGATGCAGTCGCAGACCGCCGCGCCATACCCCGAGGGCATCCTCGTCGACCAGGGGCTGGCCGACAAGTTCCTGGCTGACCAGTTGCACCCGCACCGGCTCGAGACCGCGTGCCGCGCCGTGGGGCAACCGCTCACGCTGCGCCGGCACGAGGGCTACGACCACGGCTACTACTTCGTGCAGAGCTTCGTGGCGGACCACCTGGCGCACCACGCCGCCATCCTGCAGGGCTGAGCGCGCATGCCCGCCGCGCCCGCCTTCCTGCCCCTGCTGAGCTACGAGGTCAACAGCACCTCGGACGCGCTGCGCCGCAGTGCCGCGCTGCGCTTTCGGCGCGAGCACGACGTGAGCCTGATGGAGTGGCGCACGCTCGCGCTGGTCGAGCACCTCCAGCCCGTGACGCTGCGCGCGCTCACCGATTACTCGAGCACCGACAAGGCACAGATCAGCCGGATCGTGAGCGCGCTGGTCGAGCGCGGGCTGATCGAACGCAGCGCGCACAGCAGCGACGCGCGTTCGGCGCAGCTCGCCCTCAGCGCAGAGGGGCGCGCGAAGATCAAGGCCCTGGCGCGCACCGCGCGCTCGCGCGACCGCGTCTTCCGCGCCGTGCTCGACGAGGGCGAGGCGGAGCAATTGGTCGCAGCGCTGCACAAGCTCAAGGCGCGTGCGCTGGTGCTGATCGAGGAAGAAGAGGCCGGCGGGCGGTCCTGAGCGCTTTCAGGCCGGATCGCGAAAGTTTCCGGCCTCGAAGGACACCAGCTCATCGGCCGGCTCGAAGCTCACCCCCGCCGGGTCGCCACCCTCCGTGACAACCTGCACCTGCGCCAACACCAGCCGCCGCAGCAAGGCGATGCCGCGATCGCTGGTCGCCAGGTTCTCGTGCGAATGCCAGGTGATGTCGCCCTGGCTCTTCTGCGCCTCGTAGTCGCCGGGAAAGCGCCGATGCTCTTCCGGCGTGAGCTCGCTCCACAGCTTGCCACCCTGGCGCGAGCGAAAGCCCGCCAGCTCGCCCGGTTCGCGCACGCGCGCCACCGTATAGATGCGGAAATGCGTGTCGTCGATGGGCAGCACGAAGCCGATCGATTCCACCCGCGCGTACTGCCCCACGCGCGGGTTCGGCACCACGCGCCACGTGGGCACGCAGGCCTCGGTCACCCGGCGAAACACCGAGCCGTCGTCCAGCGCGCGCAGCGAGGTCACCTTGACGCCGCGCGCCGTGGTCTCGAAGGTGATCTGCGGCGCGCGCAGCATGGTCTCGGTGAACTGGGTGCCGGAGAAGCTGCCGTGCAGCACCATCACGTGCCAGGGGTCGACCACGTTCTCGAAATGCTGGAACCAGTTGCAGTCGACGATCACCGGGCCACCGCCGCCGATGCTGCGGTCGTCGGCCTCGAGGAATTCGCCGGCCTCCAATTGCTCGAAGGGCTCGAAGCGCGGCAGCACCGGCTGCTTCTGCGGCGGGCCCATGTAGGCCCAGATCAAACCGTAGCGCTCGGCG
>NZ_LMTS01000324.1:80432-85818 GCF_001541225.1 Variovorax sp. WDL1 | reverse complement strand
TGCAGCATGCGGCCGAGCCGGCTGCCGCCGTCCGGCTCGCAGGGCTGCTCCAGGCACTGCCCGGTGGGGCCGAACTTCCAGCCGTGGTAGCAGCAGCGGATGCCGTCCGCCTCCACCTTGCCGTAGAGCAGCGAGGCGCCGCGGTGCGCACAGCGCGGGTGCAGCAGCCCGGGCTCGCCGTTGCCGGCGCGAAAGAGGATCAGGTCCTCGCCGAGCACGCGGATCAAGCGCGGCGTCTCGCCTGCATCGGCGGCCAGGCCGACCGGATGCCAGTAGCGGCGCAGCAGCTCGCCCATCGCGGTGCCGCGCCCCGTACGTACCAGCTCGTCGCGCACCACGGGCGCGGACAGCTCGTAGGCGCTGCGGATGGGGATGACGTGACGATGGTCCTGAGGTGCTTTCATGAAGAGGGGTTCCTTCGATCTGTCTATTCCGGCTCCACGCCCGCGGCCTTCATCAGCGCCAGCCACTGCGGCGCGTCGCGCCTGTAGACCTCGGCCAGCTCCTCGGGCGTGCTGGCGATCGGATCCTGGCCCTGGTCGATCAAGCGCTGCGACACCTCCGGCGTACGGATGGCAGCGACGAAGGCCTTGTGCAGCCGGTCGATCACCGGCCGGGGCGTGCCCGCGGGGACGTAGACCGCGACATAGCCCGCCAGCTCGAATCCGGCGAAGCCCTGCTCGGCAAAAGTGGCCAGCTCCGGCAGGCCGCCGGAGCGGCGCGGGCCGGTCATGCCCAGCGCCTTGATCGCATTCGCGCGCACCAGCGGCCGCGCGCTTACCGGGCTGGAAAAGGTGGTGTCGAGCACGCCGCCGCGCACATCGCTCAGCGCGCTGACGTCGCCCTTGTACGGCACGTGCTGCATCTCCAGCCCGTAGCGCGTGCGCAGCAACTCGCCGAACAGATGGGCCGAGGAGCCCTTGCCCCAGGTGCCATAGGAGATCGGCCGCTTCTGCGCCTTGGCCCACTGCGCGAACTCCTGCAGGCCGTCGTAGGGCGCGTTGGCGGACCCGGCGAACATCACGCTGCCCAGCGACACCAGCGTCACCGGCGCGAAGCTGGCAACCGGGTCGTACGGGAGCTTCTTGTAGGCGCCGGCGTTGTTGATGGTCGTGCTGCTGGTCGTCACCAGCACCGTGTAGCCGTCGGCCGCCGCCTTGGCCGCGGCATCTGCACCGACGATGGTGGCGGCGCCTGGCTTGGCATCCACCACCACCGGCTGGCCGATCTCGACGGCCACGCGCTCGGTCATCGCGCGCACCGCCACGTCGATCGCGCCGCCCGGCGCGAAGGGCACGATCACGCGGATCGGCTTGCTCGGGAACGCATCCTGTGCCTGCACCGCGGGCCAGGCACCGGCGGCGGCGAACGCCGTGAGAAGGCGAAGCGCATTCCTGCGCCCGCAGGCCGAATCTGTCTGCGTCACATCTGTCTCCGTGGGTTCTTGTTCGTTGATAGTATCAACCATATCGGCACAGGTCAACGCGGCGTCGTGGCACGAGGCGGCTACCATCCACGCACGATGAGCCAGTTCGTCCAGAGTCTTCACGAGGTCTTCGAGCGCATGGGGCGCATCGACGCGCGGCGCATGTTCGGCGGCCACGGCATCTACCATGACGGACGCATGTTCGCTCTGGTGGTCAAGGACACGCTCTACCTCAAGGCCGATGCAGACACGCTGGCCGAATTCGAGAAGCGCGGACTGCCCGCCTTCGGCTACGAGCGCGAGGGCCGGCGCACGGAGATGTCCTATCGCCAGGCGCCCGAGGAAATCTTCGAGGACCGCGAGGAGGCGATGCGCTGGGGCCGGCTGGCGTGGGAGGCCGCCTTGCGCGCTGCGGCGCCGAAGCGCGTGCGGGGTGCTGCGGCCAAGAAGAGAAAAGGCAAGGCACGCTAAGGCGGCATTGCTGGAGGCCGTGCTTGTGGGCGCTTGCGCGTACTTCAAGTGCCAGGGCACCGGACGTATCACGGAACCGGCGGTATGCCCTACGAAGCGCCCGCCTCGACTTCTGCAACCACCCGCTGTGCCTCCACCTGTTCGCCAACGGCGACATGCAGCGCGCTCACCCTGCCCGCTGCGGGCGCCACATAAACGTGCTCCATCTTCATCGCCTCGAGCGTGACCATGGGCTGCCCCGCCTCCACGCGGTCGCCGACCGCAACCAGCACCGCGACCACGCGCCCGTTCATCGAGGCGCGCAGCTTGCCGTCGCCACGCGCCTCGCCCGCACGCACGCCCGCGGCGCGCGCGTGGTCGTCGATGACGAAGGGCCGGCCACAGTAGTGCAGCAGCAGGCGCGTGCCCTCGCGGTGGAACACCGCGCCGTCCATCACACCATCGCAGACGAGGCGCGCCCGGTCGCCGTCAAGCTGGAGCAGCGCGAGCGCGATGCTGCGGCCGTCGAGCTCGACCTCGAAGCGCTGATGGTTGCGCAACTGCAGCTCGCCTTCATGACGCCGTCCGTCCACGTCGAAACGCAGCGGGACCGCTAGCGAATGCGTCAGCGCGCGCTCGCCCCACCGTCGCGCCCGGCCATCCGCGGTCTCGTGCAGCAGCACGGCTGCCACAGCTGCTGCCCGCAGATGCGCCCCATCGTCCGGCGCAAGCAAGGCATCGGAATGCTGCGCGATGAAATCGGTGGCAGCCCCGCCCTCGACGAAAACAGGATGCGCCAGGCAACGCCCCAGGAAGACCTGGTTGGTCCTGACGCCGAGCGCCACCAGTTCCTCCAGCCCGTGCAAGAGGCGGCGGCGCGCCTCTTCGCGCGTGCGGCCCTGGCCGATCAGCTTGGCGATCATCGAGTCGTACCACGGCGGGACTTCCGCACCGGGGCGCAGCGCATGCTCGGTTCGCACGCCCTCCGGCGGCTGCCACAGCGCCAGGGTGCCGCTCTGCGGCATGAAGCCCGTGTCCGCATCCTCGGCGCACAGCCGCACCTCGATGGCGTGGCCGTCGAGGCGCACCTGCGCCTGCGTGAGCGGCAGGGGCTCTCCCGCGGCGATACGCAATTGCAGTTCCACCAGATCAAGCCCGGTGATCGCCTCGGTCACCGGATGCTCGACCTGCAGCCGCGTGTTCATCTCCATGAAATGGAACTGTCCCTGCGCATCGAGCAGGAATTCCAGCGTGCCCGCGCCCTCGTAGCCGATCGCCTTCACGGCCGCCACTGCCGTCGCGCCCATGCGCTCGCGCAGCTCGGGCGTGACCGCCGGCGAAGGCGCCTCCTCGATCAGCTTCTGGTGGCGGCGCTGCACCGAGCAGTCGCGCTCGCCGAGGTGGATGGCGTTGCCATGCCGATCGGCGAAGACCTGGATCTCGATGTGGCGCGGCGCCGCGATGGCGCGCTCCAGGATCACGCTGTCGTCGCCAAAAGCACCGCGCGCCTCGGACTTCGCGCTCCTGAGCAGCTCGGCGAATTCGGCGTCCGACGATGCGAGCCGCATGCCGCGGCCTCCGCCGCCGGCGCAGGCCTTGATCATCACCGGATAGCCGATGCGCCCGGCTTCGCTCCTCAGCCGCTCGTCACCCTGGTCGCCGCCCTGGTAGCCCGGGATGCAGGGTACCCCGGCCTCGCTCATCCGGCGCTTGGCGCCGGCCTTGTCGCCCATGACGGCAATGGCCTCCGGCGAGGGCCCGATGAACACCAGCCCGGCTTCGCGGCAGGCGCGCGCGAACGCCTCGTTCTCCGCGAGGAAGCCATAGCACGGATGCACCGCATCGGCGCCGGTGCGCCGCGCCGCCTCGATGATGGCCGGGATGCACAGGTACGACTGCGCCGGCAGGGGCTCGCCGATGCAGACCGCCTGGTCGGCCTGCTCGACGTGCAGCGCGCCGGCGTCGGCGGTGGAGTACACGGCGACGGTCCGGTAGCCGAGCGAGCGCGCGGTGCGCATCACGCGCACCGCGATCTCGCCGCGGTTGGCGATGAGGATCTTGCGGAAGGGCGTAGGTATAGCCGTCACGGCCGGGCCACCGAGAACTGCATGGGCTGCGGCGTCTTCGCCTCGGCATCGCGGCAGATCGACATCAGCTCGGCCAGCAACGCGCGGGTGTCGCGCGGGTCGATCACGCCGTCGTCGAGCAACAGCGCGCTGGTGCTGAACACGCTCATCTGGCGCTCGAAGCGCTCGATGATCTGGCGCTGCAGCGCCTCGAGCCTGGCGTGGTCCACCTCGCCCTTGCGGCGCATCGCGGCCTCGGTGACGATGGCCATGGTGCGTGCCGCCTGCTCGCCGCCCATCACCGCCGTCCTGGCGTTGGGCCAGGAGAAGCAGAAGCGCGGATGGAAGCCGCGCCCGCACATGCCGTAGTTGCCGGCGCCGAAGGAGGCGCCGCAATGAATGGTGAACTGCGGCACGCTCGCGCTGGTCACGGCCTGGATCATCTTCGAGCCGTGCTTGATCATGCCGGCCTCCTCGTGCGCACGGCCCACCATGTAGCCGGTCGTGTTCTGCAGATAGAGGATGGGAGTGCGCGCCTGGCAGCAGGCGTGGATGAAGTGCGTGGCCTTGTTCGCCCCGGCCACGTCGATCGGGCCGTTGTTGGTGATGATGCCCAGCGGCCAGCCCTCGATCATCGCGGTGCCGCAGACGGTGGCCGGCCCGTAGTCGGGGCTGAAGGCGAGGAACTCGGAGCCGTCGGCGATGCGGGCGATCACCTGCCGCATATCGACCGGACGCTTGGGGTCCATCGGCATGATGCCCAGCAGCTCCTCGGCATCGTGTCGCGGCGGCGTGAAGCTGCGCGGCTCCCGGGGCAGCCCGCGGTTCCAGTCGATGCAGGCCAGGATCTCGCGCGCGATGCGCAGCGCGTCGCGGTCGTCCTCGGCCAGGTAATCGCCAAGGCCGGAGACAGAGGTGTGCATGGCGGCGCCGCCCAGCTCCTCCTCGCTCGCGACCTCGCCGGTGGCCGCCAGCAGCAGCGGCGGGCCGGCGAGAAAGGCGCGGGTGCGTTCGCGCACCATGACGATGTGGTCCGAAAGGCCGGTCTGGTAGGCGCCGCCGGCGGTCGAGGAGCCGTGCGTCACCGTCAGCACCGGGAGGCCGGCGGCCGACAGGCGGGCAAGGTTGCGGAAGATGTTGCCGCCTCGCACGAAGTCCTCGACGCGGTAGGCCATCAGGTTGGCACCGGCGCTCTCGACCAGTTGCACGAAGGGAAGCCGGTTCTCCAGCGCCAGCTCCTGCACGCGCAGCTGCTTGTCGAGCCCCATGGGCTGCAGCGCGCCGGCGTCGATGCCGGAATCGGAGGCGCTGATCATGCAGCGGATGCCCGAGACCTGGCCGATGCCCGAGATCACGCCGCCGCCCGGCACGCTCTTGTCCGGGTCGGGGCGGTCCTGGCAGAAGCCCGCCAGCGTGGACAGCTCGAGGAAGGGTGCACCCGCAT
>NZ_LMTS01000324.1:0-80397 GCF_001541225.1 Variovorax sp. WDL1 | reverse complement strand
CCCCAGCCGCTCGCGCGGCAGCAGCTGCCCGCGCTTGCGGAAGCGCTCGCGCGAGGCGGCGGAGGCCTGCACGGTGCGCGCCTCGATGCCGCGGATGCGCTCGATCAGCGCGAGCATGCCGGCACGGTTGGCCTGAAAGACTTCGCCGCTGGTGGACAGGGTTGATTCGATCACGGCCATGCTCGCGACCTTAGCCCGCGCCCCTGCGGCGGGCTTGCGGGAACTGGCTACGCCGGGGGACCGGCCGCCGTCTCGTCGCGCAGCCAGTCCCGGGCCCGGTCCACGAGTTCGGACAGCGGGGCCGTCGCATCGACCCTCAGCACGCCGGCCTCCCCGACGGGCGATTCGAGGGTCGCGAACTGGTCGGCGACCAGGCTCGCGGAGAAGAAGTGCGCGCCCCCGCGTCCGGCGACCCGGCGCTCGGCCTCCTCGCGCGACAGGTCCATGAAGACGAAGAGCAGCCGGGGCACCGCGGCGCGCAACCGGTCGCGGTAGCCGCGCTTGAGCGCCGAGCAGCTCAGCACCGCCCCCTGCGGATGTGCAGCAAGCATGCCCGCCAGCGTGTCCAGCCACCCGGCCCGGTCGGCGTCGGTGAGCGCGATCCCGGCGCGCATCTTGCTCACACTTGCGGGTGGATGGAAGTCATCGCCCTCGATCAGCGGCAGCCCCAGTTCGCGGGCCAGTGCAGCCCCGAGGCTGGACTTGCCGCAGCCCGAGACGCCCATCACGACGAGCCAGCGCGTCGGGTTCTCCAACGAAGATAAGTAAAGCTCGGTCATTGGGACGTATTGTGTTGCACCGCGCAGCAGTCGCTGCTGACCGCGGAGCGCCAGGCCGCGCAGCTGCAGGGCCAGCGCCTGCTGAACTCGGTGCTTCTCGTGAAGGCCCTGGGCGGCGACTGGTGCGGCGTCGCCTCGCGCAGCCCGGCAGCGCAGCCGACGCTAGAACAGACTGCCCTGCCCCGCTGCGCCGGGTGGCCGGAACGCGCTGAGGTCAAGAGCGATGCGCTCGCGGTTGAAGCCCAGTCGCTGCGTCGCCTTCTCGAAGCGCTGGCGGATCAGCTCGGCCCACAGCCCGCTTCCCACCATGCGGGTGCCGAAGTCGGCGTCGTAGTCCTTGCCGCCGCGCATCTCATGGATGCGCGCCATGATGCGCGCGGCCCGCTGCGGGTAGTGCAGCTCCAGCCACTGCTTGAAGAGCGGCGCCACCTCCCACGGCAAGCGGATCACGGTGTAGAAGGCGCTGCGCGCGCCGGCCTCCCAGGCGGCCTCCAGCACCTTCTCCATGTCCTCGGTGACGAAGGGAATCTGCGGCGCGACGCTCACGCCCACCGGTACGCCGGCCTCCGCCAGCGAGCGGACCGTGCGCAGCCGCCGGTGCGGCGCGGCGGCGCGCGGCTCCAGCTTGCGCGCCAGCTCGCCGTCGAGCGTGGTGATGGTGACGTAGACCGCCGCGAGACGCTGCGCGGCCATCGGCGCGATCAGGTCGAGGTCGCGCTCGACGGCGCTGGACTTGGTGACCAGGCCGAAGGGATGGCGCACCTCCTGGAGCAGCTCGATCACCGAGCGCGTGAGCCGCAGCTCGCGCTCGATCGGCTGGTAGCAGTCGGTCGCGGTGCCGATCGCCAGGTTTTGCGGCCGATAGCTGCGCCGGCCCAACTCCGTGCGCAGCACCTCCACGATGTTGCGCTTGGCGATCAGCTTGGTCTCGAAGTCCAGGCCGGGAGAGAGGTTCAGATAGCTGTGGGTCGGGCGCGCAAAGCAGTAGATGCAGCCGTGCTCGCAGCCGCGGTAGGGATTGATCGAGCGGTCGAAGTGGATGTCGGGCGAGTCGTTCTCGCTCAGCACCGACTTCACGTCCTCGAAGCGCACCTCCTGCAGGGGCGGGAGCGGCTCGGCGGAACCTTCCTCGAGCGTGCCCCAGCCGTCGTCGAAGGCGTCGCGCGCATCACGTTCGAAGCGGTGAGGCAGCCGGGTCGCAGCACCGCGGCCCTTGATCGCGTGGATGGGAATGAAAGTGTCGGGCATGGTCTCTTGCCTCGAATAACTGGATGGATATCCAGTATTCCACCAAATGGTCCCGCTTGCACGCAGCGTCGCATCTGAGCACCATGGCGCGATGACCACCGCGCTGAATGTCCTGGTATGCGGCGCCAACGGCTTCATCGGCAGCCGCATCGCCGCGGCGGCACTGCAGGCGGGGCATCGCGTGACCTGCGGCAGCGCCACGCGGCTGCGCGCCGATGTGCCTCATGTCCCCGTCGACTTCTCGCGCGACACCGAGCCGGCGACCTGGCTGCCGCGGCTCGACGGCATCGACACGGTCGTCAATGCCGTCGGCGTGCTGCGCAGCAGCGCGCGACGGCCGATGCGGGCAGTGCACAGCGCGGTGCCGGCTGCGCTCTTCGAGGCGTGCGCGCAGGCAGGCGTGCGCCGCATCGTCCAGGTCTCGGCCCTCGGCATCGGCCGCAGCGACGACGACAACCCCACGCAGTACGCGCGCACCAAGCGCGCTGCCGAAGCCGCCCTCGAGGCCCTGCCCGCCGGCGGGCCCTCGTGGATTGCGCTGCGGCCCTCGGTCGTGCTCGGCCCGGGCGGCGATGCGGCAGGGCTTTTCCGGACGCTGGCCGCGCTCCCCCTGCTGACGATGCCCGGCCCGGCGCTCGGCGCCAAGCTCCAGCCGATCCACGTCGAGGACCTGGCCCGCGCCGTGACGGTGCTGGCCGACCCGGCCTCGCCCTACCGCGGCGTGGTGGAGTTCGGCGGCGCCCGCGAGATGACGCTGGCCGAGCTCATCGCCACGCTGCGCAGTGCACGTCGCGGAGGCGCCGCGCGTCCAGCGCACCAGGTCCGCCTGCCCGCCTGGATGGGCGTGCTGAGCGCCCGGGCCGGCGACTTCCTGCCAGGCCTGCCCTGGTGCACCGACACCCGCATGATGCTGGAGCTCGACAACGTCGCCAGCAATGCACCCTTGGCCGAATGGCTGGGCCGCGCGCCGCGCGATCTTCGCGACTTCGCAGCCGAGCTCTGATCCCGCAGGCTAGAACTCCGCGTCGAGCTCGTCGATCTCCTCGGGCTCCAGCTTCGCCGCTGCGATCCATTCCTGCATCGCGGGCAGCTCGATGATCCGCTTGGCATAGGCCGCGCAGGGCTTGTCGAGCGCGACGTCGTAGGTCATGAAGCGCGTGACCACGGGCGCGTACATCGCATCGGCCATGCAGGGCTGCCTGCCGAACAGGAAGGGCCCGTCGTAGCCCTTGAGGCATTCGCGCCAGATCTCGACCACGCGGTCGATGTCCGTCTGCGCGCGCGACCAGATCTTGAAGCCGGGGAAGCGGGCCTTCACGTTCATCGGCAGCGCGCCGCGCATCGAAGCGAAGCCCGAGTGCATCTCGCCGCAGATGGCGCGGCAATGGGCACGGGCCTGGATGTCGGCCGGCAGCAGTCCCGCCTTGGGCTTGATCTCGTGCAGGTACTCGCCGATCGCCAGCGTGTCCCAGACCTTCACATGGCCGTGCTGCAGCGAGGGCACGCGCATCGACGACGAGAGCAGCAGCATCTCGGCCTTCATGGCCGGGTCGTCGGGCGGTATCACCTTCTCGACGAAGTCCAGCCCCGCCAGCTTGCACATCAGCCAGCCGCGCAGCGCCCAGGCACCGTAGTTCTTGCTGCTGATGGTGAGAACGGGTTTGGCGGCGGCCATGCGGACTCCTCGTCTGACGGGGTGGGGCGGCTCGAAGCAGTGCAAGCCCTGTGCCAGAAGAGTGCGCGATGCGCCGGCACGCAGCCCTTGGCCCGCAAATTGCCTGCCCTCATGCATGTTGTACCGGGCCTACCAGACCAGCGCCGACCTGCTCTCGCCGTCACGGCTCGCGGCACAGTACGTCGGCAGCTCGCTCTGGCGACAGGACTCGGACCGAAGCGCCACGCGGCGCATCGCTGCGGCCATGGAGGTCTACTCGCGCCTGCGGCTCACGCACACGAGGCCGCCCTATGGCATCGACAGCGTCATGGTCGAAGAAGAAGAGGTCGCGGTGCACGAGGAGGTCGTCCTGAGGGCCCCTTTCGGCACCCTGCTGCGATTCCGCAGGAACACCCCCTTGGTGCATCCGCCGGTCCTGCTGGCAGCACCACTTTCGGGCCATTTCGCCACGCTGCTGCGTGAAACCGTGCGCACACTGCTGCGCGACCACGATGTCTACCTGACCGACTGGCACAACGCGCGCGACGTGCCGCTGTGGCATGGCGGCTTCGGACTGGACGACTACACGCTGCAGATCATCGCCTTCCTGGAGGCCATCGGCCCCGGCGTGCACATGGTGGCGGTCTGCCAGCCCTGCGTGGCTGCATTGGCGGCGACCGCGCTGATGGCGGAGGACGACAACCCTGCGTCGCCGCGCAGCCTCACCCTGATGGCCGGGCCGGTGGACTGCCGCATCAACCCGACGGCCGTCAACAAGCTCGCGAACGAGCGCCCCATCGGCTGGTTCGAGCGCAACCTCATCAGCCGGGTGCCCTGGCCGCACGCGGGCTGCATGCGGCGCGTGTACCCAGGCTTCCTGCAGCTCACCGCCTTCATGAGCATGAACCCGGAGCGCCACAAGCAGCAGTTCCGCAAGCTCTTCGAACACCTGGTCGAAGGCGAGCTCGAGAAGGCCGCCGTGATTCGAGACTTCTACGACGAGTACCTGGCGGTGAACGACCTGCCGGCGGAGTTCTACCTGGAGACGGTGGAGCGCGTCTTCCAGACCTACGACCTGGCGCGCGGCGTGCTCACGGTGGGGGAGCGCAAGATCGATCCCGCCGCGATCCGCCGCACCGCGCTGCTCACCGTCGAGGGCGAGCGCGACGACATCTGCGCCGTCGGCCAGACGGTCGCGGCACAGGACCTCTGCACCAGCGTGCGGCCGTACCTGAAGGTCCACCACCTGCAGGCCGGCGTGGGCCACTACGGCGTGTTCAGCGGCAGCAAGTGGAACATGCAGATCTACCCGCGCGTGCGCGAGATGATCCATACCGCAGCCGAACTGCACTGAGGGCGCCCCCGCGCCTGAGCCCTCAGGACGACGCCTCTTCTTCGTCCGCCGGCCCCCGTCGCACGGCCCTCTGACTGTGGTTCTGCAGCCGCACGCGTCGTCCGCATTCTTCGGCTCCTGCTAAGGAGGTTGTAGAAATGAAAAAACAAACTATATCGAGTAAATTCCATAAACAGCGTATAGTTTGTAAATCCAGAAAACAACCGGAGGTTTGTATGCCTGAGTTTGTTCTCCGCACCTCCGAGCAGTTGCCCGGCCTGCTCCAGGCGTTTCGCAAGCAAACCGGCATGACCCAGGCCGAGGCCGCCGTCCGCCTGGGGGTGACCCAGCAGACGATGTCCGCATTGGAGCGCAACGCGGAGAAGGTCAGCGCCGCCCGGCTGATGAAGCTGCTGAGCATCCTGGGCGTCGAGCTGGTGCTGCGAAAGGACGACGCAATGGCGCCCCCGAAGTCGGCCAGCGCCACCGACTCGAATCCGACTTGGTAAGCCATGGGTCGACGTTCTCACACCCAGGCGCTCGCCCTCTGGATGAACGGCGCACGCGTAGGTACCTGGCGCATCCATCCGCAGGCAGGCGACGTCCTCGAGTACAGCCCGGATTGGACTGCTTCAGAGCAGGGCCGGCCTCTGTCACTGTCCCTTCCCTTCATGCCGGGAGGCGCCCCGCACCGCGGCGAAAGGGTTCGAACCTACTTCGAAAATCTGCTGCCCGACAGCGACGACATCCGCGCGAGGATCGCTCGGCGCTACCAGACCAAGTCGACCGATGCCTTCCCGCTGCTCGCCGAGATTGGACGCGACTGCGTGGGCGCGTTGCAGATTCTTCCGGACGGCGAAGTCCCGGCAGGCGTGCAGCCAGTGCAAGCCTCGCCCTTGAATGAGAGCATGGTCGCGCAGGTGTTGCGCAACACCGTGTCGCCCACCCTCGTGAGTCTTGGCGACGATGACGACACCTTCCGCATTTCGATCGCAGGCGCGCAGGAGAAAACCGCGCTGCTGCGCTTCGAAGGCAAATGGTGCATGCCGCATGGGGACACGCCGACGACACACATCTTCAAGCTCCCTCTGGGCCTGATCGGCGGGATGAAGTACGACATGAGCGACTCTGTCGAAAACGAGTGGCTATGTTCCTTGATCCTGAAGGCCTACGGCCTGCCGGTGGCCGCCTGCGAGCCGCTGCAGTTCGAGGACGTCAAGGTTCTGGCGGTGGAGCGCTTCGACCGCAGCTGGTGGAAAAGCCCGGCGGGCGACATGCGGCTCATCCGACTTCCTCAGGAGGATATGTGCCAGGCCAAGGGCGTATCCCCGCACGCGAAGTACGAAGCCGACGGCGGCCCTGGCATTGACAGCATCATGGATGTGCTCGAGGGGTCCCTGTCCCGCCAAGATGACAAACGGGCCTTCTTCCAGGCGCAATTGGTCTTCTGGCTGCTGTGCGCGACCGATGGCCACGCGAAGAACTTCAGCTTGTTCCTGCGCCCCGGAGGCCGATACCAGCTCACGCCGCTGTACGACGTGCTGTCGGCCTACCCTGTCCTCGGCGAAGGCCCGGGGAAGCTGTCGCCGTTCAAGGCCAGGATGGCCATGGCGATCCGCTCCAGGAACGCCCACTGGAAGATGCGCGACATCCTGCGCCGGCACTGGCTGGTCATGGGCGAGCGTCATGGGGTGACCACCCCCGACGGACGCGATGTGCGTTTCGTCATCGACGATCTCGCGGACCGCACGCCCAAGGTGATTCGACAGGTGCGAGCGAAGTTGCCGAAGGACTTTCCAGAGCCCTTGGTCGAAGCCATCCTCGGTGGGCTTCAGGAAGCCGCCAACAAGATCTCGGACTGACAGTCAAGCCTTCGGTCGCGGCTTGATCGCCTCGGGCGCTCAGGACGCCTCGTCCTCCGCCGGCCAGTCGCGGATGTAGGCCTTGAGCATCTTGTTCTCGAAGTTCTGGCTGTCCACCACCGCCTTGGCCACGTCGTAGAAGCTGATCACACCCATCAGCATGCGCTTGTCCATCACCGGCATGTAGCGGGCGTGGCGCTCGAGCATGATGCGGCGGATCTCGTCGAGATCGGTCTCCAGCGTGCAGGTGACGGGATGGTCGTCCATGGCCTTGCGCACCAGCGTGCCGCCGACCTGGCCGCCGTTGCCGACGATGGCGACGATCACTTCGCGGAAGGTGAGCATGCCCACGAGCTCGCCATGCTCCATGACCACGAGCGAGCCGATGTCCTTCTCGGCCATGGTGTTGACGGCGTCGGCCAGGGGTTCTTCGGGCGTGATGGTGTAGAGCGTGTTGCCCTTCACGCGCAGGATGTCGCTGACTTTCATCGTGGTGCTCCTCACTTGGCTCGGCGCTGCTGCCGAAATTGAATATAGCCCACAATGGCCGCCCGTCCCCTGGCCCCGCCGCTGTCGCTGTCATTGCGCGCGTAACGGGGCATTGCAGAAACGACCTTGCTTCGAAAGGCCTCCATGCCCGGCTATTCCGATCCCGGCTTCGACACGCTCGCGCTGCACGCCGGTGCCGCGCCCGACCCTGCCACCGGCGCGCGCGCCGTGCCGATCCACCTCAGCACCTCCTTCGTCTTCGAATCGAGCGACCACGCGGCCGCGCTCTTCAACCTGGAGCGCGCCGGCCATGTGTACTCGCGCATCAGCAACCCGACCAACGCGGTGTTCGAGCAGCGCGTGGCGGCGCTGGAAGGCGGCATCGGCGCGATCGCCACCGCCAGCGGGCAGGCCGCGCTTCACCTGTCGATCGCCACGCTGATGGGCGCGGGTGCGCACATCGTCGCCAGCACGGCGCTCTATGGCGGCTCGCAGAATCTCCTGCACTACACGATGCGGCGCTTCGGCATCGCGACCACCTTCGTCAAGCCCGGCGACCTCGACGGCTGGCGCGCAGCGATCCGGCCCGAGACGCGGCTGCTCTTCGGCGAGACCGTGGGCAACCCCGGCCTCGACGTGCTCGACATCCCGGCCGTCAGCGACATCGCGCATGCGGCCGGCGTGCCGCTGCTGGTGGACTCCACCCTGACTTCGCCCTACCTGATCAAGCCCTTCGACTGGGGCGCCGACCTGGTCTACCACTCCGCCACCAAGTTTCTCTCCGGCCATGGCACGGTGATCGGCGGCGTGGTGGTCGACGGCGGCAGCTTCGACTGGGAACGCTCGGGCAAGTTCGCCGAGCTGACCCAGGCCTACGAGGGCTTCCACAACATGGTGTTCAGCGAGGAGAGCACGGTCGGCGCCTTCCTGCTGCGCGCGCGGCGCGAGGGGCTGCGCGACTTCGGCGCCTCGATGAGCCCGCACACCGCATGGCTGATCCTGCAGGGCATCGAGACCCTGCCGTTGCGCATGGAGCGCCACATCGACAACACGCAGAAGGTGGTGGAGTTCCTGGTCTCCCACCCCTTCGTGGCGCATGTGGGGCATCCGCTCCTCGAATCGCATCCCAGCCATGCCCTGGCGGGCAAGCTGCTGCGCCACGGCGCCAAGGGTGCGGGTGCGGTCTTCAGCTTCGACCTCAAGGGCAACCGGCAGCAGGGCAAGGTGTTCATCGAGACGCTCAAGCTCTTCAGCCACCTGGCCAATGTCGGCGACTGCCGCAGCCTGGTGATCCACCCCGCGAGCACGACGCACTTCCGCATGACGGACGAGGCGCTCGCCGCGGCGGGCATCTCGCAGGGCACCATCCGGCTTTCGATCGGCCTGGAAGACCCAGCCGACCTGATCGACGACCTCAAGCGCGCACTGAAGGCGGCAGAGAAGGCAGGCGCGTGATGGAACTCGTCGTCAACGGCCACAAGACCTACTGCTACACCGGCGGCAAGCCCTTCGATGCCACGAAGCCGACGGTGGTGTTCATCCACGGCGTGCTCAACGACCACAGCGTGTGGATCCTGCAAAGCCGCTGGTTCGCCCACCATGGCTGGAACGTGCTGGCGCTCGACCTGCCGGGGCATTGCAGGAGCGCGGGCCCGCCGCCGGCGAGCGTGGAAGAGGCGGCGCAATTCTTGATTGCGCTGCTCGACGCCGCGGGCATCGAGAAGGCCGCCCTGGTCGGCCACAGCTTCGGCTCGCTGATCGCACTGGAGGCCGCGGCGCGCGCGCCGCTGCGCGTGACGCACCTGGCGCTGGTCGGCACCGCCTACCCGATGAAAGTTTCGCCGGAACTGCTCGAAGGTGCGCTGAACGACCCGATGCGGGCGATCGACCTGGTCAACGGCTTCTCGCACTCGATGCTGGCGCCGCCGCCCTCCACGCTGGGCCCGGGCACCTGGCTCTACGGCGGCTCGCGCGCGCTGATGCGCCGCGTGCTGGCGAGCAACCGCGACGCAAATGTGTTCCACATCGGCTTCAAGGCCTGCAACGACTACGCGGGCGGCGACGTAGCGATGGCCGCGGTGCAGTGCCCCGTGCTGTTCGTGCTCGGCAAGTCCGACCAGATGACACCGCTCCGTGCCACGCAGGCGCTGATCGACAAGGCCAGCGGCGCGCGCGTGGTCCACGTCGCCGCCGGCCACCAGCTGATGAGCGAGGCGCCGGACGAGGTGCTGTTCGCGCTGCGGGACTTCCTCAACGCAGCGCGTTGATGCCCGGCAACTCCAGCAGCGGCGCCCGCGCGCCGCGCACGTAGAGGCGTCTACGCGACCTCGAAGGTGCCGGGCTCGCGCGCCAGCGCACCGAGCAGCGTCCGGACCTCGGGGCTCGGTGCCTGTGCCGGCTGCAGGGCGCCGAGCATGCGCGCGAGCGTCCCGGCATGCGGCAGCATGGGCCCGAGGAAGCGGGTGCCGGACTCGCCGGCCACCAGCAGGGTGGGAAAGGTCTCGACGTCGAAGTCGTCGGCCAGCTCGGCATGGTCCTCGACGTCGACCCAGGCGAAGCGAAACTGCGGATGGGCGCGTGCCACCTGCTCGAACAGCGGCCGGTACTCGCGGCAGGCGCCGCACCATTCGGCGCAGAGGCAGACCACCCACAGGGTGTCGCCGGCCGCTCGCAAGCTCTCGGGGGTGGCGGAATCGTTCAAGGTCGAATGAATGAGGTGGAACGGACCGCCGCCATTATCGGCACGGCAGCACATCCTGCAGCAGCAGGGTGCGCAAGGGGCCGCGTTGCCACAGGTTATCGAGGCTGGGCGAGCGCGGCACCAGCAGCTGCACGAGCAGCGGCTCGAGCGAGGTGCGGCCGGGGTCGGCCAGCAGCACGTAGCGCGGATCCTCGTCGTCCGGCTCCTCGGCGAGCGGCCCGATCCAGTCGAGCGCGACGAGCGTCTCCAGCACCGGCACCAGCTGCAGTGCATCGACCCGCATTCGCGCCACCAGCTCCGCCGCACCCAGCCCCTTGGCGGGCGTGGCCTTCGCCAGCGCCAGCTGCTGCAGCGCCTCCACCGCCAGCTGCAGGGGCCAGCCGGGCATGCCGCCGCGCCGCGCCACGCCGCTCAGGAGGCTGGGCAGGTAGGCCGCGATGACCGCGCCCAGCAACACGATGACCCAGGCGACATAGATCCACACCAGCAGGATCGGTGCGGCAGCGAAGGCGCCGTAGAGCACCGAGTAAGTGGGCACCAGGCTCAGGTAGTAGGCGAGCAGCCGCTTGGCGATCTCGATGGCAGCCGCCACGAAGAAGCCGCCGGCCCATGCATGGGCCCATTTGACGTGCGTGTTGGGCACGTAGTGGTAGAGCGCGGCCATGCCACCTGCCAACAGCACGAATTCGAAGGTGTCGAACGCCAGCTTGAGCATGCCCAGCATGCCGCGGCCGCCGACCCACTCGCGCGAGATCGAAAAGACGTAGGCCGTGGTGCTCAAGCTCAGCGCCAGCACCAGCGGGCCGAGCGTGATGGCGGCCCAATAGACCAGCACCCGCTGCGCGAAAGGCCGCGGCGTGCGCACGCGCCAGATGTTGTTGAGCGTCTTGTCGATGGTGAGGATCAGCGCGATGGCCGTGACCAGCAGCACCAGCAGCCCTGCGACGCCCAGCCCGCTGGCCTTGCTCGCGAACTGGTTGAGGTACCCCAGCACCTGGCGCGCGATGTTGTCCGGGATCAGGCTCTCGATCAGCCAGCGCTGCACCCGCCCCTGCATGGTCGCGAACATCGGGAATACCGTGAACAGCGCCAGCGCAAGGGTGAAGAAGGGCACCATCGCGATGGTGGTGGTGAAGGTGAGGCTGCTGGCGGTCAGCCCCAGCCGGTCCTTGCGGAAGCGCTCGCCCAGCACCGCGGCCGTGTTGCCCCAGGGAAAGTGCGAAAGATCCCTCCAGAGTTGCCGGCGATTCATGCCGGCTATCATGCCATCGGGTCCCGCGCCAGCCCGGCGCCGGCCGCCGCCGTTGCCCCCGTTTCCGTGCCCGCCGTGACTGCTCCCACCATCCCCTCCTCCGTCTCCGCCACGCGCTGGCTCGCCGTCGGCAGCCTGGTCGGGCTGATCGTGCTCGGCCTGGCCTGGGAGCTGTGGCTGGCGCCGCTGCGGCCGGGCGGCTCCTGGCTGGCGCTCAAGGTGCTGCCGCTGGTCATCCCGCTCGCAGGCCTGCTGAAGAACCGGATGTACACCTATCGCTGGGTCAGCCTGCTGGTCTGGCTCTATTTCACCGAAGGCGTGGTGCGCGCGTGGAGCGACCTCGACGGCACCGGCCGCCTGCTGGCGCTTGGCGAGGTGGTGCTGTGCCTCGCGCTGTTCGCGGCCTGTGCCTGGCATGTGCGCCTGCGGCTGCGCCACGCGGCGCGCGCACGGGCGCTGGAAGGAGTTGCGCCATGAGCCACAGGGCCGCTCCCAAGGCGAATAACACCGCAGCCGAAGGTGAAGGTGCTCCAATGAGCCAAAGGGCCGCTCCCAGGTCGGCTGGCACCCTGGCGCGTAACGCGGAGATTACCGAATGAGCGCTCTACTCATCGAAAGGCTGCGCGCCGTGGTCGGCGCCGCCAACGTGCTGACCGAGGGCGACCTCGGCGCCTGGGAGCAGGACTGGCGCAAACGCTCCCGCGGCAAGGCGCTGGCCGTGGTGCGGCCCGGCAGCACCCAGCAGGTGGCCGAGGTGGTGAAGGCCTGCGCAGCCGCGGGCCGGGCGATCGTGCCGCAGGGCGGCAACACCGGCCTCGCGGTCGGCTCGATTCCGGACGAGAGCGGAACCCAGGTCGTGCTGAGCCTGCAGCGCATGAACGCCATCCGCGGCATCGACGCCGCCAACCTCGCAATGACTGTGGAGGCCGGCTGCGTGCTGCAGACGCTGCAGGAGACGGCCGCCAAGGCCGGCTTCCTGTTCCCGCTGAGCCTGGCGGCCGAGGGCAGCTGCACCATTGGCGGCAACCTCGCGACCAATGCCGGCGGCACGCAGGTGCTGCGCTACGGCAATGCACGCGATTTGTGCCTGGGGCTGGAAGTGGTCACGCCGCAGGGCGGTATCTGGGAAGGCACCAGCGGCCTGCGCAAGGACAACACCGGCTACGACCTGCGCGACCTGATGATCGGCAGCGAGGGCACGCTGGGCATCATCACCGCCGCCACCCTGAAGCTCTATCCGCTACCGGCCGCGCGGCTCACCGCCTGGGCCGCCGTGCCCACGCTCGAGCACGCGGTCGAGCTGCTGGGCCTGGCCCACAAGCGCCTGGGCGCCGGCCTCACCGGCTTCGAGGTGATGGGCCGCTTCGCGCTCAGCCTGGTGGCGAAGCATTTCCCCGCCATGCGCGTGCCCTTCCTGGAGGACGACGGGGTGCCCTACTGCGTGCTGCTGGAGAACTCCGACAACGAGTCGGAAGACCATGCACGCGCCCGCTTCGAGGCCCTGCTCGAAACCGCCTTCGAGGCCGGCTGCGTCAGCGACGCCGTGGTGGCCGAGAACCTGACGCAGGCCCACCAGCTCTGGCACGTGCGCGAGAGCATCCCGCTGGCGCAGGCCGAGGAAGGGCTCAACATCAAGCACGACATCTCGATTCCCGTCTCGCGGATCCCGGCCTTCGTGGAGCAGACCGATGCATTGCTCGAATACGAGTTGCCCGGCGTGCGGCTGGTGAACTTCGGCCATCTCGGCGACGGCAACCTGCACTACAACGTGCAGGCGCCGGCCGGTGCCCACAACGCCAACTTCCTGCGCGACCACGAGGCGCGCATCAACACGCTGGTCTACGAGGCGGTCCGCCAGTTCGAGGGCTCCTTCTCGGCCGAGCACGGCGTCGGCTCACTCAAGGTCGAGACGCTGGAGAAGCACAAGTCGCCGGTGGCGCTGGAGATGATGCGCGCCATCAAGCGCGGGCTGGATCCGCAGAACCTGCTGAATCCGGGGCGGGTGATTCGACTGCCATGATCCATGCGCGTAGACTGTGCGCATCATCGATGAACAGGGAGTACCCATGCTTCGCTTCGACAACGCCCCCAAGAAAGCCACCAATCTGTCGCTCAACAGCAAAGTGCTCGAGGTGGCGCGCGAACTGGGCATGAACGTTTCGCAGACGGTCGATGCGTTGCTCGCCAAGGAGGTGGAACGCGTCTACTGGGAGCAGTGGAAGGAGCGGAACAAGGACGCGATCGAGGACTACAACGCACGCATCCGACGCGAAGGCATCTGGGGCGCGAAGTACCGCACCTTTGCGCGCAGCCTCGGAGATGGTCGCGTTACCGACGAGGACCACGGCAAGAAGAAGGCCGCCTGAGATCATGGGGCGCTACGACGTCTACCAGAATCCCGAGAAGTCCGAGCACCGGCACACGCCCTTCGTACTGGACATCCAGAACGACCACCTCGAAGCCGTGGAAACACGCTTGGTCATTCCGTTGCGCGATGCACGATCGCACGGGATGCGCCTTGAGCGCGTCCATCCTTCGTTCCGCATCCAGGAACGCGAGGTCGTCCTCGACACGCCCACCATGGCAACCTTCCCGCGCAGCTGGCTGCGCTCACCCATCGCCAGCCTGCGCGGCGAACAGCATCAAATCCAGGATGCGCTGGATGCCCTGTTCGGCTCCTACTGACAAGCTCTCACCATGCCCTCTCGCCCCACCCGCTCCCAATACGAAGACTTCATGCGCCACGTCGACGCCCACGGCGTGCACAAGAGCGACCGCACCGGCACCGGCACCAAGAGCGTGTTCGGCCACCAGATGCGCTTCGACCTGGCCGAAGGCTTCCCGCTGGTCACCACCAAGAAGGTGCACCTCAAGTCCATCATCATCGAACTGCTGTGGTTCCTGACCGGCTCCAGCAACAACAACTGGCTGAAGGAGCGCGGCGTCACCATCTGGGACGAGTGGGCGCGCGAGGACGGCGACCTCGGCCCGGTCTACGGTGTGCAGTGGCGCAGCTGGCCGACGCCCGACGGCGGCCACATCGACCAGATCCAGCAGGTCATCGACACCCTCAGGACCAACCCGGACTCACGGCGCATCATCGTCAGCGCCTGGAACGTGGCCGAGCTCTCGAAAATGGCGCTGATGCCCTGCCACGCCTTCTTCCAGTTCTACGTGGCCCCGCCGCAGGCGCCGGGCGAGCGCGGCAAGCTGAGCTGCCAGCTCTACCAGCGCAGCGCCGACATCTTCCTGGGCGTGCCCTTCAACATCGCGAGCTACGCGCTGCTCACCCACATGGTCGCGCAGCAGTGCGACCTCGACGTGGGCGACTTCATCTGGACCGGCGGCGACTGCCACATCTACAGCAACCATGCCGAGCAGGTGGCGCTGCAACTCAGCCGCACGCCCTACCCCTACCCGACGCTCGCTATCAAGCGCAAGCCCGCCTCGATCTTGGACTACGCGTACGAGGACTTCGAGGTGGTGGACTACCGGCATCACGATGCCATCAAGGCGCCGGTGGCGGTCTGAGACCCGAATCATGGCCACCCGCATCAACCTCATCCTCGCCCGCGCCGCCAACGGCGTGATCGGCCACGAGGGTTCCATGCCCTGGCACCTGCCCGAGGACATGGCGCACTTCAAGAAGCAGACCGCCGGCGCGCCGGTGATCATGGGCCGCAGGACCTGGGATTCGCTGCCCCCCCGCTTCCGCCCGCTCTCGGGCCGGCGCAACATCGTGATCACCCGGCAGCCCGGCTGGCAGGCCGACGGGGCCGAGCGTGCCACCAGCCTGCAGGAGGCCCTGGCCCGCTGCGAGGCGGCTCAGGAGCCCGAAGTGTGGGTGATCGGCGGCGCGCAGATCTACGCCGAGGCGGAGCCGCTCGCGCACCGCGCCCTGGTGACCGAGATCGGCCGCGACTTCGAGGGGGACGCCTGGGCCCCCCGCTTCGACGTCTCCTGGCGCGAGACAGCGCGCGAGTCGCATGTCTCGTCGAACGGGCTGCCGTACAGCTTCATCACACTCGAACGGCCTGAGTAGAAGCGCGTGCGGCCGCGGACTCAGTACGCTGACTCGCGAACCGGATTCAGGCCAGCGACACGTACACCCGCCCGCCCTCGATCTTCACCGGATAGCTGCGCAGGTCCTCCGTGACCGGCGCGCACAGCGCCTTGCCGCTGCGCACGTCGAACTTGCCCTGGTGCAGCGGGCATTCGATCTCGTGCCCTTCGAGGAAGCCGTCGCACAGCCGCGCCTGGCCGTGGGTGCAGGTGTTGCTGGTGGCGAAGACCTGGCCATCGACGCTGTAGAGCGCGATGTCCAGCCCCTGGACCTCCACACCCATCACGTCGTCTTCGGGCAGTTCGTCGACCGCAGCCGCGTCGGTCCAATCGGTGGTCATGCTCATGGCAACTTCTTCCATCAGGGTGTCAGTTCTCGGGTTTCAGCCCGGCGCGCTCGATCACCGGCTTCCAGCGGCGCAGTTCCTCGTTCATGAACGCGGACAACTCCTGCGGCGTGCTGCCGACCGGGTCGAAGTACGCCGTCGAAAGGCGCTGCCGCGTCGCCTCGTCCTTGAGCACCGCGGCAATCTCGCGGCTCATGCGCTGCACCACCTCGGGCGGCGTGCCCTTGGGCGCCATGTAGGCGAACCACGGCACGGCCTGGATGTCCGGCACGCCAGATTCGCGCAGCGTCGGCAGCTCGGGCAGCAGCGGGGAGCGCTCGGCCGAGGTCACGGCCAAGGCCCTGAGCCGACCGGCCTTGGCCTGCGGCATCACGGCCACGGGCGGCAGGCAGGCGTACTGCACGTCGCCCTGGATGATGGCCGTGGTCGCCTGGCCCGAGGAGGCATAGGGAATGTGGACCGCGAAGGACTTCGTCTTCAGTTTGATCAGCTCCACGCCCAGGTGCGAGATCGAGCCGCTGCCGGTCGAGGCGAAGTTGAACTTGCCCGGGTTGCGCTGCATGGCCGTGAGCCAGCCCTTCACCGAGTCCACGCCCAAGGCGTTCGACACTACGCACACGTTGGGCGTGGTGGCGGCCAGCGACACCGGTGCCAAGTCGCGGAACGGGTCGTACGGCAGGTTCTTGTACAGCACCGTGTTGTAGACCAGCGGCGCGTTGACTGATAGCAGGAAGGTATGGCCGTCGGGCTGCGCCTTCGCGACGAGGTCGGTGCCGCTGTTGCCGCCCGCGCCCGGCTTGTTGTCGACGATCAGCGGCTGGCCAAGGCGGCCCGCGAGCTTGTCGTTGACGATGCGCGCCAGGATGTCTGGCGAGGAACCCGCGGCGAACGGCACGACGATGCGTACCGGGCGCTGCGGCCAGTCCTGCGCGGCGGCGTGGACGGCGGACAGGGCCAGCAGCGCGAAGGGAAGAAGGCGAAGGCGCATCATGGCTGCCCCTCCCCGATCTCGACCATCTCCGCATGGTCGCGCTGCTCGCGCGCGATGAAGCCTGCCACCAGCGCGCGGTAGGCCGCCTCGACGACTTCCGGATAGGCACCTTTCTCTTCGGCCAGCCGGCGGACCTTGTCGAACACCTCCTGCTGGCGCTGCGGCGCCGAGACCTGGAAGGCATCGCGCTTGAAGCGCGCCGCGTCCTTCACGTAGCGGCCGCGCTCGGCCAGCAGCTCGACGATCTGCACATCGATCGCATCGATGCGCTCGCGCACCTGCGCCAGGTTGTCGGCCAGCGGCACATAGGCCGGGTCGAGGAAGCGGCGCAGCGCAGCGCCATGGGCATCGGGTTCTTTTTCTGTCATGTCTCAGATCGGATAGATGATGGAGTTGGGGATCATTTCGCTGTCGTACACCGCCAGCCGCGACGCGAACTTCAGTCCCTCGGGCCGGCGAACGATGGTGTCGATGTAGCGGCCCACGTTGAACACCGTGGACAGCTCGCTCAGCTTGGTGCGGAACACCGCATAGTTGGCCTCGCTGTGGATGGTGCCGTCGGCGTCGACCTTGTGCACGAGCGGCTGGCCGACCACGTGGCGCTGGTAGTAGGGATCATGGAACAGCGTCTCGCGGATGCCGTAGACCCGGTCCTCCAGCATGCCCCGGCTCTCGAAGGACAGCGTGGCCAGTGGCAGGCCGCGCTCGTGGTTCTCGCGCGGCTGGAGTCGGTAGCTGCAGTCCTCGACGAAGAAGGCGGGCCACAGGTCCCAGTTGCCGGAATCGACGGCGCGCGCGTAGTCGGCGTACAACTGGTTGAGCGCGAAGTAGTCCTCGAAAGTCATGGTCATGCCTCCATCACCTCGCGCCAATAGCGATACATCCCGCGGATCAGCGTCTCGGTCACCATGTGGTCGGTGTCCTCCACCTCCCGCCCGCCGAGCTCGGCGAGCGTGCGGTGGTAGGGCTTCTGCTCGAAGCCCTGCTGCGAGAACTCGATCACCTCGCCGTCGTCGGCCGAAACGAAGCCCGCCGGCCCGAACAGGTTGGCCTGGCGCAGGCGGCGCTGCTCCATCTCCTCGCTGTCGTCCTCGAAGCCGAAATGCGTCCATACGAAGTCGAAGGCGCCGTGGCCCACCGGCTGGATGTGGCGCGTCGAGACGCTGTTGACCTGCTGCTGCAGGATCACGCTCGGGAACAGCGTCGTCATCACCGCCGTCGGGCCGCCCCACCAGGCTTCGGGCACGATGTCCAGGAAGCGCGGGTCCTTCAGCTGCATGCTCTCCTTGAAGCTGGAGACCTGCGTGACCTGCGCCGCCTTGCCGGCACTGCCGCGGGTCGAGATCATCGCTGCGTGACGGCCGCGCGCGTCCATCTTCAGCTCCGACTTGTTGTCGGCGCGCCAGAGCCCGAAGGTCACGAACCAGGTGTGCAGGAGCCCCGGGTGGTACGGGTCCTTGATGTTCTCCTGCATGAGCTTCCAGTTGCCGGGGATGCGCTGGCGGTTGTAGCCGAGGATCTTCAGCTTGCGGCCGTTGAAGAGGCGGTCGAAGTAGCCCAGGATCGCCGGCCCCATGAAGTCCTCCAGCGATTCGATCTCATGATCGAAGGACGCGAAGACCACCCCGCCGCGCGTCGCCACCTTCAGTTTGTTGAGGCTGTTCTCCTCCGTCTTGAAGTCGGCCGGCATGCCGCCGTTGACCTTGCCGTCCTGCTTCACGCCGCGGCGGAAGGGCACGCCCTGCAGGTCGCCCTTCAACGTGTAGTTCCACTGGTGGTAGGGGCAGACGAACTCCTTGCGGTTGCCCTGCCGCTCGCGGCAGAAGCGCATGCCGCGATGGGCGCAGACGTTCTCCACCACGTTGATGCCGCCGTCGGCGTCGCGCACCATGATCACCGAGCGCTCGCCGATCGCGGTGCGCTTGAAGTCGCCCGCGTTCGGGATCTCCGCCTCGAGGCCGACGTAGCACCAGTGCTTGCTGTAGAAGAAGCGCTCCAGCTCTTTCTTGTGCTGTTCCTCGCCGGTGTAGGCCATGAAGGGAATGCGGCTGGTCTTCTCCGATTCCCATCGCAGCTCGCGGGGGAACACGATCGAGGGGTTGGCGTTGGTCATGGGGTCTCCTTACTGTCTTCGCCTCAGGCTGCCTGCGGATAGAAGGCATCGGCATGGATCTTCTCGACGGGCAGCCCGCGCTCCTCGAGCAGCAGCGTGACCGCCTCCACCATCGGCGGCGAGCCACAGAGGTAGGCGCGCCATCCCTCGAAGCCGGCCGGCCAGTCGGCACGAATGGCGTCGGTGATCAGGCCCTGGCGCATGCCCGGGCGCAGCGGACCCGTGACGCCGACGACATGCACCTTCAGCGCCGGATGCAGCGCCTGCAGCTCGCGCAGCTCCTCGAGCCCGTACACGTCCGCGTCCGAGCGCACGCCGAAATAGAGGTGGATCGGGTTGGCCATCCCGGCCTCGATCGCGCCGCGTACGATCGCCAGCACGGGCGCCAGCCCCGTGCCGCCGGCCGCGCAGAGGATGGGGCCGTCGTGCCGCGTTCGCAGGTAGGCCGCGCCCATCGGCCCGCTCACGCGCACCGCGTCGCCCGGCTTGAGCTTCTCGAACACGTAGTCGGTGACGCGGCCGCCGGGCACGCGCCGCACATGGAATTCCAGCTCCGCGTCGCCGCTCGTGCGCGCCATCGAATAGGGCCGCACATGCTCGGGCGCGAACTGCAGCTGGGCGTATTGCCCCGGCGAGAAGGACAGCGGCTTGGCCGGCTTCAGGCGCAGCCGACGGATGTCGTGGGTGAGCATGTCGATGCCTGCGATCGTGGCCTTGATGATCCGCGCCGGGTGCACCACCACCTCGTCGGGCTCGGGGATCTCGATGGTGCAGCTTTCGGTCAGCGTGCTCTGGCAGGCCAGCACGTGCTGCTCGCGCAGCCCCTCGGGCCGCATCGCGCCGGGCCCGGGGCCGCCATCGAGCAGCCGGCCTTCGACCAGCTTGCAGCGGCAGGTGCCGCAGCGCCCGGCCATGCAGCTGTACGACACCGGCACCTGATGCTCGCGCAGCACCTCGAGCAGGTTCGCGCCAGGGCGAACGTCGAGGGTGCGGCCCAGGGGGCGGATGTGCAAGTCCATGGCGCCGATCATCGGCTCCGGACGCACATTGGCCAATAGAATCTCGTGAATCTATCGAATCACTGTCGTGAATAAAGGTGTGCGCGCATGGAGCTCAAGGACATCGACCTGAATCTGCTCCTCGTTTTCGACCGCATGCTGGCCGAGAAGCGCGTCTCGGCAGTGGCCGAGACGCTCGGCCTGTCGCAGCCGGCCATCAGCAATGCGCTGGCGCGGCTGCGCCGCGTGTTCGGCGACGAGCTGTTCCTGCGGACCGCGCGCGGCATGGAACCCACGCCCTTCGCGCTGCAGCTGGCGGAGCCGGTGGCCTATGCCATGAGCGCGCTGCACGGCGCGCTCAACCAGCACACCGTCTTCGACCCCGCCACCAGCACGCGCGGCTTCACGCTCGCGATGACCGACATCGGCGAGATCTACTTCACGCCGCTGCTCATGGAGCTGCTCGCGCGCACTGCACCGGGAGTGACGATCAGCACCGTGCGCAACACCGCTGTCAACCTGCGCGATGCGATGGAGGCCGGCCATGTGGACATCGCCATCGGCCTGCTGCCGCAGCTAAAGACCAGCATCTTCCAGCGGCGCCTGTTCCGGCAGCGCTACGTGTGCCTCTTCGGCGCGGCGCATCCGCTTGCCGCCAGGCCGCGGCTGTCGCTCAAGGACTTCTCGGCCGCCGACCACCTGCTGGTGCAGGCCGTGTGCACCGGCCACGGCCAAGTCGACAATCTGATGGCCGCGCAGGGCATCGTGCGTCGCATCCGGCTGACGGTGCCGCACTTCGTCGCCATCGGCCACATCCTGCGCGCCACGCCGATGATCGCCACCGTGCCCGAGCGCCTGGCCCGCAGCATCGCCGAGCCTTTCGGGCTGGTCTCGCGGGCGCACCCAGCCAAGCTTCCGGAAATCGCGATCAACTGCTTCTGGCATGCGCGCTTCCACCGCGACCCTGGCAACCAGTGGCTGCGCGGGCTGCTGTTCGAGCACTTCGCCGACAGCTGAGCGTCTCCAAGGCTGTGGAGTGGAGGGTGCGGCTTCGAATCGTGGGCCTCGGTCCAGGTCAGTGCACCGCCGCGTACATGATCCTGTCTTCGGTGGCGGCTTCCGGTGCGAACTCCTCGACGACGCGGCCCTGCCGCGTGACGAGTATTCGATCGGACAAGGTCAGGATCTCCGGCAGGTAGGACGAGATCACGAGTACCGCGATGCCTTCGTCGGCCAGGGAGTGGATCAGCTGGTGGATCTCGGCGATCGCGCCGACGTCGACCCCGCGGGTAGGCTCGTCGAAGATCACCAGGCGCGGCCTCTGGACCAGCGACTTGGCGATCACCACCTTCTGCTGGTTGCCGCCCGACAGCTCGACGATTCGCGCATCGCTGTCGATCGCGCGGATCGACAATCGCTTGCGCCAGGCCTCGGCGAGCTCTCGCATCTGGCCTTGCCGCGCGAGCATGAACGGGCTCGGCGACGACGCCAGCTGTCCGGTGTAGATGTTCTCGGCGATCGACAAGGTCTCGAAGAAGCCTTCGAGCTTGCGGTCTTCCGTCACGTAGACGACGCCGCCCCTGACCGCCGGGCGCGGTGTGCGGTAGCGCACCGGTTCGCCGTCGAGCAGGATCTCTCCGCCGTGCAGGAAATCCCGCTTCGCCACGCCGGCCACGATCTTGGCCGTCTCAGTGCGCCCCGAGCCGATCAGCCCGAACATGCCGGTGATCTGGCCCGCATAGAGCGAGAAGGCATTGTTCTTGACGATGGTGCCCATCGACAGGTTCTGCACGCTCAGCACCTTTGCGCCGCGCGGGCGGCGTACCCGCTGCGACCGGTTGCCATAGAGCTCCTGCGAGAGCGAGCGCCCGACCATCGCCTGGATGATCCGGTCGCGGTCCATCTCGCCTGCGTCGGCGGTCAGCACGTGCTCGCCATCGCGCAGGATGGTGATGCGGTCGGCGATCATCAGCGCCTCCTCGAGCGCGTGAGAGATGAAGACGATCGACACGCCCTCCGCGCGCAGCCGCTGCACCAAGCCGAAGAAGTGGTGTTTCTCCTCGGGCGTCAAGGTTGCCGTCGGCTCGTCGAAGATGATGAGCCGGGCCTCGTGCTGCACCGCCCGCGCGATCTCCACCATCTGCCGCTGCGCCGCCCCGAGCTGCGACACCAGCTTCGTCGGATCGACGTTGAAGTTCAGGCGCTGCAGGAACTGCTGCGCGGCGATGTACAGGCCGCGCAGGCGGTTGAAGAAGGGCTCGTCGCCGAGATAGAGGTTCTGCGCCACGGTCAGCGACGGCACCAGGCTGGTTTCCTGGTAGACCATGGCGATGCCATGTGCGAGCGCGTCGTGGGGCGTGGCGAAGCTCACCGGCCGGCCCTCGAGCAGGATCTGCCCCTGCGACGGCTGCACCGCGCCGGCCAGGATCTTGGTCAGCGTCGACTTGCCCGCGCCGTTCTCGCCGAGCAGCGCATGCACCTCTCCGCGCCGCACGCCCAACGAGACGTCGCGCACCGCGTGAGCGCCGCGGTATTCCTTGCCGATGTTCCGGAGTTCGATCAAGTGGTCCATGGCTTCATTCCCGCGCTTGCACGTCCAGCGAGACGACCTCGTCGCCCCCCTGGCAACCCACGTACAGGCGGCCGCCCAGTTCGGCCACGCTTGTCACGCCGTGCCTGCGCCCGTCGGCGCGGCTGTGCGCGCTCCATTGCGGCTGAAAGTCGGCGTCGAGCTTGCACACCAGCCCGTAGGAACGTGTCGGCGCCCATGGCTTCAGCCTGCCCATCGACTTGATGCCGCCACCCTGCATGGGCTCTCGGAAGTCCTGGCCAGATGCCAGCGCCGGCGCCACCCAGTAGCGCTCGGGAATCTGCACCATCATCTGTTCGCGGTACTCGCGCTCGCGCAGCACGAACTCGACCAGCTGGCTGCGCGGCGCGAACAGGCACAGCCACCAGCCGCCGTCGGCCGCGGGCGCGATCCTCGACGGATAACCTGGCAGATCGCCCAGCAGCACGCTGCGCCGGCCCTGGCCGTCGATGCGCACCAGCCGGTGTGCCCAGGCTTCGCTGACGACGATCGAGCCGTCGCGGTGCCACGCGATGCCGTTGGGCCACGCCAAGCCCGAAGCCACGGGGCGCGCGGGCGCGTCCCAGCGGTCGAGCATCCACAGCGCGCCTGTCGCCTTGCCGTGCAGCAGGTCCGCGCGCCACTGGGGCGGCAGGCGATCACGCGAGCCCTCGGCGACCAGCAGCCGGCCGTCGGGAGCGGCCAGCAGGGCCGTGGGGCAACGGATCACCCGGCGCTCGGCGTCGGCCAGCAGGCTGGCGGCCATCGGCGCCTGGCCGACCGTGCGAAGACCGCCGCCCGAGATCGCGGCGAGCGCCCCGCCGTCGGCCAGTGCCGTGATCGCGCACACATCGCCATCCATACGACCCATCAGCCGCAGCGCGCCCGTGGCAGGGTCGAGTGCATGCACCTCGGGGCCGCTGCTGAAAAGCAACTGGTCGCGCGAGGGCGTGAGGTTGTCCGGCGAGGCGATGCGCAAGAGGCCGGCCGCCTGGTCGAGCAGGCTGTTGGGCCGCAGCGGACCGTCCATGGGCGGCACGGTGACGGCGTGCGAGCCGCGCCCCAGCAGCCGGTCGAGCAGTGCCCCGAACCTTCCGTGCGGCAGCGTGCTGACGGGCGCACCTTCGCCTCCGGCTGCGGTGCCGCTCGGAGTGGCCGTGCGTCTCATGCCGCGCCTCCCCAATAGCTCTGCTGCCCCGTCCACGCCGGATCGGCGTCCGTCAGCTTCAGGCGGCCGATCCGGTTGTTGAGCAGGCCGCCGAGGTAGAGGTATCCCTGGTGCTCGCGCATCGAGGTGATCATGGGATGGTTTTCCCCGCCGAGGTCCCACAGCGATTCCAGCACCCGGCCCTGCACGTCGAACTTGATCACGCAGCCGGTGTTGATGTTCGGGAAGATGAGCTCCTGCGGCGAGACACGCCGCGCCATGCGCTTGCGGAATCCCGGCATGCGAAGCGACAGGTCCATGGACGGCGTCCGCATGCCGACCAGCGCGAGCCAGAAGTTGCCGTCGGAGGCACGGTTGATGTTGTCGGGGTAGCCCGGCAGGTCGTCGATGACACGCTCCACCCTGCCCGCCTTCGGCCCGGCGTACCAGTAGCGGCTGATGCGGCAGGCCCAGGTCTCGGCGAAGAAGAAGGACTCGCCGTCGTGCGCCATGCACACCCCGTTGGGAAACACCAGGTTGCGCAGCACCGTGCGGGTCCTTCGGGTGGCGGGGTCGTAGCAGATGATGCGGCCGTTGCCGCGGCTCTCCAGCGCGTCGTACGCCCAGTTGTGCATCTCGTAGCGAACGGTCGCCTCGCTGAAGAAGATGCGCCCGTCAGGCGCCACGTCGAGGTCGTCGGCCAGCTTGAGCCGCGAGTCGTCGATGACGGACCAGGGCGTGCGGTTCGTCTCGTCGGTCAGCCGCTCGATCCGGCGTTCGGGCGAGACGCTGTAGAGGCCCATGCCGGCGATGCACACCAGCAAGTTGCCCGCGCGATCGAAGGCCAGGCCCAGCGGATGACCACCCACGTGGGCGAACACCTCCATGCGCTCGTGCTCCGGTCCGAAGAAGCGCACGATGTCGCCGTGCCGGGTGCCGGTGTAGAGGTGTCCCTGCGCGTCGAAGATCACGTCCTCCGGCCCTTCGACCCGCCCGAGGCCGATCAGGGCCACGTCGCGCAGCCGATCGTTCACCGCGTAGGGCGAGGCCGAGCCGGCCTCGGTAGGGGGCGCCGGCGGCAGCTCCAGATAGGCGGGCGACACATAGGACTTCGCCAGCAGCTTGTGCTTGTTCTTGAGCCAGCGCACGTCGATCGCAATGGCCGACAGCAGGATCAGGCCGAGTGCCAGCGATCCCGCACCGCTCTGGAATCCGATGCGCACCAGCCCGTTGGTGACGAGCACCACCACCACCGCGCCCATCAGCGCTTTCGCGACCGAGCCCCGCCCGCCGCCGAGGCTGTTGCCGCCCACGACCGCGGCGGTGAGCGCCATGATCTCGAGGCCGACCCCGGTGTCCGAGCCGGCACTGCCCAGGCGCGCGGCATACATCAGGGCCGCCAGGCCGCATAGCAGACCCGAGCCCACATAGGTCAGGCAGATCGTGCGCCGCACGGGGATGCCGACGTTGTAGGCGGAGCGCCGCGAGCCCCCGATCGCCATGATGTGCCAGCCGGGCCGCGTCCGGCTGAGAAACAAGTGGGCGCAGGCCGCGAACACGCCCGCCACCAGGAAGCTCAGCGGCACCCCGAGCGCGGAACCCGCGCCGATGAAGTCCCACACTGCCGACTCCGGCATGTTGCTGGCGATGTCGACCGCATGCTTGAGCAGCAGCATGTCGACCACCGCGCGCACGATGATCAGCGTGACCAGCGTGGTGAGGAAGGCGCGCAGTTTCAGGTAGCCGATCAGCACGCCGTTGAGCAGGC
The DNA here is from genome assembly GCF_001541225.1 of Variovorax sp. WDL1. Lineage (GTDB taxonomy): Bacteria > Pseudomonadota > Gammaproteobacteria > Burkholderiales > Burkholderiaceae_C > Variovorax. The sequence goes on along the minus strand of NZ_LMTS01000324.1, from coordinate 55,084 downwards.
CCACGGCCGCGCAGACCAGGAGCACGGCCGGCATCACCGCCCAGGGCGACCACTGCGCGACGTTCATCAGGAAGAGCGCGACGAAATTCCCCAGCGCGAAGTTCGAACCCACGCTCAGGTCGATGCCGCCGGCGACCATCACGATCATCATTGCGCAGACGATGAAGATGAATTCGCCGAGCTGCCGCGAGGTGTCCCCCAGGTTGGCGGCGCCGAAGAAGTCCGGAATCAGGTTGCCGAACACGGCCAGGACGACCGCCAGCGCCAGGAAGGGCACGGCGTTGTCGATCCAGTTCTTCGACAGGATCTCCCCGACGACGTGGTCGGGCACATACTTGTATCGCCATCGGGCGATGCTTCGGGACACAGACATGTGCGGCAAACTCCAGAGGCGCGCCGAGCAGCGGGCGGTCCGCCGTACGGCTGTGAGCGGTGATCGCGGTGCTTACTTCTTCTTGTATTCCTCGAGGTTCCAGCACGTGTCGTCGCGCAGGCTGGCCTTGGTGATCACCCCCACGGGCGTGACGCGGGAGATGTCCTGCGCCGGGCGCGCCGAACTCGCCAGCAGCGTCTTGATCACCTGCACCAGGTCCTGCGACTGCTGCTTCACGTCGTAGGTCATGTAGGCGCTGAAGTTGCCGTTGGCCACGTTGGCGCAACCGGTGCGCGCGGCGCCGCCGTTGGTGGCGAGGAACACCTGGTCCTGCTTCTTGGCCTCGCGGATTGCCGCTGCCGTGCCGGTGTCCTGCCCGTCCCAGAAGCCGATCACGCCGCACAGGTCCGGATGCTGCTTGAGCGCGGTGTCGGTCACGGCGCGGGCCTTCGAAGCGTCCCAGTCGGCCGCCTGGTTCGAGACCACCTTGATGTCCGGGTTCTTGGCCAGCACGGCCTGCACGCCCTGCATCTGGAAGGTGCTCGCCGCCGCCGTCAGCACGCCCTGCACGATGGTGACCTTGCCCGACCTGCCGGTCTTCGGGCTGCACTTCTCGACCACGGCCTTGGCCATGGCTTCGCCGATGCCGACCCAGTCGGCGCCGACGAAGGCGCTCGTCCTGGCAGCCGATCGCATGTTGACTTGCACGACGCGGATGCCGGCGTCCTCGGCACGCTTGAGCAGCCGGGCGTAGGACTGGATGTCCGGGTTCTGCACCAGCAGCACGTCGGGTTTCTCGTTGATCAGCGAAGTGATCGCCTGGGCGCCGGCGTCGGTGCTCCAGTTGGGGTCGCGCACGATCCATTTGACGCCCAGCGGCTCGAGCTGGCCGCGCACCATGGCGTTCCAGCCATCGGTCAGGTCGTAGCCGAGCGAGGTGGGCACGAAGGCCACGGTCTTGCCCTTGAGAGGGGCGTCGGCGGCCTGCGCCGCGCAGCCGATGGCGAAGGCGGCGCCCACGAATGCGAGTCGGAGGGAAAGGGATCTCATGGTCTTGTCTCCTGGGTCATTTGAACGAAAAGGGTACGGCCCGTGTCCGGCGGCTTGGTGCGCGGCGCTAGATGTCGCCCTGCTGGGCCGTCTGCTCGTCGCGCGGATTGATCAGGCTGTCGATGACGAGCGCGGCCAGCAGGATGGCGCTCTTGATGACGTTCTGGACCGTGTACTGGATGTCCATGATCGTCATGCCATTGAGCAGGATGCCGATGAGCACGGTGCCCACCAGGACGTTGCGCACGCCGCCCTTGCCGCCGCTCAGGCCGATGCCGCCGAGCACCACCACCAGGATCACGTCGTAGATCATGGTGGAGTTGACGATGCGGGTGTTCATGCTGCCGACCGACGCTGCGGTGATGACACCGGCCACGCAGCCCACGCACGAGGCGATCGCGTACTGCAGCACCACGAGCGGCCGCACCGGCACGCCGGTGATGCGGGCGGCCTGGTAGTTGTCGCCCATGGCATAGATGAAGCGGCCGGTGCGGGTGTAGCGCAGGAACGTGGCCACCAGCGCAGCCGTGGCCAGGAAGAACAGCACCGGCAGCGGCACGCCGGCGAGTTCGCCCTGGCCGATGCGGCTGAACCAGGCTGCGTCCTCCGGCGCATAGACCACGTCGAGCGGAATCAGCTTCATGCGTCCGAGCCCGTAGATGAAGGTGCCCATGGCCAGCGTCGAGAAAAGCGAAGGGATCTCGGCATAGGCGATCAGGAGGCCGTTGGCCACGCCCAGCACCAGTGCAAAGGCCATGCCCACCAGAAGGGCCATGCCGAGCGACATGCCGCTGGCGGACAGCGCCAGCGACCAGGCCACCGAGATCGCCATCACTGCCACCAGCGACAAGTCGATGCCCCGCCCGATCACCACCAGCGCCATGGCGAGCCCGAGGATCCCGAGCACGGCCACCCCGCGCAGCAGCGAGAGCAGGTTGTCGCGCGCGGCGAAGCCGTTCAGCCCGAGGCTGAAAACCACGAACAGCAGCACGGCCAGCAGCAGCACGATGCGCTCCTGAGTCAGCCATCCGGCATGAAAACGCCAGCGCGCGGCGATGGCTGGCCCTGCAGTCCCTGCGAGTTCGGCTGCGGTGCTATCCCGCTTCGGAACGGCCGTATGGCTCATGACGGTTCTGCCTCCTGGATGCTCACGACAAGGCCACGGTTATAGCGAAGCTTTGCCGCGCAGCGCCTCGAGCAACGCGAGGGCCCGGTCGGTGCGCACGTCGTGCTCGGCGGCCATCTGCCGCGCGACGGTGTCGATCTCGTCGCCAGTGGCGCCGGCCACCAGCGCGATGTTGCGGGCGTGCAGCGCCATGTGGCCACGCTGGATGCCTTCGGTCGCGAGCGCGCGCAGCGCGCCGAGGTTCTGCGCCAGGCCCACGGCCACGGCCACTTCGCCGAGTTCCTGGGCCGACTTCACGTCGAGGATCTTCAGTGCCAGGCGCGCGAGCGGATGCGTCTTGGTCGCGCCACCCACCAGGCCGACGGGCATCGGCATCTCGATGGTGCCGACCAGCGCGCCGCTGCGGTCCTTCTCCCAGATCGTGAGCGAGGTGTAGCGGCCGCTGCGGCAGGCGTACGCGTGCGCGCCGGCCTCGACTGCGCGCCAGTCGTTGCCGGTCGCCACGATCACCGGATCGATGCCGTTCATGATCCCCTTGTTGTGGGTGGCGGCACGGTAGGGATCGCCCGCCGCGAAGGTGTACGCATCGAGCACGCCTTCGATGATCTCCTCGCCGCTGCGCTCGGCGGTTTTCAGGACCTCGGGCGTGAGCCGCACGCGTGCGCGCGCCAGCCGCAGGTCGGCCAGGTTCGACAGGATGCGCAGGCGCACCGTACCGCCGGTCAGTTGCTCGACCAGCGGCGACACCGCCTCGGCCATGGTGTTGACGGTGTTGGCGCCCATCGCGTCGCGCACGTCCACGATCAGGTGCATCACCACCATCGCGCCGCGCGGCGTATCGGGAAAGACGTGCACCTCGATGTCGCGGCAACCGCCCCCCAGTCCGATCAGTACCGTGTCGCGGCTGTTGGCGATCTCCAGGACGCGGTCGCGCTGCCGCAGCAGCGCCTGCCGCGCGCCATAGGGGTCGGTCACGCCGAGGACCTGCACCTGCGCGCGCATGACCGGCCCGGTGCTCGAGGCCTCGAAGCCGCCGCATTCGCGCGCCAGCTTGGCCATGAACGATGCCGCAGCGACCACGGACGGCTCTTCCACCACCATCGGCACCAGCACGTCGCGGCCGTTGACCTGGAAGTTGCCGGCGATGCCGAGCGGCAGTTCGAAGGTGCCGACCACGTTCTCGATCATGCCGTCGGCGCGCGACAAGGCGAGCGCGCCGGGCGTCTTCAGCAACCCGACATCGTCGGCGGTGAGGCCCGCCGCCACCGCGACGTGATCGAGCCGTTGGGCTGGCGAGAGAGCCCGGAAGTTGGGGAGGCGGGAGTCCTGAACCATGTGACGTCCTGAATCGATGGGTGAATGAGTGGGCGGGAGCCGGATGCAACGGCGCGACGGGCTCAGCCCGGCGAGGACCCGGTCCGATCGCGCGACAGGAAGCGGCGCAGGCCCTCCCGGGCCTCGTCGCTGGTGAAGGCGCGTTGGCCGAGCACGGCCTCGCGGCGGAAGGCTTCGTCGAAGGGCAGGTGCCCGAGCGTGAGCGCCGCCTCCTTGATGACCGACACGGCCACGCGCCCCTTCTGCGCGATGCCTCGGGCACAGGACAGCGCCGCAGCCTCCAGTTCGCCGGGCGGCACCACGCGGTTCAGCAGGCCCATCTCGGCCAGCCGGCGTGCGGGAAAGCGTTCGGCCGTGAGCATCAGCTCCATCGCCAGCGCGTAGGGGATCTGGCGCACCAGCCGCACCAGGGTGCCCCCGGCCGGCGTGAAGCCGAGCGAGGCCTCGGGCAGCGCGAACACGGCTGTCTCCGAAGCGATCCGGATGTCCGCGGCCAGCATGATCTCGAAGCCGCCTCCCATGCACAGCCCGTTGATCGCGGCGACCACCGGCTTGTAGAAGCCCGGCTGCTTGATGTGGGCGCCATCCCATTCCGAGATGTCGAAGCGCCCTTCTGCCAGCGCCGGGATCGACTCGCCCAGGTCGGCACCGACGCAGAAGGCGCGGTCGCCGTTGCCGCCGAGCAGCACAACCCGCACCTGCGGGTCGTCGTTCGCGCGGGCGAAGCACTGCGCGAGCTCCTCGTACATGGCGAGCGTCAGCGCATTGAGCTTCTCGGGCCGGTCGAAGCGAACGTGCGCGATGCCTTCGTCCACCGCATAGGAGATTGCCATCAGATCACTCCCTCGGCGACGTAGCGGTCGTAGTCGGCGGCAGCAACGCGCAACCAGCCTTTGAGGACGATCTCGTTGTGCTCGCCGAACGCGGGCGCACTGCCGACTGCGCAAGCCGGCGTGGCCGACAGCTTCATCGGACTGCCGAATACCTGCACCTGAGCCCCATCGATCTTCGTCGAGACGAACATGTCGCGCGCCTTCAGGTGCGGGTCGTCGACGACCTCGGCAATGGTCTTGATCGGTGTCATCGGAATGATGTCGCCGGCCATGGCCTCGAGCTCGGCCTTGGTGTGCTGCGCGCACCAGCGCTGCACGATCGGCTGCACCCGGCGCGCGTAGGTCTCGGGATCGAAGCGCTTTTCCATGGTGTCGATCTCGGTGTCGTCGACCAGCGATGCCTCGCCGAAGATCCGGCACGCCTCGCGCCAGAACTTGTCGGTGTAGGCGCCGAAGAAGACGAACCCGTCCTTGCAGGCGTACTGGCCGTAGGGCCGCACGAAGGGGTGGTCATTGCCCAGCGGCTCGCCGACCACTCCGTCCACCGTGTAGTTGACGATCGCATGCTCGGTCAGCGTCACGACCGCGTCCTGCTGGGCGACATCGACCCACTGGCCTTCGCCGCTGTGCCGCGTGTGGATCACTGCCGACAAGGCTGCGATGGCCGCGTAGAACGAGGCCGACAGGTCGCCGATGATGGTGCCCACGCGCAGCGGCGGGCGACCCTTCTCTCCGTTCAGCGACCACAGGCCACCGGTCGCTTGCGCGCTGTTGTCGTAGGCCGGCCGGCGCGAGTTGGGACCGGTCTGGCCGAAGCCGCTGATCGACACGTAGACCAGCCGCGGGTTGCATTGCTTCAGCGCCTCGTAGCCCAGCCCCATGCGCTCCATGGTGCCGGGTCGGAAGTTCTCCACCAGCAGGTCGGCCTTGCGCACCAGCTCGCGCAGCAGGGCGCGGCCCTGCTCCGACTTGAGGTCCAGGCTCACGCCCAGCTTGTGGCGGTTGTATTGCGCGAAGAACCCGCTGGCCCGGCCGGTCTCGCCCTGCACGAAGGGCGGGAAGCTGCGCACGTAGTCGGGTTCGGCGGGGTTCTCGACCTTGATCACCGTGGCGCCCAGGTCGGCCAGCATCATGGTGCAGTAGGGGCCGGCCACGACCCGCGTGACATCGACCACCACCAGGCCGCGCAGCGGCCCCTCGCCGAGCGGAAGCTGCATCGTTTCAGTACTCACTTGTGTGTTCTCCGTTGGGTCCATGTCGAGACTTCATCAGCGTCCGTCGCGCCCGCCGCCTCCGTGATCGAGCCGCGCTCGATGTGCAGCGTGCGGCTCTGTACCGCCTCGAGCAGCGCCGCATTCGATTCCGTCACCACGACGCACAGCTGCGGGTGCGAAACCCGCAAGGCGCGCAGCGCGTCCCCGTACTGGCGCGCCAATGCAGGCGCCAGCCCCTGGAAGGGTTCGTCCAGCAGCACGAAGCGCACGCCGACCATGAGGGCGCGCGCGAGCGCGACGATCTTTCCCTGGCCGCCGGACAGCGCCGCACCGGAACGCGCGAGCATCGGCTCGATCTGCGGCACGCTGGCAAGCAACGCGTCGATCCGGCGACGGATCTCGTGGCGCGGCAGCCGCAGCACCTCGCACGGCAAGGCGATGTTCTGGGCGACGCTCAGGGTCGGCAGGATCACGCGGTCCTCGGGCGCGTAGCCGAAGCCGGCGGCAGCACGGCGTGACGCAGGGCTGCGTGTGATGTCCTCGCCGTCGAGCAGCAGCCGGCCCGAGCGTGGCGGGACGAGGCCCATGATGCCGCGCAGCAGCGTGGTCTTGCCCGCGCCGTTGCGGCCGACGACGGCCACCGTCTGGCCCGGCTCGAGTTCGAGATCGACGCCGCGCAGCACCGAGTGACCCGCCAGGTCGATGCTCATGGATTGGATGCGCAGCATCAGCGTTCCCCCAGCACTTCGCGGCGCACCAGCGGGTCGGCGAACACGTGGTCCGGCGTGCCGTCCGCCGCGATGCGTCCGTCGATCCATGCGGCAACGCGGGTCGCGTAGCGGCGCACGATCTCGACGTCGTGCTCGACGAACCAGCTCGTGACGCGGCGCTGCCGCAGCGCGCGCATCATCGTCTGCATCACCCCATGCTTGTCTTCCGACGACACGCCGCTGGTCGGCTCGTCCATGATCACCAGCTTGGGCTCGAGCATCAGCGCGATGCCCACGTCCAGCAGCTTGCGCCGGCCCTCGGGCAGGGCCGCTGTCGGATCGTCCGCATGGCCGGCGAGCTCGACCAGCTCCAGCATCTCGGCGACGGCGCGCTGGTCCGCGGCGCGCGCCAGCGAGGTCCATCGCGACAGCCGCCCCTGGCGGCTGACCGAGGCCAGCTCCAGGCACTGCCGCACCGTATGGTCGAGGAACAGCTGCGGCAGCTGGAACGATCGGCCCACGCCCAGGCGCGCGATCTGCCGCGGCCCCTTGCGCGTGATGTCCAGGCCCTCGAGCAGCACCCGCCCTCGGCTCGGCTTGATGTAGCCGGTGCAGATGTTGATGAAGGTGGTCTTGCCGGCACCATTGGCGCCGATCACCGCCAGGTGCTCTCCATGCGCCAGCGCGAAGTCGATCCCGTCGGCGGCGGCGATGCCGCCGAAGTGCAGGGTGAGCCCCTCGGTGCGCAGCAGTTCCCTGGTAGTTGATGCTGATGCGCTCACAAGGCCTCCTGCGGCGTGGCCGGCTTCGGGCGCCGGAGCCAGCCGACGATGCCCTGCGGGGCGAAGAAGATCACGGCGATCAAGGTGGCGCCGAGCAGGATCTGCCATGCGTTGGTGAAATAGGCCGCTGCCGTGAGCTTGATCAGCTCGAACACGGCCGCGCCCAGGAATGCACCCGAGGCGTGGCCCGAGCCGCCGAGAATGGCGATGAACACGTACTCGCCCGAGCGGATCCAGTAGCCGCTTTCGGGCGTCACCAGGCTCTGCACCAGCGCCAGCAGCGCGCCTGCCAGGCCCACCAGGCCGGCAGAAAGCACATAGCCCTGTGCGAGCACCCACCGCGCCGACAGGCCGATGTATTCCAGCCGCGTCTCGTTGGTGCGGATCGCCACCATGACCTGGCCCGAGCAGGAGTCGAAGTAGCGCTGCACCATCCAGGTGACGCCCACGGCCAGCATCAGCGCCAGCACCAGCATCGCCAGCTCGAACTGGCCGCGTTCCATCGCCATGCCCAGCAGCGAGGGCCGCTCGAAGCGAAGCCCATCGGTGCCGCCGGTCCATGCATAGAGCTTGCCGGCCAGCGAGAACAGCACCATCGAGAGGCCGAGGTTCAGCATGCCGAAGAAGATGCCGCGATAGCGCGACACGAAGGCAGCGACCAGCGCACCGACCGCCAGGCTGGCGACCACGCCCGCCGCTGCCGCGACCAGGCCGTCGACGCCGGGAAAGGCGCGCACCGTGAAGGCAGTGCCATAGCCGCCGATGGCCGCGTACATGGCATGGCCGAAGGACACCTGGCCAGCCCGCATCAGCACCGTGAGGCCGAGGGCGCCCAGGCCGAAGCACAGGAAGGTGATGATCGGCATGCGCGACCAGGGCCACGCCCAGCCGGCACCGAGCAGGAGCATGACCGCGAGCGCCACGGCTGCGAGGGAAGCCGGGGTGCGCATCAGATCCTTCGTGCCGCGGCGGCGGAGAAGAGGCCGTGCGGGCGGACCAGCAGCACCGCCACCATCATCAGGTAGGGCATCACGACCTCCAGCTCGGGCAGCGTGTACACCGCGAGCGAGCGGGCCATGCCGATGAGCACCGCAGCGACCAGCGCGCCGGTGATCTGCCCGAGCCCTGCGGTGGCGATGACGGCGAACGAGGTGACGATCATCTCGGCGCCCAGGCCCGGCACGAAGGAGGTCATCGGAACCGAGAGCGCGCCGCCCAGGGCCCCGAGCGCGCCCGCCAGCGAGAAGGTCAGCGTGCCGACGCGCGCCGCGTTGATGCCCAGCGCCGTGGCCACTTCGCGGTGATGGATGACGGCCACGATCTGGCGTCCCGCGATCGAATGGCGCAGCAGGAACTGCAGCCCCGCGTAGGCGACGAGCGCCACGCCGGGAATGAACAGGAGCTGGTAGTTCATGAAGGTCACGCCCAGCAGCTCGGTGGTGCCCAGGCGCGTCGCCAGGTCGCCCGCGTTCACGGGCGTGGCACCCCACACCATGCGCTGCACGTCCTCGAGCACCATGAAGGCCGCGAAGGTGACGAGCAGCTGCAGCACCGGATCACGGTCCTGGAAGTGCCGCAGCAGGCCACGCTCGAGCAGGGCACCCAGGCTCCCGCCCACGACGGCGGCAGCGGCAAACAGCGAGGCCACCAGCACGGCCGTCGACGAGGTGTGGGGCAGCAGCCAGGCCAGCAGGCTGGCGGCGCTGTAGCCGCCGAAGGCATAGAGACTGCCGTGCGCCACGTTGATGACGCCGAAGACGCCGCAGATCAGGGTCAACCCGAGCGCGATGAGGAACAGCAGGCCGGCGTACGACAGTCCGTCGACGGTGGCCAGCAGGAGGAGATTCAGATCCATGAACGATGGGCGTCTCGTGTCTTCGGAATCAGTCGCCCACGCGCCGGATCTGACCGTTCTGCATCAGCGCCGGCTTGAGCGTCTTCACCCATTCGGCGGACTTCTGCCCTACCGGCGGCGCCAGGATCTCGGCCGGATAGAAGATGAGTTGCCGCACCACCGGAAACGGCTGCGATGCATCCTTGGCCGTCACGCCGTACAGCTGCCCCTGGAGGGCTTGCCCGTCCTCGCGCAGCCGGATCGGGCGGGACAGGCCGCGGTACTCGAGCTTGCGCAAGGTGGCCGCGAGCTGGTCGGTGGTCGGCCACTGCCCCTTGTTGTCGGCGATCGCCTGCCGATAGGCACCCGTGGCGGCCTTCAGCGCCTGGACCATGTGGTAGACCGCGAAGTTGGGATAAGCCCCGGTGCGCTCCTTGAACTTCCGCACGAAGGCGCGTGCCTCGGGGTCGTTCGCGAATTCGGGGTCGGCGAAGTAGCCGTCGCCCACGAAGCCGACGATCACGCCCGGAGGCACTGCGTCGCCCAGTCGTTCGAGCGAGGAGTCGGCGAGCGGCAACACGAACTGCGAGGACTTGAGCAGGCCGCGCTGCGAGGCCTGGCGCAGGAAGGTGTCGAGATCGCCGCCCCAGGCGGTGGACAGCACCACGTCGGGCCGCAGCGCCTGCAGCCGCGTGACCTCGGTGGAGAAGTCGGAGGCGCCGAACTTCGGGAACAGCTCGGCCACGATCCTCACGTCGGGCTTGAGCGCCTGCAGCGTGTTGCGGAAGATCTCCCAGGAATCGCGGCCCCAGGCGTAGTCCTGGTTCACCACCGCGAGGGTCTTGAAGTCGGGCTTGAGCTTCAGCAGGTGCAGTACCGCCGCCACCATCTCCATCGTGGCGTTGGGGCCGGTACGGAACACGTACTTGTAGGGCCGCTCCTCCAGCACCTTCTCGGTCGAGCATTCCCAGAGGATGTTGATGACCTTCAGGTCCTCGGCCACCGGGGCCAATGCATTGCAGTAGCCGCTCGAAATGGCCGAGAGCATCAGCTTCTCGCCGGGCTCCTGCGCCAGGCGGCGGTATTCGGAAAGGAACTTGTCGTCGCCCTGCCCTTCGTCGATCCATGTCGGGCTGAGCTTCGTGCCGTTGATGCCGCCCGCGGCATTGAATTCCTCGATCCACATGTCGGCCGCCACCTTGGCGGGCGCGCCGAGCACCGAGGCCGGTCCGGTCATGAAGGTGCTCATGCCGAGCTTGATCTCGGGTGGGCGCTGGGGTTGGGCGACGGCAGCGGTGGCCAGGGCGAACAGAGCCGTTCCCCACGCCATGAGTCTGGCAATCGATTTCACTGAGTTGTCTCCTGTGGTCTCTCACTGTTAATGTGCGAGTGCATGAATCATCCGGTTCGCACCAACGATCTGCTATGGCGGATCAGCACAGCAAACCACGAGGCTTATGGGCACTCCACACATCACTGAGGTGCAGATGCGATTCACATCAGGGTTTGCACTGAGATTCACCGTCCCCAGGGCGAGGGTCGGGAGAGATCTTTGACAACGTCGAATTCAGTCGAGCGCCACGCCCCCCCAGCCACGGGCGAGCGGATAGCGGAAACCTCGTCGCTGGTGCCCACGGAGCTACAGTCCGAGCTGCTCGCCATGCTCCAGCGCAACGCCAGCGCGCGCGAGTTCGACGAGATGCTGGAGCGGGTGGAGGCCACGTTGCACGACCCGGCCCAGCGCTCGCTGCTGGCCGGCAGCATCCGTGCCGCGGTCGCGATCTGCGAGCAGCAGGCACTGCAGCAGCGGCGCGAGCGTGGACTGCTGGTGGTGCTGGAGAGCGCGCACGACCTCACGTCGATCCGCGACCTGGAGCTGGTGCTGCTGGCGATCGTTCGGCGCGCGCGGCAGATCTTCTCGTCCGACATCGGCTACCTGACGAACTTCGACCGGGTGCGCAACGACTTCTATATCCGTGCCACAGAGGGAGCGATCTCGGAGCGCTTCAAGAACGTGCGCGTGCCGCCGGACCACGGCATCTGCGGGCACGTGCTCAAGCACAAGACGCCCTACCACAGCAGCAATTACCTGACCGACGATGGCTTCGCACACGAGCAGGGCATCGACCTCGCGATCAAGGAGGAGGGTGTCCAGTCGCTCCTGGGCGCACCGCTCATGGTGGGCAATCATTGCATCGGCGTGCTGTGCATTTGCGACAGGCAACCGCGTCGCCATGCACCCTGGGAGGTCGCCATGCTGTCGACACTGGCTGCACAGGCCGCGGTCGCGATCGAGAACGCGCGCCTGTTCCAGGAGGCGCAGGTCGCGCTCCAGCGCGCCAGTGATGCAAACGCCTCGCTGCACCGGCAGGCCGAGGAGATCCAGGCCGCAGCCGAGGCGCATGAGCAAATGACGCGGCTGGTCGCGCGCGGCTGCAGCGTGGTCGACATCCTCAACATGGTGGCCTCGATGCTCGGCGGCCATATCGTGCTGCTCGACGAGGCCGAGCAGCCCACCCAGCGCGCCACGGTCGCGCCCGCGCATCTTGCCAGCGGGCTGGCCGAACTGCTGGGCAGCACGGACACCCAGGACCTGGTGCACCGCGCGCTGACCGAAGGCCGGCGCACCGGCCGCTCGCACGAAGTCGACGGCGGCCCCGGCCGCTACCTGCGCGTGGCGGCGCTGATGGGTGCCGACCGCCTGCTGGGCGCCATGCTCATGCTGTCGGACCGAGCGATGAGCGCGAACGAGATCCGCACCTTCGAGCGCGGCGCGCTGGTCGCAGGCGTGGTGCTGCTGTCGCAGGAGCGCAGCGAGCTGGTGGTGAGCGGCGAATCGGCTGCCGCCATCCGGGCGCTGGTGAGCTGGCAGCAGGAATCCATGGCCGCGCTGCAGCTGCGGACGCAACCGCTGGGGCTGGACCTGGCGCTGCCGCTGCGCATGGTCGTGCTCAGCGTGGAGGAGCGGCACATCGAGTACGCGCTGCGCCGCATGCGGCCGGCCATCGTGCGCGGCACGCTGCTGGAGGAATGCGAGGGCTTCATCGTCGCCATCAGTCCCGAGGCCGCCTTCGAGGCGCTGCAGGGCGCGCTGCAGGCCACGCTGCTCGTCGATGCGCGGCTGGGCGCCGTCGGCGTGACCTCCGGCACGCTGTCGCAGGTCGACGGGCTGCCCGATTGCTTCCGCGCGCTCAAGCGCGGCATCGACATCCTGCGCGCACTGGGTCGATCGCGCGAGCTGGTCCCCGAGGCGACGCTGTCGATGTATTCGCTGCTGTTCGAGCACCGCCGCGCAGCCGACGTCGCGAGCTTCATCGAGGCGACCGTCGGCGACCTGGTGCAGAACGACCAGCGCCGCGGCACCGACCTGGCGGGCACCCTGCTCGCCTACCTCGAGCATGCGCAGAACGCGAAGGCCACCGCCGACTCGCTGCAGATCCACGTGAACACCCTGCGCCAGCGACTCGAGTCGGTCGACAACCTGCTGAAGGACTGGCGCCAGGACGGGCGCTTTCTCGAACTGCACGTCGCCCTGCGGATGCATAGGCTGCGTGGAACAGTCCACTCGCAGGCGACCCTCCTGGGAGGCGTGGCGAGCGGCGCTGCTGCTTGACGCCGCGAGAGTCTGCGTCCCCGTCGTACGGAAAGGGCCGCGGGACTCGGGTACGCTTCGGTCCTGCCCCCTGGATCACCCCCAAGCCGTTCACACGCTGCTCATGAAAATTGCCACCTGGAATGTCAATTCCCTCACCGCCCGGCTCCAGCATGTGCTGGACTGGCTGATCGCCAACCCTGTCGACGTGCTGTGCCTGCAGGAGCTCAAGATGAGCGACGACAAGTTCCCGCTGGACGTGCTGCAGTCAGCCGGCTATCACGCGGCGGTGTTCGGGCAGCGGACCTACAACGGCGTCGCGATCCTGAGCCTCGCGCCGCTGCGCGACGTCGCGAAGAACATCGGCGGCTTCGCGGATGACCATTCGCGCGTCATCAGTGCGACGCTTGACACGCCGTCCGGCGAGCTGCGCATTGTCAACGGCTACTTCGTCAACGGACAGGCGCCCGGGACAGAAAAATTCGCCTACAAGATGAGCTGGCTGCGAGCACTGCGCGACTGGCTGCGCGAAGAAATGGCGGGGCATCCGCGGCTGGCGGTGCTCGGCGACTTCAACATCGCGCCGGAGGACCGCGACAGCTTCGATCCTGCGGGCCTGGCCGAGACCATCCATCACACCACCGAGGAGCGCGAGCACTTCAAGGCCCTGCTGCAGCTCGGACTGGTGGACAGCTTCCGCCTGTTCGAGCAGCCGGAGAAGAGCTACTCTTGGTGGGACTACCGAATGCTGGGCTACCAGAAGAACCGCGGGCTGCGCATCGATCACATCCTGGTGAGCGAGCCGCTGGTGCCGCGGGCGAAGGGATGCGTCATCGACCGCGTCCCCCGCAAATGGGACAAGCCCAGCGACCATGCCCCCGTGATTCTGGAGCTCGACGCATGAAAACTTCGACCACTGCATTCAAGGCCGCGCTGCTGGCGGCCACGCTCGCTCTGTCCGCCTGCTCGATCTTCAAGCCGGACGCCGCAGGCCCCGCGGCTTCGCGCGAGGCCGACAAGCCTGCGGACGAAGTGTCCAGGCCCTCCGCCGACGTGCCCACCGTGCGCCTCATCACCGCGCAGACGCCGGCCGTGCGCGCGTATCGGAAGGTCGGCGCCCGGCACATCTACAACGCCTATCCCAAGCGCATCTACAAGGGGAAGATCCCGCCGTTGGTGTACGCCGTGGTGGTGACCGAAACCGACATCGACGCCACGGGGCAGGTAAAGGGCGTGCACTTCACGCGCACGCCAAGCCACGCACCGGAGGTCAGCGGCAAGATTGCCGAGCTGATCCGCGAGGCCTCGCCGCTGCCGAACCCGGGCAAGCTCGGCGCGCACACCTATGTCGACACCTGGCTGTGGGACAGGAGCGGCCAGTTCCAGCTCGACACGCTGACGCTGGGCCAGCGCAGCCGCTGAGCACAGGCCGCGGCCCCGCGCTGACCTACTCGAGGCCCAGCTCCTGGATCTTGCGTGTGATGGTGTTGCGGCCGATGCCGAGCTTCTGAGCTGCCTCGATGCGGCGGCCCCGCGTGTTGGCCAGGGCGGTGAGGATCAGACGCGATTCGAAGCGGCGCGACAACGTGTCCCAGACATCGTGGCGCCCGGCCGCCAGCAGGCTCTGGGCTTCCTGCTCCAAGCCGCTTTCCCAGCCGGCGACCTGACCTACAGCGGCAGCCGGCGCGGCTGGCACCGCGGCCGCGGGGGGCACGGCTGAAGGAGCGGCAGCCTCGCGTTCGCCGGCCGCCGCCGGGGCGGCGCTCGCCGCGGAGAGCGGCGCCTCGACCGGCGCACCGGCCATCACCTCGGGGGGCAGGTCCTTGGCCTCGATCAGCTGCGCCGGCGCCATCACGGTCAGCCAGTGGCAGATGTTCTCGAGCTGCCGGACGTTGCCGGGGAATGCGAAAGTCGACAGCCGCGCCAGCGCTGCGTCCGAGATGCGCTTGGGCTCGACGCCGAGCTGCTTGGCGCTCTGCTGCAGGAAGTGGCGGGTAAGTGCAGGCACGTCCTCGCCTCGCTCGCGCAAGGCAGGCAGCCGCAGCCGGATGACGTTGAGGCGGTGAAACAGGTCTTCGCGAAAGCCCCCCTGCTTCACCCGCAGCTCCAGGTCCTGGTGCGTGGCCGCGATCACGCGCACGTTGGCCTTGACCGAGTTGTGGCCGCCCACACGGTAGAAGTGCCCATCGCTCAGCACGCGCAGCAGGCGCGTCTGCAGGTCGAAGGGCATGTCGCCGATCTCGTCGAGAAAGAGCGTGCCGCCCTCGGCCTGCTCGAAGCGCCCGCGCCGCATGGTCTGCGCGCCGGTGAAGGCACCTCGCTCGTGGCCGAAGAGCTCGCTCTCGAGCAGGTCCTTCGGGATCGCCGCGGTGTTGATGGCCACGAAGGGCCCGTTGGCGCGCGGCGAATGCTTGTGCAGCGCGCGTGCGACCAGTTCCTTGCCGCTGCCGGACTCGCCGGTGATCAGCACCGTCACATTGCTCTGCGACAGCCGCCCGATGGCGCGGAAGACGTCCTGCATGGCCGGCGCCTGGCCCAGCATTTCGGGGGTGGCGGCCATGCGCTCTTCTGCCACTTCCTCGCGCTGGCTCTCGTCGACGGCACGGCGGATCAGTTCCACGGCGCGCGGCAGATCGAAGGGCTTGGGCAGGTACTCGAAGGCGCCGCCCTGGAAGGCCGAGACGGCACTGTCTAGGTCGGAGAAGGCGGTCATGATGATGACCGGCAGGCCGGGATGCTTGGCCTTGATCTTGTCGAGCAGGTCGAGGCCCGAGCCGCCTGGCATGCGGATGTCGCTCACCAGTACCTGGGGGCCGAGCATCTCGTCGTCGGCCGCGGCTTCGAGCGCGGCCAGCACCTCGCGGGTGTTGGTGAAGCTGCGGGTGGGCAGGTCCTCGCGCAGCAGCGCCTTCTCAAGCACGAAGCGTATCGATTGGTCGTCATCCACTATCCAGATCGGCTTCATGCAGTTCCTTCTTCCCTGTCCTAAGGCAACGGTATCAATATCTTGAAATCAGTCCGGCCCGGGACACTGTCGCACTCGATCACGCCATGGTGCTGTTGCACGAAAGTCTGTGCCAGCGTCAATCCAAGGCCTGTCCCGCCTTCCCTGCCCGACACCAGCGGATAGAAGATGCGGTCCTTGATCGCGTCCGGCACACCCGGTCCATTGTCGATGACATGCAATTCCAGTGCCAGTCGATACCACTGCTTGTTGAATATCACCTGGCGCGCGATGCGAGTCTTGAAGGTAATGCGCGCATCGCCCGCCGCGCGCCGCTCGGCGAGCGCCTGGGCAGCGTTGTGGACGATGTTGAGCGTGGCCTGGATGAGTTGCTCGCGGTCGCCGCGAAACTCCGGAATCGATACGTCGAAGTCGCGTTCGATGTGCAGGTCGCGCGGGAACTCGGCGAGGATCACCGAACGCACGCGCTCGCAGACTTCGTGGATGTTGACGTCGCCGACCACGTGCGGGCGGCGGTGCGGCGCCAGCAGGCGATCGACGAGAGTCTGCAAGCGATCGGCCTCGTGGATGATGACCTGCGTGTACTCGACCAGGTCGCGCGACTCCACCTCCATCTGCAGCAGCTGCGCCGCGCCGCGGATGCCGCCCAGCGGGTTCTTGATCTCATGCGCGAGGTTGCGGATCAGCTCCTTGTTGGCCTGCGCCTGGTCGAGCAGGCGCTCCTCGCGGTCCTGCCGCACCTGCTGCTCGAGCGGCGACATCTCGATGATCAGCTCGCCCTTGCGGTCGCCTTGCGCGAGCGTCACCTGCACGGGCATCAGCTCGTGGTTGACGCGGCGCAGGAAGGCCTCGTAGCGCAGCGTGGCGAAGTCGTTGCTGCGAGCGCCGTCGATGGCGGTGCGCAGCACCTGGGGTTCGTGGAAGCAGGCGCCGAACTGCGAGCCTTCGAGCGTGCGGCGCGAGGTGCCCAGCGCGTCCTCGAGGCCGGCATTGGCAAAGAGCACCGAGCCGTCGGTGCGCACTACCGCGATCAGCGTGGAAAGGAGGTCGAAGGCCTGGAAGCGCTTGGCGGCGGCAGCGGACTTGCCGAAGGCCATCAGCGCGCGGCCGGCAGTCGGCCGATCTCCCGGCGGATGCCGGCGATGTCGCTCTCGTTGCGGGCGATCTCGGCCTTCATCTCGGCCACGCGGTCGAGGTACTTCTGGTAGTTGCGGGACTCGCTGCCCTGCTTCTCGGGCTCGCCGTTGTTGTATTCCCTGAGCAGTTGGGCCTGGCGCTCCTCGGCCTTCTTGAGCTCGGACTCCAGCACCGATCGGGCTTCGCCGTCGCGGGCGCGCTGGTCGACGCTTTCGACGCGCGGGCTGCCGGCCGGTGCCCGCACGGCGCTACTTCCGCTGCTTGGAGCAGCCGCCGCAACCGGCCGGCTCCCCTGTACCACGGTCACGTTGCCGCCTTCCATGACCTTGCAGCCGCGCTGCTGGGCCATGGCTGCGTTGTTGGTGTACTCGTTGCCGCAGCGCCAGACGCGTTCCTGCTGCGCCTGGGCCTGCATGTGGACGCCGGCCGCTGCCATGGCGGCCAGCAGGTAAACGAAAGAAGTCTTCATGATCATCGTATGAAAGTGGGCAACCGGACGGCATTTTCGTGCAATTCGACGGCACGACCACGGGAGGCCATCGCCCCAAGAAAAAAGGACGGCAAGCCGTCCTTTATTTCACTGAAAGGCGCCCCGGGAGGGCGATGCCCTTACAGGGAGTAGTACATGTCGAACTCGACCGGGTGCGTGGCCATGCGGAAGCGCGTGACTTCCTGCATCTTGAGGTCGATGTAGGCGTCGATGTATGCATCGGTGAACACGCCGCCCTTGGTCAGGAAGGCACGGTCCTTGTCGAGATAGTCGAGCGCCTGGTCGAGGCTGTGGCACACGGTCGGGATCAGCGCGTCTTCCTCCGGCGGCAGGTGGTAGAGGTCCTTGCTGGCAGCCTCGCCCGGATGGATCTTGTTCTCAACGCCGTCCAGGCCTGCCATCAGCATGGCGGCGAAGCCGAGGTAGGGGTTCATCATCGGATCGGGGAAGCGCGCTTCGACGCGGCGGCCCTTCGGGTTGGCCACGAACGGGATGCGGATCGAGGCCGAGCGGTTCTTGGCCGAGTAGGCCAGCTTCACCGGGGCTTCGAAGCCGGGCACCAGGCGCTTGTAGCTGTTGGTGCCGGGGTTGGTGATGGCGTTCAGCGCGCGGGCATGCTTGATGATGCCGCCGATGTAGTGCAGCGCGAAGTCGCTCAGGCCTGCGTAGCCGTCGCCGGCGAACAGGTTCTTGCCGTCTTTCCAGACCGACTGGTGCACGTGCATGCCGGAGCCGTTGTCGCCTACGATGGGCTTGGGCATGAAGGTGGCGGTCTTGCCGTAGGCATGGGCCACGTTGTGGATCACGTACTTCTGCAGCTGGACCCAGTCGGCGCGCTGGATCAGCGTGCTGAACTTGGTGCCGAGCTCCATCTGGCCGGCGTTCGCCACTTCGTGGTGATGCACTTCGACCGGGATGCCCAGCGACTCGAGCACCAGGCACATCTCGGAGCGCATGTCCTGGAAGCTGTCGACCGGCGGAACGGGGAAGTAGCCGCCCTTGACGGCGGGGCGGTGGCCGGTGTTGCCGTGCTCGAACTCCTTGCCGGTGTTCCACGAGGCCTCTTCGGACTCGATCTTGACGTAGCAGCCGGACATGTCGTTCTGCCAGCGCACGCCGTCGAAGACGAAGAACTCGGGCTCCGGCCCGAAGAAGGCGGTGTCGCCCAGGCCGGAGGCCTTCATGTAGGCCTCTGCGCGCTTGGCCAGCGAGCGCGGATCGCGCTCGTAGGGTTTGCCGTCGGTCGGGTCGACCACGTCGCAGGTCAGGATCAGGGTGGTTTCTTCGAAGAAGGGATCGATGTTGGCGGTGTTCGGATCGGGCATGAGCAGCATGTCCGAGGCCTCGATGCCCTTCCAACCGGCGATCGACGAACCGTCGAAGGCGTGACCGTCGTTGAACTTGCCCTCGTCGAAGTGCGAGACCGGCACGGTCACGTGCTGCTCTTTGCCGCGGGTGTCGGTGAATCGAAAGTCGACGAACTTGACCTCGTTTTCCTTGACGAGTTTGAGTACATCGGCGACGGTCTTAGCCATCAGGCTTCTCCTAGGATTGGTAGTGGTTGGAAATACAGCAGCGTTCGAGGATGCAGTTTCTGTGCCATTGTCAGGGGCATGTAGCGGCATGAAGCACCGTGCGATGCGCCCAAAAGCAGGCAAGTTGTAACCAAATTGGTGCCTGTCAGCTCAACGCACCAATTCGGGGCCAAGACGCGCATTAAAACTGTGCAGGCCTTCGAGCAGCTGCGCATAGGCCGCGTCGACGCGCTCGGCGTCGCCCTTGACGCCGAGTTCGATGTGGCGACCGTGCTCGGCGTGGTCGACGCTGGGCAGGCTGAAGACCTTGATGCCCGGATGCGTGCGCTCGACAGCCTCCATCAGCGGCGTGAGCGTGGCTTCCATGGCACCGTAGACGATCACCGACTTCTCGACCGAGCGGCCGCGGGCGAACAGGTGGCCGTAGCGCTCGTCGAGCACCGACTCGATCATCGGCCAGGCCATGACGGGGAAGCCGGGCACGAAATGCACGTCGGCCACGCTGAAGCCGGGGATCTTGTTGTAGGGGTTGCGGATGATCTTCGCCCCGAGCGGGAACACGCCCATGTTGAGGCGATGGATGTTGTCGGGGCGGTCCGGCTCATAGACGGTGCCCTGCTCGCGCGCCGTGTCCTGCATGCGTTCCCGGATCAGGACCTCGGCCTCGGGATGCAAGGCCAGCGGCACGCCCAGCGCCGCGGCCGCGCACTGGCGCGTGTGGTCATCGGGCGTGGCGCCTATGCCGCCGGTAGAGAACACGATGTCGCCCGATGCGAAGGCGCGCCCCAGCGCAGCGGTGATGCGGGTCGGCTCGTCGCCCACGTATTCGGCCCAGGCCAGTTGCAGGCCGCGAGCGGCGAGCAGTTCGATCAGCTTGGGCATGTGCTTGTCGGCGCGCTTGCCGGAGAGGATCTCGTCGCCGACGACGAGCAGGCCGATGAGACGGGTCATGGAGCACCCCATTGGGTTGCGACAGCGCGGGCGTCCGCCGCCTCGGCCGCCGTGGTGGGAAGGGCCGCCGCAGCGCGCTGCGCCCGCAGCTTGGCCAGCGCGTCCAGGCAGTAGTGCGAGAACCAGAGCGCGGAAAAGGCGAACACCAGCGTGTAGATCCAGATCGCGAGCGGCGCCAGCACCAGGAAGGCAGCGACGAAGAGCAGCCCGGACGCCCAGACGATGCTTGGCGCCGCGCCCAGGTAGCCGCACAGCACACCGATGCCGAGCAGCGGCAGATGGTGGTCGCGCAGCAGGGTCGCACGCTCCTCGGGGCTCGCGTGCTCTGCGAGGGCGTCGAAGCTCATCACGCGGTAGGTCAGCCAGCCCCAGATCAGCGGCGGCAGGATCAGCACCAGGGGCGGGATCAGCCATAGCGGCATCGACACCACCAGCGCAAGCAGCGCCAGGACCGTGAGGCCCAGCGAGCGGAACACGCTGCCGACGAATGAAGCGCCCTTTTTCTGCTCCAGCGCCGGGAAGCGGCGCTCGGCCACCAGTCGCGTCAGCGCCGGCGCCATCAGGCCGGAGACGACCAGCAGCGCCACCACCACGATCAACGGCGTCGCGGCGATCACGACGACCATCGGCGCGACCACGGAAGTGACGTCGCCGGAGAACAGCCGCCCGATCCAGCCCCAGAAACTGGCCAGCAGCGGCCAGGCCTCGAGCGCCTCGCGCGTCCAGGCGACGGTGGCGTCCCAGTAGAAGTATCCGAGCAGCGCGGCCAGCAGCACCATGAGCCCGAGCGGAAGCAGCGACAGCACGATCACCCGCGGGTGCATGCAATAGGCAACCGATCGCCAGAAGGAGTCGAGGAGGAGACGCATCGGGGGCCGAGGATAACGCCAGCGGGTGAACGCGGGGCTCAATGACCCCGGCATGAGCCGCGCGACCCTGTTCAACCGCGGTCCGCCAGCCGCTTCAGGCCCAGCCACTGCTGCGACCAGAAGCCGCGGCCGTAATCCCGCACCCGGCCATGCGCATCGGGCTCGACCTGGTCGCGCACGCCCGTCGGGTCGTAACGATCCTCGAAACTCACGGTGCGAAACAGCATGTCCCACCACGGCAGCAGCACGCCGAAGTTGTGGCCACCGAGCGTGCGCGGGCCTTTCGATTCGTGGCCGATGCCGATGCTGTGGTGCACGCGATGAAAGCGAGGGCTGATCCAGAGCCGCCCGCCGAGCGCGCCGAAGCTCCAGCGCAGGTTGGCGTGCTGCAGGCTCTCGCTGAGCTGCGTGAAGGCGACAAGGACGATGAACTGCCCCGGCGCCACGCCGATCACCTGGGCCACCACGACGATGATGGAGTCGTGGATCAGGTCGTCGAGCAGGTGGTTGCGGTTGTCGCTCCACATGGTCATCTGCCGCTGCGAGTGGTGCAGCGAATGCAGCGCCCACCACCAGTTGAAGCGGTGCTGCCCGCGGTGGATGAGGTATTCGACGAAATCCAGCACCACCAGGTAGATGGCGAAGGCGACCCAGGGGATGTCCGTCATGCCCGGCCAGAGCTGGTCCAGGTGGGCGGAGCCCCAGCCGGCAGCGCGCACAGCGCCCAACACGTCGTCGAACAGTGGATCGACCGCGAAGAACATGGCCAGGCGAAAGAGGCCCAGCCGATGGATCAGCGTGTAGAGGATGTCGGTGCGGATGGCCGGCCGGTCGACCACCGGCTCGGCCGGGCGCCAGCGCTGCAGGGGGCCGATGAGCGCGACCAGCACGCCGATCTGGATCAGCCCGACCAAAAGCCAGCCTGTGGCGTTGAAGGCGTCCTCGACCCACCCGCCGAGGCCGACGGCGTAGACCAGCGGCTGCACCGCGGCTTCGAAGAGCCACTGCTGCACGTTGGCGAAGATGTCCGTCAGCCAGTCCATCGGCACAGCAGCACGCGATTCAGGAATGCGATGCGATCCAGGCACGATAGGCCGGATGCTGGCGCAGCGTCTCGAAACAGAAGCCCTTGCCCTTGAGTCCGACGATCAAGGGCTCCAACACCGCCGGCGCCCACGGGTCCTTGCGCGACCAGATACCCAAATGCGCGACCAGGATGTCGCCGGGCTGGATGCGATCGAGGGCCTGCTGCAGCAGCTTCTCGTTGCTGAATTGCTCGCTCGGCAGCTCGTCGCCCAGGAAGCCGGCGGGCGACCAGCCCACGTGCTCATAGCCGCAGGCCTTGGCCGCCGCCAGCAGTTTGGGCGAGGTCTTGCCGCCCGGGGCCCGGAACAGCGGCAGCGGCTTCTTGCCGGTAATGTGCTGCAGGCGATCGGAGGCTTTGGCGATGTTGGCGCAGTACTGCTGCGCATCCCATGTGAACTGCCGTCCGGCGAATGCGCCGGACGAGGGCTGCATGCGAAAGCGAGGTGCGACGCCCTTGATGTCGCCCCACCAGTAGGCGTGGTCGTAGGTGTGGGAGGCGAATTCGTGGCCTTCGGCGGCCCTCGCCTTCCACCACGGTGCCCACTGGCTGTCCAGGCTGTCGCCGCCCGTCTGGGTGCGCTCGGCCGCGGCGAAGAAGGTTACGCGCACATCCTGGCGCCTGAGCACATCGGCCACCAGCGGCGCCACCCCCATGTGGCCGGTGTCGAAGCTCAGGTAGACCGGCTTGGCGCACTTGCCCTGCGCGAGGGCGCCGGTGGGCGCGACGGCCACCGCAAGAAGGAACGAGGCGGCCGCAGCCCTAGCGCTTTGCATGATCCAGGGTCCAGACCCCGTGCGGCGAGCGGCCGACGGGCACCTGCCTCACCACCTTGTGGGCCGCCAGGTCAAGCACGCTGAGCTTCCTGGCCCAGCGCGAGGTCACGTAGAGCGTCTTGCCGTCGGCCGATACATCCATGCAGTCGGGCCCGCCAGGCACCGGGTAGGTGTCGACAACCTGCAGTGTCTGCAGGTCGATGCGGCTGATGCTGTTGGCCACGCGGTTGCTGACGAAGACGCTGCGGCCGTCGCCGGCCAAGCGGAAGGCATGGGCACCCTGCCCCGTCAGGATCTTGCCGAGCGGCTTGGGCTGAGGACCCGCGACGTCGAAGACCTGCACGCCGTCGCTGCCGGTAAGCCCCACCAACAGGGTCTTTCCGTCGTGGATACCGAAGATATCTGCGGGCATGGGCCCGGTGGGGGTGCGCCAGCGGACAGTCTGGGTGGCCAGGTCGACTGCGACCAGCTCATCGCTGTCCTGCATGGTCACGCAGGCGGTGGCGCTCTTGCCGTCGATCCAGATGTGGCTCGGCGTCTTGCCCGACGGGAGGCGCTTGACCAGCCTGGGCTCCTTGCCGTCCCAGCGGTAGATGTCGACGTGGTTGAGCCGGTTGCCGGCAGTGACGAGCCACTTCATGTCGGGCGAGAAGCGCAGGTGGTACGGATCGATGATGCCGTAAACCACGCGCTGGACCTCGGCCGTACGCGGATTGAGAAACGTCAGCGAGTCGCCGGCCGAGTTGGCGACGATCAGCGAGCGCTCGTCGGGCGAGAGGTAGAGATGGTGTGGCTCCTTGCCGGTCGGGATGCGCTGCTTCTCGCTCCAGTTGGCCGGATCGATCACGCTCACCGTGGCATCGAGCGAATTGAGCACGAAGACCGGTGGCAGCTCGGCGGCCAGCGAAGGCAGCGCCACGCAGGCAAACAAAAAGGCCGCGTAACGGCGGCCTGGGGCGGAGAACTTGAAGCGCAAGGGGGGACGTTTCCGGAAGGAGGCTTCAAATCTTAACGATCGATCCTGTTCGGCGGCTGACCGGCGCGTGCATTTCGCAGGGCCTCGACCTGCTCCGTCTCCAGCCACCTCCACTGGCCGGGCGCCAAGTCCGGCGGCAATGCGAGCGGGCCGATGCGGGAACGGTGCAGGGTCTCGACCCGATTGCCAACGGCAGCGAGCATGCGCTTGACCTGGTGATACTTGCCCTCCGTCAGCGTCAGCCGAAGCTGCAGCGGACCGGTCGCCTCGCAGGCCGCCGCCCGCACCGGCTTGGGATCGTCGTCGAGTACCACGCCGGCCAGCAGCCGGTCGAGCTGCCCGGGATCGATCGGATGCTTCGTGCCCACTTCGTAGACCTTGGGCACGTGGTGCTTGGGCGAGCCCATGCGGTGGATGAACTGGCCGTCGTCGGTCAGCAGAAGCAGCCCCGTGGTGTCCTGGTCCAGGCGTCCGATGGCCTGCACGCCCTGCACCGCACCCTTGTTGGGCCGCTGGCGCAGGGGCGCCGGCAGCAGCGTGTAGATGCTGGGGTAGGTCGAAGGCTTCTGCGAGCATTCCGTGGCAGCCGGCTTGTGCAACATCACGTAGGCCTTCTCGTGGTACTCCCACGCGCTGCCCTGCACGGTGAAACGCAGGCCCTGCGCCTCGAACTCCGCGCCCGGATCGGTGACCGCTGCCCCTTGCACCTGCACGAAGCCTTGTTGGACCAGCCCGGCGCAAACGCGCCGGGTGCCGAAGCCCTGGGTGTAGAGGATCTCCTCGATGCGCATCAGTAGCCGAGGGCGAGTCCGGTGTTGCGGCGCGGGTCGTTGGCGCCGTAGAAGCGGTTCTTGCCCACCGGCTTGCCGCCCAGCGAAGGAGCGCCGACGATGATCGCCGCAACATGATTGGCCGGCTGGGGCACACCGATGTTGTGGCCCATGTCGGTCAGTATCTTGCGGGTATCGGGACCGAGCGCGAAGGTCTCGACATTGGTCACGTCAGGTAGCCATTGCTGGTGGAAGCGCGGCGCATCGACCGCCTCCTGCACGTTCATGCCGTAGTCCACCACGTTGAGGATCGTGTGGAGCACCGCCGTGATGATGCGGCTGCCACCGGGCGTGCCGACCACGAAGACAGGCTTGCCTTCCCTGGTCACGATGGTCGGGCTCATGGAGGACAGCGGCCGTTTGCCCGGGGCGATGGCATTGGCCTCGCCCTGCACCAGGCCGTAGAGATTGGGTACGCCCACCTTCGAGGTGAAGTCATCCATCTCGTTGTTGAGCAGCACGCCAGTGCCGGCCGCCGTGACCTTGGCGCCGAACCAGTCATTGAGCGTATAGGTCACCGAGACTGCGTTGCCCCATTGGTCGACGATCGAATAGTGGGTGGTGTTGCTGCCTTCGTGCGGCGGGACGCCGGGCTTGAGTTCCTTGGAAACCCCGGCCTTCTTCGGGTCGATGACCGCGCGGATCTTCTCGGCGTAGCCCTTGTCGAGCAGGCGGTCGAGGGGGTTCTTCACGAAATCGGGGTCGCCCAGGTAACTGTTGCGGTCCATGTAGGCGTGGCGCATGGCCTCGATCTGGTAGTGCACCGCCTCGGCTGAGCGGAAGCCCAGGTCCTTGAGCGGATAGCCTTCGAGGATGTTCAGCATTTCGCAGATCACCACCCCACCCGAACTCGGCGGGGGCGCCGAGATCACGCGGTAGCCTCGGTAGTCGCATTCGATCGGCGCAAGCTCGCGGGTCGTGTACTGATCGAGGTCGGCCTGGGTGATGATGCCCTTGCCGGCCTGGCTCGACTTGACGATGGCTGCGCCGACAGGTCCCCTGTAGAAGCCGTCGGGGCCCTTTTGGCTGATTGCCTTGAGCGTTTTGGCCAGGTCTTTCTGCACCAGCTTCTGGCCGACCGCGAAGGGCTCACCCTTGTTGAGGAAGATGGCGCCGGTGGCCGAATCCTTCTTGAACGCGGCGGTGGCCGTGGCGAGCATGTCGACGTCACCCTGCTCCAGCGCGAAGCCGCGTTCGGCCAGAGCGATCGCCGGCGCAATCAGCGCGGCGCGCTGCAGGGTGCCGTATTTCTGGCGCGCCAGCTCGAGCCCGGAAACAGTGCCCGGAACGCCGACTGCAAGATGGCCAAGAGTGCTCAGGCCCTTGACCACGTTGCCTTCCTTGTCGAGGTACATGCTGGCGGTTGCCGCCAGCGGCGCTTTTTCGCGGAAGTCGAGAAAGGTCTTGCGGCCGTCGGCCAGTTGCACTGTCATGAAGCCACCGCCACCCAGGTTCCCGGCCGCCGGATAAACCACCGCGAGCGCGTACCCCACCGCCACCGCAGAATCGATGGCATTGCCCCCGCGCTTGAGCACATCCACGCCGATCTTTGTCGCCAAGTGCTGGGCGCTCACCACCATGCCGTTCTCGGCGGCCGCGGGCGCCTGTGAAGCGGCATGCAGCTGGGCCACACCGGCCAGCGCCAGCGCCGCCACGACCGCGCTGCGCGCTGCCGTGGTCCACATGAGTTCTTTCACCGCGATCTCCTTTTTGCAAAGGAGTGCATCATGCCTCTATCAGCGCCTTTCGACGAAGGTCGCGCAATGCCAGGGCCACCTGCCGCTGCGTGAACTCGCGCAGCGCCGCTTCCTCGGTCAGCGGCTTCTCGTCCTTGATGAACCGCAGCCTTCCAGCGCGGGCCTCTGCAGCCAGGTGCTGGGCCAGGGCCTCGTGCGAATGCTTGCCGTCGAGCAAGGGCAGCAGGCAGCGCTCGAGCAAGGACAGTCCCACCAGCTCATGCCATTGATTGCAGGCGACGGCCGTTGGTCCCGCACTCAGCGCAAGACCCCGCGCATTGCGCGTCACGGCGGCCGCGCGCGGGAAGGCCGACACCGCGACACTGGCCTGAGGCGGCGTGCGCCGGATGCGCACCGCCCCGAGGATCAGCAGTTCCTCCAGCATCGCCATGACCGGCGTCTCGACAGCGGCCCGCGGCTCGCCGGTGCGCGCCGAGACCGCGGCGATCAGCGTATCGGTGGGCGTGCTCGCCGGGTAGCGCTCGTCGAGCACCTGGGCCACCGCCTTGTGGACCGGCACCCGCAGCGTGACCTTGAGGTTGCGAATCGCGCGGCAGACCTGCTCGCGCGCATCGAGCGTGAGCACTTCGCCGTCTTGGGCCGAAAACACCCCGGCGTACTCCAGCGCCCGGATGCGCTCGGCGTCAAGGCGATAGCGGACGCCCGAGGCACGCTCTTGCTTGACGAGCAATGTCTGCCGGAACGTCCTGTTGACCAGGAAATCCAGGTACTGCTCCATCATGATCTGGCTGCCCCCGCATTCCCTCAGCAGCGGATCACGCACCTTTTCCCCGTAGTTCTGCACGAACATCGTCGAGGGTTCGGCGTCCGCCAGGTAGCTGAGGCCGTGGGCGCCGGCGCGCGCGGCGAACTCCTTGAAGTAGCAGGGGGCGTTGTGCGGCTCGAGGAATTCGTGCAGGAGGTAGTACGCCCCCGAGTTGCGCACGATCGGCATGTTCTCTTCCAGCGTCTTCTTGAGTACGCTGTCGGGCCGCGCCGACTGTTCCAGGAACTCGAGCATCCCGCGGGCGTAGGAAAGCTTCTCGTCTGGCTCGTCGCGTGGGGCGCCGCGCAGGATCATGGCGTCGCGCACGATCTCGCGCGCCTTCCATCCGGGGTACACGTTGTAGCTGATGTAGGCCACGCCTTCGGGCGCCAGGTTTTGGGAGCAGATGCGCAGGATCGCGTCCTGCACCGCCGCCGGCACCCAGCTGTAGACGCCGTGGCAGATGATGTAGTCGAACTGGCCAAAGGAAGCGTCGATGCCTGTGATGTCCAGGGCCCGCAGCTCGATGTTCCTGAGCTGCGCCTGGTCGATGGCTGCTTGGCCCTGCTGGATCTGCACCGAGGACAGATCCACCCCCACCATCGATGCGTCCGGATGGCGGGCGGCGATGGGGATCAGGTTACCGCCCGCGGCGCAGCCCAGTTCGAGCACACGCGCCGTCTTGAGAGGCGGCGTGGCGAGGCCGAAGAGGAAGGCCAGGGCCTCGAGATGCTCGATTGTCGATTGTGGGAAGGGATGAGACTCGTACGGAACGACATCGTAGTAATTCGAGTTCGTGGGCGGCGTCGATGATTCCATGTGTATCCTCCAGCGCGCGCGGGCCACGGGTGTCTCCGTTGCCTGCCGGAAGGCCGATCCCCTCCGGCTGCGAGCGCGAGCGAGGCGGACTATAGCCCGCGTGCGACAACGCGCGAGGAATGCGAAAGAAAGAATCAGAATCTGCAGCTTGGACGCTGCTGCCAGTCGTCACGCGTGGGCGCCGTCAGCAGATACGCCGCGAGGTCGGCGAGACTCTGCGACAAGCCATACATGTGCTGGTACTGGAGGATCTGACGCGCGACGAGTTGCAGGCGGGCCTCGAAGCCGGGATGGGGCTTCTGCTCCAGTAAGGGAGGCATGGCCGGAAAATGTTCCCCGCGTTGGAATGGCTGCATGATGGGTTGAACGTCGCCACGCTGAAACTCCAGTGCCATGCTCATGCGGGGCTGCTCGGCAAACTCGCTGGTCGGGCCGCCCCAGTGCATGACGCACTGATTCCAGACCAGGTAGTCGCCCGGCTTCGCCGGCAGCGCACGCGCGGCAAACACAGGCGTCGGTGGCTCCGGCATGCCGGCTGGCGTGCTGTAACCAGGATCCATGTGCTTTGGCACGATGTACATGCAGCTGTTGAGCGGGTTCGCGTCGGACAGCGGGATCCAACAGGTGAGTGAGATCGGCGACCCATCCGCGGCTAGTGAGTTGTAGCGGTTGTCACGGTGCGGCTTCCAACCGGTCTCTCCCTTCCTTGGATCGACGTGCCACGCCCAGAAGGCCGGCAATGGCTTGTACTCGGCACCCAGGAAATGCGCGAACACCGGTCGCAGGCGTGCATAGCAAGCCCACGGCTCGTCGTAGACCCACGCGAACACGGCCGGCAGCCCGATAGCGACGCAGCGCGTCACGGCACCGCCGACGAGCGGCGCCAGCCGCTCGATCACCTCATCGCTGTCGCCAAAATAGCCGTCCTTCGACATCCGTTGCGCGAGCCGTTCATTGCTCTGCCGCGGCGCGGTCCCAACATCCGACTGCACACCGCCGATACAAAGCTGAGGGGCGAGCGAGCGCCAGAACCCGGCATCGCACAGGTCACTCCAAGTGACGGGCTGCACCGAAGGTGTGGTGATTGTCATTGTGGTCTCCCAGAACTGCGCGCCGGCCCGACCGAACCGATCGGCGCGGCATAGTACTTGAGGAGAGGTTGGAAACGATGCCCGATGCTGAACCGCTCGGGAGCAAACCGCGACCATCGTGAACGCAAAGAGGAAGTCTTTGCAGGTTGAATGGTGGAGCTGGGGGGATTTGAACCCCCGTCCGCAAGCCTTCTTCGCGCAGATCTACATGTTTAGCGATCTGTTTTGAGTCTCGCCACCGGTGTCGCGCAGTCGCACGCTACACCGGCCGCCAGTACCCTTGGATCTCGCCTCGACCCAAGGTACCCGGATCGAGGCCAGCCGATGTAGATTATCTTTGCAGCCGGGAGGCGCGGATTGCTCCTTGCCCCCTTGCCCAGCCCATCGGCGTGCTGTTGCAAAGCTCACCGGCAATTAAGCGGCGAGTGCGAAACGTTCGTCGTTTGCAGTTAGTTTGTTTGAATCTGTTTTACGAGCGCATTCAGCTCGACATGCCCCGCTGCGATTCCGAACCCACGTCGAAACCAGTGCAGCCCCAAGTCGCGTATTTTAGGCCGCTTCCAGTAGTTGCAAGAGCTCCAGGGGTGATTTGATGGCCGCGTCGGCTTCCCAGAGCGTCACGTCCGCATCGGCGCCCATGTAGCCGTAGGCCGCGGCCACGGTGCGCATGCCCGCGGCCCGCCCAGCCGTCATGTCGCGCTCGTCGTCGCCCACATAGATGCAGTGCTCCGGCGTCACACCCAGTTGCCGTGCCGCCTCGAACAGTGGCTCGGGATGCGGCTTGGCGTAAGGGGTCGTGTCGCCGCTGACGATCGCGCGCGCCGTGGCGAACAACGGCATCGCGCGCGTGAGCGGCTCGGTAAAGCGGACCGACTTGTTGGTGACCACACCCCATTGCAGGCCGTGCGCGCAAAGTGCCGCCACCAGCTCAGCCACGCCGTCAAATACCCGCGTGCGCATCATCCGAGCTTCATAGTTGAGGAAAAATTCCTCGCGCAGCGGTGCGAAGTCCGGCGCGTCGGGGGTGATACCAAAGGCGACGCCCAGCATCCCGCGCGCCCCGGCGCCGGCCATGGGGCGATAACGCTCCATCGGCAGCGAGGCCAGTCCGCGCTCGGTGCGCATTTGATCAGCAGCGGCACCCAGGTCGGGTGCGCTGTCGATCAGCGTGCCGTCCAGGTCGAACAGAACGGCTCTGGGTCCGGCAGCGGAGATCATGATGGGGGCAAAGGCGGCTTGCGCGTTGCAAACATGTAGTTGACGCTGGTGTCGTCACTGAGCCAATAGCGACGTGTGACGGGATTGTGCTGCAGGCCGCGTGTCTGGTGCAGGTCGAGCCCTGCAGCGCGGCAGTGGGCAGCCAGTTCGCTCGGCCGGATCAGCTTTTGGTACTCGTGCGTGCCGCGCGGCAGCATGCCCAGCACGTACTCCGCCCCGACGATCGCGAAGAGGAAAGACTTGAGGTTGCGATGGATGGTCGAGAAGAAGACCCAGCCGCCGGGCTTGGCCAGCCGGGCGCAGGCCCCCACGACCGAGGCCGGCTGCGGCACATGCTCCAGCATCTCCATGCAGGTGACGACGTCGAAGCTCTCGGGCTGCTCGGCGGCCAGCGCTTCGGCGCTGATAAGGCGATACTTCACGCCGCGCGTCGCAGCCTCTAGCGCGTGCAGTTGGGCCACCTTGAGGGCCTTGTCGGCCAAGTCGATGCCAAGCACGTCACCGCCGCGCCGCGCCATCGCATCAGCGAGGATTCCGCCTCCGCAACCCACGTCGAGCACCCGAAGTCCTGCTATGGGCGTAATACTTTCGATCCACTCAAGACGGAGTGGATTAATTTCATGAAGCGGCCGGAATTCGCTTTCCAGATCCCACCAGCGGTGAGCCAGCTCCGAGAATTTGGCGAGTTCCGCTGGATCGGCATTCACGGTTTCGGTCATATGCAGATTATGAAACGACGCGAATTGCCTTAGCCCATTCTCGGCGAATCCGCAATGCATTTGCCATTAAAAAACCCCGCCGAGGCGGGGTTTGCTTTGAAGATTCTTGCGAATCAGCGGTTGGCGCGGGTACCAACCACTTCGATTTCCACGCGGCGATTCTTGGCGCGGCCTTCGCGGGTGCGGTTGTCGGCCACAGGCTGCTTCTCGCCCTTGCCTTCGGTATAGACGCGGTTGCGTTCGATGCCCTTCGAGACCAAGTAGGCCTTCACGGCTTCAGCGCGACGGACAGACAGGCGCTGGTTGTAGGCATCGGTACCGATCGAGTCGGTATGACCGACGGCAATGATCACCTCGAGGTTCACGTCACGGATCTTCGAGACCAGGTCGTCCAGCTTGGCGCGGCCTTCGGGCTTGAGCACGGACTTGTCAAAATCGAAGAAGGCATCGGCAGCGAAGGTGACCTTCGAAGCGGCAACAGCCGGAGGAGCGGGCCGAGGAGCGGGCACCGGAGCGGCCGGGGTCACGGCAGCGGGAGGCGGCGGCGGAACCAGGGCGCCGTCGCAGCCAGCGGCAGCGGTTGCAGGCGTCCAGTTCGCATCGCGCCAGCAGAGTTCGTTCGTGCCGTTCTTCCAGACCAATTCGCCAGTGCCGTTCTGCCAGTTGTCGATCACGGGCCCACCGTTCGCGGCGGTGACACGGGTCTGCGCGCCGGCGGCAGTGGCGAGCGCAGCGACTGCAAACATCATCGCCACTTTATTCAGTTTCTTCATGGTTCTCCTCTTGGGGAAAAAGCCGCAGCCGCGCTGCGAATCAAGGACGCTTTAAGTGACCACCACCCAAAACGTTGAGGCGATTGTGCCATGGGATCTTTGGCAAACCGCCCGGCAGGCGCCCCTGAACCGTAGGACGGAGGCGGATTCCCGGCCTTGTGTTGCGGCAGTGCGACACCCTGCACGGCGTAAAATTTCCGGTTCCTTGCCGTCAGCCCGCTGCCCATGACCTCGTTCGCCAAAGAAACTTTGCCCATCAGCCTCGAAGAGGAAATGCGCCGCAGCTATCTCGATTACGCCATGAGCGTGATCGTGGGACGCGCCCTACCGGATGCTCGCGATGGCCTCAAGCCAGTGCATCGGCGCGTGCTGTATGCGATGCACGAGCTGAACAACGATTGGAACCGGCCATACAAGAAGTCGGCGCGTATCGTCGGCGACGTCATCGGCAAGTACCACCCGCACGGCGACCAGTCGGTCTACGACACCATCGTGCGGCTGGCCCAGGACTTCTCGATGCGCCACATGCTGGTCGATGGTCAGGGCAATTTCGGATCAGTCGACGGCGATAACGCGGCAGCGATGCGCTACACGGAAATTCGGCTGGCGAAGATTGCGCATGAAATGCTGGCCGACATCGACAAGGAAACAGTCGATTTCGGGCCGAATTACGATGGCAGTGAGAAAGAACCGCTGGTATTGCCAAGCAAGCTGCCGAATTTGCTGGTCAATGGTTCAGGTGGCATTGCCGTCGGGATGGCGACCAACATTCCTCCTCACAACCTGAATGAAGTCGTCGACGGCTGCCTGCACCTTCTGCGCCACCCGGACGCCAGCATCGACGACCTGATGGAGATCATCCCGGCACCCGATTTCCCCACGGCCGGGATCATCTACGGCGTCAACGGCATCAAGGACGGCTACCGTACGGGTCGCGGCAAGGTGGTGATGCGCGCAAGGTGCCACTTCGAGGACATCGACCGGGGCCAGCGGCAGGCGATCATCGTCGACGAACTGCCCTACCAGGTCAACAAGAAGACGCTGCAGGAGCGCATGGCCGAGCTGGTGCACGAGAAGAAGATCGAGGGCATCAGCCATATCCAGGACGAATCCGACAAGTCGGGCATGCGGCTGGTGATCGAACTGAAGCGCGGCGAGGTGCCCGAGGTCGTGCTGAACAACCTCTACAAGCAGACTCAGCTGCAGGACACCTTTGGCATCAACATGGTTGCGCTGGTGGATGGTCAGCCGAAGCTGTGCAACCTGAAGGACCTGATCCAGGTTTTCCTGCAGCACCGGCGCGAAGTCGTGACTCGCCGCACGGTCTTCAACCTGCGCAAGGCGCGCGAGCGCGGCCACGTGCTCGAAGGCCTGGCGGTCGCGCTGGCCAATATCGACGAGTTCATCGCCATCATTCGCAACGCGCCAACGCCGCCAGTCGCCAAGGCAGAGCTGATGACGCGCCGCTGGGACAGCAAGCTGGTGCGCGAGATGCTCACCCGGGCGCGTGCCGACGGCGGCATCGTCAATGCCGACGACTATCGTCCGGACGGGCTGGAGCGCGACTACGGCATGAGCTCGGACGGCCTCTACCGTCTTTCGGACACGCAGGCCCAGGAGATCCTGCAGATGCGTCTGCAGCGCCTGACCGGCCTGGAGCAGGACAAGATCGTGGCCGAGTACAAGGAAGTGATGGCCGAGATCGACGATCTGCTGGACATCCTGGCCAAGCCGGAGCGCGTCTCGACCATCATCGGCGACGAGCTCGCCACCCTCAAGCAGGAGTTCGGCCAGAGCAAGCTGGGCGCGCGTCGAAGCCAGGTCGAGCACAGCGCCTTCGATCTGTCCACCGAGGATCTGATCACGCCTACCGACATGGTTGTCACCCTCTCCCACGCCGGCTATATCAAGAGCCAGCCACTGGGCGAGTACCGAGCGCAGAAGCGCGGCGGACGCGGCAAGCAGGCTACGGCCACCAAGGAAGATGACTGGATCGACCAGCTCTTCATCGCCAACACGCACGACTACATCCTTTGCTTCTCCAACCGTGGTCGGCTCTACTGGCTCAAGGTGTGGGAGGCTCCGGCGGGCTCGCGCGGCTCGCGCGGGCGGCCGATCGTCAACATGTTCCCGCTGCAGGAAGGCGAGAAGATCAACGTCGTACTGCCGCTCACGGGCGAGAAGCGCACCTTCCCGGCCAACCAGTACGTCTTCATGGCCACCTCCATGGGCACGGTCAAGAAGACCGCGCTCGACGAGTTCAGCAATCCGCGCAAGGCCGGCATCATCGCGGTCGACCTGGACCCGGGCGACTACCTCATCGGCGCCGCGCTGACTGACGGTGCGCACGACGTGATGCTGTTCTCCGACGGCGGCAAGGCCGTGCGTTTCGACGAGAACGACGTGCGTCCCATGGGCCGCAATGCCCGCGGCGTGCGCGGCATGACGCTGGAGGACGGCCAGGGCGTGATCGCCATGCTGGTGGCCGAGGACGAGGAGCAGAGCGTGCTCACAGCCACCGAAAATGGTTACGGAAAACGCACAAGCATTACCGAGTACACGCGTCACGGCCGCGGAACCAAAGGCATGATTGCCATTCAACAAAGTGAGCGCAACGGGAAGGTCGTGGCTGCCACCCTCGTGCACGCCGACGACGAGATCATGCTCATCACAGACAAGGGCGTGCTCGTGCGCACCCGAGTCTCCGAAATCCGCGAACTCGGCCGCGCGACGCAAGGCGTCACGCTGATCGGGCTCGACGAAGGCGCCAAGCTCAGCGGCTTGCAGCGCATCGTCGAGAACGACGCGAATGCGGAAAGCGACAACGAGAACGGCGCCGACGACGCCACTTCAACATCTTCAACGGAGAACCCTCAGTGAAAAAATTCAAGTTCGCGCTCCTCGCGGTCGCGCTCGCCGGCAGCTCCATGGCCATGGCCCAGGACAAGCCGGCAATGGTCAAGCAGTTCCTCGACCTGCAGCGCCCCGGCATCGAGGCACTCGCGCGCGGACTGGTCGAGCAGTCGAGCGCGCCCATCGCGCAGGCCGGCTCGCAATACCTGCAGACGCAGGTCCCCGCAGAGAAGCGCGAGGCCGCCGCCAAGGCTGCCGACGCCGAGCTCAAGAAGTACTTCGATGAGGCCTACCCCATCGTGCGCGACAAGGCCGTGGCGCTCGCACCCGATGCACTCGGCCCGATCCTGCGCGACAACTTCAGCGAGGAAGAATTGCGTCAGCTGCTGGCCTGGATCAACTCGCCCCTGAGCAAGAAGTACCAGGAACTCAATCCCAAGATGCAGACCGCGCTGACGGAAAAGCTGGTGGCCGAAACCCGCTCCAGCATCGAGCCGAAAATGCGCACACTCGACGCCAATGTCGCCAAGGCTCTGGGGGCCCCGACGGAAGGCGCTCCGCCGGCCAAGTCAGCGCCCAAGGCGCCCGCCAAGAAGTGACGCCAAGCGCCGGTCAACGCCCCTACAACTTCTCCGCCGGTCCGGCCGCGATGCCGGAGGCGGTGCTGCAACGCGCCGCCGCCGAGATGCTGGACTGGCACGGCAGCGGCATGGGTGTGATGGAGATGAGCCATCGCGGCAAGGAGTTCGGCGCGATCTGCGCCCAGGCCGAAGCCGACCTGCGCGCGCTGCTCGCGGTGCCCGAGTACTTCCACGTCCTCTTCATGCAAGGCGGCGGCCTTGGCGAGAACGCCATCGTCCCCATGAACCTGTCGCGCGGCGGAAACGTCGACTTCGTGATCACCGGCAGTTGGAGCGCCAAGTCGCAGAAGGAAGCGCAGCGCTATTGCCAGTCGCGCATTGCGGCCTCGAACGCCGACGGCCAGCACACATGGCTGCCCGCGGCTGCGAGCTGGCAGCTCTCAGGCGATGCCTCCTACGTGCACCTCTGCTCGAACGAGACCATTCACGGCGTTGAATTCCAGGAGTTGCCCGATCTGGCCGCGCTGGGAAGCAAGTCCCCGCTGGTCATCGACTTCTCTTCACACGTGGCTTCACGCCCTGTCGACTGGAACCGCGTCGGCCTGGCTTTCGGCGGCGCTCAGAAGAATCTCGGCCCGGCTGGCCTGACGCTGGTGATCGTGCGCGAGGACCTGCTGGGTCATGCGCTCGAGATCTGCCCCAGCGCGTTCAACTACCGGATCGTCGCGGACAACAAGTCCATGTACAACACCCCGCCGACCTGGGCCATCTACGTTGCTGGACTCACCTTCCAATGGCTGCGGCAGCAGACCGAGGGCGGGCTGACCGGCGTCGCGGCGATGGAGAAACGCAACATCGCCAAGGCGCGGCTGCTCTACGACTTCATCGACGCATCGCCGTTCTACGAGAATCGGGTCGCCGCCGATTGCCGCTCGCGCATGAACGTCCCCTTCTTCCTCAAGGACGAGAGCCGCAACGAGGCTTTCCTGGCTGGCGCGCGCGAGGCCGGCCTGCTGCAACTCAAGGGCCACAAGTCGGTCGGCGGCATGCGGGCCAGCATCTACAACGCGATGCCGCTCGAGGGCGTGCAAGCACTGGTGGGCTACATGCGAGAATTCGAGCAGTCGCACGCGTAGATTGAGACGCGTGCGACCTGACCGATGACCGCCTCCACGCCCCAGCCCCCCGCCTCCGACCCTTCCGCCAGCCTTGCCGATCTGCGGGTGCAGATCGATTCGCTCGACCGGCAACTGCTCGACCTCCTCAACCGCCGCGCCCACGTGGCCGAGCAGGTGGGTGAGGTCAAGAAGCGCGAAGGCACGCCCTACTTCCGACCCGACCGCGTCGCGCAGGTGATCGAGAAGATGCAGCAGAGCAACCAGGGCCCGCTCAAGGCGCTGCACGTGGCCGCCATCTGGCGCGAGATCATGTCGGCCTGCCTGGCGCTCGAGTCCCCGCAGCGCGTCGCCGTGCTCGGACCCGAGGGCACCTTCTGCGAGCAAGCCGCCATCGAGTACTTCGGCGGCGCCGCCGACCTGATCTACTGCGCGAGCTTCGATGAGGTCTTCCACGCCACGGCGGCTGGCAGCGCGCAATACGGCGTGGTCGGGGTCGAGAACACCACCGAAGGAGTGGTCACGCGCTCGCTCGACCTGTTCCTGCACTCCCCGACGCACGTGGTCGGCGAGGTCAGCCTGCTGGTGCGTCACCACCTGCTGCGCACGGTCAATTCGCTGGATGGCATCGAGGCGGTCCTGGCCCATCCGCAGGCGCTTGCGCAGTGCCAGACCTGGCTGTCCAAGCATCTGCCGCATGCGGAGCGGCGCGCCGTCTCCAGCAATGCCGAGGGCGCCCGGCTTGCAGCCGGCAACCCGGCCTGGGCGGGCCTGGCCAGCGAGCGAGCCGCCACGCGCTTCGGGTTGCACATCGTCTCGCATGCGATCCAGGACGACTCCTACAACCGCACCCGCTTCGCCGTCATCTGCCTGCCGCAGACCCTGGCCATGCCGCCAGCCTCGAGTAAGGACTGCACCAGCCTGGTGGTCTCCGTGCCAAACCGGCCGGGCGCCGTGCACGACCTGCTTGTCCCCCTGAAGCTCAACGATGTTTCAATGACGCGCTTCGAGTCGCGCCCCGCGCGCACTGGCCAGTGGGAGTACTACTTCTACATCGACCTCGACGGCCATCCTTCGCAGCCCAACGTGGCCGCCGCCCTCGCCGAACTGCGCAAGCTCTGCGCGTTCTACAAGGTTATCGGGGCCTACCCCGTCACCGCCTGAGGTCGCCGCCATGTTCGAACAGCTCGGCTTGATCGGCTGCGGCCTGATGGGCGGATCCTTCGCGCTGGCATTGAAGCGCGCCAAGCTGGTGAAGCGCGTGGTCGGCTACAGCAAATCGCCATCGACCACCGAGCGCGCCCGGCAGCTGGGCGTGATCGACGTCGCGGCGCCCTCCGCATTGCTCGCGGTGTCCGGTGCCGACCTGGTGCTGATCGCAGTGCCGGTGGGCGCCTCCGAAGCCACCTTCAAGGCGATTCGCCACGGCATCACCGAGCAGATACTCGTGATGGATGTGGGCTCGACCAAGGGCGACGTGATCGAGGCCGCGCGACGCGGGCTGCATGATCAGTTCGCCAGCTTCGTTCCGGCGCATCCGATCGCCGGCAAGGAGGTCGCCGGCGTCGAGCATGCCGATGCGAGTCTCTACGCCGGACGTCAGGTTGTCCTGACGCCCGTCAAGGCCACGCTGCGTTCCAACGTGCAGCGTGCAACACAGGTCTGGTCCGGGATCGGTGCCAAGGTCTTGACCATGACGCCGGAGGCGCACGACAGGGCCTTCGCGGCCGTCAGCCACCTCCCCCACCTGCTCGCCTTCGCCTTCACCAACGCAATCACGGCGCAGTCCGAGGGGCAGCGCTTCCTCGAGCTGGCCGGCCCGGGCTTTCGCGACTTCACGCGCATCGCAGCCGGCGACCCGGCCCTGTGGCGCGATGTCCTGCTGGCCAATCGCGAGCAGGTACTGCAGCAGTCGCAAGCCTTTCTCGCGTCCCTCTCGCAACTCGAAGCCCTGATGCGGGCAGGCGATTCGCAGGCGCTCGAGGACGCCATCGCCGCAGCGAGCGCCGCCCGCGCACGATGGCAGCCGGGCGCCGGCATGTCGCCCGACTGACCATGTTCTCCACGCCGTTCCTCGACCTTCCACCACTCGCGGGTGCCGGCGGCACCGTGCGCCTCCCGGGTTCCAAGAGCATTTCCAACCGGGTACTGCTGCTGGCGGCGCTCGCCAGGGGCACGACCACCGTGCATGACCTGCTGGACTCGGACGACACGCGGGTGATGCTCGATGCCCTCGCTGCGCTCGGCTGCCGCATCGATCGCGCGGGCGCCGCGCTGCGCATCGAGGGTCTCGACGGCCGGCTGCGCACCCCCCGCGCCAAGCTCTTCCTGGGCAATGCCGGGACTGCGATGCGGCCGCTGACGGCGGCGCTGTCGCTGCTCGGGGGCGAGTTCGAGCTGTCCGGCGTGCCGCGCATGCACGAGCGTCCCATCGGCGACCTGGTCGATGCGCTGGCGCAACTCGGCTGCCGCATCGAC
This sequence comes from Variovorax sp. WDL1, assembly GCF_001541225.1. Lineage (GTDB taxonomy): Bacteria > Pseudomonadota > Gammaproteobacteria > Burkholderiales > Burkholderiaceae_C > Variovorax. The sequence goes on along the minus strand of NZ_LMTS01000324.1, from coordinate 16,473 downwards.
TACCTCGGCAACCCCGGCTATCCGCCCTTGGCCATCCATCCGGCGCCACTCGACACGCTCCAGCTCGCTGCGCCGATCCGGGTGCGAGGCGATGTCTCCAGCCAGTTCCTGACCGCCCTGCTGCTGGCGCTGCCGCTGGCCGCGGGGCGCGACATCACCATCGAGGTCATCGGCGAACTGATCTCGAAGCCCTACATCGAGATTACGCTCAACCTGCTGTCGCGCTTCGGCATCGAGGTCCGGCGCGAAGGCTGGGAACGCTTCGTGATCCCCGCGGGCAGCCGCTACCGCTCGCCCGGAGACATCCACGTCGAAGCCGATGCCTCCTCGGCCAGCTACTTCATTGCGCTCGGCGCGATCGCCAAGGGTGAAGGCATCCGCATCGAGGGTGTCGGCGCGGACTCCATCCAGGGCGACATCCGCTTCGTCGAGGCGGCGCGGCAGATGGGCGCCCGGATCGACAGCGGCCCCAACTGGCTGGCGATCTCGCGCGGAGCCTGGCCGCTCAAGGCAATCGAGCTCGACGCCAATCACATCCCCGACGCCGCGATGACCCTGGCCGTCATGGCGCTATACGCCGACGGCCCCTGCCTGCTGCGCAACATCGCAAGCTGGCGCGTCAAGGAGACCGACCGCATCGACGCCATGGCCCGGGAACTGCGCAAGCTGGGCGCCGTCGTCGAGGACGGCCCCGACTTCCTGCGCGTGCACCCTCTCCGCGCGGCCGACTGGCGTGCCGCAAGTATCCGCACCTACGACGACCACCGGGTGGCGATGTGCTTCTCGCTGGCGGCCTTCAACCCGTCCGGCCTGCCCGTGCGCATCCTCGAGCCGCATTGCGTCGCCAAGACCTTCCCCGACTACTTCGAGACCCTGTTCTCGGTGGCCGAGGCAGCCGAAGTCCCGGTGATCTGCATCGACGGCCCCACCGCCTCGGGCAAGGGGACGCTGGCCGTGGCCGTGGCGTACCAGCTGGGCTACCACTATCTCGATTCGGGCACGCTCTACCGCGTGACGGGCCTCGCGATGCGCCGCAGCGGCCTGGAGGCGGACGCGACCCACGAAGCACGGATCGCAGAACTCGCGCGCACCTTGCCCCTGCGCTTCGCCGACGGCAAGGTGCTGCTGGCCGGCGAGGACGTCAGCGATGCCATCCGAACCGAGGCGGCCGGCATGGACGCCTCCCGCGTCTCCGCGCTGCCGGCCGTGCGGCAGGCATTGCTGGCGCTGCAGAAGAGCTTCCGCCGCCTGCCCGGCCTGGTGGCCGACGGCCGGGACATGGGCACGGTCGTCTTTCCCGATGCCGCCCTCAAGGTCTACCTGACCGCCAGTGCCGCCCAGCGAGCGGAGCGACGCTTTAAGCAATTGGTTTCAAAAGGTATTTCGACTACACTCGACGGTCTTCGCGCCGATCTGGAAGCGCGCGACCTTCGGGACTCTTCCCGCAGCGTCGCCCCTTTGAAGCCGGCGCCTGATGCCCGCCTCCTGGACAACTCCGCGCTCTCGGTCGAGCAATCGGTCGAGCGAGTGCTTGTCCTGTGGCAGGAAGTACAGCCTTTCAAGTCTTCTTGAGAGGTGTTTCGGTCCAGCAGGTCCCCGCCGCGCGACAGCGCACCGGCCTGCTGGTTGTCCAACTCAACCCGGGCACCAAGCCCACAACCGCCGTCTCCAGACCCAGCCAGCCGCCCCGCGATCTTGCATTTGCGGCTGAAAACCCTGCGTGACGGAAGGAAATGACACATGTCTGAATCTTTTGCCGACCTGTTCGAAGAATCCCTGAAGCGTTCCGAAATGCGCAGCGGCGAGGTCATCACCGCCGAAGTCGTGCGCGTCGAGCACAACCACGTCGTGGTCAACGCCGGCCTCAAGTCCGAAGCCTACGTGCCGATCGAGGAGTTCAAGAACGACAAGGGCGAACTCGAAGTCCAGGCCGGCGATTTCGTCTCCGTGGCCATCGGCAGCGTCGAGAACGGCTACGGCGACACCATCCTGTCGCGCGACACCGCCAAGCGTCTGGCCTCGTGGCTGGCGCTCGAGAAGGCGCTCGAATCCGGCGACTTCGTCACCGGCACGACGAGCGGCAAGGTCAAGGGCGGCCTGACCGTCCTGGTCAACGGCATCCGTGCCTTCCTGCCGGGCTCGCTGATCGACACCCGTCCGATCAAGGACCTGACCCCGTACGAAAACAAGACCCTTGAATTCAAGGTCATCAAGCTCGACCGCAAGCGCAACAACGTGGTGCTCTCGCGCCGCGCCGTGGTCGAGGCCAGCATGGGCGAAGAGCGCGCCAAGCTGATGGAGACCCTCAAGGAAGGCGCAGTCGTGCGCGGTGTGGTCAAGAACATCACCGAGTACGGTGCGTTCGTCGACCTCGGCGGCATCGACGGCCTGCTGCACATCACCGACATGGCCTGGCGCCGCGTCCGCCATCCGAGCGAGGTGGTGCAGGCCGGCCAGGAAATCACGGCCAAGATCCTCAAGTTCGACACCGAGAAGAACCGCGTCTCGCTGGGCCTCAAGCAGATGGGCGACGACCCATGGATGGGCGTCTCGCGTCGCTACCCGCAGGGCACTCGCCTGTTCGGCAAGGTCACCAACATCGCCGACTACGGCGCCTTCGTCGAGCTCGAGCCCGGCATCGAGGGCCTGGTGCACGTCTCCGAGATGGACTGGACCAACAAGAACATCGCCCCCAACAAGATCGTCTCTCTGGGCGACGAAGTCGAGGTCATGGTCCTGGAGATCGACGAAGACAAGCGCCGCATCAGCCTGGGCATGAAGCAGTGCAAGGCCAATCCGTGGCAGGAGTTCGCGCAGAACACCAAGCGCGGCGACCGCGTCAAGGGTCCGATCAAGTCGATCACCGACTTCGGCGTGTTCGTTGGCCTGGCTGCCGGCATCGATGGCCTGGTGCACCTGTCCGACCTCTCGTGGAACGAGCCCGGCGAAACCGCCGTGCGCAACTACAAGAAGGGCCAGGAAGTCGAAGCGATCGTGCTGGCCGTCGATGTCGACCGCGAGCGCATCAGCCTCGGCATCAAGCAGCTCGACAGCGACCCCTTCACCACCTTCACCACGGTGAACGACAAGGGCCAGATCGTGACCGGCAAGGTCAAGACCGTCGACCCGCGCGGCGCCGAGATCGACCTGGGCGACGACATCATCGGCTACCTGCGAGCCAGCGAGATCTCCCGCGACCGCGTGGAAGATGCCCGCAATGTGCTCAAGGAAGGCGACGAGGTCACGGCGGTGGTGGTCAATGTGGATCGCAAGACCCGCAACATCCAGCTGTCGATCAAGCAGAAGGACCTGGCCGACGAGCAAGGCGCGATGGCCAACCTCAGCCAGCAGTCGGCACGCGAGAACGCGGGCACGACCAGCCTGGGCGCCCTACTGCGTGCCAAGCTCGACAGCAACAACGAAAAATAAGAACAGAAGGACACGGCAAGGGCAAAGCCCTTGCCGTGTTTTCGCCTGTTACATGACTCGTTCAGACCTTGTTGAGGAATTGGCGGCCCGCTTCGCGCAACTCACGCACCGCGACGCCGAATACGCCGTCAAGACCATTCTTGACGCAATGAGCGACGCGCTGGTGCGCGGGCACCGCATCGAGATCCGCGGCTTCGGCAGCTTCACGGTAAACCGGCGTCCGCCACGCATCGGACGCAATCCGCGTTCGGGCGAAAGCGTGCAGATCCCCGAGAAGCGCGTGCCGCACTTCAAGCCGGGCAAGGCCCTGCGCGAAGCGGTCGATGCGCGCACCGCGGAGCTGGATGCCGAGCAGCGTCGGCGCGAAGGCTGAAGCATAGAATTCCCCCGCCAACGGGGACGCGCATGAAATATCTCCTGTGGCTGCTCAAGGCAGCCATTTTTTTTACCCTCTTCGCTTTCGCGCTGAACAACCAGCACGACGCCACCGTTTACTTCTTCTTCGGCACCTCCTGGCGCGCCCCGCTGGTGCTGGTGGTGCTCGCCGCCTTTGCCGGCGGCCTGGTGGTGGGCGCACTCGGCATGCTGCCGGGCTGGTGGAAGCACCGCAGCGCAGCCGCCCAGCTCCCCGGTGCTGCTGACACGGCAGGCGGCGCGCCCACGACGCCAACGGCCACGACTGACCTGCCCGCCGTACGCCAACATGGACTTTGACTTCAGCTGGCTGCTGCTTGGCCTGCCACTCGCATTCATCCTGGGTTGGCTCGCCTCGCGCTTCGACCTTCGGCAACTGCGCATCGAGAATCGCCAGGCGCCCAAGGCCTATTTCCGCGGCCTCAACTTCCTGCTCAACGAGCAGCAGGACCAGGCCATCGATGCCTTCATCGAGGCCGTGCAGAACGACCCCGACACGCAGGAGCTGCACTTCGCGCTAGGCAACCTGTTCCGCCGCCGCGGCGAATACCAGCGCGCCGTGCGCGTGCACGAGCATCTGCTGGGCCGGGGCGACCTGAGCCGAGCCGATCGCGACCGCGCGCAGCACGCGCTGGCGCAGGACTTCCTGCGCGCGGGGCTGCTTGACCGTGCCGAGGCCGCACTGCAGAAGCTCGAAGGCACACGCTACGAGAACGAGGCCCGGCTGGCACTGCTTGCCATCTACGAGCGCTCCCGCGAATGGACACAGGCCGCCGCCGTTGCGCACAAGCTCGACGAGGCCGAACAGGCCAGCTACAGCGTGCGCCGTGCGCATCACCTCTGCGAGCAGGCCGCCGAGCAGGTGGCTGCCGGGGATGCCCAGGGGGCGGCCCAGTTGCTGGAACAGGCGGTCGCGCTGGCGCCACAGGCGCCGCGCCCGGCCATCGACACCGCCGCGCTGCAGCTGCGCAACGGCGATTCTGCCGGCGCCTACAGCACACTCGCCGCCCTGTGCGAGACCGCGCCGCTGGCGCTGCCGCTCTACGCCACGATGCTCCAGCAGGCCGCAGTCGCATCGCAGCGCGGTGGCGAGGCACTCCTCATGCTGCAGCGCCGCTATGCGGAGTCGCCTTCCATCGACGTACTCGAAGCCATCATGGCGCTCGGCGGCACCCCGGTGCTGCCCGACGATATCGGGGCGCAATCCACAACGCCACCGGAGCCGCGCGACGGCTACATCGCCCACCTGAGCCATCAACCCTCGCTGGTGGCGGCCGCGCGCTGGCTGGCCGGCGAGCGCTTCGCGCACGAGCAGTACCGCCAGCCCGTGCAGCGGGCTCTCGACCAGGCCACTCGGCCGCTGATGCGCTACCGCTGCGCCGCCTGCGGCTTCGAGGCGCACCAGCATTTCTGGCATTGCCCGGGCTGCCAGGCCTGGGACAGCTATCCGCCTCGGCGCGTGGAAGAGCTCTGAAATCCCTCAAATTGTCGCAACCTTCACACCGTTCGCGATCTTCTCGTTCAAATCCACGCCGCATGCAATCCGCATGCGACGGGACGCGAGGAGCGTCTCTTTCACAACGTTGACAGGGAAATTTCAAGAATGTTGAAGAAGATTCTGGCCATCATGGCCATGCTGTTTGCCGCTGCATCGTGGGCGGCTGTCGATGTCAACAAGGCGGGCGACGCCGAACTCGATGCCGTCAGGGGCGTAGGTCCTTCGCTCTCCAAGCGCATCATCGACGAGCGGAAGAAGGGTGGAGACTTCAAGGACTGGCCCGACCTCATGAGCCGGGTCAAGGGCGTCAAGGAAAAGGCGGCCGCCAAGCTGTCGGCCGAGGGGCTGACGGTCAACGGCCAGAGCTTCGGCGGCACGGCGCCGGCGACCAAGGTCGCGAAGGCCGAGTCCAAGAAGGAGAAGGCCGAGGGCACGGCAAAGAAAGCCGAGCCGAAGCCCTGAGAAACCCGCATGCGGCCCCACGCCGCATCGCCAACCGAAAGCCGCCCTCGGGCGGCTTTCTTGCGAGCGCCTCCGGTACGCGTCAGACGAAACCCTCAGGGGAAAGCCCCACGCGATGGCCCGATATTTGCACGTATGCTGCTCGACGCCTTTTCCCATCCGTACGTTCTGGAGAGCCCATGATTCACAAGTTCGGCATCGCCCTCGCCAGCCTCGCCCTTGGCGCGGCAGCCTTCGCGCAAACCAAGTGGGACCTTCCCACCGCCTATCCGGCCGCCAACTTCCATACCGAGAACATCACCCAGTTCGCGAGCGACGTCGACAAGGCGACCGGCGGCAAGCTCAAGATCACCGTTCATTCGAACGCCGCCCTGTTCAAGGCGCCGGAGATCAAGCGTGCCGTGCAGGGCGGACAGGCACAGATGGGCGAGATCCTGCTCGTCAACTACCAGAACGAATGGCAGATCTTCGGCACCGACGGCATTCCCTTCCTGGCCGACAGCTACGACGCCGCCTGGAAGCTCTACCAAGCCCAGAAGCCGGCGCTCGAAAAAAAGCTGGCCGAGCAAGGGATGATGCTGCTCTACGCGGTTGCCTGGCCGCCGCAGGGCATCTTCGTGAAGAAAGAGATCGCATCCGCCGCGGACCTCAAGGGCGTGAAGTGGCGCGCCTACAGCCCTGCTACGGCGCGCATCGGCGAACTGGTCGGCGCCCAGCCGGTCACGGTCCAGCAGGCCGAGCTGTCGCAGGCCATGGCCACAGGCGTGATCGAGTCCTACATGTCCTCCGGTTCCACCGGCTACGACACCAAGACCTACGAGTACATCAAGAACTTCTATGACACCCAGGCCTGGCTTCCCAAGAATGCGGTCCTGGTGAACAAGAAAGCCTTCGACGCGCTCGACAAGCCCACCCAGGACGGACTGCTGAAGGCCGGTGCCGAGGCCGAGAAGCGCGGCTGGGAAATCTCGAAGAAGAAGAACGTCGAGTACCTGGACCTGCTCAAGAAGAACGGCATGACGATTCATCCGCCATCGGCGCAGCTCAAGACCGACATGAAGAAGGTCGGCGACACCATGATCAAGGAATGGCTGGAAAAGGCAGGCCCCGAAGGCCAGGCGGTGGTCGACGCCTACAAGAAGATGTAGCCCCCCGTGACCCGGATGCGCAAGACGCTCGATTTCGTCTACGACAGCGCCGCCGCCCTGGCGGCGCTTTTCATGATCGGTCTGCTGGTGGCGGTGCTGCTGTCCATCGTCGGTCGCCAGCTGCACTTCAACATCGCGGGGCTCGATGCCTACGCCGGCTACATGATGGCAGGCGCCGGCTTCCTGGCGCTGGCCCATACGCTCAAGCGCGGCGAGCACATCCGCGTCACGCTGGTTCTCGGCAGGCTGCACGGCGGACCGCGGCGTTGGCTGGAGCGCTGGGCAACAGGAGCTGCGGCGCTGCTGGCAGCGCTCTTCGCCTTCTACAGCGTACGGCTTGCGTGGCAATCGCATGCCTACAACGACATCTCGACCGGCAACGACGCGACACCGCTGTGGCTGCCGCAGCTGAGCATGGCCGCCGGCGCACTGGTCTTCGCCATTGCCGCGGTCGACGAGTTCCTGATCGAATGGCGCGGCAGGCCGATGGAAGCCGAGACCGCCGAGGCCGTTCGCCATGAGTGACATCGCCGTCGCCGGGTTGCTGATTGCCACCCTTTTCCTCATTCTCGGCAGCGGCGTCTGGATCGGCCTCACCCTTTCGGGCGTCGCATGGATCGGCATGCAGCTGTTTTCTGCCCGCCCCGCGGGCGACGCGATGGCAGTGACCATCTGGGGCTCGGCCTCCGGCTGGACGCTCACCGCCCTGCCCCTGTTCCTCTGGATGGGCGAGGTGCTCTTCCGCACCCGTTTGTCGCAAGACATGTTCAGGGGTCTGGCGCCGTGGATGCAGCGGCTGCCAGGTCGGCTGCTGCACACCAATGTGGCGGGCTGTGCCGTGTTCGCCGCCGTCTCCGGTTCGAGCGCCGCCACCTGCGCGACCATCGGCAAGATGACGCTGCCGGAACTCAAGCAGCGGGGCTACCCGGACGACATGGTGATCGGCACACTGGCCGGCGCCGGGACCCTGGGTCTGCTCATCCCGCCCTCGATCATCATGATCGTCTACGGCGTCAGCGCAGACGTGTCGATCGCCAAGCTCTTCATCGCAGGCGTGGTGCCGGGCATCCTGCTGGCCGTGCTCTTCTCGGGCTATATCGCGGCGTGGGCGCTGCTGAACCCGCAACGCGTGCCGCCGCCGGATCCCCCAATGAGTTTCGTGCAGAAGCTGCGCGCATCGCTGACCCTGATCCCGGTCGCGGTGCTGATCCTCGCCGTGCTGGGCTCGATCTACGCAGGAATCGCAACCGCCACCGAGGCTGCTGCAGTTGGGGTGGTCGGGGCGCTGGTCATCTCTGCGACGCAGGGTTCCCTCACCTGGCAGACCTTCAAGGACTCGCTGCTGGGCGCCACGCGGCTGTACTGCATGATGGCGCTGATCCTTGCCGGAGCCGCCTTCCTCACGCTCGCCATGGGCTACATCGGCCTGCCGCGCCACCTCGCGGAATGGATCGGGACGCTCGGGCTGTCGAAGTTCCAGCTCGTGGTGATGCTGGCCCTTTTCTACATCGTGCTCGGCTGCTTCCTCGACGGGATCTCGATGGTCGTGCTGACCATGGGCGTGGTCATGCCGACGGTAGTGGCCGCAGGCATCGACCCGCTGTGGTTCGGCATCTTCGTCGTGCTGGTCGTGGAAATGGCGCAGATCACGCCGCCGGTGGGATTCAACCTCTTCGTGCTGCAAGGCATGACGGGCAAGGACCTCCTCTACATCGCACGCGTGACCCTGCCGATGTTCATGCTGATGGCAGCGGCGGTGCTGCTCATCTACATCGCCCCTGACCTCGTGACCTGGTTGCCGCGACAGATGGCGCCCTGAGGCGACGATACTTCCGCGCATGTTCCTGCACGTCCTCGCCATCTGCACGGGCGCCTCGATCGGCGCGCTGTGCCGATGGGGCCTCGGCATCTGGCTCGCCTCCGCGGGCCCCCTGCCCTACGGCACGCTCGCATCCAACCTGATCGGCGGCTACCTGATCGGCATCGCGGTCGCGGTGTTCCAGGCAATGCCGCAGCTCGATCCCGCCTGGCGCCTGCTGCTCATCACCGGCTTCCTCGGCGGGCTCACCACCTTCTCCAGCTTCTCGGCCGAGGTCGTCGCGATGCTGATGAACGAGCGCCTCGGCCTGGCGCTGGGCACCGCGGCGCTGCATGTCTGCGGGTCCCTGTTTCTCACCTGGCTCGGCATCCGCACGGTGCAGCAGTTCAGCGCCTGATCGCAGGGCTTGCGCCAGAAGGCGGTCGATAGAATCGAACGCGATGCCCCTTGCCCTCCTTGTCGCACTTCCCTTCATCGCCAGTGTGATCGCGGCCCTGCTGCCGTCGAACGCACGCAACCGGGAGTCGACACTTGCAGGCCTGGTCGCGCTGGGCTGTGCGGTGCATGTGGCGTGGCTCTTCCCTCGCCTCGCCGCCGGGGACGTGATCCGCGAAGAGATCCGCTGGATTCCCGCGCTCGGCCTCGATCTCGTGTTCCGCATGGACGGTTTCGCCTGGCTGTTCTGCATGCTCGTGCTCGGCATCGGCGCACTGGTGGTGCTCTACGCGCGCTACTACATGTCGGCCTCCGATCCCGTGCCGCGCTTCTTCTCCTTCTTCCTCGCCTTCATGGGCTCGATGGTGGGCGTGGTGCTTTCGGGCAACCTGATCCAGATGGTGATGTTCTGGGAGCTCACCAGCCTGTTCTCCTTCCTGCTGATCGGCTACTGGCATCACCGGCGCGATGCGCGACGCGGCGCGAGCATGGCGCTCACGGTCACCGGCGCGGGCGGCCTGTGCCTGCTGGCCGGCGTGCTGGTGCTCGGCCGCATCGTGGGCAGCTACGAACTCGACGCGGTGCTCGCCTCCGGCGAGCAGATCCGCGCCAGCCGGCTCTACCCGCTGGTGCTGCTGCTGGTCCTGCTGGGCGCATTCACCAAGAGCGCGCAATTCCCCTTCCACTTCTGGCTGCCGCGCGCGATGGCGGCACCCACGCCCGTGTCGGCCTACCTGCATTCGGCCACGATGGTGAAGCTCGGCGTCTTCCTGATGGCGCGCCTGTGGCCGGTGCTCTCCGGCACCGAAGCCTGGTTCTGGCTGGTGGGCGGCGCCGGCGCCGCCACCCTGCTGCTGGGCGGCTACGTGGCCATGTTCCAGCGCGACCTCAAGGCGCTGCTCGCCTACTCGACCATCTCGCATCTCGGGCTCATCACGCTGCTGCTCGGGCTCAACAGCCCGCTCGCCGCAGTCGCTGCCGTCTTCCACGTGATGAACCACGCGACCTTCAAGGCCTCGCTCTTCATGGCGGCGGGCATCATCGATCACGAGAGCGGCACGCGCGACATCCGCAAGCTCAGCGGCCTGCTGAAGCTCATGCCGATCACCGGCGCCCTGGCCATCATCGCCAGTGCCTCGATGGCCGGCGTGCCGCTGCTCAACGGCTTCCTCTCGAAGGAAATGTTCTTCGCCGAAACCGTCTTCATCCAGGCCACGCCCTGGGTCAACCGAAGCCTGCCGGTCATCGCCACCCTGGCCGGCGTCTTCAGCGTGGCCTACTCGGCCCGCTTCGTGTTCGACGTCTTCTTCGGCCCGCTGCCGGGCCCCGAGGTGCCGAAGCAGCCCCACGAGCCGCCGCACTGGATGCGCGTGCCGGCCGAGTTGCTGGTGCTGATCTGCCTGGTGGTGGGCGTGGCCCCGGCCTGGTCCGTGGGCGCCTTCCTCGCCACTGCCGCGACGCCCGTGGTCGGCGGCACGCTGCCCGAATACAGCCTCGCGGTGTGGCATGGCTTCAACCTGCCGCTCGCGATGAGCGCCGTCGCGCTGGTCGGCGGTGCCGGTCTCTATCTGCTGCAGCGGCGGGGCCGCGCGCATGGCGCGCTCGCACGCACCCCGCTGCTGCACCGCTTCGACGGTCAGCGCATCTTCGAGAACCTGATGGCCCGCCTGAGCGAGGCCGGCCGGCGCAGCCGGCGCGTGCTGGGCACGCGGCGCATGCAGATGCAATTGCTGCTGCTGGTCGTGGTGGCGGTGGCCGGGGCCGGCGCCTCGCTGTGGCTCACGCCGGCGAACCGCGGCACACGCGAGCTGCTGCCCTTCTCGCCGATGTTCGCGATGACCTGGGTGATCGGCTGCACCTGTGCGCTGGCGGCTGCCTGGCAGGCCAAGTTCCACCGCCTGACCTCGCTGATGCTGGCCTCGGGCGCGGGCCTGGTGTGCTGCACCACCTACATCTGGTTCTCGGCGCCCGACCTCGCGCTGACGCAGCTGGTGGTCGAGACCGTTACGATGGTGCTGATCCTTCTCGGCCTGCGCTGGCTGCCGATGCGCACCGCCAAGCCGCAGCCGATGCGCGCGCGCCTGCGGCCGTGGGGCCGGCGCGGGCGCGACCTGCTGGTAGCGTCCGCCGCGGGCGGCGGCATGGCGGCGCTCGCCTGGACGATGATGACGCGGCCCTTCCCGCAGAGCATCTCGCCCTTCTTCCTGGAGCGCGCGCTGTCCGAAGGCGGCGGCACCAACGTGGTCAACGTGATGCTGGTCGACTTCCGCGGCTTCGACACCTTCGGCGAGATCACGGTGCTCGGCATCGTCGCGCTGACCGTCTATGCGCTGCTGCGGCGCTTCCGCCCCGCGCCTGAATCCATGGCCCTGCCCATGCAGCAGCGGGCCCAAGCCGACGACGGCAGCAGCGACCTGCTGAACCCGCGCCGCGCCCCGGACACCGCCATCGGCTACCTGATGGTGCCGGCCGTGCTGGTTCGCTTCCTGCTGCCGCTCGCGGCGCTGGTGTCGGTCTACTTCTTCATGCGCGGCCACAACCAGCCGGGCGGCGGCTTCGTCGCCGGGCTGGTGATGTCGGTGGCGCTCCTGCTGCAGTTCATCGTCTCGGGCGCCGAATGGGTGGAGGAGCACCTGCGCATCTATCCGCGCCGCTGGATCGCCGCCGGCCTGCTGCTGGCCCTGGGAACGGGCTCGGGCGCGCTGCTTTTCGGCTATCCCTTCCTCACCACGCACACCGCGCACCTGCACCTGCCGGTGCTCGGCGACGTACACGTGCCGAGCGCGCTGTTCTTCGACATCGGCGTGTTCGCGCTCGTGCTCGGCGCGACGATGCTGATCCTCACGGCGCTCGCGCACCAATCCATCCGCAGCCACCGCTGGGCCGAGGAACAAGCGGAGAAGGAAGCCGAGCGCGCAGCGCTCGCGGCGCTCGCAGCGAAGGGCGCCGCCTGATGGAAGCCGTGCTCGCCATCGCCATCGGCGTCCTCACCGGCTCGGGTGTCTACCTGCTGCTGCGGCCACGCACCTTCCAGGTGATCATGGGTCTCACGCTGATCTCCTACGCGGTCAACCTCTTCATCTTCAGCATGGGCCGCATCAAGGTCGACAGCGAGCCGGTGCTGGTCCCCGGCCTCGCCGCCACCCTGGCCAACACAGCCGACCCGATGCCGCAGGCGCTGGTGCTCACCGCCATCGTGATCGGCTTCGCGATGACGGCGCTGTTCCTGGTGGTGCTGCTCGCCTCGCGCGGGCTCAGCGGCACAGACCACGTGGACGGCGAAGAAAAGACGGAGCTCGCGGAATGACGGGCCTCGTCTCCTTCCTCGACCGCCTGCTCGAGTTCGGCATGCCGCACCTGGTCGCGGTGCCGATCCTGCTGCCGCTCCTCACGGCCGCGCTGATGCTCCTGATGGGCGAGGAGCGCCGCCGCGCCAAGTCCTTCCTGAGCGTGGTCTCCGGACTGCTGGGCCTCCTGGCCGCGCTGGCCCTGCTGCGCTGGGTCAACGCCGCTGACACCGGGGACGGCCCCGGCTCGGTCGGGGTCTACCTGCCCGGCAACTGGCGCGCGCCCTTCGGCATCGTGCTGGTGGCCGACAGGCTCTCGACCATGATGGTCGCGCTCACCGGCGTGGTCGCCTTCTGCGCCTCGATCTATTCCACCTCGCGCTGGGACCGCGCGGGCGTGCATTTCCATCCACTGCTGCAGCTGCAGCTCATGGGCCTCAACGGCGCCTTCCTCACCGGCGACCTGTTCAACCTCTTCGTCTTCTTCGAGGTGATGCTGGCCGCCTCCTACGGTCTGCTGCTGCACGGCTCCGGCCGGCTGCGCGTGCAGGCCGGCCTGCACTACGTAGCGATCAACCTGGCGGCCTCCTCGCTGTTCCTGGTCGGCGCGGCCCTGCTCTACGGGGTGACGGGCACGCTGAACATGGCCGACCTGGGCGTGCGCATCGCGCAGCTGGCGCCGGCCGATCGCGGGCTGGTGCATGCGGCGGCAGCCATCCTCGCCACCGCTTTCTTCGCCAAGGCCGGCGCATGGCCGCTCAACTTCTGGCTGGTGCCGGCCTACAGCGCCGCAGTGTCGCCCGTGGGCGCAGTGTTCGCGCTCCTTACCAAGCTGGGCATCTACACGCTGTTGAGGCTTTGGAGCCTGCTGTTTGCGCCAGATACCGGCAGTTCGGCGACGTTCGGGCAGGGGGCGCTGGTCGCAATCGGGCTGGCCACGCTGTTCTGCGGCGCGCTCGGCATCGTCGGCACGCAGCGCCTGTCCAACCTGGCGGGCTTCAGCGTGCTGGTGTCCGCCGGCACCCTGCTGGCGGCCATCGGGCTGGGCCAGCCGTCCGTGTGGGCCGGCGCGCTCTACTACCTGCTGAGCTCCACGCTGGCGGTCAGCGCCTTCTTTCTCCTGACCGACATGATCGAGCGCTGGCGCAACGCCGGCCTGAGCATCGCGCCGCACGAGGCGCCCGGCGGCGCTCCTTTTCTCGCGGAGGATCTGCGCAACGTGGAAGACGTCAACCTCGACGATGAGGCGCAGGCACTCTATGGCCGGGCCATTCCCGCCGGCATTGCCTTCCTCGGCCTCAGCTTCCTCGCCTGCACGCTGCTGCTGGCGGGCCTGCCGCCGCTGTCGGGTTTCGTCGGCAAGTTCGCGATGCTCTCGAGCCTCGTGGGCGAGACGCGTGGCCTCTCGCCGGCCCACTGGACCTTCACCGCGCTGCTGCTCGCCTCCGGCTTTTTCACGCTGATCGCGCTCAGCCGCACCGGCATCCGCCATTTCTGGACCCAGCCGCACCAGACCCTGCCTGCGCTGCGTGCGCTCGAGGTGCTGCCGGTAGCGGCGCTGCTGGCCGCCTGCCTGGCCCTCACGCTGATGGCCGAGCCGGTGATGCAGCACGCCAGCGCCACCGCCCAGGGGCTGCGCTCCCCCGGCGCCTATCGCGAGGCCGTATTCGGCGCGCGCCAGCGGCCCGGCCCGACCCTCTCCAAGGGAGACTCCGCACCATGATCAAGCGCTGGCTGCCCTCGCCGCTGCTGTCGCTGGCGCTCTTCGTCGTCTGGCTGCTGCTGAACCAGTCGTTGGATGCGGCCACGCTGCTGCTCGCGGCCTTGCTCGCGATTGTGGTCCCGCTGCTGACGCAGAGCCTGCGGCCGGCGCGCGTGAAGATGCGAAAGCCCTGGCTCGCGCTCCGGCTCGGAGGCCTGGTGGGCTACGACCTGGTGGTTTCGGCGTTCGCCGTGGCCCGCCTGCTCCTCACCCGGCGCAGCAGGGAGATGTCGCCGTGCTTCGTGCGCGTACCGCTCGCAATGCGCGACCCCAACGCGCTCGCCACGCTGGCCATGATCCTCTGCCTGACGCCCGGCACGGCCTGGGGCGAGATTGCGCTGGACCGCTCGACCCTCCTGATCCACCTCTTCCACGAGGAGGACGAAGCGGCATTCATCGGCATGATCAAGACCCGCTACGAACGTCCACTGATGGAGATCTTCGAATCATGACCCCGATACTCCTCTGGGCCCTCAAGCTGGCGCTGCTGCTGCTCGCCGTGGCCATGCTCTGCGCGCTGGCGCGGCTGCTCATCGGCCCCGCCGCGCAGGACCGCATCATGGCGCTGGACTGCCTGTACATCAACGGCATGCTGATGATGCTGGTGCTCGGCATCGTCTACGCCAGCAGCGTGTACTTCGAGGCCGCGATGCTGGTTGCGCTCTTCGGCTTCGTCGGCTCGACAGCGCTGGCCAAGTTCCTGCTGCGCGGCGAGGTCATCGAATGAACGACTTCATCGCGGGCCCGTTGCCGCTGTGGGCAGAGATCCTGACCGCGGTGTTCGCTGTCGCCGGCGCCGCCTTTGCCGCCATCGGCTCCTTCGGGCTGGTGCGGCTGCCCACCTTCTTCCGGCGCATCCACGCGCCAACGCTGGGGGCCACGCTGGGCACCTGGTGCATCACGCTGGCCACCAGCGTCTACTTCTCCGTGCAAGGGGCGCATCTCTTCCTGCATGCGGCGCTGGTCGCGTTCTTCGTCGCCCTCAGTGCGCCCGTCACGACCATCTTCCTGATGCGCGCCGCGCTGTTCCGCGAGCGCCAGAAAGACGGCGGCCTGCCACCCGAGCACCCCTGAGCCACCGCCGGACCCGATCCGCGCCGAGGCATCGGCTACCAGGTCACGCGCAAGCCGACCGTGCCCTGCACCGATGACTTCACCCGGGTGTCGCCGCCCGAGCTGAAGGTGCGGCCGATCTCGCCGTACACCGTGGTGCCCGGCGTGAGCGCCAGCGAAAGTCCGCCTGCCACTTCGGTCGCGGTGTAGCCGCCGCTGCTGGCAACGCGGGTGGCGGCAGCCGGGGCAACGAAATCCACCACATCGGCGCCCGCGCTGGCGCGGTAGACGTTGAACCGAGCGTAGGGCTGCAGCCGCCCCGCGCCGGTGGGCATGTCGCCCTTGATCCGCACGCCCAGACGGCCGATCCAGCCGCCATCGGCATGTTGCCGGACCAGCGCGCCGTTGATCGACACGTCGTCGACGCGCGTTCTTTGGCGAATCAGCTGCACCTGTGGCTCGATGCTCCAGCTTTCGGACAGCGCGAAGGACTTGCCGGTCTCGATCGAGGCGGAGACGCTGCGCGCCTTGCCCGACACCGGCAGGCTGCCGTCGGGCCGCACGCTGTAGCGGTGGTGGCCCGCTTGCAGCACGGCCTCGACGTACCAGCCGCTGGTCGCGTCGCGCCAGTTTGCATAGCCGGCGAGATAGCGCGACTGCAGGTCCGTGCTGCCGACCCTGCCGAAGGCGCCGTTCGCGTTGCCGCTCACGTCCGCGCTTCCGTCCAGCCCTCCGACGTAGGCGCCGACGCGCCAGTTGCCGCCGGCAAGGAGGTCCGCGCCGACCTGCACGCCGCCGACATGGCCCCGGCTGTGCGGGGCAGCATTGCCGGCCTGGCGCAGGTCGAGGTCGGTGTAGACCGCGCGTGCCCAGGCGCTGCGATCCGGGCCGGTGTCGCCGACGCGGCCGTGCATATTGCCGAGCATTGCGAGATCGGCTTGCCGAAGCTGGGCAGGGAGCGCCGCGAAGAGCGGCACTTCGGTGCGGAGCACCGGCGGGGCCGGAGGCGGCGCGATGGCGGGCGCCGGTGCCTGGGAAATCGCCGCGGCTTCGGGCGTTTTCTCGGTGGTCGTCGAAGCGACTTCGGGCGCAGGCGCCGCTGCGGGTGCCGGTGCCGGTGCCGCTGCGGGTGCGGGTGCGGGTGCAGGCGCGGACGCAGGAGCCGG
>NZ_LMTS01000080.1 GCF_001541225.1 Variovorax sp. WDL1 | reverse complement strand
CGGGGCGAAATCCCGGCCCCGCACTCAACCCAACAGCAACCTCCAAACCAGCCCACCAGGCGCCACCCCCCTGTCCCAAAGGCCCAAAGAGCAAACCAGAAACCCGCGCGCTCATTCCTCATCCTCCACATGCCTGCTGCTGAGCGACCGCCACCACAGCACCGGAATGATCAGCGTGAAGACGAAAACTTCCTTGAACGCGCTCGCCCAGAAGGAGGAGAAGGCCTCGAGCTGCCCCACGATGAGCGCCCCCACCAGCGCCAGCGGGTAGCTGGCCAGCCCGCCGACGATCGCCGCCACGAAGCCCTTCAACCCGATCAGGAAGCCCGTGTCGTAGTAGATCGTGGTGATCGGCGCGATCAGCAGTCCCGAGACCGCCCCGATCGCCGCCGCCAGCGCGAAGCTCAGGTCGCCCGAGAGCCCTGTGGGAATACCCATCAGCCGCGCGCCGACACGATTGATCGCGGTTGCCCGCAGCGCCTTGCCCACGATCGAGCGCTCGAAGAACAGGAACATCAACACCACCAGCGCAGCCGTGACCGCCACCACCACCAGCGACTGGCCGGTGACCGCGACGCCTCCCAGGTCCAGCCGCAGTTCGGAGAAGGCCGGCGTGCGCGAGCCCTCGGCACCGAAGAAGAGCAGCCCCAGCCCGACGAGCACGCCATGCAGCGCCACCGACACGATCAGCAGCGTGAGGACGGTCGCATCGGCCAGCGGCCGGTAGGCCAGCCGGTAGAGCAGCGGGCCCAGCGGCACGATCACGGCGAGCGCGGCGAGCGTCTGCGTCAGCAGCGATTCGGGCCGCAGCAGCAGCACCAGCGCGCAGGCCGCGAGCGGCAGCGCCACGCACCAGGCGAGCGTCGACACCCAGTCCACCACTGCGCCGCGCTTCCACCGCCACAGCTCCACCACGAGTGCCGCCGCCGCCAGCACCAGCAGCAGCCACAGCGTGGCCGGCACACGGCCGGCCTGCAGTGCCCCCACCGACAGTGCGCTGAACGCGACGAATTCCCCTTGCGGGATGAAGATGACGCGGGTCACCGAGAACACCAGCACCAGTGCCAGCGCCATGAGCCCATAGATCGCGCCGTTCACGATGCCGTCCTGCCCCAGGATCAGGGCGATTTGCAAATCCATGCATCCACTCCGACGCAGAGCGCGAGGGCTCCAATTGACTCATTGTTCCAAAAACGAACGCGCCCCCTTCGCGAAACACCGCGGAACCGGCTTTGCCGGGCGCTGGTGTTGCCCCCGGTGAGGGGGTGGGCGGCTACACGGAGTGAGCCAACCTGGGGGGAGAGCTAGTGACACCCCGGCAGGGGCTGGGCGGCTACACGAAGCGAGCCAACCTGGGGGCGAGCCTAGTCCGCAGGCTGGTACTTCCAGGCGCCGTTCTCGATCTTGACCATCACGCGCGCGCGCTGGTCCAGGCCCAGGTGGTCTGTGGGCGACATGGTGAAGATGCCATGCGCGCCGGGGACGTTCTTCACCTCTTCCAGCGCATCGCGCAGCGCGGCGCGGAAAGCCGGCGTGCCGGGCTGCGCCTTCTTGAGCGCGGCGGGAATCGCGGCATTCATGATCAGGCCGGCATCCCAGGCATGGCCGCCGAAGGTGGACACGCTGCCCTTGCCATGGGCCGCCTCGTAGGCATTGACGTAGGCCAGCGCGGACTTCTTGAGCGGATGCGAATCGGGCAGCTGCGACGCGACCAGCATCGGGCCGGAAGGCAACAGCGTGCCCTCGACATCCTTGCCGCCGACGCGCAGGAAGTCGGAATTGGCAACGCCGTGGGTCTGGTAGACCTTGCCGGCGTAGCCGCGCTCCTTCAGCGTCTTCTGCGGCAGCGCGGCCGGGGTGCCGGAGCCGGCGATCAGCACCGCGTCGGGCTTGGCGGAGATGAGCTTGAGCGCCTGGCCGGTGACCGAGGTGTCGCTGCGCGCATAGCGCTCGTTGGCCACGACCTTGAGCTTCTTCAGCTCGGCCGCCTTGGTGAATTCCTGGAACCAGCCTTCGCCGTAGGCGTCGGAGAAGCCGATGAAGCCGACCGTCTTCACGCCGTTGGTGGCCATGTGCTCGGCGATCGCGAGCGACATCATGATGTCGTTCTGCGGCGTCTTGAAGACCCACTTGCGCTTGGCGTCCATGGGCTCGACGATGCGCGCCGAGGCCGCCATCGAGATCATCGGCACCTTCTCCTCGGCCACCACGTCGATCATGGCCAGCGAGTTGGGCGTCACCGTCGAGCCGAGCACGATGTCGACCTTGTTCTCGCTGATCAGCTTGCGCGTGTTCGACACCGCGGCGGTCGTGTCGGAGGCGTCGTCGAGCACGATGTAGTTGATCTTCTGCCCGCCGATGGTCTTGGGCATCAGCGCGATGGTGTTCTTCTCGGGGATGCCGAGTGAGGCGGCCGGCCCGGTCGCCGACAGGGTGACGCCGACGTTGATGTCAGCGTGCGCAGCGAAGGCCATGGCGCACAGCAGTGCCACGCCGAGGCGGGTGAAAGAACTCATGAACGGTCTCCGGTAGTTGAAAAAATCGTGCGCGCTCAGCGTTCGTCGAAGGACAGCCGCACGCGCTCGGTCAGGGGGTGTGCCTGGCAGGTGAGGATAAAGCCGCCCGCGACCTCATTCTTGTCGAGCGCGAAGTTGCGCTCCATCCGCACTTCCCCTTCCAGGAGCTTGGCGCGGCAGGTGCCGCAGACGCCCGAGGTGCAGGAGTACGGCACCTCCAGGCCGGCGGAGGACGCCGCGTCCAGGATGCTGGGCTGGCCCAGGGTATAGGGGATCTCGCGCGCGATCCCGTCGCGCACGATGGTGATTCGGGCCGTTTCGGCATCCCCCGGCTGCGGCGCGTGCACCACGGCGCCCACCGTGCCGGTGGGGGACTGGGCGAGCCCGAAGCGCTCGATGTGGATGCGTTCCTCGGGCACGCCGGCCTCCAGCAGCGCGGCCTCGGCCTCGTCGTTCATCTGGAAGGGTCCGCAGATGTAGACGTGGTCGATGCTCCCGGGCGGCACAAGGCCCTGGAGGAACTCGGCGATCTTCTCGCGGTTCATCAGCCCGGCGTTGATGGGCACGTCGGTGTGCTCGTCGGAGAACACGTGCTGCAGCACCAGGCGCGTCATATAGCGGTTCTTCAGGTCCTCGATCTCCTCCTTGAACATGGTGGAGCGCAGCTGCCGGTTGCCGTAGATGAGCGTGAAGCGCGAATGCGGCTCGCGCGCCAGCACGGTCTTCATGATCGAGAGAATGGGCGTGATGCCGCTGCCGCCCGCGATGCCCACGTGGTGGCGCCGCGCATCGGGCTCGATCGGCACGAAGAAGCGGCCCTGCGGCGCCATCACCTGCAGCGTGTCTCCGGGCTTGAGGTTGCTGTTGATCCAGTTGGAGAACAGGCCCTGCTGCACCTTGCGCACGCCCACGCGCAGCTCGCCGTCGTCGACGCCGGCGCAGATCGAATAGGAGCGGCGCAGGTCCTGGCCGTCGATCTCCTTGCGCAGCGTGAGGTACTGGCCCTGGGTAAAGCCGAACACGCCGCGCAGTTCCTGCGGCACGTCGAAGGAGACGATCACCGCCTCGGTGGTGTCGGGCTCGATGCTGCGCACGCGCAGGGGGTGGAATATGACGCTCATGGCTCAGAGGGGTTTGAAGTGCTCGAAGGGTTCGCGGCAATCCAGGCAGCGGTAGAGCGACTTGCAAGCCGTGGAGCCGAAGGCCGAAAGCCGCTCGGTGTGGGCGCTGCCGCAGTGCGGGCAGGCCACCGGCGCGGCCGGCGGGCGGCGCACCAGGCGGATCGGCATTGCGCCCCCGGGCAAGGCTGCCGCGCCCGGCGGCGCTATGCCGTATTCGCGCAGCTTGCGCTTGCCTTCGGCGCTCATCCAGTCGGTGGTCCAGGCCGGGGCGCGGCGCAGCGTCACGCGCGCCGGGCCGAGTCCTGCGGCGTCGATGGCATCGAGCACGCTGCGCTCGATCACCTCGGTGGCGGGGCAGCCGGAATAGGTCGGCGTCAGCACGATCTCCAGCCCCTCGCCCTGCGGCAGGACCTCGCGCACGATGCCCAGGTCGCAGACCGACAGCGCCGGCACCTCGGGGTCGAGCACGGTGCCGAGCACCTCCCAGGCGCGCGCGACGCGGGCCTCGTCGGCAGCGGGGAGGCACAGCTCACTCATCACCAGACCCCGCCCGGATACGCGCGCTGCAGATACTGCATCTCGGCCAGGATGTAGCCCATGTGTTCGCTGTGCACGCCGCGCTTGCCTGTGCTCATGAAGGCCGATTCGGCCGGCATGGGCAGCGTGGCCTCCGCGAGCACCGAACCCATCTCGGCGAACCAGGCCTCGCGCAGCTCGGACCAGGCCGGCCCTAGGCCGCTGGCGCGCGCTTCCTCGTCGATCGCATCCGACGCGAAGAGCTCGGGCACATAGCGCCACAGCTGGGCCAGCGCGGCCTCCATGCGCGAATGCGATGCGTCCGTGCCGTCGCCCAGGCGCACGACCCAGTCGGCCGCATGCTGCTGGTGGTAGCGCGCTTCCTTGATGGCCTTCGCCGCGATGGCGGCCACCTCGGCATCGCTCGAGGATTCGAGCTTCTCCCACAGCAGCTTGAGCAGCGTCGCCGCCATCGCGTTGCGCAGCACGCTGAAGGCGAAGTCGCCGCGCGGCAGCTCGACCAGCGTGGCGTTGAAGTAGTCGCGCTCGTCGCGCAGGAAGGCGAGCTGGTCCTCGTCGTGCGCGCGGCCCTCGATCTGCCCGGCGCGGGTCAGCAGTGCGCGCGCCTGGCCCACCAGGTCCAGCGCCATGTTGGTCATGGCGATGTCTTCCTCCAGGACGGGTGCGTGGCCGCACCATTCGCCCAGGCGCTGCGCCAGGATCAGGCACGTATCGCCGATGCGCAGCAGGTACTGCACGTGGGGGCTGCGGTCGAGTTCGATGGATGCTTGCATGGCGTCACGTCACATGTGGTCGACCGATTTCGGCAAGACGTAGAAGGTCGGATGGCGGTAGACCTTGTCTTCCGCCGGGTCGAAGAACATGTCCTTGTCGCCCGGGTCGCTGGCGACGATCTGGTCCGAGCGCACCACCCAGACGCTCACGCCTTCCTGGCGCCGCGTGTAGACGTCGCGCGCCATCTGCAGCGCCATCTTCGGATCGGGCGCATGCAGGCTGCCGCAGTGCTTGTGGTCCAGGCCGGCCTTGCTGCGGACAAACACTTCCCACAAGGGCCACTCGCGTCCTGCCGACGCGGTGGCCTTCGGCGCTTCCGTGCTCGACCCCACCCCAACCTCCCCCTCACCAGGGGAGGGCAAAGTGCCCTCTTCAACGCTGTTCATGCTGCCAACCTCTCTGATCGTTCGTGCTTTGCCGCGTACGCAAGGGCCGCTTCCCGCACCCAGGCGCCCTCGTCCCAGGCCTTCACCCGCGCGCCGAGCCGCTCGCGGTTACAGGGCCCGTCGCCACCGATCACCCGCCAGAACTCGGCCCAGTCGATCGGGCCATGGTCGTGCGCCTGGCGCTCCTCGTTCCACTTCAGGTCGGGGTCGGGCAGGGTCACGCCCAGCACCTTGGCCTGCTCGACCGCGGCATCGATGAACTTCTGGCGCAGCTCGTCGTTGGTGAAGCGCTTGATGCCCCAGCGCATGGATTGCGCGCTGTTGGGCGATTGGTCGTCCGGGGGGCCGAACATCATGATCGAGGGCCACCACCAGCGGTTCACCGCGTCCTGCACCATCGCCTTCTGGGCGTCGGTGCCGTGCTGCATCATGGTGAGCAGCGCCTCATAGCCCTGGCGCTGGTGGAAGCTTTCCTCGCGGCAGATGCGGATCATGGCGCGCGCATAGGGCGCGAAGGAGCAGCGGCAGATCGGCACCTGGTTCATGATCGCCGCGCCGTCCACCAGCCAGCCGATGGTGCCCATGTCGGCCCAGGTCAGGGTGGGGTAGTTGAAGATCGAGCTGTACTTGGCCTTGCCGGTGTGCAGCGCGTCCAGCATCTGGTCGCGGCTGGTGCCCAGGGTCTCGGCCGCGGCGTACAGGTAGAGGCCATGGCCGCCCTCGTCCTGCACCTTGGCCAGCAGGATGGCCTTGCGCTTCAGCGTGGGCGCGCGGCTGATCCAGTTGCCCTCGGGCAGCATGCCGACGATCTCGGAATGCGCATGCTGGCTGATTTGCCGCACCAGCGTCTTGCGGTAGTGCTCGGGCATCCAGTCCTTGGCCTCGATGAAGCCGCCGGCGTCGATGCGCTCGTCGAAGCGCTGCTCCAGGCGCATTTCTTCGGCCGAGCGCACGGCCTTGGGGCCGTCCTTGTCCTTGCCCATCGTGTCCATGGCTTGCGTGTACATGGCGTGTCCTTTCAGGTCTTGGGGCGTTCGTCGATCACGCGCCGGGCCTTGCCGGTGAGCGTGCGTTCGAGCGTGGCGGGCGGCTGCACCAACACGGTGGTCGAGATGCCCACCAGGGTCTTGACGCGCTGCTGCACCCACTCGGCGATCTGGTCGCACTCGGCATCGGGAATGCCGGCGGCGGCCTGCTGCAGCTCGCAGCGCACTTCCACGCTGTCGAGGTGGCCGTCCCGGGCGACCTTGATCAGGTACTGGCCCGAGAGCTTTTCGTGCGCAAGCACGATCTCCTCGATCTGCGTCGGGAAGACATTGACGCCGCGGATGATCAGCATGTCGTCGCTGCGCCCGACGATCTTGCCCATGCGGCGAAAGCTGCGCGAGGTAGGCGGCAAGAGACGCGTGAGGTCGCGCGTGCGGTAGCGCACGACGGGCAGCGCCTCCTTGGTGAGAGAGGTGAAGACCAGCTCGCCCTCCTCGCCGTCGGGCAGCACCTCGCCGGTCTCGGGGTCGATGATCTCGGGGTAGAAATGGTCTTCCCAGACCACCGGGCCATCCTTGCTCTCGATGCATTCGCTGGCCACGCCGGGGCCCATCACTTCCGAAAGGCCGTAGATGTCGACCGCGTCCATGCCGCCCTTTTGCTCGATCTCGCGCCGCATGGCCTCGGTCCAGGGCTCGGCGCCGAAGATGCCGACCTTGATGGAGTTCTCGCGCGGATCGAGCCCCTGGCGCTGGAACTCCTCGATGATCACCTGCATGTAGCTGGGCGTGACCATGATGACGTCGGGCCGGAAGTCGCGGATCAGCTGCACCTGCTTCTCGGTCTGGCCGCCCGACATCGGGATGACGGTGCAGCCTGCGCGCTCGGCGCCGTAGTGCGCGCCCAGCCCGCCGGTGAAGAGGCCGTAGCCGTAGGCCACGTGCACGATGTCGCCGGGCCGCGCGCCCGCGGCGCGGATCGAGCGTGCCACGAGGTTCGCCCAGTGCTCGATGTCCTGCAGGGTGTACCCCACAACGGTCGGCTTGCCCGTGGTGCCCGAGGAGGCGTGGATGCGCGCCACCTGCTCGCGCGGCACCGCGAACATGCCGAAGGGGTAGTTGTCGCGCAGGTCCTTCTTGACGGTGAAGGGGAACTTCGCGATGTCGCTCAGCTGCTTCAGGTCAGCGGGATGCACGCCGCGCGAATCGAAGGCCTGGCGGTAGTGGGGCACCTTGTCGTAGGCGCGCTGAAGGGTGGTCTTGAGGCGCTGCAGCTGCAGCGCGGCAATCTCGTCGCGGCTCGCGGTTTCGATGGGTTCGAGATCACCGGGCGAAGGGCGTCGGACGGGCATGGAAGTCTCCTGGATTCCTGGGGGCTGCTGCGTTCAGGCCGGTGCGACCGGCTTGCCCTTGAGAGTGTAGGAACGCCCGCGGAACACCGCGACCCGCTCGCCGCGCTGGTTCAGCACCTCCGTGTCGTAGACGCCCGTGCGGCCCGTCTTCGACACCTCGACGCAGCGTGCCACCAGCCGGTCGCCCTCGCGCGCCGGCGCGACGAAGTCGATGCCGAAGCCGGATGCGACGGTCACCTCGTTGTAGGAGTTGCAGGCATAGGCGAAGGCCGAATCGGCCAGCGCCGAGATGAAGCCGCCGTGGCAGATGTCGTGGCCGTTGAGCATGTCTTCGCGCACGGTCATGGTGACGTCGGCGCGGCCGGGCGCGATCGCCTCGATCTCCATCCCGAGGCCTCGCACGGCGCGGTCCCTGGCGAACATGGCATCGCGCACGCGTTCGGCGGTGTGCTGGGCATGGGGGTCGCTCATCGGTCGGGGGCTTTCTCAGCGGTCGTTGAACTGCGGCAGGCGCTTGGCGCGGAAGGCCTCCACGCCTTCGCGGTAATCGGCGGCGGCGCCGAGCTCGCGCTGCAACGCGGCCTCGCGCGCCATCGCCGCGGGCAGGTCCAGCGCCTGGGCATCGGCCAGGGCCTTGCGTGTGGCGACCAGCGCACGCACAGGCATCGCGGCCAGGCGCTGCGCCAGCCCCTCGACGGTGAGGCTGAGCTCGTCGTCCTCGACGCATTTCCAGATCAGGCCCATCTGCGCCGCCTCGGCCGCCGGCAGCTTGTCGCCCAGCAGGGCCAGGCCCATCGCGCGCGCCTGCCCTACCAGGCGCGGCAGCAGCCAGGTGCCGCCGGTGTCGGGCACCAGCCCGATCTTGGAGAAGGCCTGGATGAAGCTGGCCGAACGGCCGGCCACGACCAGGTCGCAGGCCAGTGCGAGATTGGCGCCCGCGCCGGCCGCGACGCCATGCACCTCGGCGATCACCGGCACGGGCATCGAGCGGATGCGCAGCACCAGCGGGGCGTAGAGCGACTCGATCACCTGGCCCAGGTCCTTGGGCGCGGCGCCTGGCGTGAAGTCCGGCGCCACCATCGGGTCGGACAGGTCCTGGCCCGCACAGAAGGCGCGCCCCGCGCCGCCCAGCACGACACAGCGGACCGCCGGGTCGCCTGCGGCCTCGTCCAGCGCGGCCATGAGCGCCGCATGCAGCTGCGAGGTGAAGCTGTTGAGCGCCTCCGGCCGATTGAGCTGGAGCGCGCGCACTGCGCCCGATTGCGTGCTACGTACCAAAGGTTCGTTCATCGTGGTGCTGCTGGTGGGATTGACGATCGGCCGAAGGACGCGTCTCGAATAATTGACCGACCGTTCGGTTGATTATAGGATTCGCGATCTTGCCCTCGCAAGCTTTGGTCCTCGGTGCTAACCCTGAAGGCTAGCGCGGGCCGCCCGTTTTTCCAATCATCATGGAGCGGATCTCATGCCCTGCTATGCGCTCGAAGGGGTGGTACCCGTGGTCGACCCCGGCGCCTACGTGCATCCCACCGCCGTGCTGATCGGCGACGTGATCGTGGGCCCCGGCTGCTACGTGGGCCCTTGCGCCAGCCTGCGAGGCGACTTCGGGCGCATCGTGCTCGAGCGCGGCGCCAACGTGCAGGACAGCTGCGTGATCCACGGCTTCCCGGACCAGGACACGGTGGTCGAGGAAGACGGCCACATCGGCCACGGCGCGGTGCTGCACAGCTGCGTCGTGCGGCGCGACGCGCTGGTGGGCATGAACGCGGTGGTGATGGACGAGGCCGAGATCGGCGAATCGGCCATCGTCGCGGCCTGCGCCTTCGTGCCGGCCGGCATGAAGGTGCCGGCGCGCAGCCTGGTGACCGGCGTGCCGGGCCGCGTTCGGCGCCAGCTCAGCGAGGAAGAGGTTGCCTGGAAGCAGGAAGGCACGCGGACCTACCAGGACCTCGCCCGGCGCTGCCTCGCCAGCCTGGTCGAGGTGCAGCCGCTGGCTGCGCAGGAGGACAACCGGCCGCGCCTGCAGTCGCCGGACGTGCGCCCGCTGATCGCCACGCGGCGCGGCTGAGGCCGCCTCTCGCCTTTTCCTCGCGCCTCAGCGCAGCTTGCGCGCGCCGGCCAGCGCGCGCTCGCCCTTCGCCGCCAGCGCCGGCGGCAGCTCCACTGCCCGCACGCCGCCGAAGAACAGATCGGCCACCATCTCGCCGATCGCCTCGTGGTCGAGCTCGCGGCCGGGTTTCATCCAGGTGAACATCCAGTTGATCATGCCGAAGAGCAGCATCGCCATCGGCTTGCCGAGCTTGCTCGCCGGGTCCTCGCCGCGCACCTCGGCGATGGTGCGGGCGAAGGCGGCGACCACGCGCCGCTCGACGCCGATGATGCGCTGCTGATCCTCCTCGCGCAGGAAGCGCACGTCCTCGGTCAGCACGCGCTGGGCGTTCTGCGCCATCGCGTATTCGGCCACGAAGCTGCGGATCAGCGCGCCCAGGCGGGCCTCGGGCGTCTCGTGTTCGCGCAGCACCTCTTCAACCACCGCCTCGAGGCGCTGCACATGCTCCTCGGCGATGCGCACGGCGAGGTCATGCTTGTCGCGCACGTAGTGGTAGAGCGTGGCCTTGGAAACGCCGCACGCCGCGGCCACCTCGTTCATCGACGTGCCCGCATAGCCGCGCTGCGCGAACAGCTGCGCTGCATTCGAAAGAATCATTTCTCGCTGGCCGTCGTAGCCAGCCGGGTCACGCACGCGAGCCATCCGGCAGCGCCCTTTCCATCGATGTTGTGCCGGCGCCGATGATGGCACGCCGCTACAACGCGCAGGTCCTGAACCCGAAGAACCCGTCGTCCCGCTCCGGCCAGGCGAAGCCGCGGCGCTTGGGCGATCGCAGGCGCGCGCGGGTGGCTGCAGAAGCGCCGCGAAGCACGCGCGCCGTGCCGAAGGCAGGCTGCGGGTCGAACTCGGTGCCTGCGCTCCAGGGGTCGGCACGGAAGTCGGGCCACGGCTGGAGGGTGCCGGCAGTCCACTCGTGCACGTCGGCCCAGCGGAAGCCGTGCCGCACGGCGGTGTGGGCGGCGATCTCCCATTCGATCTCGGTCGCGACCCGGCGCCCGGCCCAGCGGGCCCAGGCATCGGCCTCCCACCAGCTCACATGCACCGCGCTCTGGTTGCCGGCAGCGCGCATGGGCCGGCCGAAGCGCTGCTGCAGCACCGAACCGCCGCTGCCGCGCCGCGCCGCGCCGATCTGCTCCACGTGCCGCGGGCCACGGCGCCCCTCCGCCTGGTTGGCCAGCCAGGCGAGCCCGCCCGGAAGCCACAGCTCTTCGCGATCGTAGCCGCCGTCGTCGACGAACTCCACGTACTGGCTCCACGTGACGGGCTGGGCATCGATCTCGAACTCCGGCACCTCCAGCGTGCGCTGGCCGCGCTCCTGGGCGAAGGCAAAGCCGGGCTCGTCGAAGCCGAGCGTCCAAGGGGTGGCCGGCAGCAGCAGCGGCCCACGCTCCACCGGCGCGGGGCGGGCCTCGATGCCCAGCGGCAGGCCGAGGGTCTGCGCCATCACGACCAGCTGCTCGCCGCGCAGGTCTTCGTGGAACAGCGCCAGCCGATAGAAGTAGAGGCCGGCATCGGTCTCGACTGCATGCTCCAGCAGCTCGAGCGTGCTCTCCAGCGTCTCGAGCAGGTAGGCCTTGGTCAGCGAGAGATCGGGCAGCTCCGGCGACCAGCGCGCTTTGACATCGATCTGCGCGGGGTTCCACCAGGCATCGGCCTGCGGCTCGATGGCCGCCAGCCGCGTCGGGCGCACCGGGCAGTCGGCGCCGAAGGCGCGCTGCGTGTTGCGCGCGATCCACCATTCGGAGAACCAGCCGATGTGGCCGGCGAGCCAGAGCGGCGGATCGATGCCTTCCAGCCGCGGTACCGCCAGGGCCTCGGAGCCCAGCGCCTGCTCGTAGAGCGACAGCAGGTGCAGCGTGTGGTTGCGCGCGTCGATCAGCGCCAGCGAGAGCAGCTCGCGGCCCGCACGCCGCATCTCGGGCGAGTCGATGGCATGGGGAGGCCGGCCGGAGGTGCCGAAAGGCGTGCGGGACGGCGGACTCGAAGGCATGAGTCATTATGGCCACCAGCCTCGCCCCAAGCGGGGGGACTTCCCCGGGTCAACCCGCCGAGTGCCCCCGGGCGGGCGTTGCGCCGCGGCGAGTTAACATTCCGGGCTTTGCGCCGACCCTACCCGACTGGCGCCGAAACCACCCCCGAAGAGACATACCTTGTCCGCATTCCTCAAGTTCGCGCTGGCCATGGACTGGATCAGCGCCCAGCTCGGCAGGCTGGCGGCATGGGCCGTGCTCGCCGCCTCCTTGATCTCCGCCGGCAACGCCTTCGTGCGCTACGGCCTCGACTTCAGCTCCAATGCCTGGCTCGAGATCCAGTGGTACCTGTTCGCTGCCACCGTGATGCTCGGCGCGCCGCTGGTGCTCAAGCTCAACGAGCATGTGCGCGTCGACATCATCTACGGCAAGCTCAAGCGCAACGGCCCGGTCTACGTCGATCTCTTCGGCCTGATCTTCTTCCTGCTGCCGGTGATGGGCCTGCTGTTCTGGCTCTCCCTCCCCTTCTTCCTCGGCATGCTGAGGAGCGGCGAGATGTCCGGGAACATTGGCGGCCTGATCCGCTGGCCGGCTGCACTGATGATGCCCCTGGGCTTCGGCGCCGTGTTCCTGCAGGGCGTGGCCGAGGTGATCAAGCGCGTTGCCTACCTGCGCGGCCTGATCAAGATGGATACGCACTACGAGAAGCCGGTGCAATGAGCGCCGTTCCCCACACGCACCGCTTCCCAGGATAAGAAATGCGGCTCTGTTGAATTTCAAGTGGGTTGCCCAGCATGAGG
>NZ_LMTS01000183.1 GCF_001541225.1 Variovorax sp. WDL1 | reverse complement strand
CTCAAGCCAACCGGCCTCCTCGAATCCCGGTGCGGTTCAGCTCGCGTACTGCTTAGCGCTAGTCACAACTCGATGAAACCGCGCGCCACCGTCCCGTCAAGTGTGGCGCGGCCAGCCGCTGACGGGCTAGGTGTCTTAATGGGGCGTGTGCCAGTTGGTCGGCTGAGCGCTCTGCGTGGCTTCGTCCGGTCGCGTCCGTTCAGCTGAGAACAGGACCACGGCAGCGGCGGCGAGCGAGAGGAATGAAATGAGCATCCCGATGCCGAATATGTACACAAGCCACAATGCTCCGGCGCCGACAAGCAAAAGAAACAAAGTTCTTAATATCAGGACTGCCACGGTCGGCCAAGCACTCAGTCGGCGACCGGCGCTTTGTGAAACCTCCACCCGAGGTTCATGCCGGCGGCGGCGATCAGGATGGCTGCCGAGCCGACGAATTGCAACGGCTTGAGCTTGTGATCGAAAGCCACGAAGTCCACCACCATGGCGAAGATTGGATAAAGAAAGGACAGTGCGCCCACGGAGTGCGTTGGCAGCTTCTGGATCGCGCCGTACAGAAGTGCGAAGACCAGGCCGGTATATACCGCGCCCATCACCACGAAATCAGCCCATGCACGGGAATCGGTCGGAAGGTTCGCCAGGTCTGCGAAGGGCGCGAGCATGACCGTGCCAACACAAACATGGATCAATGCGATGAGGTGCGGCGGCATATCGCCGAGCTTCTTCGTCACGATTGCCGCGATGGCGTAGAGGAACGCCGCGCCGAGCGCCATGAGGACGCCGGAAATGTAGGCGGCGTCGGGGCCGGCATAGGCTGCCGTCGATGGCCTCGCCTGGACGATGAGCAACACGCCCGTGAAAGCGATGCCGAGCCACATGAGCTTCGTTGCAGTGATGCGCTCGGAGAAGAAGATCGCGCCGAGGGCGACCAGAATGAACGGCTGGGTGTTGTAGACCGCGATGGCCACGGAGAGGCCCGGGAGAACGCCTCAAAGATCAGCAGCCAGTTAAGGACGATGGCGGCGCCGCCGAGGGTTGCCCAGCCGAGGTGTTTGAGGGTGAGCTTGCCGACAAGTGATCCAGTTATGGCACAGACGACCAGCAGCGTCGCCGCCCCGAAGACACAATCAACATTTTTGTTTATACTAACGCCATGAAAGTAAGCGGCGCACCAGGTGGGGTGTGGCAAATGCGGTTCATGCATCGCCGGTTAGTACGCGCGCGAAGACACGCGATCCAGACCGGCGATGAAAACTTCCTGGCCGATTTTGGCTTGATCAAGGAGAAAGAAATGGCAACTGCAAAAACCTGGGCGAAGGCGTTCGCCCGAATAAATAGTTGGACTCATGAAAACTTCAGAATTCAAGCGCTTCCTTGCCTCGAAGGGGGCCCGATTCGTTGAGGGCTCAAAGCACACGAAGGTCTATCTCGGCACCAAGCAAACGATGCTGCCGAGGCATTCGAAGGAAATTGGCGAGGGCCTGCGCAAGAGCATCCTGCGCCAGCTCGGCATCAAAGATTGAAGGTGAACTATGTTCAGCTACCCAGCCCGCGTGACGCGAGACGGCGACGGGTATCTCGTGACGTTTCCGGACATCCCGGAAGCCGTGACTGGCGCAAAGGATCGGGTCGAAGCGATTGAGCTGGCGGCCGATGCGCTGACGACTGCGATGGATTTTTATTTTGAGGATCGACGCCCGGTGCCGATGCCCTCCGCTTTGAAGCGTGGTCAGGTTGCGATCGACCTGCCGCCCAGCGTGGCTGTCAAGGTGCTCCTGCTCAACGAAATGATCGCTCAGGGCAAGCGCCCCGCCGAACTGGCGAGGTTGATGCATGCCCGGCCGCAGGAGGTGACTCGCTTGGTCGACTTACATCACCCGACCAAGATCGACACGGTGGCCGCCGCGTTGCTCGCAATGGGCAAACGGCTGGAGCTCAGACTGGCCTAGCATTTGCCGTGAACCTCTGCGCCGACTCAGGTTGGGGGACAGGTCCTCGAAACGCCAACTCGCCGCTTCCGAAGTCACTGAGGCTGCAGAAACAAGGGGGGCCGACCCTGTTGGTGAGGGGGAGGGGAGGCGGTGTCGAAAAAGGCGACAGAAGTGCAGGCAAAAATGACCATCTTTAGGAAACCTACGTCGGGCTCGGCTACGTGGATGATCCTTACCCGGGCATGCTGGACCGGGCTTCGGTGCGCGAGTACATCGAATCGATGGTCGAGATGGACTTTACGTCCGAAGGCTCGATCGTCAGCGCGACTGTGCGCGCTCACGGAGGCGTGATGCTCGCCCCCGAGCTTTCGGATGCCGGGTCAAGCTGAACAGGCCGACGCGGCGGTGTTCCTAGGCGTCAGCAAGCCGATCGAACAGCTCGCGATGCTCGATCAGAATCTTGTCCATCGTTGCGCGGATCTTGGTTCTCGCCCGCGGTGATGGTTGAAGCGCACGGGGCAGGAACACAACTTTCCGGCGGGCGCGCTGCTTCATGGGTGGTCGCTAACCCAAATACGACGCGAGGGAAGCGCCAGCCGCCACGCCCAGTGCATTACCGAGCAAGATGCCAAGGGGATAGCAGGTGCTCTGCGCCCAGCCTGTGATCCTGCGAATGAGCGCGGCCACTGGTCGCCCGCTAAGCGCGAATCCGATGCATACCGCAACAATCAATCCGGCTTCTGCGTGGTAGTTGTTCGGCACAGAACTGATCATGACCAAGGCGGCGACGCCGTAGTTGATCCATGACATGCCGACGGCTAAGGAAACGACCTGGGAGCATGCGCCGTAGTGCTGTTCGTCGAAATCGCTTGTGGGCGTGGAAGGCATCTTCAGGCCAGTGGGTGGCCGATCGGCTCGAGGGTGCCGTTCACTCATGCACGCATTGTGCTGAATCGCGTCTGATTCGCGCTAGGTCAGATAAAAAACGCACCCAGCGGTCAATCGTCCGTGGCGCTGAGCTTTGCGAGCGCGGGTTCGCGCTGTTCTTCGGTGCCGCCAAAGACGATGTCCTCGAACGTGCCGTCGCTCTTGAACACCCGGTGAGCCATGACGACGTCGTCCAGCTCGCCGGCCTTCGCAGCAACGAGGAGCTTCTCGAGATGCTCCACCACTGCCGCTTGACCCCACACGAGTGATTTGCGTTCGGAGATCATGGACGGCTCCTCAGTCGATTGATCAGGCCTCAGCATCGCTCAGGTCTGCGTGCCGGTCGCGGAAGCGGACGCGCAGCAGGGCGGTGGACCACCACAGCAGAGCAGCGTTTATGCACAGCCCGATGCAGACGAGGACGGCAGCACGATCGGCGAACCCTTCATTGAAGTCAAGGAGAAAAAGGGCGAGGGACCAGGGCAGGGCGCAGAGGATCGCGACAGCCAACAGGATGCTCTGTTCGGTAGGGCGCAGCGTGGCTACCACCAAGGCGAAGGCGAACGCCGAGCACGCACTGGGCAACCACCAAGCGTGGCGGTACCAGAGAGGCGGGCGAGTGGTGCTCATAAGTGGAAATTGTGAGACGGGCGGGCGTGAAACCGCCGAGCAAAAATCACACGTTTAACCGGAAAACCACGATCTGTCGCGCGCCGCCCACAATGATCCGCATGCGCGACGCGTCTCGAAAAGGCCCTCCGGCAACGATTCACCGGAGGGCCAGGGCAATCACGACTGTAAGAGGAGGGGGAGCGGGTGCCGTGATCGCAAGAGGAGTCTCCGTTCGTGCTCGCCCTACCGCGCATCGGTCGGTGCCTTCTAACTCGGCAGGACCAGTCCTAACCAAGAAGTTCGCGCCAGCCCGTACCTCCCCAGCGCCGCGTGGCTTATGCCCTGAGGATTTCCACGGGGCCGATGCCGGAGTAGACAGTCTCGCCCGTCTTCAGCGCGGTGACGGTCCAGCGCTCGCCAGGCGTGATCTTGTAGTCGCCAGGCTCGAACGGGAGATCGTTTTCTTCATGGACGCCGGGGCCGAGCCAGGACGGCATGCGCAGAATGGAGGCTGAGCTGGCGAAGAGGTCGTGGTTCTTGGGCATGCCTGGATCCTACTGGGGCCGGTCGTCTCGCCCACCGGTGACAATCATGGGCACACAGTGGCACCCCGATGCCGTTCGACCTATACCTGCTTCTCTCGCTGCCCGATCACCAATTGGCGTCACTGGAGACGGCACGGCACGGTGGCTCGCCAAGCAGCTACGTTCGCTGCCTCAACAGC
Organism: Variovorax sp. WDL1; assembly: GCF_001541225.1. GTDB lineage: Bacteria > Pseudomonadota > Gammaproteobacteria > Burkholderiales > Burkholderiaceae_C > Variovorax. The sequence goes on along the minus strand of NZ_LMTS01000183.1, from coordinate 3,611 downwards.
GCTGGTCGGTGGGCGGTTCATGGCACGGCCCATTCTCCGCTCCTGGTTTGGCGCGTTGACGATGCCGAAGGCGCGCGCGCGGCCGCAGCGCGCGCGTCGAAAGCTCGCGGGCGATTTGTGGAGGTACTGTCGCGAGGTGATTCGAGTTGGGTTGAGGGGCGACAGATTCAGCTATTCACCGACGCAAGCGAGCCGGTGCTCCTTGGATACGCAGCCCACAGCACCGCGAAAGCTCTTCGCTTGCGCAACGAGGCCGACAAGCTCGAAGCGTTCTGCCTGGTTGTCCGCGCGGCATCGACTGCGGTGGATCAGGAGGCGTTCGCAGAGGTGAGCCGTGCCGCGGGGAAGGCGCTGCGTGCAAAGTTCGGCGGCGGATCGATCACGTCGGCATTTGCCTGGTTGGCTGGCCGGGCAGGGCGGGAAGCGCTCGAGAGCGTGTTGTCTGGCGAGGTCGAGCTGGCGGGCCCGCTTTCACTTCAGCAGGTGGCCGAGGCCGCTGAGCTTGCGCAGAAGGCTGAACTACTCCGCGAGGCGACCTAAGGGGCGGTGCACCCCGCTTTCGTAGGACCTCGTTTGACGCGGAGTCATGCTGCGCCTTTGGCGCAGCGATTCCGCTTCCGGTGCTCCCTTGGCGTATAATTGTGGACCAATGCTCACAGTAGTTGAAACGCTCCACTTTCAGACCCTTTGGGACGCGTACTGGACGGAGGAAGAGCGTGGTGAGTTCGCAGCCTACATTGCAGCCAACCCCACGGCAGGCGATGTGGTTCGCGGCTCGGGTGGCGTGCGCAAGGTACGTTGGACCCGCGCCGGATCTGGTAAGAGCGGGGGTGTGCGAGTGATCTATTACACCCGCACCAAGGCCGGCGAGGTCGTCCTGATGTTTATCTATGCGAAGAGCAAGCTCGATACGCTCAGTGGCGCAACTTTGAAAGGACTTCGCGATGCAGCGGAAACAGCCAATGACTGATGCCGAACTTGAGGCATGGGAAGCCAGTCGAGACCTGGAGGCAGAACTGCTCTTGTCGGCGCGGCAGATGGCCGCCGGAAAGACCCGCAAAGTTTACACACCAGTGGCCGCCGCACGCCAGAAAACCGGGCTGTCGCAGGACGGTTTTGCTTCCCTCCTTGGGGTGTCTGTGCGCACGCTTCAGCAGTGGGAACAGGGGCGTCGCGAACCGACCGGCGCAGCCAAAACATTGCTAACGATTGCCGCGCGCATGCCCGAGGCGTTCAGGGTCATCGACCCCGCGTACACGCCGCCTAACGCAACGGGCGTTGTGCGTGAGGCCGAGTCAGCCGTGGAAATCATGAAGAGCGCCGTCGCAGCTGCCAACCATGCCTTCGAATCGGTGCAGCGAGCTGTAAAGCAAGTTTCCGATATTGCAGAAGCAAACTTCAGTGCCGTTTCGGAAACTGCTGCGAACGCCGCAAAGCGAAGCTCGCGGACCGCTGCAGGTACCCGAAGCCGGCAGCACGGACGGGCATAGGATCCTGCGGGTTTCGAGCAAGCGTTACAGGGTTACAGGCTCAGACAAGTGCAAGGTCGTGGCAGCCGCGCTGATGCCTACCCGCACTTCGGAGCGCAGACGAGATGGTTCTTGCCGAGGAAGCGCTTCGAAGTCATCTCCGTGCGGAGTACGAACTTCCCGCACTTGCAGCAGGACATCATGGCTTCGGCGCGCGGCGTTGTGATGATGGAGCCTGGAGACTTCTTGACGTAGCGCAGGCCATCCTGCGTGAGTTGCGTGTTGGACATGCCGCATTTTACCCGGACTCAATTTGAAACGTGCTGGCGCGTCGTTCGTTGCTCGTCTTGGTCACCGGTCTTTTGCCTTCGAACGCCCTGGCAGCACGAGGCAGAGTAGTAAGCGAGAGCCCAAGGCCCTCCTTGACGATCGAACCTCGTAGCGACTACAGCAGATCGCTCTCGCCGTCGTTAACTTCATCGATGAAGAGGTCGTCCGACCAAGCCATCCCGATCGCCTTGTCCAGGCGCTTGAGCAGTGCATTGAAGGTCTCGCCATCACGACGCACGAGCATGGCCAGGCAGTTGCTGCCGTCGGCCGCTGTGGCAGCGCACTCGTGAGGCGGCAGCGCGCTGATGTTGATGTCACCGCCATCGGCGATCAACGTCTCGATGTTCCTCGTCGATTGCGCCATGGCAGCGTGAGTGCTAGATCGCGGCCAGGCGGTCATTGGCGTCGGTGGAATCGAACGCCTTGGGATCCCAGGTCTCTACGCCGATCCATTCGGCCAAGTTCTCGTGCTCCGGGTCATCGGGATCGGCCATGGCCTGCACGAAGTCGGCATAGCCTGGAATGCCGCCGCAGTCCTCGGGTGGCGTCGCGCAGGCGCCGCCGACGCAGAACGGCAGGGGCAGCAGCGGATCCGGTGCGAGCTTCTTCTCGACCTTGATACGGTGGTCCCAGTAGTCCCCGAAGTCGTAGACGTAGCTCAGCGTCGACCGATTCAGGGCGGTGGTCAGTCGCGCGCTCTCGCTGGTGATCAAGCCAGGATCGTCGTACATCGGATCAGGCGTTCCATAGCGCTCGCCGTCGCCGGCGATGAACTCGTGCAGGTGCGAGTGGCCCCATCCGAACGCGGCCTCGATGACCAGGTGAAGCTTGAGCAACGTGATCGTCTCGGGCACCAGCACGCGGCGCCAGACCTTGGGCTTCGTGCCGCGCAACTCGATGTGCAGTGGCCCCGGGGTTTTGCCCTGCCGAATTGCGCTGCGCGCGGCGCCACGTGAACAGAAGATTCGCGTTGATGCCGGCGTCCAACGCGATTGCCGACACGGACGCGCCAGGCAGCAGGCTTCGCGCAACCAGCTCGCGCCTCAGTTCCGGGCAGTGTTCGCGCCGCCGACGGGCGCCTCGAGTGACTCGATCGTTCATGATGTGCACTACCGCCTTGATGCACCCCATCGCAGGTGCGCTCGATCAGACGATCGTGCTCGTCGCTTGGCGATCTGAACAGAGGGCCCTGGGGCACCGCTTACGCAGAGTACGTCTCGGGCTCCTTACAAACAAGCGGCACCGTGATTGGTGCCGCCTGAGTGCCTACAGATCGAATGCAGCGGGTCGATGCGTTGCGATTCGCCTGGTCATTGGCGCACCCGCAGGTGGTGCAAACGCCCGATCGCGTCGAGCGCGCGCCTACATGGTAGATCGACTGGCCGTGTTTGATGAGTAACACTTTCTCCGCGGTGGGCAGAGGGGACGCTCATCCACAAACGCGAGCGAAGTCGTGAAGTATTGAAGTATGGGGAAGCCGTGCAGCCTTTCGCGTCTTCTTTGAATCGCGGCGCTTGCGCTCTGCCTCCTGCCAGCGACCGACCACGTGAGGGATATAGCCGTGCGCCTTGATCGTCTCGAATTCAGCACGACTGCGGTATCCCGCGTCGGCGCACAGGTGCTTACTGCGTCTGTGAGGCGGTTGCTGCGGGCGCTCTGCAGTTGCTTTGCCAGCGCTACCGCAGCGTGAGCGCTTGGAATACGTCTGAATTACTGTATGTGCGCCAGCGCACCGACGCGAACACGATCCAGAACGACACTAAGCTCATTCCATCGTAAGCGCTCTATTGACCACGCCCCTTGTGCCCAGAT
>NZ_LMTS01000250.1 GCF_001541225.1 Variovorax sp. WDL1 | reverse complement strand
AGTCCAGCGCGTAGCCCAACTCGCCCAGGCGGGCGATCTGCGCGCGCAGGGTGCGGCGGTCGATGGTCGAATCCAGTTTCACGGACTCGCCCAGCGGCCACAGCAGGCCGAACATTGCAGTGTCACCGTCGTCGGTACTGCCAAGGGCAGAAGCCGCAGCAGGTGGCGGCGCATCCACGCCAAAGGGCGTGGTATCGACCATCGGGTCCGCGGACGCCTGCACGGGTGCGGGCTTGGCGGGCCTGGACGCTTTGGCGGGCTTGGCCGGTGTTGCCGCAGGCTGCGCCGCTTGCTCTTCATCGAGCGGATCGACGTCCTGGGTGGCGAAGCTGCGTGCTTCGTCGCGGCTGAGTTTGTCGATGCCGTTGAGCGTCATGCCGTCGAGGCTGGCACGGATCTCGAACCGCATGCCGCCGCCGACCGGATAGGACTTCGGGAAGATGTACCTGATGATGAATTCCCCGTCGTACTTGCCTTCGGGGTACTGCTCCAGCTCCGGGTCTTTGACCTCGAAAGTACCGAGGTGCGTGGCGAGGCGGCCAACCGTGAACGGGCCGTTCTTGCCGCGGATGGTACGCAGCGTGAGCTGGCCGGGGACGACGATGGGCGCAACCGATTTCTCGGAAGCCGATGGGGTTGCCATGATGGTTCTCCTGATGATGAATGACGGGCCGCCGACGGCACCCGGTGGATGAGAGGAATGGCCTCGCCCGAGGTGGGCGAGGTCCGCGTGGCATCACGCCTTGAGCTGGCGCATGCCTTCGGCCAGCAGCCACAACGCCCGGTTCAGGCGCAGGTTCTGGTCGATGCCTTGCACCGGACGGGTGCGCTGATTGCGGCCGTTGGCCTTGCGTCCGTTCAGGCCTCCTTTGACGAGGTTCTCCTGGACGCGGTTGAAGACGGCCCACAGGTCGTTCTTGCGGTCGTCCCATCGCCGGGGTGCCAGCAGTTGGCTCTCCGTGACAGGCGTGGACTTGGCTGGATCGTCGTACTTGAGTGCGAGCGCGGAGTTTGCAAAGACCTCCGCTTCGCCCTCATCGAGGTTGATGGTGCGCATCGCATCGCGCGCGTTCTGCACGCGCTCGAAGCCTTCGAGGACTCCGTAGGCACCTTCGATCACCTGGCTGGCCACGTCGCCCTTGTGGGGAACGCGGATGTCGGCGGTGGTGTCACCGCAAACCAGGCCGTTGTGGCAGACGAACCGGAACATGCCGGCGAGCATCTGATAGCTGCTCGTGCCGTCGTGGCTGTTGAGCAGGATGATCTCGTTCGCCTCGTCGCCGTTGATCTGGCTCGCATGGCGAAGTCGGATGAGGTGCTTCGTGTACTCGCGCCGGTCTTCGTTGCGCACGCGTGTCTGGCACACCATGAAGGGCTCGAAGCCCTCCTGGCGCAGCTTGGTCAGCACGGTCGAGGTCGGTATGTAGGCATATCGATCGGACCGACTCCCATGCGGAGCGTCGGCGAAGATCGACGGAACGACGGCACGAATGCGGTCGTCCGAGAGTGGACGATCGGAGCGCAGGATCGGGGATTGCGGAGCAAAACGGGATGCCAGAGACATGGCTGATCTCCTTTGAGAAATGCGACAACCGCGCGGCGGTGAGACCACGCGGAACTCGGGGGATGAAATGCGCAAGCGCGCGTCATGGGGACGCGGCGGATGCGGGAAGAGAAGCGACAAGGCCCCGTGAGGGGCCATGCCGTATCAGAACGAAGCAGCCAATGCCGGCTCCTGCTCTTCGACTTGCGCCTCGGGCTCGCGCTCGGCGGGCTCGGTGGCCGTGTCGATGGCGTCGTCGGCTTCGGACGCGGATGCGTCTTCGGCCGGCGGCGCCTCGGGTTGCGCCTGGCTCGTCGGATAGACCTGGGTGCCGTCGATCTTGATGAGACCGATGTGGACCAGCGTCGATTCCAGGCTT
>NZ_LMTS01000249.1:69757-74864 GCF_001541225.1 Variovorax sp. WDL1 | reverse complement strand
AAGCGCACCGCAAAAACAGAACCCAAAGCACCCCCACCCCACCCCTCCCCCGGCGGGCGAGGAAGCAATGCCGAAGGCAAGGGGCGCATGAGCAAGAACATCCACGGCCGAACACTCGATCTGCTCGGCGAGGCCATCGTCTCGCGCCGCTACGCGATCGGCGCGCCGATGCCCGCCGAGCCCCTGCTGTGCGAGGAATTCGGCGTCAGCCGTACGGTGGTGCGGGAGGCGGTGAAGTCGCTGGTGGCCAAGGGGCTGATCGTCACCGGCCCCAAGGTCGGCACGCGCGTGCTGCCCGAAGACCGCTGGAACTGGTTCGACCCCGACGTCATCACCTGGCAGGCGCGCGCCGGCCTCACGCCAGAGTTCCTGCGCGACCTGCTGGACCTGCGTCGGGTGGTCGAGCCCGCGGCCGTGCGGCTGGCGGCCGAGCGCGCGACCGCGGCCGACATCGAGGCCATCGAAGAGGCCTACGCCGGCATGAAGCGGGCGATCGAGCACGGCGGCGATTACGTCACCAGCGACCTGCGCTTTCACCACGGCCTGCTCGCGGCCGCGCAGAACCGCATGCTGGCGCAGATGAGCAAGGCGCTGGACGCGCTGCTGCGCACCAGCTTCGAGCTCTCCACCGCCAAGAAGGACGGGCCTGCGCTGTCGCTGCCGATGCACCGCGCGGTGCTCGATGCAGTCATCGCCCACAACCCGGCACGGGCCGAGCGTGCCATCGTCAAGCTGATCGACGGCGCGCGCGAGGACATCGAGGAAGTGCTCTCGTCGCGCCGGCGGCTACCGCGCCTCGGTCGCCCACCGCCACGGCTCAAGGCCGCCGCTTGACGCCGCCGCATCCCAGGTTTTTTCCAGCCCCGCTCGTGGATCGAGCATCCCACCCAAGAGGAGACAAAGCATGAAATTCAAGGCACTCGTGATTCCCGCCCTGGCTGCGCTGGGGCTGGCTGTTGCCGGTCAGGCGGCAGCCCAGGAAAAGCTCACCGTCTGGTGGGTCAAGGGCTTCTACAAGGCGGAGGACGACGCCCTGTTCGCGGCCATCAAGAAGTTCGAGGACAAGCACAAGAACGTGAAGGTCGAGCTCTCGCAGTACCCGGTGCAGGACATGATCCCGAAGACCGTGTCGGCGCTCGATTCCGGCAGCCCGCCCGACGTGGCCTATGCCGACGTCTACGACTTCCAGGTCACCGGCAAGTGGGCCTTCGACGGCAAGCTGGAGGACATCAGCAGCGTGATCTCGCCGATGCAGGCGCGCTTCGCACCGAACACGGTGGAGACCACCTTCCTCTACAACGACCAGACGAAGTCGAAGGCCTATTACGCCTTCCCGATCAAGCAGCAGACGATGCACATCGAATACTGGAAGGACATGCTGGAGGAGGCGGGCTTCAAGGAATCGGACATTCCGACAACGTGGAAGGAGTACTGGTCATTCTGGTGCGAGAAGGTGCAACCGGCGAGCCGGCAGAAGACCGGCAGGCGCACCTTCGGCATCGGCATGCCGATGGGCGTGGACTCGAGCGACTCCTTCTATTCCTTCCTGACCTTCATGGACGCCTACAACGTCAAGCTGGTCAACGACAGCGGCAAGCTGCTGGTCGACGATCCCCAGGTGCGCACCGGGCTGATCGGCGCGGTCACCGACTACACCACCCCCTACACCAAGGGCTGCACGCCGCCCTCGGCGACGAGCTGGAAGGACCCGGACAACAACGTCGCCTTCCACAACAAGACGACCGTGATGACGCACAACGCGACCATCTCGATCGCAGCGAAGTGGCTGGATGACATGAACAACGCTTCGCTCACTCCGGAGCAGCGCGAGGAGGCGAAGAAGAACTTCATCGAGCGCATCCGCACGGCCGGCTTCCCGAGCAAGCCCGACGGCAGCAAGATGGTCTACCGCACGGCGGTGAAGACCGGCGTGATCTTCAAGGACGCGAAGAACAAGGCGCGAGCCAAGGAGTTCGTGAGCTTCCTGCTGCAGGAGGAGAACCTCACCCCCTATGTCGAGGGATCGCTGGGCCGCTGGTTCCCGGTCACGAAGGCAGGGCAGGCGAGCCCGTTCTGGAAGGCCGATCCGCATCGTCAATCGGTGTTCAACCAGTACGCCGCCGGCACCGTGCCCTTCGAATTCACCAAGAACTACAAGTTCACCATCCTCAACAACGAGAACGTCTGGGCCAAGGCGATGAACCGGGTCATCAACGACAAGGTGCCGGTGGACAAGGCGGTCGACGAGATGATCGAGCGCATCAAGACCGTCGCGCGCTGACGCACCGGCAGGCGGCTTCATCATGAGCTCCACCGCAAGCGCCGTTGCCGGCAGCGCTGCCGGCACCGCCACGGCTGCCGCGCGCCCCGGGCGCTGGCAGTTCTGGGGTCGGCTGATGGTCGTGCCCTACCTGCTGGTGTTCGCGGTCTTCGTGCTCTACCCGGTGTGCTACGGGCTGTGGCTGGCGCGCCATCCGCAGAGCTACGTGCACCTGGTGGACGATCCGATCTTCTTCCGCTCGGTGGTCAACACCTTCGTGTTCCTGGTGGTGGCGATCAACGTGAAGATGCTGGCGGCGCTGGTGCTCTCGGGCTTCTTCGTGCAGTCGCGCTGGTGGATCAAGATCCTGGGGGGCATCTTCATCCTGCCCTGGGCGATGCCCTCGATCCCGACCATCCTGTCGGTGCGCTTCATGCTCAACCCGGAGTGGGGGGTGATCAACACCACCATCTTCCGGCTGACCGGCGCCGACGGTCCCAACTGGCTCAACGATCCGACGCTGGCGCTCGGCTTCGCGATGCTGATGCACATCTGGAAGTCGCTGCCCTTCTGGACGCTGATCCTGGTGGCCGGCCGGCTCGCGATTCCGAGCGAGCAGTACGAGGCGGCCTCGGTCGACGGTGCGACGTCGTGGCAGAAGTTCCGCTTCATCAGCTGGCCCTCTTTGCGCACGCTCTACCTGACTTCCACCATCCTCTCGATGATCTGGACGCTCGGCGATTTCAACAGCGTCTACCTGCTGACCGGCGGAGGCCCGGCCGACCTCACGCATGTCCTGGCAACGCTGGGCATCCGCTATCTCCGGCTGGACCAGGTGGACTTGTCGATGGCGTCGATCGTGGTGGCGATGCCGTTGGTGCTTCCCTTGGTGTACTTCATGATGAAGAGACTCTCCAAATGAAGCGCCTGACCTTCAAATCCGTCACGACGGAGGCCAAGCTGCTGCTGATCGGCATCCCGGTGCTGCTCTGGACGCTGATCCCGGTCTACCACATGGTGCTGTTCGCGATCTCGCCGCGCGACTCGGCCACCTCGGGGCGGCTGTGGCCCAAGGCGCCGACGCTGGACAACTTCCGCATCGTCTTCCAGCAGAAGCATTTCTACCTCGACCATTTCTGGGTGCAGCTGGGCAACTCGCTGCTGATCGCGGTTTCGGTGGGCGTCCTCACGCTCTTCGTCGCGACCACGGCGGCCTTCGCGATCAGCCGGCTCAAGGTGCGCGGCGGCCGCACGGTGATGAACATGGCGCTGTTCACCTATTTCATCCCCGCGGCCTTCCTGGCGGTGCCCATGTACAAGACCATGGGCAACTACGGCCTGCTCAACAGCCAGTGGGCGCTGATCCTCGCGATGGTGACCATCGCGTCGCCGTACTGCATCTGGGTGCTCAAGCAGGCTTCGGACAAGCTGCCCTACGAGCTCGACGAGGCCGCGCGCATGGACGGTGCATCGCCGCTGCAGTTGTTTCGCCTGGTGTACCTGCCGCTGATGGTGCCCTCGCTGGTGGCGGTCGGCACCTACTCTCTGCTGCTGGCCTGGAACGAGTACCTCTATGCCTTCCTGCTGTTGTCGAACGACCGCAGCGTCACGCTGGCGGTGGCGCTCGGCAATTTCCTCGCGGCCGACGATTCGCCCTGGGAGCTGCTGATGGCCACCGGCCTGATCTACGCGCTGCCGCCGGCGGCAATCTATTACGCCTTCAAGCGCTACATGGTGGGCGGCCTGACCGCGGGCGCCGTGAAGAGCTGAGAACGCAAGGGACGAACAAAGATGGCGACCGTATCCTTTCGCAACGTCAAGAAGTCCTTCGGCAAGACCGAGATCATCCAGGGCCTGGGCTTCGACATCGCCGACGGCGAGTTCGTGGTGCTGGTCGGGCCCTCGGGCTGCGGCAAGTCGACCTTGCTGCGCATGCTGGCGGGCCTGGAGGACATCACCGGCGGCGAGATCCTGATCGACGGCCGGGTGGTGAACGAGCTCGAGTCCAAGGATCGCGACATCGCGATGGTGTTCCAGAGCTATGCGCTCTATCCGCACATGACGGTGGGCGAGAACATGGGCTTCAGCCTGCGCCTGCGCAATGCCGACAAGGGCGTCACCGAGCAGCGCGTGGCCGATGCCGCGAAGATCCTCAACCTCGCTGCGCTGCTCGGCCGCTACCCGCGCGAGCTCTCGGGCGGCCAGCGCCAGCGGGTGGCCATGGGGCGCGCGATCGTGCGAGACCCGAAGGTGTTCCTGTTCGACGAGCCGCTGTCCAATCTCGACGCCAAGCTGCGCGTGGCGATGCGCGCCGAGATCAAGTCACTGCACCAGCGGCTCAAGACCACGACGGTGTACGTCACGCACGACCAGATCGAGGCCATGACCATGGCCGACCGCATCGTCGTGATGCACGACGGCATCGTCGAGCAGATCGGTACCCCGCTGGCGCTCTACGACCGGCCCGACAACCTGTTCGTGGCGCAGTTCATCGGCTCGCCTGCGATGAACGTGGTCGAGGGCGTGCTCCGGCGCAACGGCGAGGGCGCGAGCGTCGAGGCCCATGGCGCGCGATGGCCCGCGCCGGCCACGACCCAGGCGGCCGACGGCCAGGCGGTGCACTACGGAATCCGGCCCGGCGACATCGTGCTGGCCGGCGCGGGCAGCGGCGTGCCGGCCCGCGTGATCGTGGTGGAGCCCACCGGCAACGAGACGGAGCTCCTCGTGCAGGTTGGCGAGGCCAGGCTCAGCCTGGTGGTGCACGGCCGCGTGCAGGCGGCGCCGGACGACACCATCGGCCTGGTGATCCGCCCCGACAGCGCCCATCTGTTCGACCGGCAGAGCGGG
>NZ_LMTS01000249.1:35114-69619 GCF_001541225.1 Variovorax sp. WDL1 | reverse complement strand
CGCGGCCTTCGCTCCCGAATCGACTGTTACGGCCCACTAGGAACGCCAGCGCATGGCGTATGCCGGCGGCTTTGCGACCCGGCAATGAAAAAGGGGCGCCGTAGCGCCCCTGGTATGGAATGCGGGTCGTGGGCTCAACGGCCGAATGAGCGGCCGCCGCCATATCCGCCACCACCGCCGGAGCGCCCGCCGCCGCCGGGGCGGCCACGGCCACCACCGCCACCACCGCCACCACCGCCACCGCCGCCACGGCGTCCGCGACCGCCGAAGCTGTCGACACTCGTGCGCAAGGGATCGGGCTGGCCTGCCACGCCGGCAACCGCCTCGGCCCGCTGGTGAGCCACCGCATCGGCCTGCGTGGGGCTGTGGGTGTTGCCGTGGTGACGCGGCTGGCGTTCCTCATGCGGCAGGTGGTTCTGCGCGTGGTGAGGGGCATGATGCGGCGCGTGGTGCGGCGCGCGTGCGGGGCCCTGGCCGCCGCGGCCAGCCTGAGAGCGCGGACCCTGGCCTTGGCCCTGCCCGCCGCCGTTGCGGCCGGCCGGGGCACCCTGGCCGCCGTTGCCGCGGCGCTGTCCGCCGCCGTTGCCGCCATTGCCGCCATTGCCGCGTTCGCCCTGGCCCGTCTTGTTGTCGCGGATGCGCTGCATCATCTCCTGGCGCGCGGCCTTGGCCGCCGCCTGCATCACCTCGCGGCTCGGCGGGCGGCCGGCGCCGCCCCACAGGGTCTGGCGGCCCATGGCGATGGGCTCGGCGCGCTCGCCTTCCTCGGGGCCGAAGCCCTCGATGACCTTGACCGGGATCTGCTGCTTGGTGAAGCGCTCGATCTCCTGCATGAAGCCTTCCTCGTCCAGGCAGACCAGGCTCACCGCCTCGCCGCTGGCACCCGCGCGGCCGGTGCGGCCGATGCGGTGCACGTAGTCTTCGCTGATGTTCGGGATTTCGTAGTTCACCACGTGCGGCAGCTCGTCGATGTCGATGCCGCGGGCCGCGATGTCGGTCGCCACCAGCGCGCGGATCTCGCCGCTCTTGAAGCCCGCGAGCGCCTGGGTGCGCGCGCTCTGGCTCTTGTTGCCATGCAGCGCCATGGCCTGGATGCCGTTCTTGGAGAGGAACTCGGCCACGCTGTTCGCGCCGAACTTGGTGCGGGTGAAGACGAGCACCTGGCTCCAGTCGTGCTCGTTGATGATGTGGGCGAGCAGGGCCTTCTTCTTGCCGCGGCCCACCGGATGGATCACCTGCGAGATGCGCTGCACGGTGGTGTTGCGCGGCGTGACCTGGATGCTCTGCGGGTTCTTCAGCAGCGTGGCGGCCAGGTCGCGGATCTCGTCGCTGAAGGTGGCGGAGAACAGCAGGCTCTGCTTTTCGGTGGGCACCAGGGCGAGGATCTTCTTCACGTCGTGGATGAAGCCCATGTCCAGCATGCGGTCGGCCTCGTCGAGCACCAGGATCTGCACGGTGGAGAGGTCGAGCATGCCCTGCTGCTGCAGGTCGAGCAGGCGGCCGGGGGTCGCCACCAGGATGTCGACGCCGCTCTTGAGCCTGCTGATCTGCGGATTCATGCCTACGCCGCCGAAGATCACGGTGGAGCTCAGCTGCAGGTACTTGCCGTAGGTGCGCACCGATTCCTCGACCTGGGCTGCGAGTTCGCGGGTGGGGGTCAGCACGAGGGCGCGCACGCCGGTGCCGCCGAACTTGTTGGTCGCGCTGCGGCTCATCGTGAGCTTGTGCAGCAGCGGCAGCGTGAAGGCGGCGGTCTTGCCGGTGCCGGTCTGGGCGCCGCCGAGGAGGTCATGGCCGTCGAGCACGGCGGGAATCGCCTGGGCCTGGATCGGAGTGGGGGTTTCGTAGCCCTGCTCGTGCACGGCTTTCAAGATGGCCGGGGCCAGCTTCAGTTCGTCAAAGTTCATTGAGTTCAAACAAGCGCCTTCCACGGCGCAGTGGTATCGGCCCACCCGGGCGTCTTGATGACGTCGGGCCAGTAGGGGCAGATGAGGGTCAGGAGTGGAGCGAGAGGGGCCTGGATTCTGGGCCTTCTTCGTCCTCGGCAGAGAGCCGGTGTTGCGGGCAACTGGACCCGGCAACGCTGCGCATTGTCGCACGACTCGGATCGACCTCCCGAAACCCCGGGTTCATCGGCGTGCCAGGTAGACGTACATGCCCGCGATGGGCTCGCGCTGGTCTTCGCGGATCGGGGCATGAACCAGCTGCAGCAGATCGAAGCCGTGCCGCGCGGCCAGGGCCCGCAGGTAGCGTTCGGATTGCGCATAGCGCAGGCTCGGTAGCAGCTCGAAGTCGGCTGCTTCGCTGGCGGTGCACTCGGCCGAGAAGCAGAAGAGCCCATGGGTCTCCATGGCCCGGCCGAGCGCCGCGAAGACCGGTTCGAGGTCGCCGACGTAGATGAAGACATCGGCCGCGGTGACCAGGTCGTAGCGCTCGTCCGTGCCTTGCAGATGGTCCACGATCTCCGCGTGCACGAGCCGGTCGTAGAGCCCCAGGGCCTGCGCCTTCTCCAGCATCAGGCTCGACAGGTCGACGCCCACGAGCCTATCCGTCATGGGCTTGAGAAAGGGTGCGCAGAGGCCGGTGCCGCAGCCGAGGTCCAGCGTGGAGCGGAAAGGCCCACGGCCCAGCGCCGCGAGATGTCGGGCCAGCGTGCTGTGGGCACGGTAGCCCAGCACGCCCACAAGGTGCGCATCGAACTGCTCGGCATAGTCGTCGAAGAGCGTCTCCACATAGTGGCCCGGCGCCGAAGGCGGAACGGGCTGCGCCGAGACGGAGGCCAGGTAATAGCGGTGCAGCTCGGGATCGGCACCGTGCGCCAACGCCTGCCTGAAGGCCTCGGCGGCTTCCTCGTTGCGCTTCATCTCGCGCAGGATGCCTCCGCGGTTGCTCCAGGCTTGCGCCAGGCCGGGATCGGCGGCCAGCGCGCGCTCGTAGGAGACGAGGGCGCGCGCGGGCTGGTCCAGCGCCTGCAGGGTCTGGCCGTGGCGCAACCACGGTTCCGCGGCGCCCGGCGGCGCGAGCGCCAGCGACTTCTCGTAGCCGAGCAGGGCCTCCTGGTGGCGATTCAACTGCCCGAGGGCGCTTGCCTTGTGGAACCAGGCATCCGCATTGCCGGCCTCGAGCGCCAGCACCTGCTGCGCGGTTGCCAGCGCATCCTGCGGGCGCAAGAGCTTCAGCTGCGTCGCGGCAAGATTGACCAAGGTGGAGACGCGGCCCGGAAGCAAGCCCAGAGAGGACAGGAAGCGCTGCTCGGCGGCGTCGAAGCGGCCTTCCTCGAAGTCCTTCAGGCCCTCGAGAAAAAGCTGCCTGGCCTGCTCGAAAGTGTCGTGGGTGGGCGTTGCGCACATGGGGTGAGGAGGAGAGTTCAGGCGCACGCAGCGATCCGGCGCGCTCGGCTGGCCGAAGAATAGCAGCGCACCGCAGCCGGCGGCCAGCAGGGCAAGGCAACCTGATCCTTTCCGTGCGCTAAACTCTTACCTCGTTGGTATTACCAAACGGCAACATGCGACTCACATCCAAAGGTCAGGTGACCATCCCGCAGAACATCCGCGAGCTCGCGGGCCTCAAGCCCTACGACGAGGTCGAGTTCGAGTACCGCAACAAGCAGATCGTGGTCAAACCCGTCAAGCGCAGGACCACGCCGGCGGAAGAGGCCATCGCGCTGCTGCGCGGTAGCGCGACCTCGAAGCTCGACCTGTCCGCCGACCAATGGCTGGAGATGACGCGTGGCGAGCGTTGAAGCGGCCGAAACCTTCCTGATCGACAGCAGCGTGCTGATCGACGTCATCCATGAGGACCCCAAATGGATGGATTGGTCGGCCGCGGCCCTCACCGATTGCCTGAGTCGCGGTAAGCTTGCCATCAATCCGCTGATCTACGCCGAGGTTTCGGCCTACTTCAATACGGATCGCGATGCCGACGCAGCGCTGCCGCCACGGCTGTACGAACGCCTGGATTTTCCCTATGCGGCGGCGCGAGGTGCGGCGTTGGCCTTCCACAAGTACCGCAAGGCTGGCGGCACGCGCCCCTCGCTGCTGCCGGACTTCTATATCGGGGCGCATGCCCAGCTGCTGGGATGCACCCTCGTGTCGCGCGATAGAGCGCGCTACAAGACCTATTTTCCCAAGCTCAAACTGATTTCACCCAAGCAAAGATAGCCATGGCCCAGTACGTCTACACCATGAACAAGGTCAGCAAGACCGTGCCGCCCAAGCGGCAGATCTTGAAGGACATCTCGCTCTCCTTTTTTCCCGGCGCCAAGATCGGCGTGCTGGGCCTGAATGGCTCGGGCAAGTCCTCCCTGCTGAAGATCATGGCCGGCATCGACAAGGAGTTCGAAGGCGAGGCCTTGCCGATGCCCGGCCTCACGATCGGCTACCTCGAGCAGGAGCCCAAGCTCAACCCGGCGCACACGGTGCGCGAGTCGGTCGAGGAAGCGATGGGCGCGGTCTACGCGGCCAAGGCGCGCCTCGAGGAGGTGTACGTGGCCTACGGCGCGGAAGATGCCGACTTCGACGCGCTGGCGGCCGAGCAGGCTGAGCTCGAAGCCATCATCGCGACCGCCGGCACCGACTCCGAGCACCAGCTCGAGATCGCCGCCGACGCGCTGCGCCTGCCGCCGTGGGAAGCCAACATCGGCGTGCTCTCTGGCGGCGAGAAGCGCCGCGTGGCGCTGTGCCGGCTGCTGCTGTCCAAGCCCGACATGCTGCTGCTCGACGAACCCACCAACCACCTGGACGCCGAGTCGGTCGAGTGGCTCGAAGTGTTCCTGCAGCGCTTTCCGGGCACCGTGGTGGCCATTACCCACGATCGCTACTTCCTCGACAACGCGGCCGAGTGGATTCTCGAACTCGACCGCGGCCGCGGCATCCCATGGAAGGGCAACTACAGCACCTGGCTCGAGCAGAAGGGCGAACGCCTGGCGCAGGAGCAGAAGAGCGAGGAAGCCCACGCCAAGGCGCTGAAGAAGGAACTCGAATGGTCGCGCCAGAACCCCAAGGCGCGCCAGGCCAAGAGCAAGTCGCGCCTGGCCCGGTTCGAGGAGCTGTCCGACTACGAATACCAGAGGCGCAACGAGACGCAGGAGATCTTCATCCCCGTGGCGGAACGCCTGGGCAACCAGGTGATCGAGTTCAAGAACGTCAGCAAGTCCTTCGGCGACCGCTTGCTGATCGACAACCTGAGCTTCGAGATCCCGGCCGGCGCCATCGTCGGCATCATCGGCCCGAACGGCGCCGGCAAGTCCACGCTCTTCAAGCTGATCGCGGGCAAGGAGAAGCCGGACAGCGGCGAGGTGGTGGTTGGCCAGACGGTCAAGATGGCTTTCGTCGACCAGTCCCGTGATGCGCTCGGCAACGAGAAGACGGTGTGGGAAGACATCTCGAACGGCCTCGACATCATCAACGTCGGCAAGTTCCAGATGGCGAGCCGCGCGTATGCGGGCCGCTTCAACTTCAACGGTGCGGACCAGCAGAAGAAGGTCGGCACGCTCTCCGGCGGCGAGCGCGGCCGGCTGCACCTGGCCAAGACCCTGATCGCCGGCGGCAACGTGCTGATGCTGGACGAACCCTCGAATGACCTGGACGTCGAGACGCTGCGCGCACTGGAAGACGCGTTGCTCGAGTTCGCCGGCTCGGTGCTCGTGATCAGCCACGACCGCTGGTTCCTCGACCGCATTGCGACCCACATCCTCGCGGCCGAGGGCGACAGCCAATGGACCTTCTTCAACGGCAACTACCAGGAGTACGAGGCCGACAAGAAGAAGCGCCTGGGCGAAGAGGGTGCCAAGCCGCATCGGATGCGCTTCAAGGCGCTGAAGTAAGAAACGGCGTGCGCTGACACCGGCGGCCTGCAATCCGGCGTCCACTCCCAATCCGGTGCGCGGAGCGCCTGAAGGAGCGGACATGGCAGCGGCATGGCGGTGGACGGCGGGGGCTGCGCTTTTTCTCGCGGCTTGCGGCGGCGGTGGTGGGGGCGGCGGCAGCGTCGCGATCAATGCCTTCGGCGTCTCTGGGTCGGGCACGCCCGCACCGGCGCCGGCTCCCGCACCTCCACCGGACCCGGCACCTGCACCTGCACCGGCGCCCGCGCCGATGAACGTCAAGGTGGTCGAACTGGCGAGCGGGCTCGCCAATCCCTGGGGCCTCGCCTTCCTGCCCGACGGCAGGCTGCTGGTGACGCAGCGCGGCGGCCAGTTGCGCCTGCGCAATCCCGACGGCACGCCGGTCAACGGCGGCGCCGACCAGGTCAGCGGCGTCCCCGCGGTCGAGGCGGTGGGGCAGGGCGGCCTGCTCGACGTCGCGGTGGACCCGGCCTTCGCCAGCAATCGCCGCATCTACTTCAGCTATGCGGAACGGGACGGCGCCGACGCCAGCTTCAACGGCACGGCGGTCGCGCGCGCCGAGCTCGACGTAGCCAACCGCAGCCTGGCCAATGTGCTCGTGATCTTCAGGCAGCAACCCAAGGCGCAGAGCAGCGCGCACTTCGGCTCGCGCCTGGTCTTCGATCGCAGCGGCCACTTGTTCGTGACCCTGGGCGAGCGCTCCAGCACCGACCAGCGCGGCTTTGCCCAGGACCTCACGCGTGGCCACGGCAAGGTGATGCGCATCACCACCGACGGCGCGCCGGCGCCGGGCAATCCGGATTTAGGCGTGGCCGGCGCGCAGCCGCAGATCTGGAGCTACGGCCATCGCAACGTGCAGGGCGCGGCGCTGCACCCCGCCACAGGCGACCTTTGGGTGAGCGAGCATGGCCCGCAGGGCGGCGACGAGGTCAACCTTGCGCTGCCTGGCAGGAACTACGGCTGGCCGATCATCAGCTACGGCCAGGAGTACGGCACCCTCACGCAGGTCGGCGAGGGCACCGCCAAGGCCGGCATGGAACAACCGCTCACCTTTTGGGAGAAGTCCGACGGCTCGGCCTGGACGGCGGGCACGCAGAAGTCCTCGATCGCGCCCAGCGGCATGGCCTTCTACACCGGCGATGCGCTGCCCGACTGGAAGGGCAGCCTGTTCGTCGGCGCACTGTCAGGGACCGCGCTGTGGCGGCTCACGCTCAGCGGCAACACGGTGACGGCGCGCGAACGCCTGCTGGCCGAGCGCGGGGAGCGCATCCGCGATGTGCGGCAGGGGCCTGACGGCTGGCTTTACCTGCTGACGGACAGCAGCAACGGCAAGCTGCTGCGGCTGGAGCGCTGAGCCCGCGAGCGCGCGACCGCTTTACGAGGCTTTCGATCGCCTGGCGCAGTCCTGGACCGAAAACGAGGCTTTCGCGCCCGAGGCCGCGCAGGCTTATGTCGCCCGCTACTGCGATCGCGATGCCCTGGCTTTTCATCCCTTTTGCGAAGAGGCGGAGTGAGATGAGCCAGGCCCTGATGTCGAGCGCGCAACCGGACTTGTGGCTGGCCGCCATCGGCTGGGCATACCTGGTGACGAATGCCTGCCGCGTGCTGACCTATGTGCCGCAGATCCTCGTGGTCTGGCGCTGCAACGACGGGGCACGGTCGATCTCGCTGATGACCTGGGGATCCTGGAGCGTGTCGCACCTCACCGCAGTGCTGTACAGCGCGGTGGTTGTCGCAGATGGATTTCTCGTGGCCGTGTCGCTCATCAATCTCGCCGGCCGCGGTGTGGTCTCGGTGCTCGCCTATCGCCGCCGGCGCGCGTATGCCCGGATGAACCGCGTGCCCGATCCGCTACGCCGGCCGCGCACCGATTCCATCTAGCCAGCTGACCGCGGCATTCTGGCCAACACCCGCTTGCGCACCGCGTAGATGTTGTTGCGCAGCGCGTAGAGCTCTTCCGCGTACGAGAGCGGCACCGCCACCTTGTTGACCACGCGGTCGAGGTTGTCCAGCTCCTCGATGAGCGCCTCGCGATCGCCCTTGCCGGCTTCCAGCTTGTTCTCGACCTCGCGCAGCCGCGCATACCAGCGGAACACGCGCCGCCGCACGCGGAACTGGTACAGCGGCGGCACCACGCGGCTGAGCGGCAGCATCAGCACCAGCAGGCCGCCCAGCACCAGCCACATGCGCTCCACCAGGTTGCTGGCCCAGAAGGGCAGGTAGCGCTGCCAGAAGGGCGGTGTGCCGTTGATGGCGCGGTCCCCCTCGGGGCTCACCGGCAACTCGCTGGTGCGGGTGTTGGGGAAGTCGCGCGCGCCGTTGAACCAGCCGGCGTCGCTGTGCAGGGTCTGCGCCGCTTGCGCAAAGAGTTGGCGCAGGGCGGGATGCGTCTGCTCGCGCGCCAGCAGCGAGGTGGTGGCCGCGACCAGCGGCTCGTCCTGCGGCGGCAGGTCGGTCGCCAGGTCGACCACGCCGCGCGGCAGCGTGACCGGCTGCAGGAAGGCGAAGCGTCGCGAATAGGCGTCGCTCTGGTCGAAGTCCATGAGCCGGATGTCCGGCGCGCGCAGCAGCCGCTGCACCAGTGGCGATTGCGGCGCCGAGGCCAGCACGATCACGTCGAGCAGCCCGGCCTGCAATGCCTCGGTGGCGGGCGTCTGTTCGAGATGGGACAGCTGCAGCGCCTGCGGGTCCAGATGGTTGGCACGGAACATCCGTTCCATGACCTCGGGCACGCCGCTGCCGGGCTTGTCGACGTTGACGCGCAGGTCCTTGAACTGGGTGAGCGATGTCAGCCGCCCGCTCTTGCGGTCGATCGCCTGCGCGGCGTCGGCGCGGTAGAAGAACCACAGCGGTTCGTAGAACAGGCTGCCCAGCGAAGTCAGCCCCGCTGCCTCGTCCGCCACCGGATCGGCGCTGCCTCCGCGCACGAAGCCCACGTCGGCGCCACCGCTGCGCAGCAGCTGCAGGTTGTCCTGCGAGCCGTCGGTGGGTTTCAACTCGACCTCGATGCCGTTGGCCTTGAGCGCCGCTGCGTAGCGCTTGCCGAATTCGGCATAGGCGCTGCCCGAGGGGCCGGTGGCGAGCGTCACGCGTTTGGGCGGTTGTGGATCCAGCCACCAGTAGGCGGCGATCAGGAGCCCGATCACGAGGAACACCACCGGCCCGGCGGAGGCGATCAGGTCACGGATGGACAGGAGGACGAGGCGGATGGTTCGGGGCATGCAGCAGGCGGGTAGGGGCTTGGACGCGCCCGGTCGGGGGGGCAGCGCATTTTGATTGGCCTTTGGTGCGAGCTTGGTTACAAAGCGCGTGCGAGGTTGGTGAGCCTTCGCCCCGTCAGGGCCATTCCGTGGCGCTGGGAAAGCAGCTGTCGCCGATGCGCACCGTGCGTGCCGCCAGCACCGCCCGCAGCGTCGCCCGTGCCACGGCTTCGGCCGCCATCGTGCCCAGCACCGTCATCCCCGGTGCGTCGCCCTCGAGCGGCACCCTCCCTGTCGCCAGCGCGAACAGGGTGTCGCCGTCGCTCATGGTGTGCACCGGATTGATGGCGCGCGCGAGACCATCGTGGGCCACGGACGCCAGGCGGCTGGCCTGCACCTTGGTCAGAACGGCATCGGTCGCCACCACGCCCAGCGTCGTGTTGGTGCCGGCCAGCAGGGGCTTGGGCAGCTCGCCGCTCAGCAGGGCGCGCCGGGTGTCGAGCAGTGCGCGCCCGTCCTCGGTGCGCGCGCCGGCCACCACCTGCGCCGTGTCGTCCAGCACGTCGCCGAGTGCGTTGCAGGCGATCAGTGCGCCGACGGTCACGCCGTTGACGGTGACCGAGGCAGTGCCGACGCCGCCCTTCATCGCGCGGTGCAGACCGAAGAGCTTGCCCACCAGCGCGCCGCTGCCGGCGCCGACATTGCCCTCGGCCGGCGCGTTGGTGGATGCGGCTTCGCAGGCCGCATACCCCGCAGCCGCATCGGGGCGGATGCGCGGATCGCCGACAGGCAGGTCGAACAGCACGGCGGCGGGCACGATCGGCAGGGTGCCGAAGCGCACGTCGAGGCCGATGCCGCGCTCCTCCAGCCAGCGCATCGCGCCCTCGGCCGCGGCCAGGCCCCAGGCGCTGCCGCCTGCGAGCATCACGGCATGCACCTGCTGCACGAGATTGCCCGGCGCGAGCAGGTCGGTCTCGCGCGTGCCGGGCGCGGCGCCGCGCACGTCCACGCCGGCGACTGCGCCTTCGCGCGCCAGGATCACGGTGCAGCCGGTGGGGCGACGTGGATCGCTGAAATGGCCGACCTCGATGCCTGCGACGTCGGTGATGGCGCCCGCGTTCGGCGTCGTGGAAGAAGAGGAGGAGAAGGAAGGCGGCTGGGGCATCGCCGACGATTATGGAACCGCCGGCCGAAGCGGCTCAGGGATTGCCTTCGACTTTCGCCTTCGCGGCCGTCGTGCGGCTCAGGCGCGCCTCGCTTGCGCGGCATCGGCGCGGCCCAACTCGCCGCGCGCCTGCCGCAGCACCGACCAGCCGCCACTGAGGGCCAGCGCCGCCATCACTGCCGCGACCGCCAGGTCGGGCCAGGCCGAGCCGGTGCCGAAGACGCCGAGCGCCGCAAGCATCACCGCCACGTTGCCGATGGCATCGTTGCGCGAGCACAGCCACACGCTGCGCATGTTGGCATCGCCCTCGCGGAAGGCATAGAGCAGCAGTGCGACAGCCACGTTCACGCCCAGGGCCAGCGCGCCTATCAGCCCCATGGTCAGCGCCTCGGGCGGCAGGCCCTGCGTTGCCGACCAGAAGGTCTTGCCGGCCACGAAGAAGCCGAAGCCCAGCATGCTGAGCCCCTTGAGCACGGCGGCGCGGGCGCGCCAGGCAAGGCCCATCGAGAGCACCGCCAGGGTGACGCCGTAGTTGGCGGCATCCCCGAAGAAGTCGATCGCGTCCGCCAGGAGTGACACCGACCCCGAACGGAAGCCGGCGCCGATCTCGACCACGAACATGAGCGCGTTGAGCGCCAGCGCCACCCAGAGCACGCGCCGATAGCGCGGCGTGTCGGAGGCCGAAAGGTGTTCATGGTCGTGATCGTGTTCGCAGCAGTTCGCAGACATGGTTTCTCCAGGGATGGCACGATTGGAAAGGTTGAAGTCACTGGAAGGTCAAGCCATGCCTGTTGCAATCCCGCCCGCCGAACAGGGTTACCGCATTGGCGAAGCCGCCGCCAGGAGCGGCCTGAGCGCTACCAACATCCGCTACTACGAGAAGGAAGGCCTGGTCCAGCCGCAGGCACGCGGCGACAACAGCTACCGGCTGTACACCGATGCCGACGTGCACCGGCTGCGCTTCATCCGCCTGTGCCGCGCGATGGACATGTCGCTGGACGAGGTGCGCGCGCTGCTCGGGCTGGATCTGCGCAGCAAGGCCGACTGCGCCGCGGCGAGCGTCGCGCTCGATGCGCACCTGGGCCATGTGCGAGAGCGGCTGAGGGAGCTGCGTTCGCTCGAGAAGGACCTGATCGCGCTGCGCGACTGCTGCGACGGCAGCGATGCGCAATGCCACATCATCGAGGCGCTGCACGCGCGCGCAGATGCGCAGCCCGCGGGCGAGGTGCCCGGGACCCGGCCCACCCGCCACGTTTAGCGGAGCCGGGCCAGGGCGCTCAGGGTCTGGAGGACGGCGGCAGCGCCAGCCCGCGCTCGCGCATCAGGTCGCGCAGCAGTGCAGGGTCGTCCGTGATGATGCCGTCCACCCGCCAGTCCATCAGCCTCGCCATGTCGGCCCGCTGGTTCACTGTCCAGGGCACGACCTGGAAGCCCAGCGCCTGCCCCTCCCGGACCTGCGCTGCCGTGAGGTCGTTGAAGGCCGGCGACCAGATCACCTTGCCCGGGCTGTTGCCGACCGCGGCTTTCACCAGGCGCGGGGCCGAGCCGAAGTCCTCCAGCCGCAGGCCCGAGGTCCAGCGCGGGTCCCTGAGCGTGCGCCCGCTCGTGAGGTAGGCGCGCTGCAGGTGGGGCGCCCACTGGCCGACCAGCGCCAGCGTGCGCCAGTCGAAGCTCTGCACGGTCACGCGCGAGCCCATGCCTGCCTTGTCGATTTCGGCCAGCAGCGCGCGCACCATCTCATCCGGTGCCGCAGTTTCGTCGGGGCGTGCCGGGTCGAGCTTGGTCTCGATGTTGAAGCGAACCTGCGTGGCGTTGCGCGCGCGCATCCGGTCGAAGAGCGCGGCCAGCGACGGGATGCGTTCGCCGTCGCGCGGCACCTGCAGCGCGAACTGCTTGCCGTAGGGGGTCGCGGGGTCGATGCGGCCGACATCGTAGGCCTGCAGCTGCGAGAACCTCAGTGTGCGGATCGCCGGGCCCTTGGCGGCAAGGAAGGCGCCGTTCGCATCGCGCGTATGGTCGGGGTTGAGCACCGTGTCGTGCGAGACCACTACCACGCCGTCGGCCGTGAGCCCGATGTCGAGCTCGAGCGTGCTGACGCCCATGTCCAGCGCGTTGTCGAAGGCGGCCAGCGTGTTTTCCGGCGCGAGCGCGCGGCCGCCGCGATGGGCCTGGAGGTCGAAGGCCTGCCGGGGGCTGGGCGGCAACGCCGAGCAGGCGCCGAGCAGCGAAGCGGTGAGCAGCCAGGGTACGCAGGAGAAGCGATTCATTTGAGCTCGACCTTGATGCCGTCCTGTTGCACGGTGATGTCACCGATCTCGTAGGTCTTGCGTCCGACGGTCAGTTCCTCCGCGGTGAAGGTGCGCAAGGGCTGGTCGCGCAGCAGCTCCTGCGCGACCAGTGCGGCGATCTGTTGCAGGCGCTCGGCATCACGCCCGGTCACGCCCTGCAGCTCGAGCCGCTCGGCCTTCGGCTGGTCGAGCCGCAGCGCGCGGGCCGGCGCGTCGTACTTGAGCGCGCTGCTGACCGAGACCACGCCCTCGACAGTGGAAGGCCGAAGCAGCGGGCTGGCGATGCTGAGCACGGCCGTGATCGCGGCGCGGTTGGCCCCGGCGTCCAGGCCCAGCTGCGGGTCGCGCAACGCGACGGTGAAGATCTCGGCGTAGCGCTGCTGGACCGGAAAGCGCCTGGCGATCTGCGCCTGCAGCTCTTCGCGGCTCGCGGTGTATTCGCTGGTGAAGAAATTGAAGCCCGCCAGCGCCGTGAAAGGCGCTGGCGCGGCGGCGGCCCCGATGAGCGCGCGCAGAAGCAGACGACGGGACAGCGGCAGGGAAGGGCGGTACTGCATACCGCTCGGAGCTTGCCACAGCCCGATGGTTCAGTCGGTTCAGTCGTGAAGGGACGAAAGGAACTGCTTCAGCTCGGGCGTCTGCGGGTTGCCGAACAGCTCGGCCGGCGGCCCCATCTCGTGCACGCGGCCCTGGTGCATGAAGATCACGCGGTCGCTGACCTTGCGCGCAAAGCTCATCTCGTGCGTGACCATCAGCAGCGTCATCCCTTCGTCGGCCAGCGACTCGACCACGCGCAGCACCTCGCCCACCAGCTCGGGGTCGAGCGCGGAGGTGATCTCGTCGCACAGCAGCACCGCAGGCTCCATGGCCAGGGCGCGCGCGATGGCCACGCGCTGCTGCTGGCCGCCCGAGAGCTGGTCGGGCATCGCGTCGAACTTCTGCTCCAGGCCCACCCGGGTGAGCAGCCTGCGCGCCTGCGAGGCGGCCTCCAGGCTGCTGCGCTTCTTGACCAGCGTCGGCGCCAGCATCACGTTGCGGCCCACCGTGAGGTGCGGGAACAGGTTGAAGCTCTGGAAGATCATGCCCACGTGCTGGCGCAGCTCGCGCATGGCCATCGCGCTCTCGTGCAGCAGCGGCTTGCCGTCGACGGTGAGCGAACCTTCCTGGAACACCTCGAGGCCGTTGATGCAGCGAAGCAGCGTGCTCTTGCCCGAGCCGCTCTTGCCGATGATGGCGATCACCTCGCCCCGGCCGACGTCGAGGTCGATGCCCTTCAGCACTTCGTTGCTGCCGTAGGCCTTGCGCAGGGCGGTGATGCGGACGATGGGCGCGGCGCCCCTGGTTGCAGCGGCGGGTGGGGCTTCAGCGATGGGCGCCATGGATCTTCCTTTCGAGGGTCTTGGCGTACAGGCTCACGGGGAAGCACAGCGCAAAATAGAGCAGGGCCACGCAGCTGAAGACCACGAAGGGCTTGAAGGTGGCGTTCGAGATCATGCTGCCGGCCTTGGTCAGCTCGACGAAGCCGATCACCGAGGCGAGCGCCGTCCCCTTGATCACCTGCACCAGGAAGCCCACGGTGGGTGCGATGGCGAGGCGCTTGGCCTGCGGCAGGATCACGTGGCGCATCTGCTCGCCGAAGCTCAGCGCCAGGCTGCCCGAGGCCTCCCATTGGCCCTTGGGAATGGCGGCCACGCAGCCGCGCCAGATCTCGGTGAGGAAGGCGCTGGTGTAGAGCGTGAGCGCGACCGAGGCCGCGGTCCAGGCCGAGACCTCGATGCCGAGGAGCGCGATGCCGAAGTAGGCCAGGAACAGCTGCATCAGCAGCGGCGTGCCCTGGAACAGCTGCACGTAGAGGCCGATCAGCCGGTCGGCCAGCGGACCGCCCGACAGGCGCAGGAACAGCAGCAGGCCGCCCACCACGCCGCCGCCGACGAAGGCGATCAGCGACAGCACCACCGTCCAGCGCAGCGCCAGCAGCAGGTTGCGCACGATGTCCCAGAGGGAGAACTCGATCACGATGAGTTACCTCCCGAAGAAGAACTTCGGCCCCGCCCAGTTGAGCAATCGCCGTGCGGCAACCGAGAGCGCCAGGTAGATGAGCGTCGCGATGATGAAGGCCTCGAAGGCGCGGAAGTTGCGGCTCTGGATCAGGTTGGCCGCGTAGCTCAGCTCCTCGGTCGAGATCTGGCTGCACACTGCCGAGCCCAGCATCACGATGATGATCTGGCTCACCATCGCGGGCCAGACCTTCTTCATCGCGGGCGGCAGCACCACGCGCGTGAAGACCTGCACCTTGTTCAGCGCCAGGCTGACGGCGGCCTCGATCTGGCCGCGCGGCGTGGCCTCGATGCCTGCGCGGATGATCTCGGTGGCATAGGCGCCGAGGTTCATCACCATCGCGATCACCGAGGCCGCCTCGGGCGAAAGCTTGAAGCCCGCGGCCGGCAAGCCGAAGAAGATGAAGAACAGCTGCACGATGAAGGGCGTGTTGCGGATCAGCTCCACGTAGCTGCCCACGATCCACCGCAGCCACGCCGGTCCGCTCGCGCGCGCCCAGGCGCAGGCGATGCCGACCGCCATGCCGATCAGCGTCGCGACGAGCGTGAGGCCCAGCGTCCACAGGACGCCCCTGGCCAGGAGCGGCCATTGGCCGAGCACGGCCGTGAAGTCGAACTCGATGCCCATGGCGATGCCGCGTCAGAGCGGCAGGTCGCCGGCTTCCTTGCCGAGGAACTTCTTCGACATCGCGTCGAGCGTGCCGTCCTTCTTTGCGGCCGCGATGATCTCGTTGACCTTGGCCTTCAGCGCATCCTCGCCCTTGGCGATGCCGACGAAGCAGGGGCTGTCTTTCAGCAGCAGCTTGTACTCGGCGCCCAGCTGCGGGTTCTTCTGCATCATGTTGCCTGCCACCGCGGCACTGGTCGCGATGGTCTGCGTCTGGCCGGCGACGAAGGCGGCGATGGTGGCGTTGTTGTCCTCGAAGCGCTTGTAGTCGACGTTGGCCGGCGCCACCTTGGCGAGCTCCTGGTCTTCCATCGCGCCGCGCGTCACGGCCACGCTCTTGCCGGCCATGTCGGCAAAGCTCTTGATGGCGAGGCCCTTGGACGCATACACAGCCTGGAAGAAGGGCGCATAGGCGGCGCTGAAGTCGATGACCTTCTCGCGTTCGGCGTTCTTGCCCAGCGTGGAGATCACGAGATCGGCCTTCTTCGTCTGCAGGTAGGGAATGCGGTTGGCGCTGGTGACCGGCACCAGCTCGGCCTTGACGCCCAGTTTGGCGGCGATGAGCTTCGCCATCTCCACGTCCAGGCCCTGGGGCGCCATGTCGGGGCCGACGAAGCCGTAGGGCGGGTAGTCGGTGGGAATGGCGACCTTGAGGGTCCTCGATTTCAGCACGTTGTCGAGCGCGCTTTGCGCCTGCGCGGCGCCGGCGGCGAGCAGGGCGGACGTGGCAAGGCCGAGGGCGGCCAGGCGGCGGGAGAACTTCATGATGTAGGAAGCGGTGGTGGATATGCGCATGCATGCCTGCAGCTTTCGTGCCTGCCGGCATGCACGCGCACGCACCAACCCAGGGCGGCTGGCTGGGGCGCCTGCCCCAGGGCGCGCCTCAGCTTGCGAGCGTGGCTTTCAACGTGATCTCGGGCACGCTCGCCAGCGCTTTCGACAGCGGACAGCCCGCCTTGGCGCCGGCGGCGAGTTCCTGGAACTTCGCGTCGTCGATGCCGGGGATCACGGCTTCCAGCTCGAGCTGGATGCGGTCGATCTTGAAGCCGGGCCCGTCCTGCGCCAAGCGCACTGCGGCCTTGGTGTCGATACGCGTCGCAGTGAAGCCGGCGCCTTCCAGCGCGAAGGCAAGGGCCATCGTGAGACAGCCGGCATGCGCGGCACCGAGGATCTCTTCAGGATTGGTGCCCGTGCGGTCGTCCTCGAAGCGGCTCTTGAAGCCGTAGGGGTAGTCCTTGAGTGCGCCCGTCTCCGTGCTGATCCGGCCCTTGCCGGTCTTGCCGGCGCCTTCCCAGTGAACACTTGCGCGCTTGTCTGCTGCCATGAGAGCTCCTCGTGGTGGGGTGAAGGAGCCGATGTTGTACGCCGGAACGTGTGGCATGTCTGTCGGCCGCCTGCATGAGCGAGGCATCTGCCTTTTCGACAGAGTCACCGATGCGACCCGGTGGGGGCTTCCCCCATGCGGCCGGCCCGTGTGGCATCGTAGGCTTGCCCCTCCCCATGGAGCCCGTATGGACCGCCCGCACTACAAGTTCTGGCCGCAGCGCCTGCCCCGTTCGATCACCGTCCCCGCCACCTCGCTGTGGCACAACCTCGCCACCGCCGCCGAGCGCTTCCCGGACAAGACCGCGCTGGTCTTCTTTGGCCGCGAGACTTCGTATCGCGAGCTCGCCGAGCAGGTCGAACGGCTGGCCGGCCAACTGCATGCGCTGGGCGTGAAGCGCGGCGACCGCGTGGTCCTGGACATGCAGAACTGCCCGCAGCTGGTGATCGCGCATTTCGCCATCCTGCGCGCCAACGCGGTGGTGGTGCCGGTCAACCCGATGAACCGGGCCGAGGAGCTCAAGCACTACATCACCGATCCGGACGCCAAGGTAGCCATCACCACCGGCGACCTGGCGCCCGAGCTCGCCAAGGCCAGCGACGCGCTCGCGCCCGGCGAGCGCCTGGCGCACCTGATCGTCACGCAGTTCACCGACGCCTTCGACCCGGAAGCACGGGGAGACGAGGCCCCACCGCCGGTGTGGCGGGACTGGCTGCTCATGCGCCATCCGCTGCCTTCGCTGGCCGGCGGCCGTGTCATGGCCTGGACCGACGCTCTGGCCGCGGGCCACGCGCCGCCTGCGCATGTGGTGGGTGCCAACGACATGGCGCTCCTGCCCTACACCAGCGGCACCACCGGCCTGCCCAAGGGCTGCATCCACCACCACTCCAGCCTGATGCACAACGCCTATGCTTGCCTGCTGTGGGGCCAGAGCTCGTCGGAGACGGTGGTGCTGGCGGTGGTGCCGATGTTCCACATCACCGGCACGGTGAGCGTGCTGCACACCGTCATCATGAGCGCGGGCACGCTGGTGGTCATGCCGCGCTGGGACCGCGAGGTGGCCGGCCGGCTGATCTCGCGCCGCAAGGTCACGAGCTGGACGAACATCCCCACCATGGTGATCGACCTGATGGGCAGCCCGAACTTCGCGAGCTTCGACCTCGGCAGCCTGGTCCACATCGGCGGCGGCGGGGCGGCGATGCCGCAGGCCGTGGCGCAACGGCTCTACGAGCAGTACGGGCTCAAGTACGCGGAAGGCTACGGGCTCACCGAGACCGCGGCGCCTTCGCACACCAATCCCTTCGAGAACCCCAAGCAGCAGTGCCTGGGCATCCCCTTCATGAGCACCGATGCGCGCGTGGTCGACCCCGACACGCTGCAGGAGATGCCGATCGGCGGATCGGGCGAGATCATCATCCACGGGCCCGAGGTGTTCCAGGGCTACTGGAAGCGGCCCGACGCGACCGCGGCGGCCTTCGTGGAGTTCGAGAGCAAGCGCTTCTTCCGTTCGGGTGACATGGGCCGCATGGACGAGGACGGCTACTTCTTCATCACCGACCGGCTCAAGCGCATGATCAACGCCAGCGGCTTCAAGGTCTGGCCGGCCGAGGTCGAGCTCCTGATGTTCCGCCACCCGGCGATCCAGGAGGCGTGCGTGATCTCCACAAAGGATGCCTACCGGGGCGAGTCGGTCAAGGCGGTGGTGGTGCTGCGCGCCACCCACAAGAACACCACCGAGCAGGAGATCATCGACTGGTGCCGCGAGAACATGGCTGTCTACAAGATCCCGCGCACCGTGCAGTTCGTCGACGTGCTGCCCAAGAGCGGCAGCGGCAAGGTGATGTGGCGGCTGCTGCAGGAGGCCGAGAACAAGGGTTGAGCCGCGGCCCTTTTCCGGCACCCAGCCAATCCGTCAACTTCACGTGGAAAGTCCGTCCGCCATCGATCTCCGTATCTCTTCCCACTCTTCCGTCTTGATGGAAGCTTTCGCTTCCTCGGACATGGCGTATCACTACCCTCGAGTTTGTCGGCAATGGACAGCAGAGAAACGAGTTCGGTCAAACACGAATCAGTGTCCAGCTGTCGGATTCGCTCCAGTGTCAGGTTCACAGCTTTGACGAGCACGTGGTCGTCCAAGCCCCGGAGCATGTCCGTGGTCAGCGGCGGAAACAACGCCACCGAGCGCTCCCTTGCCAGGGGCGAGCAGTGCGGCAGCAGCCTGAAGAATTGGGCAAGGTCTTGGGGCTGGCGGATCAACTCAGCGCGGGCCGCCGAAACCTGCGCCGAATCCCTGGCGTTGCAGACTTCGGCATCGTTGCAAGCCACCAATGTCTTGATGTGATCGGGACAGCGCTCCATCAGGTCGATCCGCGCTGAGGCCGGGACCCAGCGAATCAATGTGCAGGCCGCCTTGAAGTGGCCAGCATCCACCAGCATCGCGATGGCCTTGGCGAAGCAAGCGAGCGCTTCCTCGTCGCCGTGCCTCGAACCGAGAAGAGGCTGCCGCGCACCCCGGCATGCGCTTCGTTTGCTCGGTGAGAAGATGCCGAGCGATTGACGCTTTGCGGGGATCGGTGTCAGGTGTCGTGAATGAGCCGGCGTCCGAGGCTGATCACATCGTCCTGCGTGTAGCCCAGCCTGCGATAGAAGGCAACGACCTCGGCGTTGGAGGAGCGCACGAGGAGGTTGATCTTGGGGCAGCCGCGCTCGGTGAGCAGGCGCTCGGCCTCGTGCATGAGCGCGCGGCCGATGGCCATGCGCCGATGATCGGGCGAGACCGCGAGGTAGTAGACCCAGCCGCGGTGGCCGTCGAAGCCCACCATTGCGGAGCCGAGCAGCGCGCCGTCGGCGCCGGTGGCGACCAGGAAGAGCTCGGGCTGCTCGCCGAGCTTGCGCTGGATGTCGCGATGGGGGTCGTTCCACGGGCGCGTGAGGCCGCAGGCCTGCCAGAGGGCGATCACGCCGGCTTCGTCGGCGGGTTGGAAGGGACGAATCTTCATCACGGGGAAAGGCGGGACGGGAAGGGCGCGAGTGTCGCCTGGGGTGGGATCGTGGCGTGTGCTCAGGATTCGCCCCTGCCCCGCACGTCCGCCACCACTCGCGCATGCCGCTGGAAGCTCCAGTAGGCGCTGGCCCAGTCCATCAGGACCACGAGGCGGTTTCGGAAGCCGATCAGGAAATACACATGCGCGAAAAGCCAGAACAGCCACGCAAGGCGGCCCGAGAAGCGCAGTGGGCCCATGGGCGTGCCCAGGTCGACCACGGCCGAGTTGCGCCCGATGGTGGCGAGGTTGCCGTAGTCGCGGTAGCGGAAGGGAACCGTTTCCTTGCCTGCGATGCGGCGCAGGATGTTCGTTGCAGCGGCGCGGCCCGCCTGCTTTGCGCCGGGCGAGACGCCGGGCACCGGCACGGGCTCCTTGCCGGCGCGGTGGCTCATGGCAGCCGCCAGGTCGCCCACGACGCTGATCTCGGGATGGCCGGGCAGGCTGAGGTCGGGCAGCACCTTCACGCGGCCGGCACGGTCGCATTCGGCGCCGGTGGCTTCGGCCAGCATTCGCCCGAGCGGCGAGGCGGCGACGCCGGCGGCCCAGATCACGCAATGGCAGGCGATGCGGTGGGTGCCGGTGCCGGCGCCGCCGTCGCTGAAGGGCGATTCAACCTCCAGCCCGCCGGGCGTGACCGCGGTCACGCGCGCATTGAGGCGTACCTGCACGCCCAGCTTCTGCAACTGCTCGAGCGCGCGCTGGCTCAGGACCTCCGGCATCGCCTGCAGCACGCGCGGGCCGCCCTCGATCAGCAGCACCTCGGCCGTGTGCGGGTCGATGTGGCGGAATTCGCCCCTGAGGGTGTGGCGCGCGATCTCTGCCAGGGTCCCGGCCATCTCGACGCCGGTCGGGCCGGCGCCGATCACGGCGAAGGTGAGCAGGGCGCGCCGGCGCGCCGGGTCGGTCTCGACTTCGGCGGCCTCGAAGCTCATCAGGATCCGGCGCCGGATCTCGAAGGCATCGGCCAAGGTCTTGAGCCCTGGAGCCATGCGCGACCAGTCGTCGCGGCCGAAGTAGCTGTGGGTCGCGCCCGCGGCCACGATCAGGTGGTCATAGGGCAGGCGGGTGCCGTCGGCCAGATGCACCTCGCGCGTGCCGGGATCGATGCGGGTCGCGTCGCCGAGCAGGGTGGTGATGTTGGGCTGCCGGCGGAACAGCAGGCGCACCGGCGCGGCGATCGAGGGCGCCGCCAGGCCGGCGGTCGCGACCTGGTAGAGCAGGGGCTGGAAAAGGTGGTGGTTGGTCTTGTCGACGATGGTGATGTCGACGGCCGCATGCTGCAGCTTGCGCGCTGCCTCGAGTCCGCCGAACCCGCAGCCGATGATCACGATTCGGGGGCGGCCGTGGGAGGGGAGGAGACTCATGCGCCGGATGATACGCAGGCGCCGTGCACGCCCCGGCGTCTTGTGCCAAAGTGTCGCGTTCGACGTCCCGCGCGCCGCGGTCGGGGGTGCCGCGCCGCGAGCCCTTGTCCTACGGTGCCGGCCTCCATGCATGGGCTAAAAACCTTTCTTCCAACGATGGAGACCCCATGAAACTCACCCGGCCGGCCGTGCCCGCGGCGGACGACCTGCGCGAACGTTTCCAGGCGGTGCGTGAGCACAGCCTCGCGCTGGCAGCCCCGCTCTCGCCCGAGGACCAGTGCATCCAGTCGATGCCCGACGCCAGTCCGACCAAATGGCACCTGGCACACACCAGCTGGTTCTTCGAGACCGTATTGCTGCAGCCGCATGCCGAGGGCTACCGCGTGTTCGACCCGGCCTTCGCCTATCTCTTCAACTCCTACTACGAGGCATTGGGGCCGCGCCATCCGCGCCCCCGGCGCGGGCTGCTGACGCGGCCTTCGCTCGAGCAGGTGCACGCCTACCGGCGCCATGTGGACGAGGCGGTGCAGGCGCTGCTCGCGAGCGACGACGGCGCGGCCGATTGGGACGCGATCACGGCGATCGTCGAGCTGGGCCTGAACCACGAGCAGCAGCACCAGGAGCTCATCCTCACGGACATCCTGCATGCGCTGTCCTGCAACCCGCTGCTGCCGGCCTACCGTGCGGCGCCCGCGCCTGCACTGCGGCTGGCCTCGGTAGCGCCGGCGATGCTCTGGCTCTCGCGGCCTGGCGGCCTTGTCGAGGTCGGCCATGCCGGCGGCAGCTTCTGCTTCGACAACGAGACGCCGCGCCACGCGGCCCTGCTGCAGCCCTACGCGATCGCGGACCGGCTGGTGAACTGCGGCGAGTACGCGCAGTTCATCGCCGATGGCGGCTACCAGCGGCCCGAGCTGTGGCTCTCCGACGGCTGGGCCGCGGTGCAGGCGCAGGGCTGGCGTCATCCGCTGTATTGGCTTGCCGCCGATGATCCGCGCCTCGCTCACCATGGCGCGACGGCGGGGTGGCAGGTCTTCGGCCTGCATGGCGTGCGGCCGATGGAACCCGAGGCGCCGGTGTCGCAGCTGAGCTTCTACGAGGCCGCGGCCTATGCCGAGTGGGCGGGCGCGCGGCTGCCCACCGAGTTCGAGTGGGAGGCCGCGCACGATGCGCCCGGCATGTCGCAGACGAGCGGGCATGTCTGGCAATGGACGCGTTCGTCCTACGACCCCTACCCGGGCTTTCGCCCGTTGTCCGGGGTAGCGGCCGAATACAACGGCAAGTTCATGGTCGGCCAGCTGGTGCTGCGCGGCGGCAGTGTCGCCACGCCCGCAGGCCATGCGCGTCCCAGCTACCGCAACTTCTTCCCGCCGGCCGCGCGCTGGCAGTTCTCGGGGCTACGGCTCGCCAAGGATCTTCAATGAGTATTCCTGCCATCAGCCTGCATGCATTCCGCAGCGCACAGCGGGCTGCGCCGTTGTCCGACTTCGGCCGCGAGCTGTTCGAGGGGCTGAGCCGGAGTCCTCGCGGCATCTCGCCCAAGTTCTTCTACGACGCGGCCGGCTCTCAGCTCTTCGACCGCATCTGCGAGCTGCCCGAGTACTACCCGACGCGCACCGAGATGCGCATCCTCACCGAACGCGCGCCCGAGATCGCGGCCCAGATCGGCCCCCACGCCGAGGTCATCGAGTTCGGCGCGGGCTCGCTCACCAAGGTGCGCCTGCTGCTCGATGCGCTGCACGCCCCGCGGCGCTACGTGCCGATCGACATCTCGGGCGAGCACCTCGAGGCGGCGGCGCAGCGCCTGCGCACCGACTACCCGCACCTCGGGGTGCTGCCCGTGGTGGCCGACTACACCATGCCGCTGGTGCTGCCGGCGCGCGGCGAGGGCCTTGGCCAGCGCGTAGGCTTCTTTCCCGGCTCGACGCTCGGCAACTTCAGCCCCGATGAGGCGCTCGCCTTCCTGCAGCTCGCGCAGCGCCTGCTGCGCGGCGGCGGCCTGCTGCTGGGCGTGGACCTCGTCAAGGACCCTGCGCGGCTGCATGCCGCCTACAACGACGCGCAGGGCGTGACGGCGGCCTTCAACCTCAACCTGCTGCGTCGAGCCAACCGCGAGCTCGGCACCGACTTCGACCTGGAAGGCTTCTCGCACGCGGCCTTCTACAACGCGCCGCTGCGCCGCATCGAGATGCACCTGGCGAGCCGTCGCGCGCAAACCGTCACGCTCGATGGCCAGCGCTTCCACTTCGAGGAGGGCGAGACCATCCACACCGAGAACTCGTACAAGTTCACCGTCGATGGCCTGCAGGCCCTGGCCGTGAAGGCCGGGCTCAGGCCGGCGGCGGTGTGGACCGATCCCGAGCAGCTCTTCAGCGTGCACTGGCTGCAGTCGCCCGCGGCACAATAGCTCCGTCCCGCCATCGGCGCGGGTCTTGGAGATCTGGATGAAAGCAACCTGGAACGGCGTCACTGTCGCCGAGAGCGACGACACCGTGCTCGTCGAGGGCAACCACTATTTCCCGGCGAGCGCGCTCAATCGCGACTACGTCACCTTCAGCAACCACAAGACCACCTGCCCCTGGAAGGGCACGGCCAGCTACTACTCGCTGCTGGTCAACGGCGAGCTCAATGCAGACGCCGCCTGGTACTACGCCGACCCCAAGCCCGAGGCCGAGATGGTGCGCTACCGCGTTGCCTTCTGGAAGGGCGTGAAGGTGGCGGAGTGAGCTTCGGGGCCTTCGATCCGCCTTTCACCCCCGTAGACCGGCTCGTTCCCGCGCTCCGGCAGGACGGCTATGCGGTGCTGAGCCCCCAGGGCGTGGCCGAATGGCTGGATTGCCCGCTCGCGAAGCTCGAACTGCTGCACGCCGACTGGGACCACCTGCCCCTTGACGAGTATCTCAAGGATGGCGGCCGCTACCGGACCCGCCGCCACGCCTGCTTCATGGTCGAGGACGCTGTCATCGAGCAGGTGCCGCACCGCGCGCACTGGCAGCCGGTCGAGTACAACGCGCTGCACGGCGGCATGCAGCGCTGGTTCGCGCCGATGGAGGCCGGCACGCTGGTGCAGCCCGCGTGGCAGGCGCTCATCAAGGGCCTTGCCGAGGTGGCGAACGGCCTGCGCGGCAGGCAGCGCTGGTACGTGGAGGCGCACCAGTTCCGCATCGACACGGCCGACGGGATCGGCCGGCCGACGCCCGAAGGCGCGCATCGCGACGGCGTCGACCTGGTGGCAGTGGCGCTGGTGGGCCGCCACAACATCAAGGGCGGCGAAACCCGCGTGTTCGAGGCTGCGGGCCGTCGCGGCGAGCGCTTCACGATGACGGAGCCGTGGACCCTGATGCTCGTCGACGATGCACGCGTGATCCACGAATCGACGCCGATCCAGCCTCTGGTGGACAGCCAGCCCGGCTGGCGCGACACGCTGGTCGTGACCTGCCGCGCGGGCTCCTTCCAGGGCGATTGAGCACCCTGGCGGCGGGCCGTAGAAGTCCTACAGTCCGGACACTGTCCTGGATGTACATTCGAAGCCCGGTTCGGCTGAGAGCCAGAGAGCCATCAAGTGAACAAACGAGGTCTCCCATGTTCAATCACATCCTGGTTCCGATCGACGGGTCCGAAACATCGATGCTCGCGGTGAGCAAGGCCAGCGGACTCGCGTTGGCGTTCGGCAGCCGTATCACCTTGATCCACGTCGTGGACAACTATCCGTTCATCGGCGTCGGCGCCGACTACGCGCTGGGCCAGAACGAATACCTCGCGGCCGCCACCAGCAGCGCCAATGCCGCGCTGGCTCGGGGCGTCGCGGCCCTGGCCGCGGAAGGCCTGCACAGCGACCAGCGCGTGATCGACGGCCACGTGGTGCACGAAGGCATCGTCGACACCGCCGAGGCGATCGGGGCCGACCTGATCGTGATGGGCTCGCATGGCCGCTCCGGCATCGAGAAGCTGCTCCTGGGCAGCGTGACGCAGCGGGTGCTGCAGGACGCCAAGGTGCCGGTGCTCGTGGTGAAAGGCTGAGGACCGGGGCGCTCACTCGAAAGGCGGCGCGCTCTCGAAGCGCAGCAGGCGGCCATCGGCGGGATGGGCGAATTCGAGTTCGCTCGCATGCAGCAGCAGACGGTCTGCGCGCTGCCGCACGTCCTCGCCGCCATAGAGCGTGTCGCCGAGGATCGGGTGTCCGATCGACAGCAGGTGCACGCGCAACTGGTGGGTGCGGCCGGTCAGCGGCTCGAGCAGCACGTGACTCGCATCCCGATCGGGCAGGAGCCGCTTCACGCGCCAGCGCGTCCCGCTCGGCTTGCCATGGAGCGGATCGACCTTCTGGAGCGGGCGGTTGGGCCAGTCGGCCATGAGCGGGGCATCGATCAGCGACCACGCGTCGGAAACGGGAAGCGATCCGTCCACGATGGCTTCGTAGCGCTTGTGCACGCGCCGCTTGGCGAAGGCATCTCCGAGCGCGCGCTGTATCGCGGGGTTTCGCGCCATGAGCACCAAGCCGCTGGTGGCCATGTCGAGTCGATGCACGACCAGGGCGTCGGGCCAGCGCGCCTGCGCGCGGGCGCTGAGGCAGTCCTGCTTGTCCTCGCCGCGGCCGGGCACGCACAAGAGGCCGGCGGGCTTGTCGAGCACCAGCAGGTCGGCGTCTTCATGGATCACGGCGAGCGAGGTCATGGCCGGGCGAGTCTATGAGCTTCGGGCCTGGGCTATCCTCGCCGCGATGTCCATTCCCGCTGCCGCCTCGCCGACGTTCACCGATCTGACGCGCGAGCGGCCCTTCATGCGGATGTGGATCGCGCGGCTCTTCGGCACGGCGGGCAGCCAGATGCTGCTGGTCGCGATCGGCTGGCACATGTACGAGCTGACGGGCAGCGCCTGGGACCTCGGGCTGGTGGGGCTCTACCAGTTCTTGCCGGCACTGCTGCTGGCGCTGCTGGCGGGGCACGTGGTCGACCGCCATCATCGCGGCCGCATCGTCGCCGCCTGCTTCGCGGTGCAGGGGATGGTGGCGCTGGTGCTGCTGGTCGCCGTGCAGGGGCACCACGACTCGCGTGCGTTGCTGCTCGGGTTGTCGCTGGTGCTGGGCGCGGTGCGCGCCTTCCAGATGCCGGCACAGCAGGCCTTGACACCGCTGCTGGTGCCGCCGCTGATGCTGCCGCGGGCCATGGCCTTCAGTTCGGCCGGCATGCAGGGGGCGATCATCGGCGGCCCGGCGCTGGGCGGCCTGCTGTTCGCGGCCGGCACTGGCGTGGTCTATGGTGCGGGCCTGTTTTTCTTCGCGGTGGGCAGCCTGCTGGTGATGCAGGTGCGCTACGAGCACGCGCCGCCGCCGCGCGAGCCGGTGTCGTTGTCGACCGTGCTGGCGGGCGTGAACTTCATCTGGCACCGGAAGCCGGTGCTCGGCGCAGTCTCGCTCGACCTGTTCGCGGTGCTTCTCGGCGGCGCCGTCGCGCTGTTGCCGATCTTCGCCAAGGACATCCTGCACACGGGCCCGTGGGGGCTGGGGCTGTTGCGCAGCGCGCCCGCGGTGGGGGCGCTCGCGGCCTCGATCCTGCTCACGCGGCGGCCCATCGAGCGCCGCGTAGGGCGCGCGCTGCTGATCGCCGTGGCAGCGTTCGGCGTCTGCATGATCGTGTTCGGCCTGTCGCGCAGCTTCGCCGTGTCGCTGCTTGCGCTGGCGGTCTCGGGCGCGGCCGACATGGTCAACGTGGTGATCCGGCAGACGCTGGTGCAGCTGGAGACGCCGGACGCGATGCGCGGGCGGGTGAGCGCCGTCAACTCGATCTTCATCGGCGCCAGCAACCAGCTGGGCGAGTTCGAATCGGGCGCCACCGCGGCGCTGCTGGGGCCGGTGGGCTCTGTGGTGCTGGGAGGCGTCGGCACCGTGCTGGTGGCGCTGGCCTGGTTCCGGCTCTTTCCGTCGCTGGCGTCGCGCGATCGGCTGGTGAAGCCTGCGGACTAGTCCACGGCAGGACACAACGGCGTGCAGGAAGATCGAGGTACGCCCGACCCACTCTCCAGCGCGTTGCCGCCAGCTCGATTGGAACTCCCGGGGAAATGAGGTTACGAAGTTCCGTGGCAGCTGCGGCCCGAGGGAAATCATTACATGCAAATGAATAGAACCGAATCATTTGAAAATTGATCCCGCAGGTTGAAGTTGGATTCCATTGATGCCGAGAGTTTTTCGGCTTTTTTTACATTGGCACCCTATTATGCGCCCCCATCTCCTGAGTTTGAATCGAAAATCCAAACCCCCCAAAGAGGATCCGGAAAAAAAGACCGGGGAGGATAAAAAAACTGCCACCTTGGATGAAGTGGTGCCGCGTGCAAATCGAAGCCTTAGCTATAAGGCATCCAGGCTCGTATTTTCCCGCGATGCTCGACAGCAGCGGGTTTTTACCAAACTGCCCGATTTCGAGAGCGAAGGTGCGGATTTCACGATTGATCATTCCTCTTCTCTCACCGTTGAAAGAAATGAGCCGGTCGATGCGCATCGCATCGCGATCATCCCCATCGTGCTGCATGCAGAGACGCCCGACCCAGAGGTGGTCATGGATACAGCCGACTTTTCAGGCGAAACCCATGCGTCGTCGAGGGGAGAAGTTTCGAGCGACACAGCCTCTGACCGGATTCCGCAAAATTCGTCAGCCAGCAGCGGCTCGTCCAAAGGCGCAAAGGGCAAATTGGTACGCGAATCCAGGCAAGTGTACGAAGTGGGATCAACGACACCCAGCCACAAGGTAGCGGAGATGGTCAGCGTTATCCTTCAGAACAAGCTGGGCAGTGAGATGGGCACTGTACGAGTTCTGAAGATGATGTACTGCGCCACCGGCGGCAAGATCAAGATCGATCGGTTGCAACCGGAGACGGGATCGTGCGCACTGAAACTAAGCAACCTCCAGGGCCACTTCGAGAAACTTGAGCACGTGGACGCCTTGTACGTCAAATTGGAATATTATTTGACGCCGACCCAGCGTCAGGTGATTTCCCGCTACATCGACAACATCAAAAACTTCCGGTATTCGGACGCCATCAACAGAGACTGTTCGATTCTGCTTCTAAATGACTACCTTCGAGCCGAACTTATCAAGCTTGGCGTGCAAATGAATGAGGAGAATCCCATCTAGCCTCTCTTGTCGGCATCACAAACGCAATTCGGGGCCATTTCCCGGATCGACTGTGACGGCCCACTAGAACTGCGAGCGGGCGAGTGGCGCGTCCAGCCTCACATCGCCCACCGGCTCCGCCACGCAGGGCAGGATCCAGCCCTCGGCCTTCTCTTCCCGGCTCAGGCCGGGCCATTCGACGCGGTAGCGCACCTCGCCGTCGAGCAGCCGGCAGATGCAGGTGCGGCAGGTGCCGTTGCGGCAGGAGCTGGGCAGCTCGATGCCGGCGGCCTCGGCGGACTGCAGCAGCGTGCGGCCCGCGTCGGTGTCGAAGCGCAAGCCGCCGGGCTCGATCCGCGCCGTGGTCTGCGGCGCGCCCGTGCTCATTCCTTGTTCTTGATCTTCCCGCGTGGAATCACTGCCGTCGTGACCGTGCGGACCGGTTCGAAGCCGGCGGGCGGCGCCTTCGGCGGCGACGTGTCCTTCTTCGGTTTCTTGGTTTCCTTGTTGCTGCGCTGCTGTCCCTTGGGCATGTGTTCCTCCAGTGATTGGAGGTCGAGTTTAGCGAGGCAGCGACAATACAGTCCCTATCGATCGTTTCCCCGCATTCATGCCTGACTACGAAGTTCGCCCCGCCACGCTGCGCGATGCCAAAGCCATCGCCGAAGTCCACGTTGCCTCCGCCCGTGCCGCCTATACCGGCATCCTGCCCGAGGACCAGTTGAGCGCCCTGGCGCCTTCCACGCGCGAGGCCAAGTGGCGCGAGGCGATCGAGTTCAGCGAGCCGCAGGTGCACGTGGCCGTGCTGGGCGACGAAGTGGCTGGCTTCGTCGGCTTCGACCGTTCGCGCGATCCCAAGACGCCCTCGACCACCGGCGAGATCTGGGCGCTCTACGTCAAGCCCGAGCACTGGGGCCAGGGCGTGGGCGTGGCGCTGTGGGATGCAGCGCGCGACGGCCTGGAGGAGGAGGGCTGTACGCTCGTCACCGTGTGGGTGCCGCTGCGCAACGACCGTGCGCTGCGCTTCTACGAGTTGGCCGGCTTCAAGCGCGAGATGAAGACTGCCAAGACAACGTCATTGGGCGGCACCAAGATCGAAGAGATCCGCCTCAAGCGAAACGTCGTCTGACCCTTCGAGGAATACCTGATTCATGGCCTCCAGTCTTCTGCTCCTGCTCGACGACATTGCCACCGTCCTCGACGATGTTTCCGTCCTCACCAAGGTAGCCGCCAAGAAGACCGCCGGCGTGCTGGGCGACGAC
This sequence comes from Variovorax sp. WDL1, assembly GCF_001541225.1. Lineage (GTDB taxonomy): Bacteria > Pseudomonadota > Gammaproteobacteria > Burkholderiales > Burkholderiaceae_C > Variovorax. The sequence goes on along the minus strand of NZ_LMTS01000249.1, from coordinate 40,300 downwards.
CTGGCGCTGAACGCGCAGCAGGTCTCGGGCGTGAAGGCCGATCGCGAGCTGCCGGTGGTGTGGGCGGTGTGCAAGGGCTCCCTCGTCAACAAGGCAATCCTGGTGCCCGCGGCGCTGGCCATCGGCACCTGGCTGCCCTGGCTGGTGACGCCGCTGCTGATGATCGGCGGGGCTTTCCTCTGCTTCGAGGGGTGCGAGAAGCTGGCGCACAAGTTCCTGCACAAGGAAGAGCACGACGCCGACATCTCGCGGCACGAGCAGGCGCTGGCGGATCCGGCCGTCGACCTGGTGGCGGTCGAGAAGGACAAGATCAAGGGCGCGGTGCGTACCGACTTCATCCTCTCGGCGGAGATCATCGCCATCACGCTGGGCACGGTGCAGGCGCAGCCTTTCACCACGCAGCTGTCGGTGCTGGTCGGCATCGCGCTGATCATGACCGTCGGTGTCTACGGCCTGGTGGCCGGCATCGTGAAGCTCGACGACGCAGGGCTCTACCTGAGCCGCCGCGAAGGCGGCGCCTCGCAGGCCCTCGGCCGCGGCATCCTGGTGGCGGCACCCTGGCTCATGAAGGGACTTTCCATCGCCGGCACCGCCGCCATGTTCCTCGTGGGCGGCGGCATCCTGGTGCACGGCGTACCGGCGCTCGGCCACGCGGTCGAGGCCTGGGCTGTGGACGCCGGGGCCCTGTTGGGCGGGCTGGGCTCGATGGTTTTCAACGCAGGCGTCGGAATCGTGGCCGGCGCGATCGTGCTGGCGGTGGTCGAGGTCGCGAAGAAGGCATTGGGCAAGAAGGCGCCGGGCAAGAAGGCGTCGGGCGAGAAGGCGTAGTGCTCTGGCCGAACATCCCGAACTAACCCAGCTGCGCCACCCGCCGCGCCAGCGCCTCGATGGCGGCGTCGGAGAGATCGTCCGTCGCCACCGCCTGCCGTTCGTCCCAGCGTTCGAAATGGCTGGCCTGCGACCGGCGGTAGGCCGGGTCGTAGTGCAACGCGGTCAGCTCGGCGAACAACGCCGGCAGCTCGCCTTCGGCGGCCCATTGCTGCCAGCGCCCGATCACGGCCTTGCCGTGCAGTTCCTTCAGTAGCCCGAGCTGGCGTGACAGGGCCTCGGGATCATCGCCGAGGTACGCGTAGTCGCGCAGCAGGTAGGCCAGGCGGACCTCGGGCGCGGCCACGATCTCGATGCAAGGGCTTGCCCGCATGTGCTTCACTAGCGGCAACGGAACATCGAGGCGGCCGATGCGGCGGCTCTCGCCTTCCACGTAGAGCGGCTGCGCAGGATCGATCCGTTGCAGCAGCTCTGCGATGCGGGTCTCGAAAGCCGTCTGCGACGGTTGCGGAGTGCCGGGCAGGGCGCCGAGCAGCGAGCCCTTGTGGGCGGCGAGGCCTTCGAGGTCCAGCACCTGCCGTCCCTGATGCGCCATGGCCTGCAGCACGCGCGTCTTTGCGCTGCCGGTGGCGCCGCACAGCACGCGCAGGTCGAGTTGCGGACAGAGCAGGTCCAGCTGCGTGATCACGTGGCGGCGCCAGCTCTTGTAGCCGCCGGCCAGCTGTTGCGCGTCCCAGCCCACCAGGCGCAGCCAGGTGACCATCGAGCCGCTGCGCAGGCCGCCGCGCCAGCAGTAGACCAGGGGCTTCCAGTCGGCCGGCCGGTCCGCGAAGCGCTCCCTCAGGTGGCGCGCGAGGTTCGCCGCCACCATCGCGCCCCCGACCCGGCGCGCCTCGAAGGCGCCTTGCTGCTTGTAGAGCGTGCCGACGATGCGGCGCTCCTCGTCGTCGAGCACCGGGCAGTTGATGGCGCCGGGGATGTGGTCGATGGCGTATTCGCCCGGCGAGCGCGCGTCGATCAGCGCGTCGAAGCGCCCGAGATCGTCAACGCGCACGGGTGCGGGTGCGCGCATCAGCGGGCCTTGCTCCGGGCGCGCTGGACCAGGTCCACCACCACCAGCGCGATGCCGAGCACCAGCGCGAACCAGCCCACCACGCGGGCGCCGCCGATCATTTCGTGCCAGTGCGGCGATGTCAGGAAATAGGGCGCGATCAGGACGGCCGCGCCGATGAGGATGCACAAGAGGCCGCGCTCGAACGTGCGCGGCGCCCTGGAGGGTCTGGAAGTCATGCCCGAGTTTACGGGCGTCCGCTAGCACGGCCGGGCGCGCAGCGCCATGCATCGAGTTGGGGCATTGCCGGGATTTCGTGAACTACTTCCTTAGGAAATGTAAACCTAAGAACTACATTCTTAAGTATTCAATGTAATACGAAAGAACTCTATGAATCGCGTTTTCCAGGTGGTCTGGAGCCCGAGGCAAGGACTGTGGGCGGTGGCTTCCGAATTGGCCCGAGGGCTGGGAAAATCGGCCACCCAGGCGCCGGCAGTGGCCCTGGCGGTGCTGAGCCTGGCCGGCACCGCGAACGCCGATTGCGCCGGCCCCGGCGGCGGCACCATCACCTGCACCGCCGGGACGCCCCAGACCTTCGTGGTCATCGGCGGCTACGACGCCACGCCCGGCGGCACGGTGGACGTGCAGCCCGGCGCCGTGATCAGCACCACCAACCTGCCCGCCATCAGCATGGGCGACAACGGGACCATCCTGGTCCAGCGCGGCGCAACGGTCGAGAACAACGCCGCGCCCGGCGCCACCGGCCACTACGGTACGGGGGCCAACACCATCGAGTTCCGCGCGGGCACGACGCTCACGATCGAGGAGGGCGCCAGGGTGCTCTCCAACGGCACGGCGTATGACGCCGAAGCCATCAACGCACACGGCAGCGGCAACCTCATCGTCAATCACGGCGAGGTGCGCTCGCAGGCGGGCGGCGCCGCGATATGGCTGGAGCCCTCGAGCGGTTCGAACACGGTGGTCAACGGCGCCACCGGCGTCATCGCGTACACGGGGGCAGCGGGCGACAACATCCTGGCCGCCTCGGGCACGATGGCTGTGGATTTCACGAACCAGGGCCGGCTGATCGGTGCGCTGAACTTCGCCGACGGCGACGACGCGCTGCATGTCCACACCGGCTCCTCGATCACCGGCGGCATCGACGGCGGCGGCGGCAACAACCTGCTGACGCTCGATGGCACGGGCACCGACACCTTCGCGCACGCCCTGTCGAACTTCCAGGCCCTGGTGAAGCGCGATGCGGGCACCTGGACCTTCGGCAATGCGCTGCCGGGTTCGGGCATCACCAGCACCCGCGTGGCCGCGGGCACCCTGATCCTGGGTGCCGATGCCAGCAGCTACACCGGCAGCATGACGGTCGATGCAGGCGGCACACTGCAGACACCGGCCGAGTTCGCGCCTCTTTCGATCGCCGTCGATGGCCTGGTGCGATTCGCCCAGCCCACCGACGCCACCTACACGGGCTTGCTGTCAGGCAGTGGCGGCATCGAGAAGACGGGCGCGGGGCGCCTGGTCCTCTCCGGCACCCATGCCTACAGCGGCGCGACCACCGTCGTATCCGGGACGCTGAAGGCCGGCGCAAGCGGCAGCTTCAGCGTTGCCTCCGCGCACACCGTGTCGGCAGGCGCCACGCTCGACACCGGCGGCTTCGACCAGCGCGTGGCCGCCCTGCACAACGCCGGCACCGTGAACCTGCTGAGCGCGAGCGCCGGCAGCACGCTGACCGTCACCGGCGCCTACGTGGGGCAGGGCGGCACATTGAACCTGGGCACCGTGCTCGGCGGCAGCAACAGCCTGAGCGACCGCCTGGTGCTCAGCGGTCCCGGCGCCAGCGCCAGCGGCCGAACCACGGTGCGCATCACCAACCTCGGCGGCCTCGGCGCCCTGACGACTGGCAATGGCATCGAGGTGGTGAGTGCGCGCAACGGCGCCACCACCACCGCCCAGACGACGCGAGACGCCTTCACGCTCGCCAACGGCCATGTGGACGCGGGTGCCTACGAATATCGCCTCCACGCCGCCGATGCGCAGGGCGCGGGGGAGAGCTGGTTCCTGCGCTCCACGACCGTCGTGCAGCCGCCGGTCACGCCTGTCGAGCCGGTCGTTCCCGGCACTCCCGCCGATCCGGTTGATCCCGTCGATCCCACGAACCCTGCGGACCCCGCGACCCCGTCCGACCCGCTCATCACCGTCAAGCTGCCGTTGATGCTGGGCGAAGTGCCAACCTACCGCGCAGAAGTGCCGCTGTTCGCAGCGCTGCCGGCGCAACTGCGCCAGTCCGACCTCGCCATGCTCGGGAACCTGCATCGCCGCCTCGGCGACGAGGACGCGGCCCCTGCCGGCGGCAGCGACCCGGCGCAGCGCCGGGGGTGGGCACGCGCGGTCTACAGCGACCTGGACATCCGCCAGGACGGGATTGCCGCGGCGTACAGCCGAGGCCATGTGAGCGGGTTGCAGGCCGGGACCGACCTGCTGGCGGGCGGCCGCTGGCGCGCCGGCGTCTACGTGGGCGTCCTGGACGGCGGGGCGGACGTCAGCGGCAATGCGCGCGGGACCTTCGGCCGGATCGGCTCCAACGACTTGCGCTCGCGCTACCTCGGCGCCTACGCCACCTGGATGGACGGCAGCGGCCTCTACGCCGACGCCGTGGTCCAGGGCGGCAGCCATCGCTACACCGTGCGGCCCGACGGCAACGCCAGCGCCGCGGGCAAGGGCGACAGCTTCACGGCCTCGATCGAGACCGGCAAGTCCTTCGCGCTCGCCGGGCGCTGGACCGTCGAGCCGCAGGCGCAACTGATCTACCAGCGCGCGCACTTCGACGCCGTGCCCATCGCCGGCGCCGTCGTGCGCCAGGATGCCGATGCCGGCTGGATCGGCCGCCTTGGCGTGCGCGTCAAGGGCGATTTCGCCACCGGTGCGGGCAGGCTCCAGCCCTATGCGCGACTGAACCTGTACCGCGCGAGCGCCGGCGCCGACGTCGCCGAGTTCGTCGGCCCGGCGGGCTCGACCCGCTTCGCCAGTGCCGGCGGCTACGGCGCGGCCGAGCTGGCCGGCGGCTTCACGCTGGCGGTGACGCCGGCCGCCAGCGTGTACGGCGAACTCGGGCGCGTGTTCGCCCTCGGCGGCGATGCCCGGGTCAAGTCCTCGGTGCAGGGCTCGATCGGTGTGAAGCTGCGCTGGTAGCCGGCCCCGTGGGGCCGGCTTCGGTTCCAATAGGGGCTTTCGCGCCCGCCGGCCGGCGGACCGCCCCCGAAGCCATTGCAGACCTTGAGACCATGGGACCTCT
>NZ_LMTS01000249.1:0-35085 GCF_001541225.1 Variovorax sp. WDL1 | reverse complement strand
CGCCATTGCCTTCTCGCCGCCCTGTGGCTCGCCGCCGCCACGGCCGGCGCCCAGAACCCGCCGCTGTCCGCCGATCACTTCCCGGCCGCCGCCGTGAACTTTCTCGGCAGCGAGCTGCCGGCGATGGAGGCGGCCATCGCGGAGCGGGACCGGGACTACTTCGAGGAGGCGATGGGCCGCATGCTGGAGTTCTCCAGCAACTGGGGCTTCAAGTCGCAGGGCAATCCGGCCTTGAGCCGCTACCCGATGTGCACCGAGGCAGTGTCGGATTTCCTGGTGGTCGGCATGTGCCGCATCATGACCACCGCCGATGCCTGCGAGCCCGCGCTGGCTTCGCGCTTCGACGCCAACCTGCGCAAGTGCCGCGAACTCGCGTCGCGGCCCTGAGCATCTGCGTGGCGCCGGTGCTATGCGCGGGCAGGCCTTGAAGAAGGTTCGGCATCGGGCCGGTGGGCCGCTGCGTCGTCGATGTCGCGGCCGGTGAAGTCCTTGAGCCACAGAAGGCCCAGCAGCGACACCAGCGTCATGCCCAGAAGGTACCAGGCCGGTGCCAGCTTGTTGCCGCTGGCGCCCACCAGCCATGCGCTGACCAAGGGCGAGAAGCCCCCGAACAGCGCCACGCCCACGCTGTAGACGAGCGACATCCCGCTGGCGCGCACATGCTTGGGGAACATCTCGGGCAGCATCGTGATGGCGGGCGCGGTCTGCACCACCAGCGCGATGCTCAGCAGGCCCACCACGATGAACAGCACGGCGGGCGTGGGCGAGGCGTTGAGCCACCAGAAGGCGGGGTAGATCAGCAGCGCCATCGCGACGCGGCCCCACACGATCAGCGGCTTGCGCCCGACTCGGTCGGAAACCGCGCCGACCAGCGGCGACAGCACGAAGGACAGGAGGCCCATGAGCGCCGCGGCGAACAGCGCCACCGTGGCCGGCAGGCCCAGTTCGCGCACCGCATAGGTCGGCATGTAGAAAGTCACCACATAGGCCGCGGCAGTGCCTCCGAGCACGCTGAGGATGGCGGCCAGCACCGTGCGGCCGTGTTCGCTGCAGACCTCGGCGATGCTGCTGCGCTGCCCGGTGGCGGCCGGCGTTCCCGCGGTCTCCAGCGACTCATCGAGATGACGGCGGATGTACATGCCGACCGGCGCGATCAGCATCCCGATGATGAAGGGCACGCGCCAGCCCCAGGCTTCCATGCCCTGCGGCCCGAGCGCCGCGGTCAGGCCACCGGCCACCGCCGCGCCTAGCAAAATGCCCAGGCCCTGGCTGGCGAACTGCCAGCTCGCCATGTAGCCGCGGTTGGCCGGCGTCGCATGCTCGACGAGCAGGGTGGTGGAGGCGCCGACCTCGCCGCCTGCGGAGAAGCCCTGGATCAGCCGCGCCAGCACGATCAGGATCGGCGCCGCGACGCCGATCTGCGCGTAGGTGGGGGCGAAGGCAATCATGGCGCAGCCCAGCGCCATCAGGAAGATGGTGAGCGTCATGGCCTTCTTGCGCCCCGCGCGGTCCGCGTAGGCGCCGATCACGATGCCGCCCAGCGGCCGCATGATGAAGCCGACGCCGAAGCTGCCCACCGTCAGCAGCAGCTGGCCGTAGCTGTCGAAAGTGGGGAAGAAGAGCTTGCCGATCACCAGGGCCAGGAAGCCATAGATGGTGAAGTCGAAGAACTCGAGCCCGTTGCCGATGGTGGTGGCGACGATGGTCTTGCGCCGGCTCAGTCGTGTACGTTCGCCTTCGCCTGCGGTGCTATTCGCCTTCGGAGCGGCGGGGCGGCTGACCGGAGTACCTACGCCTTCGGCTGCGGTGCTATTCGCCTTCGGAGCGGCCGGGCGGCTCATGGGCGAGTGTTGCGGGGTCATCAGGCTCCTCTTGTTGTGGTGATGGCGTCGTCGCGCCGGAACGCCAGGCATCTGCCCGTGTTCGTGAAAGACATGGAACAGCGTGGTTTATAACCGCGAGACCGCCTGAGGCCCGATGCGGCACACTCCCGTGATCCAGCCAACTTCTCCCAGCCATGTCCCTCGCTCCCATCGAAATCGAAACCGGTCCCAACCCCACGGCCACCGTGCTCCTGATGCATGGCCTGGGCGCCGATGGCAACGACTTCGTGCCCATCGCCGGCGAACTCGACCTGTCGGCGGTCGGCGCGGTACGCTTCGTTTTCCCCAACGCGCCAGTGATTCCGGTCACCATCAACGGCGGCTACCGCATGCCGGCCTGGTACGACATCGCCGCACCCGACCTGGTCAAGCGCGAGGACGAGGCCGGCCTGCGCCGCTCGCAGGCCGCGATCGAGGCGCTGATCGCCAACGAGAAGCAGCGCGGCATCCCGGCCCGGCGCATCGTGGTCGCCGGCTTCTCCCAGGGCTGCGCGATGGCGCTGCTGACCGGGCTGCGCCATGCCGAGCGGCTGGCCGGCATTGTCGGGCTCTCGGGCTACCTGCCGCTGGCCGCGACCACCGCCACGGAGCGCCATGCCGCCAACCATGACGTCCCGATCTTCCTCGGCCACGGCACGCGCGACGGCGTGGTGCAGATCGAGCGCGCCCGGGCATCGCGCGATGCGCTGGCGGCGCTGGGGCATGCGGTCGAATGGCACGAATACCCGATGGAGCACTCGGTGTGCATGGAGGAGATCGCCGACCTCAACCGCTTCTTGCTGCGGGTCCTGGGCACGCCCTGACGTCGGGGTTTGGCGCTATAGCAGAAACGCCGGCGGCGCTGTAAATACGGGTGTCAGCAGGCTGTCCGTGGCCGTGCTACCTTCCGCCCCACAAAGATTCACCGGGCACAACGACATGAGCAAACTACAGGAGCGCCTGGGAGCGCTCGCACCCGCGCGCCTGAAGGGAGTCCGCCGAGGGATCGAGAAGGAGAGCCTGCGCGCGCAGCCCGACGGCAAGCTGGCGGCGACGCCGCATCCCGCCGCCCTCGGATCGGCCCTGACCCACCCCCATATCACCACCGACTTCAGCGAGTCGCAGCTGGAGCTCATCACCGGCGTGCATGCCGATGTCGAAGCCTGCCTGGCCGAGCTCGCTGAAGTCCACCAGTTCACTTATCGCGCGCTGGCCGAGGCCGGCGACGAACGGCTGTGGGTGTCGAGCATGCCCTGCGGCCTGCCGCCCGACGAGACCATTCCGATCGGGCGCTACGGCTCCTCGAACGTGGGCCGCGCCAAGAGCGTCTATCGCATGGGCCTGAGCCACCGATACGGGCGGCGCATGCAGACCATCTCGGGCATCCACTACAACTGGTCGATGCCGGAAGTCTCGAGCGCGGAGTACTTCGCGCTGATCCGCAACTTCCGCCGCCATGCCTTCCTGCTGCTGTACCTGTTCGGTGCCTCGCCGGCCCTGTGCTCGAGCTTCGTGGCCGGGCGCGCGCACGAACTGAAGCCGCTCGGCGAGGGCGCCATGCACATGCCGCACGGCACCTCGCTGCGCATGGGGCGACTCGGCTACCAGAGCGAGGCCCAGGCTTCGCTGGCCGTGAGCTACAACAGCCTCGACGGCTATGCCGCCTCGCTGCAGGACGCGCTGACACGGCCCTGGCCGGCCTACGAGGCGATCGGCATCCAGAACCTGGGCGGCGAGTACAACCAGCTCGCCACCAGCCTGCTGCAGATCGAGAACGAGTTCTACGGCACGATCCGGCCCAAGCGCGTGATCTTTCCCGGCGAGCGGCCGCTGCATGCGCTGCGCGAGCGCGGCGTCGAGTACGTCGAGGTGCGGCTGATGGACCTCGATCCCTTCGAGACCCTCGGCATCAACGCCGCCACCATGCGCTTCCTGGATGTCTTCCTGCTGCACTGCCTGCTGGCCGACAGCCCGCCCGACACCCGCGAGGAGATCGCCGAGCTGGCCCACAACCAGCACCTCACGGCCGCGCGCGGACGCGAGCCCGGGCTGAAGCTGCTGCGCGGGGGGCGCGATGTGGGGCTGACCGAATGGGGTGCCGAGCTGCTGGAGGCCTGCGGCCCGATCGCCGCCGCGCTGGACGCTGTCCATGGCGGCAGCCACCATGCCGAGGCGGTGCGCGCGGCCGAGCGGGCGCTGGCCGACCCGGCCCTGCTGCCTTCGGCGCGCGTGCTCGAGGCGATGGCGCGTTCGCACGGCAATTCATTCATCGATTTCGTGCGCACCCGATCCGAAGAAACGCGCGCCGCGCTGCTGGCGCTGCCTTTCAGCGCCGAGCAGCAGGCGCGCTTCGAGCGCGAGACGCAGGACTCCATCGAGGCGCAGAAGCAGATCGAGGCCGCCGACACCATGCCCTTCGAGATCTACCGCGAGCAGTACGTCTCGCCGGCGCGCCTGGGCTTCAAGAAGCACTGGATCGACTCGCCGCAGATGGTCACGCAGCCGGCGGCGCTATGAGGCGGAACAGGTCCTTGGGATCGCCGTCCGGCGGCGCCAGGGCGATGTCCTGTCCCACGTTGTGCTCCAGCGCGAGGCGGTGGACCAGGCGCAGCGCGGAGTAGTCCTCCAGCGCGAAGCCCACGGAGTCGAAGACCGTGACCTGGGCCTCGTCCTGACGGCCAGGCTCGGTGCCCGCGAGCACCCGCCACAGCTCGACCACCGGGAAGCCGGCCGGCAACTGCTGGATCTCGCCTTCGATGCGCGTCTGCGGCGCGTATTCGACGAACACGCGCGCGGCATTCAACACGTCCGCGTGCAGCTCGGTCTTGCCGGGGCAGTCGCCCCCCACCGCGTTGATGTGCATGCCCGGCTCGATCATTCCGGGCGTGAGCAGGGTCGCACGCGCCTTGCGCGCCGTCAGCGTGCTCACGATGTGCGCGCCGCGCACCGCCTCTTCAATGCTGGCCGCGCGCTGCACGCGCAGGGCCGGATATGCCGCCAGGTTGCGCACCAGCTTGTCGGTCGCGGCCGGGTCGAGGTCGTAGACCCGCAGCTCGTCCACCCCCAGCAGCGCATGGAAGGCCAGGGCCTGGAACTCGGCCTGGGCGCCGTTGCCGATCAGCGCCATGCTGCGCGCACCCTGCCGGGCCACCGCCTGCGCCGCCAGCGCCGACACGGCAGCGGTGCGCAGCGCGGTGGTGAGCGTGAGCTCGGCAAGCAGCAGCGGAAAGCCGGTTTCCACCTCGGCCAGCAGGCCGAAGGCCATCACCGTGGGCAGGCCCCGGGCCGTATTGGCAGGGTGGCCGTTGACGTACTTGAAGGCATAGTGCCGGGCGTCGGACACCGGCATCAGCTCGATCACGCCCAGCGGCGAATGGCTGGCCAGGCGTGCCGATTTCTCGAACTCGGGCCAGCGCAGGAAGTCCTCGCGCAGGGTCTGGGCCAGTGTCTCCAGGAATCGCCGGGCGCCTACCGCCCCTACCAGGGTCGACAACGCGTGGATGTCGACGAAACGTGTGGTTGCCATGTTCGCAAGAAACTTCCGTATTAACCGGGTAGGCCATTGCCTACCCGCGTTGACCCCGATGACCCACCGAGCTGGCGCTGTCGCGATCCATCATGACATCAAGCAGAACAGATCCCGTCCCTATTCCGACAACCCCCTTTCGTTTCGTGCAGCCGCCATGACTTTCAAAACCTACCTGGTTGAAGACAACCCCGTGATCCGGGAAAACCTCGTAGGCTTCCTGGAGGACATCGCGGACGCCACGGTCGTGGCCCATGCGGCCGGCGAGCGCGAGGCAGTCGACTGGCTGGCCCGGCATCGCGACGGCTGGGACATGGCCATCGTCGACCTGTTCCTCGAGCAGGGCAACGGGCTCGGCGTGGTCGATGCCGTTCGCCGCCGGGGTGCTCACCAGAAAGTCGTGGTGCTGAGCAACTACGCCACGCCGGACATGCGGGCCCGCTCGAAAGCGCTGGGCGCGGATGCCTTCTTCGACAAGTCGGCCGAAATCGAGCTGCTGCTCGACTACTGCGAGAAGCTCAGTCACCGGAATTGATCGGTTGCGCCGACGCAGGCGTTGAATCCGGGGCGCGCTTGCCCTAGAGTGCGCACGCTTGAACTCCAGGAGCCCCGACCCGTGTCTGCCGCCCCCCATCCGCTTGCCGACGGAGTCGCCTTCGTGCGCGGCGCCTATGTCCCGATCGCCGAGGCCGCGATTCCCATCACCGACTGGGGCTTCCTGCGCTCCGACGCCACCTACGACGTGGTCACGGTATGGGAGGGCGCCTTCTTCCGGCTCGATGCGCACCTGGAGCGCTTCATGCGCAGCTGCGAGCGCTTCCGCCTCGACCCGGGCCTCTCGCCGGCTCAGATCACGGAGGTGCTGTCCGAATGCAATGGGATGGACGCCCCCACCCGTAACGGCATCAACGTGCCAAAGTGGAAGTGTCACCAACCACTTGAACCGAGAGGGGCGTCCACCATGAAGATTACGACTGTTGGCATCGACTTGGCAAAGAACGTGTTTCAGGTCCACGGCATCGACGAGCGCGGCCAGGTCGTGCTTAAGAAGCAGTTGCGGCGCGACCAGATGGCAGCGTTCTTCGTCAACCTTCCGCAGTGCCTTGTCGGTATGGAAGCATGCGGCGGTGCGCACCACTGGGCGCGCAAACTTCAAGGCATGGGCCACACCGTGCGACTGATGGCACCGCAGTTCGTCAAGCCATACGTCAAGACCAACAAGAACGATGCAGCCGACGCCGAGGCGATATGCGAAGCGGTGGCCCGGCCGAACATGCGCTTCGTACCGGTGAAGAATGTCGAGCAGCAAGCGGTCCTCGCATTGCATCGTGTGCGTCAGGGCTTCGTGAGAGCACGAACAGCTCAGGCGAATCAAATTCGCGGGCTGCTCGGCGAATTCGGCATCATCATTCCGCAAGGCATCGGCTACATTGCCACGCGCGTTCCCGAGTTGATCGAAGACGGCGCCAACGAGCTACCCGGTGCGTTTCGGCTGCTTGTTCAACGCTTGCTCGACCATCTCAAGGAACTGGATCGCCAGGTCGAGGAACTCGAGGCGAAGATCCAGGCTTGGCATCGCGGCAACGAGGTCAGTCGGAAGCTCGCCCAAGTCCCGGGCATCGGTCCCATCACTGCCAGTGCGCTGGTCGCTTCGATCGGTAACGCGAAGAACTTCGACAGTGGCCGCCAAGTTGCAGCATGGCTCGGCTTGGTTCCAAGACAGCATTCTTCGGGTGGCAAAGCCAACCTGCTGGGCATGAGCAAGCGCGGCGATACGTACCTGCGAACGCTGCTGATACACGGCGCGCGCTCGGTCATCTATCGAGTGAGCCAGAACGCCGATGCATGCAGTTGGATCAGCGCCGTCGTGAACCGACGCAACAAGAACGTGGCGGCGGTGGCGTTGGCGAACAAGAACGCTCGAATCGTCTGGGCTCTACTGGCGCATGACCGGCACTTCGACGCCGACTACGTGCGCTCAGAGTCCCTGGCCTAGGGCAGATAGCAAACGACCACAACGTAGCAGGGAGAACAAACCACCGATTGCTCAGGCGATCATGAAGTGATGGCAAGACAGGTCAGACCGTGGTTGGCAAAGCCCGCGCCGGACGAGGCACCCAGAGTGCGTGTATGCGATCGAGGCGTCAACCAGCTCATCCCATCAGGGACCGCAGCCAAAAGCTGCAATCAAAGTCCGAATGTACGGGTGCAATCTTTACCTTCGAGCCGCGCGAATTGAGAACCTGGCATGGGGGCGTCCATGTACGTCCGGCGAAGCGGCCTGCGCAATGCCTACGTGGAGATGATCGTCACGCGGGGCCAGCCGCCCTGGGGCTCGCGCGACCCGCGCCAGGCGGTGAACCGCTTCCATGCCTTCGCGGTGCCCTTCGTCTGGATCGCCAACGAGGCGCAGCGCGAGCACGGCTTGCACCTGAAGGTGAGCGCAGTGCAGCGCATTCCCGCGGGCTCGGTCGACCCGACGGCCAAGAACTACCACTGGAACGACCTCACCATGGGCCTGCTCGGCGCGCTCGACGCCGGCGCCGACACCGTGGTGCTGAGCGATGCGGAAGGCAACGTGGTCGAAGGGCCCGGCTTCAACATCTTCTGCGCGAAGGACGGCGCGCTCGTCACGCCGAAGGAAGGCGTGCTCGAAGGCATCTCGCGCCGCACCGTCATCGAGATCGCCCGCGCGCTGGGCCTGCCGGTCGAACTGCGCGCCCTGCCGGCAGACGAACTGCGCGGCGCCGACGAGGCCTTTCTCACGAGCTCCGGCGGTGGCGTGCTGCCGGTGACGCGCGTGGACGACCAGGTGCTCGGCACGGGCCGGCCGGGGCCGCTCACCCAGCGCCTGCTTGCCGTCTACTGGGACTTGCACCGCGATCCGACCTACAGCCAGCCCATCGACTTTTCCCGAACAGGGGACGCAGCCAGTTGATGCGGCGGATCAGCCCATCGGTGAGGAGCCAGCAGCCCCCGATGGTGAAAGCGACCAGCAGCAGCGGCTCGAGCACCGGCCCCAGCCGCCAGGGCGCGAGCAGCACGGCGCCGGCGACGATCAAGGTCTGGTGCAGCACGTACCACGGGTAGACCGACTCGTTGGCCCAGTGCAGCCAGGGCCAGGGGCGGTCCAGGTGACGGCGGGCGAAGCCCAGGATGGCGGCGATCGCCGTCCACAGGTAGAAGGCCCGCAGTCCGCGCAGCAGCCAGGCCTCGGCGCCGGCCGCGCGCAGCGCCAGGTACGCGGTCGCGAGGCCCACCGCCAGCGCCAGTGCCCAGCCGCGCAGGCGTTCCAGTTCGCGCCACATTCCGGCATCGATGCCCATCCAGTAGCCATACAGGAAGACCGTGAAATAGAGCGGGTGGAGGTAACCGTCGTGGATCAGGTCGTGGGTGGCCGGGAAGTGCGGCGCCAGCGCCAGCCCGTAGAGCAGCAGCGGCAGTGCGGGCAGCACCAGCAGGCGCCAGCGGCGCAGTCCGGTGAAGGCAGCGCGCAGCCGCTGCCCGGCGGCCGAATCCAGCAGCGGCTGCAGCAGCGCCACCGCGCTGGTGTAGACGAAGAGGTAGGGCAGGTACCACAGGTGGTTCCAGGTCATGCCGAAATCGGAGCCCGCGAACGCGCCCTTCGGCCACGGGCCCATCGTCAGGTAGCGCAGCATGAAGTCGGCGAAGCCGGGCGCGACCAGGCCGCGGGCCAGTGCCTCGGCATAGGCCTGGTAGGGCACCACCACTGTCATTCCGAAGACCAGCGGCAGCAGGAGGCGCAGCGCGCGCTGACGGATCAGGGCCAGCGGGTCCCGGCCGCGGAACAGGAAGCTTAGCGCCGCACCCGAGACCAGGAACACCAGGTCCATGCGCCAGATGTTGACCACCTGCATCGGCGCCTGCAGCCACGCTGCCGCATGCAGGCTCTTGAGGTGCCACGGCCAGGCGGCCACGTAGTACATGCCCACGTGGTAGAGGATCAGCAGGCCGAAGGCCAGGGCGCGCAGCGCGTCGATGTCGTGGCGGCGGGGCGAGTCGGGGGTCATGGGGTGGCTCCTGGCGGTGCGAAGGCGGCCATGGTGGGCGCGGCGCGTGCTGCGACGGCGGCCTGAGTGACGATCCACCGGAACGCTGGGACGAACGGTGGCCACCAGGGACGAAAATCCAGGCCCGGATTCACGAGAATGCCGCATGCCTGCAGCCTCCCGCGAGACCCAGAAGAACCTGTTCGAGCGCTACCAGCCTTATCGCCGGCGCGTGGAGATCGCCTTCTGGGTGGTGGTGATGGGGCTGCAGGCCGCCTTCAACACGGTGGTCGCGGTGATCGATGCCGACAAGCTGGGGCGCGCGGTGCCGATGTGGCAGCCGGTGACCTGGGAGCTGTCCAGCCATCTGGTGCTGCTCGCGCTGGTGCCGGCGGTGGTCGCCTTCGAGCGTCGCTTTCCCCTGAGCTTGGCCACCCTGGCCCGCAGCCTGCCCTGGCACCTGTTCGCCAGCGTGGTCTTCAGCGTGGTTCACGTCGCAGCCATGGTGGGCCTGCGCCATGCCGTCTACGCGCTGGCCGGCAGCCAGTACGACTTCGGCGATGGACCGGAAAAATGGCTCTACGAGTACCTGAAGGACGTGCGCACCTACGCGCTGTTCCTGCTTGCGATCCTCGGCTACCGGCTCTTCATGCTGCGCCTGCAGGGCGAGGCGCGCGTGCTCGATGCCCCCGAGGATGCTGCCGAGCCCGCGCCGCCGGTTCCGGAGCAGGTGCTGGCGAGGCCGGAGCGCTTCCTGGTGCGCAAGCTGCGGCGCGAGTTCCTGATCGCGGCCGGCGACATCGACTGGCTGCAGGCGCAGGGCAATTACGTCGGCCTGCGGGTCAAAGGGCACGACTACCTGCTGCGCGCGACCCTGACCGACTTCCTGGCCCAGCTCGACCCGGCGCGCTATGCGCGCGTGCACCGCAGCTACGCCGCCAACCTCGACCGGGTGGCCGAGATCGAGCCGCTGGAAGGCGGCGATGCGCGCCTGCTGATGCAGGACGGCACCCGCATCCCCTGCAGCCGGCGCTACCGCGACGCGCTGCGCGCCTGAGCCGCACGGCCGCTCCGAAGGCGGGGGTACCCCAGCAAGCCATCCGGGCACCGGCGACAATCGCCGCCTCCCGATCCCGAGCAAGAAAGAAATCCCCGATGGCCATCCAGTGGTTCCCCGGCCACATGCACCTGACCCGGAAGGCCATTGCCGAGCGCATCGCCGAGATCGACGTGGTCATCGAGCTGCTCGATGCGCGCCTGCCCGGTTCCAGCGCCAACCCGATGCTGGCCGAGCTGACCGGCCACAAGCCGGGGCTCAAGGTGCTCAACAAGCAGGACCTGGCCGACCCCGAGCGCACCGCGCTGTGGCTGGCCCACTACAACGCGCAGCCGGCGACGCGCGCCATCGGCCTCGATGCCAGCCAGGCGGCGCCGGCGCGCCGGCTCGTCGACGCCTGCCGCGAGCTGGCGCCGCAGCGCGGCAGCATGGCCAAGCCGATGCGAGTGCTCATCTGCGGCATCCCCAACGTGGGAAAGTCCACGCTGATCAACACGCTCGTCGGCACCCGCAAGGCGAAGACCGGCGACGAGGCCGGCGTCACCAAGCTGGAGCAGCGCATCGTGCTGGCCGACGGCTTCTACCTCTGGGACACGCCCGGCATGCTGTGGCCGCGCATCATCGTGGCGCAGAGCGGCTACAACCTCGCAGCCAGCGGCGCGATCGGCCGCAATGCCTTCGACGAGGAACTGGTGGCGCTGGAGCTGCTGGGCTACCTCAAGCGGCACTACGTCGGGCTGCTCGAGGCGCGCTTCAGGCTGGAGGCGGTCGCCGGCCTCGGCGACGACGAACTGCTCGAGGCCATCGGCCGCCAGCGCGGCGCCCTGCTGGGCAAGGGCCGCGTCAACCGCCAGAAGGCGGCCGAGATCGTGATGAACGAGTTCCGCGGCGGCAGCCTGGGGCGCATCACGCTGGAGACGCCCGAGGAGTTCGTGCAGTGGCTGGCCGCGGGTCAGCTGCTGGATGCGCAGCGGCAGGCCAGGAAGGAGGCGCGGGGCCGCGGCAAGAAGGGGGCGCAGCGGGGCGAGGATGCCCCGCCCGGGGATGCCTAGCCCGGCGTGCCATCCCGGCACGGAAAGGTAGTAGCGCACAGCCCTGCCTTGCCCTGAACCCCTTCGAGGATGGCAACGGGCGAATCGGCCGCTCCATCGCCGACATGGCTTTCGCGCAGGACCTTGGTGCACCGACGCGGCTCTACAGTCTCTGGATGGTCTCGAACCACAGGTGAGCGATGGCGGCGCGCGCGATGCCGTCTTGCGGCTCAGTCATCCTTCACGTCAAGATGCGCACCAGAACAACTTTGGGTGGAGCCGCCATGCACTACGTCCTCGCACGCATCACCGTCAAACCGGAGGTCGCGGAACTCGCGAAAGGCCTCCTCCTCGACCTCGTGGTCAAGTCGCGGCAGCACCCCGGGTGCATGGCCTACGAGCTTTTCCAGCAGACGGAGGCGCCCCACGTGTTCCAGACCGTGGAGCAATGGAAGGAAAAGGCCGACGCCGAGGCGCACATGAAGACGCTGCATGTCGGCGCCGCGCTCGCCGCGGCGAGCCCGCTGCTCGCGGCGGTGCCGGAGATCGTCGCGTACAGCCGGCTCGCCTAGCGCTCACTGGGGGGCTTCGCCTTCGGCTGCGGTCCGGCTCAAGAAAGGCGCGATTTCGAATTCGTGAACGCAATGGCCCGCCGTGACCGGCAGAATGGGTCGCATGAAAGCTGCCTGGTACTCGCAAAACGGTCCGGCCCACGAGGTCCTGGTGGTCGGCGAACTCCCCATGCCGGCCCCGCAGTCCGGGGAAGTGCTCGTCGAGCTCCATACCTCAGGAGTCAACCCGTCGGACGTGAAGTCGCGGGCTGGCCGGCCCGTTGAATCCGGGATCGTCGTTCCGCACAGCGACGGTGCCGGCATCGTCGTCGACGTTGGCGCCGGGGTGCCGGCAGAGCGCGTCGGCGAGCGCGTCTGGATCTGGAACGGGCAGTGGAAGCGCCCGATGGGGACGGCCGCGGAGTACATCGCCGTGCCGCAGGGGCAAGCCGTGCCGTTGCCGTCGGATCTTGGGTTCGACGCAGCGGCATGCCTGGGCATTCCCGCCCTGACGGCGCTGCACGCCGTGCATTGCGCAGGCGATCTGCAAGGCCGTTGCGTGCTGGTGACCGGAGCAGGCAGCGCGGTAGGGCACTACGTGACGCAACTCGCCCGCGCGCGCGGGGCGCGCGTGCTGGGGACGGCGGGTTCTCCGGCACGGCGTGACCATGCCCTCGCTGCCGGGGCGGCGCACGTGATCGACTACAAGCGGGAGGCTTTGGCCGAGCGCGTCAAGGAACTCACGGCAGGGTCCGGGGCCGATGTCATCATTGACCTGGACTTCTCGAGCATGGCGCGCCTGTTGCCGGAAGGCGTGCTGAAGCCGCACGGGCGCTATGTCGGCTACGGGTCCAATCAGCGCGGCGAGGTGCCCGTCGACATCCGGACGCTCCTGTGGAGCTCGCTGGAACTGCGCTTCTTCCTGGTCTACGACCTGCTGCCGCAGGAGCGCCAAGCCGCAATCGCGGAACTCGGTGCGTTGCTGGAGGCGGGCAGTCTCGTGCACGCCGTCGGCGCAGTATTCCCGTTGTCCGATATCGTGGCCGCTCACCAGGCGGTGGAGACCGGCGATCGTGTCGGCAACGTCGTCGTGCGCACGCGCGAGTAAGCTGCAGCGCGCTCCCGCTGTGCCGCGAGTTCCGCGGGGCCTGCCGGGGCGCCAGACCCGTCGAGCTAACGAGGCAGGTCCTGCGCTGCCACGAACCGGTTGCGCAGGCAGCCCAGGCCGCTGATCTCGACCTCGACCACGTCGCCGGCCTTCAGCCGGGGCGACTTGCCGTCGGTGCCCATCCAGATCACGTCGCCCGGGTAGAGCGTAAGGTAGCGCGTCATGCGGCTGATGAAGGTGCGGATGCCGAACAGCATGTCGGCGGTCCGGAAATGGGTCCGTACCTCCCCGTTGAGCCGCACGGTGGTCTCGGCCGCGTCCAGGTCGAACGCGGTCTCGATCCACGGCCCCATCGGCTTGAAGGTATCTGTGTTCTTGGAGCGCCAGAAGGTGCGGTCCGATGCCTGCCACAGCCGCTCGCTCACGTCGTTGCCGATGGTGTAGCCCAGCACGCACGACAGGGCATCGTCTTCGCTCAGGTGCCTGGCCTGCTTGCCGATGACCACGACCAGCTCGCCTTCGTACTCGACCTGCTGGGCGTCCGGCGGAATGACGACCGCCTCGTCATGCGCCACGAGTGCGTTCACCGCGCGGTAGCCGATGTCGGCCTGCCTGGGCTCCGCGATTCGTTCGCCCGTCTGCTCGGCGTACTCGCGGATGTGCTTCACATAGTTGAGCCCGGCCGCATAGAAGGTCCTCGGGATCAGCGGCACTTCGAGCTTCACATCGGCCAGCGCGTGGACCGCACCGGTCGGCTCGTGGGCGCCGAAGGGACTTCCGCAGACTGCACGGATGCAGTCGTCGGACTCGAGGATCCCATAGGCGCTGGCGGCGCCGGGGACAGAGAAATTGACCCACCTCATCCGTCGCTCCCGTTCTATTCGGCCTTGATGTTGGCGCTGCGGATCAGTTGCGCCCAGCGCGCGCGGTCCTGCCCCAGCCACTCCCGGTATTCGGCGGGGCCGAGATGCTTCAGTTCGGCGCCCAGCGACCTGAACCTCGCCTGCATCGCGGGCTTGTTCAAGGTCGCGGCGATGGCGGCGTCCAGCTTGGCGGCGATCGGAGCGGGCAGGCCCGCGGGCGCGATGAAGCCGATAGGCTGCGCGTAGTCCTCGAAGCCCGGGAAGCCGAGCTCGGCGGTGGTGGGCACCTGCGGGTAGTCGGGGTGGCGCTTGGCTGTCGTCGCCGCCAGGATGCGGACCTTGCCGCTGGTGACGAACTCGGACACGCCGACCATCGGATAGAACATGAAGTCCACGCGACCTGCGATCACCTCGGTCAGCGCCGGCGCATTGCCCTTGAACGGGATGTGGTTCATCTTGGTGTTGCTGCGCTGCTCCAGCAACGCAGCCGCCAGGTGCGCGGAGCCGCCCACGCCGGCCGTGCCATAGGTGACCGCGCTGGGCGCGCTCTGCGCCTTCTTCACCAGGTCGCCGAGCGTCTTGTACGGCGAATCGCCCGCCACGACGATGAGCTGCGGCAGCACCGCGACCATGCTGACGGGCGTGAAGTCCTTGACCGGGTCGTACTTGATGCGATCGGGCTGCAGCAGCGGATTGACGTTGTGCGAGATCGTGTTGACGATCAGCGTATAGCCGTCGGGCGCCGCCTGCCGCACGAACTCGGTCGCGATGTTGCCGTTGACACCCGGCTTGTTCTCGATCACGACAGGTTGGCCGAGTTCGGCGCCGATGTCCTGCCCGAGCACGCGTGCCAGCACGTCGGTGGGCCCACCGGCGCTGTAGCCGACCACGACCTTGATCGGCTTGTTCGGATAGTCGCCCTGGGCGAGGGCGGGCGTGGAGAGGCCGGCGGCGCCCCACAGGGCAGCGGTGATCAGCACGAGTCGGCGGGTGGCATGTCTCTTCATGGTCTTTCCTTTGCGGTTCACGGGTTCACGGGTTCACGGGTTCACGAGGTCGGGTGTTCGATGGGCGCGGTGCGCAACATGGCGGGCCGGCGGCGGCGCTGCCGCCACGGCAGGCCATGAGGCGTCAGGTTCGGCAGGCCGCAGGAGGTCGGCCGAGAGCTGCGCCACGGTCGGCGCGCCGCACAGGCGCATCGTGCGCATCAGTTCGTCGTGCAGGATGTCGAGGGCGCGCTGCGCGCCGGCATCGCCGGCAGCCACCGCGCCGAACAGGGTTGCGCGGCCGAGCAGCACGCCTTGCGCGCCGAGGGCGATCGCCTTCGCGATGTCGCTGCCGCGCCGGATGCCGCCGTCCACCAGCACCGGCACGCGCCCGCCCGTGCCCTGCAGCACTTCGGGAAGCGCCAGCAGGCTGGGCACGGCGCCATCGAGCTGCCGGCCGCCGTGGTTGGACACGACGATCGCGTCCACACCCATCGTGGCGAGGCGCCGGGCATCGTCGCCGCGGCTCACGCCCTTGACGATCAGCTTGCGGGGCCAGCGGTCGCGCACCTCTGCCAGGCGCGCCCAGTCGAAGGAAGGGTCGTAGCTGCGGCCGACAGACGAGGCGATGGCGCTCGCGTGGGTGGCGGTGGCTTCGAGGCCGCGCAGGTTCTCCATGACCGGCATGCCGCGCAGCAGCATGTCGGCCGCCCAGCGCGGGCGCGAGGCGAAGTCGAGCACGTTGCGCGGCGTGAAGCGGAACGGGATGGAGAAGTGGTTGTGGAAATCGCGCTCGCGCTTGCCCCCGACCGGCAGGTCGACGGTGATGACCAGGGCCTCGTACTCGGCCCGGCGGGCGCGTTCGATCAGCTGCCAGAAGAAGTCCCGGTTGCGCAGCACATAGGCCTGGAACCACAGCCGGCCGGGCGCCTTGTCGGCGATGGTTTCGATGGCCGTGGTGGCGCTGCTCGACAAGGTGTAGGGCATGCCCATCCTGGCGGCCGCGCGCGCGAGCGCGAGATCGGCGCCGCGGCAGCCGAAGCCGGCCGCGCCGGTCGGGGCGATGGCGGCCGGCATGCCCGCGGGAGCGCCCAGCAGGGTGCAGGTGGACGAGGCCGCGGCGACATCGACGAGCACGCGCGGTGCCAGGTTCAATCGACCGAAGGCTCGGGCGTTGCCGGCGAGGGTTCGCTCGTCCTCGGCGCCGCCATCGTAGAAATCGAACACCGCGCGCGGCAGCCGGCGCCGCGCCAGCTCGCGCAGGTCGGCGATCGAATAGCAGGCGGCCACCCCGAGGGTCATGCTGATTCGAGCTCCGTGCGGGCCACTTCGCGCGGCGTGCCGTCGTCGTGGAAGAAGCGCGTTGCCATGACCTGGCAGCGCTTGATGAGGCGCGGCTCGTCGGGCCGGTAGTCGGGGATCGCGTTGTGGATGGTGCCCATGTTGTCCCACATGAGCACGTCGCCCGTCGCCCACCGATGCGCATAGCGGAACTCGGGCCGCGTCTGGTGTGCGAAGAGGAACTCGAGCGCTTCGTCGCTGTCCTTCGGGTCCAGCTCGTTGATGCGCACTGCATAGCCCGGATTCGCATACAGCACGCGGCGGCCGGTGATAGGGTGGCGCAGGAAGAGCGGGTGCGACACCGGCGGGCGGGCCGCGCGTTGGGCGGGGGTGAGCGGAGGGCGGGTGCTGCCGCGCTCGCGCCGCATCATTTCCCAGAACTTGTCGAAGTCGTGCAGCACCGTCATGCCGTCGAGCCGCTTCTTCCATTCGTCGGGCAAGCCTTCGTAGGCCGCGTGCATGTTGCAGAACTCGGTGTTGCCCAGGGGTCGACCGTCCCGATGTGGAATCCTGATGCCGTAGAGCACGTTGGTGAACGCGATCATGCTGTTGTATGACATGTCGGTGTGCCAGTCCTGCCCGGCGTCGGACATGCCGATCGGCTTGCCGTTTTCAACGATGTTGGAGAGCACCATGACCTCGGGCATGCCGGGCTCCTGGTAGGCACCGGCGACGTTGACTTCGAGCCGGCCGAAGTTTGCCGAGAAGTCGCGCAGTTGCGCCGCGCTCAGTTCCTGCTTCGGATAGCTGAGCACGCCGTGGTGGCCGAGCGCCTGCAGCAGCTGCTCGAAGACCTCGGCCGAGAGCGGGCGGGAAAGGTCGAGACCTTCGACGCGGGCGCCGAGCGTGGCTTCGCTGGGAACGATGCGCATGGTCATGGGTGGAACTCCTTGTGTGGGTGGGACAGGTCGGTGGCTGGCCGGCTCAGTACGCGGCGTCGAGCAGCGCGCGGATCTCGCGCTCCCCGGCGACCGGGCGGGGGTTGTAGTAGAGGCCGCGCTCCCGCATCGTCTTGGCGGCGATGCGGTCGAGGTCCTTTGGCGGCACGCCGATATCGCGCAGCCGGGCCGGGACGCCGATGGCGGACTGCAGCTCGTGCAGCGCGCGCACCAGCGCGCCGGCGGATGCCCCGCCGCCCAGCGCCGCTGCAGCGCGCGCCAGCGGCTCGGCCGCGGCGTCGGCATTGAAGGCGACGGCGTGCGGCAGCATCACCGCATTGGCATCGCCGTGGCCGGCGCCGGTCACCGCGCCGATGGCATGGCAGATCGCGTGATGCAGGCAGGTGCGGGCATTCACCAGCACCAGCCCGGACAGGTGTGCGGCATACAGCAGGGCCGCGCGGGCGCCGGCGTCTCCGGGTGCGCGATGGACGGCCGGCAAGGCCTGCGCGAAACGCGCCATCGCGTCGAGTGCAAGGGTTTCGGCCAACGGCGAGCGTTCCTTCGAATAAAGGCCCTCGATGCAGTGGGCAAGGCCGTTCATGCCGGTGGTGCACATCAGCGCTGCGGGCATTTCGAGGTTGGCACGCGGATCGATCAGCACCAGCCGGGCGGCGAGCTGCGTGTCCGTGAACAGGAGCT
Organism: Variovorax sp. WDL1; assembly: GCF_001541225.1. GTDB lineage: Bacteria > Pseudomonadota > Gammaproteobacteria > Burkholderiales > Burkholderiaceae_C > Variovorax. Next base: position 17,170 of record NZ_LMTS01000249.1, on the reverse strand, counting down.
TGGCGCCGTCCTCGTCGCGCACGCCGAGCGAGACGGTCACCTCTGCGCCCGAGGCCGTCTGCGGGATCGCGACGATCGGCAGCTTGGGCGCCAAGAGGCGCGGCACGACCAGCGAAGCGGGCGGCGTGAAGCGCACCGCATGGTTGGCGAGCCGGCCTCCTTCGGCCATCAGCAAGGCGACCGCCTTGGCGGTGTCGGAAGCGCTTCCGCCGCCGACGGCGATGAAGCCATCCACGCCATTGGCGATCGATTGTGCGGCCAGCCCCTCCACCAGACCCACGCTGGAGTGCGCGGGTACCGGCTCGGCCAGAACATGCGGCAGGCCCTCCAGCGCGGCGATGACACGGGCGAACAGCGTGGAGCGCTGCATGCGCGCACCGCCCAGCACCAGGGGCCGCGCGATGCCGAGTTCTGCGAGCTCCGCGCGCAGGCCGTCGATCGCGCCTTCGCGAAGGACCAGGCGCGTGGCCGTGCCGCGGTGGGTGAAGGAGGCCGGCAGCATCGGGTTCATCCGGCGAAGGCGAAAGCCGCCACCATGCGTTGCTCCGCGATACGCCAATCGCAGTCCGGATCGCGGCGGAACACGGTGGTGGTGAGATTGAAGCGCAGCGGGCCGGGGCAGGACGGCACATCCCCGGGCTGCGCCGCGGCGCGATAGCGGTAGGCGGTCATGTAGGCCTCGACCTCGACCCATGCCTCCTCGCAGGCACTCACGTGGGCGTTGGTGAGCACGTGGCGGGTCTCGAGGCCGGCCGGGCGCGCTTCCAATGCCGCGCGCACCGCGGCCTTGCCTTCGAGCCACTGCCCCTGGCGCAGCCAGCGGCAGTCGTCGGTGAACAGTTCGAGCATCCGCTCATAGCGGCGCGTGTCGAGTGCATGGAAGAAGAGGTGCAGTTGCTGCGTCAGCTCAGCGAGCAACGGTGCGGCTTGTCGTGTGGGAACAGCGGTCATGGGCGTTTTCGCGCTCGTCGGCGCTGTGGCGTGGGGCAAAGTCTAGGCACTGTCTTGCCCTGTGGCTCACCCTGTTCGAGAATCCATGGTTTCCGATTCGGAAACCATGAATCTCATCGCCGATGGCCAGCGAGGCTGGCGGCATCTGGAAAAAAGCCTCTGACGAAAGCCCCGTGGATCGCCTTCGCTGCCTTCAGATCTTCACCGAGGTTGCCCGCTGCGGCAGCTTCGCGCGTGCCGCCATGCAGCTCTCGCTCTCCCGCGCGACGGTCACCAAGCACGTGGCCGAGTTGGAGTCGTCCATGGGCGCCCAGTTGCTCAAGCGCAGCTCGAAGCAGGTCGCGCTCACGGAGGCCGGCGCACGCGTGCTCGAAGCCGGGCGCGATCTGCTCGAGCGTTACGAGGCGATCGAAGGGGAGGTGCGCGATGTCGTGCATCTGCCGCGCGGAGCGATCCGGGTGGGAACGCCGCCCTCCTTCGGCGCCTACCACCTCATGCGGCTGGTCTCGCAGTTCACGCAACGGTATCCGGACATCGAGGTCACGGTGGTGCACGATGACGGGCGCTCCGACCTCGTCACGGAGGCGCTCGACCTCTCGATCCGCATCGCGCCCTCGCTCGAGGACGCGAGCTACATCGCCCAGTCGCTCATGAAGTCGCCGCAGGTGGTGGTGGCCTCGCCGGCTTATCTCAAGCGGCATGGACGGCCCGCGACGGCCGCCGACCTGACGCGCCACAACTGCCTGGTGCATACCGTCAAGTCGAGCGCCGGCGTGTGGAAGTTCGCCGGCAATCCGCCACAGGAGGTGCGCGTGCGCGGTACGGTGCGCTCCAACCTGGGCGATGCCATCAAGCAGGCTGCGCTGCTCGGCACCGGCATCTCGCTCCATCCCTACTACATGGTGTCGGAGGAATTGCGCGCCGGCACGCTCGAGGCGCTGCTGCCCGGCGCGATTCCCGAGGAACTCGACATCTACGTCGTGTTCTCGACCCGGCGCAACATGCCGACGCGCGTGCGGCATCTGCTGGAATTCCTGAAGGAGTGGTCGCGCCATCCACCGGACTGGGCGTTGCCCGCCGCGACCGGAGTCACCCGGCATGGAGCTTCGCGGACGCGGTCTGCGCTCAGCTGAACTTTTGCACGAATGTCGCGCGCGATTTGCCGCGCAGCAATGTTTCGTTCGAGCTCACTCGAGATTGGATCACTACACTTGCCCGCGAGATGCCGGGATGGATCAGGAACAACCTGACGCAACGAAGGAACCGTGACCATGATGACCGATCGCCAGCGGCAGTTTCGCGAGCAGTACATTTCCGCGGTCAGCCCGCTCTACAACGGTCTGTTGCACATCGCCGTGCTCTACGGGGCTGGAGCGGCCGCGATCTGGTATTGCCTGGCGCACATGCAGGCCCCGGGCTGGGAGTGGCTCCTCGTCGTGCCCGTCTTCGTCGCCGGCAATTTTTCAGAGTGGTTCATTCACCGGTACGTGATGCACCGCCGCATCGACGTCTTCGCGCTGCGTGCGATCTACGAGCGTCACACGCGCCAGCACCACCAATACTTCACCGACCTCGAGCCGACCATCGATACGACGCGTGAATTCCGCATCGTGTTCTTCCCGTGGCGCGTGCTGACGACCTTGGGTGTGGTCGGAGCGCTGCTGGGCTGGCTCACGTCCCTCGTACTGAACGCCAATGCGGGCTACGTCGTGATGCTGACCATGGTGGCTCAGTACCTCGTGTACGAGACCTTCCATTTCTGCTGCCATGTTCGCGACAACTGGTTCGTTCGCAACATGCCCTTCGTCAATACGATCCGTCGCCACCACGCGGCTCACCACAACATGGGGATCATGATGAAGTGCAACATGAACCTCACCTTTCCGATTGCGGACTGGTTCCTGGAAACGACCGATTTGCGGCGCGGCTTGCTCGGTCACCTCTTCAACGGCTACAGCGACAAACATGTGAAGGAGGAACTGCGTCCCATCGTCGACAGGTTCCGCCACGACCATACGCGCGTCACGCTCGACGGGCCTGAATTGACGAAGCAGGAAGAGAGCGTCATGGCCGGCGCCTTGCTCGGCCGCTGAAGGCCGAGGCCCTTTCGGGCCGGCTCCAGGCACGACGTGCACATGTGCAGGCGTGCCGATTCTGCCTGCGTCGGAACGGCGAGCATCATGCCCGGACCTCGAACGCGCGCGCCAGCAGCGCCTCGAAGGTGGTCTTGGCATGGATGAGCGCGGCGTCCTGCTGGAGCGCGATGGCGTGCAGCGCCGTGATTCGCTGCGCGAAGGCCTCCTGCAGGTGCGCCGCCGGCACCATCACGCGCAGCGTGCGCAGCCGCTCCTTCGAAATGTTGGGCATCGAGGCGGCGGTCCCGCTCGCCAGCAGCTGCAGCCCTCTTCGCATGGCCGGAGCTCGCAGCAGCGCCCACAGATAGAGTGGATGCACGCCCGCGTCCGGACGCAGCCGCAGCCGGAAGATCAGGTCGGGCAGCAGGATCCGGCCCCGGGTTTCCCACACATAGGCCGGCGTGCCCACCAGCTCCAGCGTGTTCTTGCGGCTGATCAGCAGGTCGCCGGTGCGCACCTCGTTGCGCGGGTCCGGCTGCTCGGTTTCGGGCAGCGTCTTGTGGTCGGACTCGTCGTAGAGCGCGTTCTTCAGCGCGCTCAGCCGCAGCACGCCCCATTCGTTCTCTGCTTTCGGCCGGTCGTGGCAGCGCGGGCTCTTGCCGCTGTCGATGCCCTCTAGCAGCTCACCCAGCCTCATCATGGGCCAGGCCTTCGGGTTGCGCTGCGGGTCGCCGAACATGTCGTCCAGCATGGCCGGCACCATCAGCTCGGTCAGCGCGCGCCCGCGGCGCCGCAGGCGCACCATGCTGTCGGCGCAGCCGAGCAGGTCGACCAGGCGGCGCTGTCGGGCCAGCTCCGGCACAGGAATGGCAGCGGCTGCCATGTAGGCGGTCGGCACGCGCTGCTGGCCGGCGGTGCCGGTGAGGCTGCGCCTTGCCGCGTTGCGGAAGCGCCGCTGGCGCAGGAAGAAGTAGACCCATTCGGGCAGCACGGCCTCGCGGGCGCGCAGCACGTGGAACTCGGTGGAGCCGAACCCGCGGCCGCCGGCCAGGTCGCGCGCAATGGCCAGCTTGCCGTTCTCCATGCAGGGCGTGATCTTCGCGAAGAGGACGTCGCCCTCCGCAAAAGGGGTATAGCCCTTTCTCACTTCGCCGAAGGGCCGCGTCATGCGCTGGGCGATGGTGGCGGTGATCTCGTCCACCGCGGCCATCGGCACGAAGGCGACCTCGCTGTGCTCCTGCAGGCCGTGGTCCTTCGGCAGCCTGGGGTTGATCTCGCACACCTCGCCGAGCGTGGCCATGCGGGTGGGTGGGTTCAGCGAATCACGTTGGCCTGTGGGCAGCCCTGCAATGCTCATTGAATAACTTCCCTGATCTTGTTTCTGATCTTGTCATTTCACTGATCCAGCTCGGAGAGCAAGGCGCGCAGCGTCTCGATCTCTTTCTCGATCTCGGCTTCGATGGCGGCGAGTTCGTCGAGGAGCTCGCGCGGGTCCTGGTGTTCGATCTGCGAGGCGCTCATCGGCCGGTAGCGGCTGGCCGAGAGGCCGAAGTCGTTCGCGCGCAGCGCCGCAGCTTCGGCAAACCACCATTTCTCATGCCATTCGGCGGCGGGGTCGCGCGCCTGCCAGCGCGCCCATGCCGCCTCGCGGCCGATGAAGGCCTGCGCCAGCGCGGGCAGGTCGTCGGACTCGATGGGCGTGTCGTGGTTGGCGTCGAGCCGGTAGCCGTCGTCTTCGGCATGCAGGAACATCACGCGCTGCGTGCGGCCGCCGCGGCGGAAGAAAAGCACCGAGGTCTTCACGCCCGAATAGGGCTGGAACACGCCGCCGGGCAGGCTCATGACCGCTTCGACGCGATGGTGCTCGATCAGCTGGCCGCGCAGCTCGCGGTGCGCGATCGTGGAACCGAAGAGCACGCCTTCGGGTACCACCACCGCGGCCCGGCCGTCGGGCCGCAGGCTGTCGAGCATGTACTTGAGGAACAGCAGCTCGGTGGCGCTGGTGCTGCCGAGCTTCACCTCGTCGACGATGCGGTCCTTGTCAATGCGGCCGGAGAAAGGCGGATTCGCGAGCACGACATGGAAGCCTTCGCCCGGCAGGGACAGCCGGTTCTTGACCTCTTCGTCGAGATGGGTCGTCAGCACGTTGCGCTGCAGGATGCGCACGTGGGCAAGGCCGCGCAGCGTGAGGTTCATGGTCGCCAGCCGCACCATCTTCGGGTCGACGTCGTTGCCGAAGAAGGTGCCGCGCTGCAGCCTGGCGAGCTGCGCGTCGGAGAGCAGGTCGCCCATGCCGCGCCGGTGCGTCTTGCCCTCGAGCTCGGCTTCCACGATGCTGCCCGGCGAGGAGTTGGCCAGCCGCATGTGGTTGTAGGCCGCCACCAGGAAGCCTGCGGTGCCCGCGGCCGGGTCGTAGACGGTCTCGCCCACCTTCGGATCGATCATCTCGACGATCGTGCGGATCACGTGGCGCGGCGTGCGGAACTGGCCCAGCTCGCCGGCCTGCTTCATCTGGCGCAGCACGTGCTCGAACAGGTCGCCCTTGGTGTCGGCGTCGGCCTGGTCGAGCCGCAGGTCGCTGACCAGGCGCACGACCTGCTTCAGCACCGTCGGCTCGTCGATGCCCAGGCGAGCGCCGCGCATGAAGTCATGGGCCGAGGCCTCGCCGATCTCGGCGAAGAAAGGGAAGACCTCGTCGCGCACGAAGCGCACCAGCGCGTCGCCCGACAGCGCCTCGGACCACCAGGACCAGCGGAAGCAACTGCGCGGGATGCAGATCTGGCCGTTGTGCAGCACCGTCGGCGGCGGCATCCCTTCGCGCGCGCCCGGCACCTGGGCGTTGGCGGGATTGCGCAGCTCCCATTCGCCCTCGAACAGGCTGCGGAACGGCACCTTCAGCACCTCGGCGCGCTTTTCGGCTTCGGCGTCGAGGCCCTGCACCAGGAAGAAGAAGAACAGGAAGCAGAGCTGTTCGGTGTTGCCGACGGGATCCGGATAGCCGCCGCCAAAGAGGTAGTCGCGAATCTGGTCGATCGACCGTCGCATGTCGGCAGTCAGGGGCATGGGGGGAGGGGGCTCGAAAACATTTTGTTGTGGGCGCGAGTCTACGAGGCAAATGAGGGGCGGCCTGCAGACCCGGCTGGAGCAAACTAAAGGACTCGTATCACAACAGGCCGCAACGCCACTCTGCCATGACCGCGATCCTCCCGCGCCTCGAAGTCGTCCAGGGCGATCTCTCCGCCTACCGCCAGGGCAACACCGGCGTCGACTACGTCCACCGCTTCGAATCCGGCAAGCCGGGCCCGCACGTGCTGATCAACGCGTTGACCCACGGCAACGAGATCTGCGGGATGGTGGCCGCCACCCGTCTGCTCGACGAGGGCGTGCGCCCGAGGATCGGCACGCTCACGGTGAGCTTCGCCCACGTGGAGGCGTACAACGCCTTCGACGCGGAGAAGCCCTTCGAGAACCGGCAGCTGGTGCACAACCTCAACCGGGTCTGGTCCGACGAGTGGCTGGAGGGGCCCGAGGACAGCCCCGAGCTGCGCCGCGCCCGCGCGCTGCGGCCGGTGGTGGCCGCAGCCGACCACATCCTCGACCTGCACTCCACCAGCCAGGACGTGGTGCCCTTCTGGGTCTACCCGGCCTTCGCGCGCAACGCGGCAGTGGCGCTGGCGATCGGGCGGCCCTTGGTGCACCTGGTGATGCCCAGGGGCCTGGGCTCGGGCACGCCGCTGATCCAGCATGGCCGCCATGGCGAGGACGAAGGCCCGGCGGGCGCGGCACTGGTCGCCGAGTGCGGGCAGCATTTCCTGCAGGCCACGGCGGACATGGCGGTGGCGGTGACCTTCGATTTCCTGGCGCATTTCGGGCTGATCGAGCGCAACGCGCCGGCGCCTGCGCCAGGGCCGCAGCGGCGCTTCGAGCTGCTGGAGACGCGCATGGTCAAGACGCCGGAATTCCGCTTCGCTCGGCCGCTCGTGGGCTTCGAGGTGTTTGCCAAGGGCGAGTTGATTGCCACCGATGGCGAGGAGGAGATCCGGGCGCCTTGCGACGATTGCACGGTGCTGATGCCGACGCGGGAGCCGATCGTGGGGCGGGAAGGCGTTTACCTGACGCGGCCGCTGTAGCGCCCTTTACTTGCCCCAGCTGTCCTTCATCCCGGCCGCGCGGTTGAACACCAGCCCACCCGCTGCGCCCTGGCGGCTGTCCGGCACGAAGTACCCGTGCCGCTCGAACTGGAAGGCCTGGCCCGCCGTGGCCTCGGCCAGCGCCGGCTCCGCATAGGCCTGTGACACCACCAGGCTGTTCGGGTTCAGCTCGTCCTGCACCTCGCCGGCACCGGGCTGCGCGGCCGCGAACAGGCGCTCGTACAGCCGCACCTCGGCCGGCACGGCATCGGCGGCCGCCACCCAGGTGATGTTTCCCTTGACCTTGATCGCGTCCGCGCCGGGCGTGCCGCTCTTCGTATCAGGCACCAGCTTCGCCTGCACCTCGACCAGCTTGCCGGCCGCATCGCGCGTCCCGCCCGTGCACTCGATGACGTGGCCGTACTTGAGGCGCACCTTGTTGCCGGGGAAGAGGCGGAAGAAGCCCTTGGGCTGCACGTCCTCGTAGTCGGTGCGCTCGATCCAGACCTCGCCGCCCAGCTTGAATCTGCGCTTGCCCATCTCCGGATGGTGCGGGTGCACGGGCGCCGTGCATTCGTCGAGGAAGCCGGCGCCCATCAGCTCGTCCCAGTTGGTGATGACCAGCCTGACCGGGTCGAGCACGGCCATCGCGCGCGGCGCCACCGGGTCGAGGGTGTCGCGCAGGGCCGCCTCGAGGCTGGCGTAGTCGATCCAGCCGCCCGACTTGGTGACGCCCGAGCGCTCGCAGAAGAGCTTCAGCGCCTCGGGCGTGTAGCCGCGGCGGCGCAGGCCTGCGAGGGTGGGCATGCGCGGGTCGTCCCAGCCGTCCACGTGCCCTTCCTCGACCAGCTGGCGCAGGCGGCGCTTGCTGGTGATCACGTGGGTCACGTTGAGGCGCGCGAACTCGTACTGGCGCGGATGCGGCGACGCGATCAGGCCGCCCGCGGCCAGGTTGTCCAGCAGCCAGTCGTAGAAGGGGCGCTGGTCCTCGAATTCCAGCGTGCAGATGCTGTGGGTGATCTGCTCCAGCGCGTCCTCGATGGGGTGGGCGAAGGTGTACATCGGGTAGATGCACCACTTGTCCCCGGTGTTGTGGTGGGTGGCGCGGCGGATGCGGTAGAGCGCCGGGTCCCGCATGTTGATGTTGGGGCTGGCCATGTCGATCTTTGCGCGCAGCACTGCGGCGCCGTCGGGCAGCTGGCCGTCGCGCATGGCGCGGAAGCGCGCGAGGTTCTCGTCTGCCGTGCGCTGGCGGTACGGGCTGTCGATGCCGGGGGTGTTGAAGTCGCCGCGGGTGGCGCGGATCTGCTCGGCGCTCTGTTCGTCGACATAGGCCAGGCCGGCGCCGATGAGGTATTCGGCCGCGCGGTACATGAAGTCGAAGTAGTTGCTGGCGAAGTAGACGTGCTCGTTGGGCTGGCCGGGCCTGGCGGGATCGTCGGCGAAGCTGCAGTCGTAGCCCAGCCACTTCACTGCGTCGCGGATGGCGTCGACGTATTCCTGCTCCTCTTTTTCGGGATTGGTGTCGTCGTAGCGCAGGTGGCACACGCCGCCATATTCGCGGGCCAGCTCGAAGTTGAGCCAGATGCTCTTGGCGTGGCCGATGTGCAGGTAGCCATTGGGCTCGGGCGGGAAGCGCAGGCGCACGCGGGCCGGGTCCTGCATGCCCTGCGCGTGGTGCACGGCGTCGCCGGGGGAGCCGCCCCAGCGGCGGCTGGCGTAATGGCCCTGTTGGAGGTCGTTTTCGATGACGTGGCGCAGGAAATTGCTCGGTTTGGCGGGGTCGTGGTCGGCGGCGGAAGTCATTTGTTCATTCTAGGTGGCGCCTCTGCGGCTTTACTTTCGGAAACATTCTTCACGTGGCGGTGTGCACCTCGTTGACAATTGCTGCGTTCAATACAGCCATGGACGCACGGCGTCCCCCCAACAAGGAGTCCCAACCATGAGCCTCACCCGTTCCACCTTCTTCAAATGGGCTGCCGCCGGCGCCGTCGCAGCGGGCGCGCTGTTCACTGCAGCTTCGGCCAATGCCCGCGGCGACGTGAGCTGGTCGGTCGGCATCAGCGCACCTGGCATCGCGCTCGGCGTGGCGGCTCCCCCGGTGTACTACGCACCGCCGCCGGTGTACTACCGCCCGGCTGCTCCGGTCTACTACGCACCGCCGCCACCGGTCTACTACCGTCCGGCCCCGGTGTACTACGGTCCGCCGCCTGCGTACTACGGCCCTCCGCGCGGCTACTACCGCGGACACGGCCATCGGCATGGGAACCGGCACGGCCACTGGCGTTGATCGCCGGCCGCCACGATTGCCTGCTGTCACATGAAAGAACCGGCCCCGCGGCCGGTTTTTTCATGGGCCTCACGGGCGCTCACATGGCCTTGAACAGGTGGGCGTAGAGCCGGCTGACGGGGATCTTCTCCGTTCGGCCGCGCAGGGCCAGGTGGAGCTTGCCGGCCTCATCGCGGTGCACCGAATCGATGGCGTCGCTGCGCACCACGATGGCCCGGTGCACCTGCCAGAAGACGCCGGCGTCGAGCTGTGGCAGCAACTGCTTGAGCGGGGTTCGGATCAGGTACTCGCGGGAAGCGGTGAGCACGCGCACGTACTTGTCGGCGGCCTCGAAGTACTGCACCTCCTCGACGGGCACCATGCGCACCGTGCTGCCTGCGGTGCCCGCCTCGCTGGCGGCGATCAGCTTGAGGGGCGCCGTGCCCGCCACGCCGGGAAGGGCTGCCGCGCCGCCGGCCGCGGCCAGCAGCTGGCGCCACTGCGAGAGCGTGCCGGCCAGCGCATCTTCGGGGCTGGGCGCGGACCCGTTGCGCTGCGACGGCTCCAGGGCCTGGCGCAGCCGCGCGACGGTGCGCCGGAGCCGTTCGGGCTGCACGGGCTTCAACACATAGTCGATGGCCTGGGCATCGAAGGCGCGGGCGGCGTATTCGTCGTAGGCGGTCACGAAGACCAGCTGGGGCATCTGCGCCTCGTCGACGGGCCAGGCGTCCGCCAACTCGGCGGCGGCGGCCAGGCCGTCCTGGCCCGGCATGCGAATGTCGAAGAACAGCACCTGCGGCAGCAGCCGCAACGCGTCCCGGACCGCGCTGTGGCCATCGGCCACGGTGGCGAGCACCTCGAGCTCGGGCCAGGCGGTGGCCAGCTCGGCGCGCAGGGCGTGCGCCAGGAGGGGTTCGTCTTCGGCGATGAGGGCGGTGGTCTTCATGCGGGCAGCGGGAGAGTGATGGTGGCGCAGGTGCCGCCGGCCGGGTGCGATGCCAGCTGCAGGGCGCCTTCCGCGCCGTAGACGGTGGCGATGCGTTCCCGCACCTGCGAGAGGCCGAAGCCGCCCCCGGGCGCCGGCGCGCTGTCGTTTTCCGCGATGCCCACGCCGGTGTCGCGCACCTCGATCACCAGGCGCCGGCCTTCGCGCCGCGCGGCGATCTCGATCTCGCCGCCTTCGACCTTCGGCTCCAGTCCATGGCGGATCGCATTCTCCACCAGCGGCTGGAGCAGCAGCGGCGGCACCGGCAGCTCCCGCAAATCCTCGGGCAGGTCGAGCCGGTAGGCGAGCCGCGGGCCCATGCGCACCGACATCAGCTCCAGGTAGTCGCCCAGCCGCTGGAACTCGGCCGCCAGCGGATGCGAGAGCGCGCGAGAGCCGCTGAGGGTCACGCGCAGGTAGCTGTTGAGGCGGTCGAGCATGGCCACGGCGCGCGGCGGGTCGGTGGCGATCAGCGCGCGCAGGTTGGCCAGTGTGTTGAACAGCATGTGCGGCTCGAGCTGGGTCTCCAGCAGCTTGAGGCGGGCATCGGCGGCATCGCGCTGGGCCAACGCGATCTCGCCCTCGAGGTACTTGCTCTTGCCGCGGCTGTAGTAGAAGTAGCAGATGACCACCCCTGCCACCACCGTGATCAGCATCGTGGAGGCGAGCTTGTCGCGCGAGAAGTTCAAGAATTCCAGCAGGGGCTTGCCGGTCCAGGCGTCGCCGATCGCGTTGCCGCCGAGGAAGCCGACCACGATGCCCACGATGACGAGTGCCACGCCACGCCAGCCGTGCGGCCAGGGCGCGGCCTCGCGGCCGGCGAGCAACAGCCGGCCGATGTCGACCACCAGCCAGCTGATGAGCCCGATCGAGAGCGAATAGATGAACTGCGGCGCCCACGCGCCACGGCCCGAGAGCGACAGCCCGACCGCGATGATGCAGCAGAAGCCGGCGGTCGAGATGCCGTGCCGCAGGACGTGCCGGAGATTCGCCGGCGAGAAATTGCGTGCCAGCGTTTCGCTCACCCGCGGTCTCCACGGTCTGCGCCACGCAGCGCCCTGCGCTCCCGTTCGAGCAGCCGGTCGAAGAAATTGCCGCCCGGCGCGACGAAGAACACCACGGCGCCATGGATCAGGAGTCCCAGGCCCCAGCCGAGCAACGGATACATGGCCCAGTTCTGCCCGCGCGAGCTCGCCAGGATCACGAGGAACAGGTTGACCAGCACGTAGACGGTGGCATGGATGTACCAGCCCATCTTGGCGCCGGCGCGGCGGCGGGCCAGGCGTTCGAGCGGATCGGTCGAAGGGTGAAGGTCGTTGGTCATGGTGGACTCTCCAGATGAGGATTCTTGCGGAAGAAGAGCAAAGAGGGGGATATCGCGTCGCTCAGGCGCCGGCCGCCGGCACGCCCACGCGGTCTTCGCGGATCGCCAGCTTCCACAGGCGCAGCGCACGCGCCGAGAAGATGCCGCTGAAGGTGCCGTAGAGCGAGCCGATGCCCAGCGCGAAGCCGGCATGGCGTGCCAGCTCCGGATGCATCGCCAGCAGCACGCCGACGGCGTACTTGGTGAAGAAGATGCCCATCATCAGCGCCAGCGGCGCTGCGCTGCCGGGCAGGTGGAAGGTGCGCGTTGCGGCGTCGAAGCGGGCGGAGGCTGGCAGCGGCCAGCGCTGTACCGCGAGCAGCAGCGTGGTGGCTGCGCCGGCCCAGCCGAGCAGCGCGGCCGGCGAATCGCCGAAGGTCGAGAGCATGCCGTAGAAGGACAGCCCGATCATCGCGATCGGCAGCAAGGTCACGCGGGCCAGGCTCACGGTGCCGGCGCGCAGTTGCTTGAGGCCCAGCCATACGAGCAGGGCGAAGAGCACGAACACCCAGCGCGGGGTGTGGGCCAGGATCTGGGTCAGCATCAGCATGTTGTTTCTCCGTGAAGGGGTTCGGAAGCATCGATGGGCGGACTGTGCCGGCCGGCCGGCGCCCCCGCCATGTGCTTGCGACGAACTGCAGCGCAGCGGTGCGAGTTGCAATCGGCAGTCGCCGGACGCAATGCGCAACGCCGGCTTTACCGGGGCTTTACGGTTCGCGAGAACTGGGCGCTACGATTCGACGCTCCACTAAGGGCTGCTTGCGAACCGCCCCGATGCCGATGTCTTCCCCCAACCCAGAGCCCGCTGCCACTGCCCCCCTCGCCGAAGCGCCCGCGCCGCGGCCGCCTTCGCGCCGCAGGCTCTGGCTGGGCAGCCTGGCCGCGCTGCTGCTCGTGGGGGTCCTGGGCGGCGTGGCCTGGTACCTGATCAAGCGCTCGGGCGAGCCGGTGGCCGGCCGCGGCGGCTTCGGGCCTCCCGGCTCGACCGTCGGCCATGCGGTCGCGCGCCGGGCCGAATTGCCGGTGACCATCGAAGCGCTCGGGACGGTGACGCCGCTGGCGACCATTACCCTGAAGCCGCAGGTCGGCGGCGTGCTCACCGAAGTGCTCTACACCGAAGGCCAGGCGGTGACCAAGGGCCAGCTGCTGGCCCGCATCGACCCGCGGCCCTACGAGCAGGCGCTGATGCAGGCCCAGGGCGCGCGCGTGCGCGACGAGGCGCAGCTGGAGGCCGCTCGCGTGACGCTGGCACGCTACCGCACGCTGCTGACCCAGGACTCCATCGCGCGCCAGGACGTCGACACCCAGGCGGCGCTGGTCAAGCAGCTCGAAGGCACGGTGACCACCGATCGCGCCTCCGAAGCCGCAGCCAGGCTCAATGTCGAATACACGCGCATCACCGCGCCGGTGGCCGGGCGCATCGGCCTGCGCACGGTCGATCCCGGCAACACGGTGGCGTCCAACGCAGCCACCGGCATCGCGGTGATCACGCAGATGAACCCCATCGACGTGCAGTTCGCCGTGCCGCAGGACCGCCTGCCCGACATCCAGGCCCAGCTCGCCAAGGGCGCGGCGCTGCCGGTCAAGGCAATGGACCGCACGCGCAGCGCCACGCTGGACACCGGCACTTTCTCTACGCTCGACAACGTCGTGGACACCAGCACGGGCACCATCAAGGGCAAGGCGCGCTTCGGCAACGCCCAGACCACGCTGTTTCCCAACCAGTTCGTCAATGTGCAGATGACCCTGCGCACCATCGACGCGGTCGTGGTGCCGGTGACCGCGGTGCGCACCGGGCCCACCGGGAGCTACGTGTACGTGATCAACGAGGACCGCACCGTCTCCATGCGGACGGTCAGGCGGGGCGAGTCGACGGTCGAGCTGGCAGCGATCACCGAGGGGCTGGAGGCCGGCGAGAAGGTCGTGACCGAAGGCGGCGACCGCCTCAAGGAGGGCGCGCAGGTGGTGCTGCAGGGCGACAGGCCGGCAGCCGGGCCGCGCGCGGGCGCCTCCGGTCCTCGGGGCCCGCGCGGCGAGGGACGGCGCCGGCCGCCGCCGCAGTGAGGGGGTGTTGATGAGCCCATCGCGCCCCTTCATCGAGCGGCCGGTGGCGACCGGCCTGTTGATGCTCGCGATCGTGCTTGCGGGCCTGGTGGGCTTCCGCTTCCTGCCGCTGGCGGCCCTGCCGCAGGTGGACTATCCGACCATCCAGGTGCAGACCCTCTACCCTGGCGCGAGCCCCGAGGTGATGAGCCGCACCGTCACCGCGCCGCTGGAGCGCCAGTTCGGCCAGATGGCGGGGCTGGACCGGATGAGCTCGGTGAGCTCGAACGGCGTGTCCATCGTCACCCTGCAGTTCGCGCTCGACCAGACGCTGGACGTGGCCGAGCAGCAGGTGCAGGCAGCGATCAACGCCGGCGGCTCTCTGCTGCCGGCCGACCTGCCGGCGCCGCCGGTCTATGCCAAGGTCAATCCGGCGGACGCGCCCATCCTCACGCTGGCCGTGAGCTCCAGCACCATGCCGCTGACCGAAGTGCAGAACCTCGTCAACACCCGCCTCGCGCAGAAGATCAGCCAGGTGGCCGGCGTGGGCCTGGTCTCGCTCTCGGGCGGGCAGCGCCCGGCGGTGCGCATCCAGGCCGACACCAACGCGCTGGCCTCGGTGGGCATCGGGCTGGACACGCTGCGTACCGCCATCGCCGCGGCCAATGCCAACAGCGCCAAGGGCAGCTTCGATGGGCCGCAGCGCGCCTACACCATCAACGCCAACGACCAGCTGGTTGCCGCGGCCGAGTACAAGAACCTGATCGTCGCCTGGAAGAACGGCGCGCCGGTGCGCATGAGCGATGTCGCACGCGTGGTCGATGGGGCCGAGAACACGCAGCTCGGGGCCTGGGCCGCCGCGCGCGCGGAATCGAAGGACGATCAAGACGCGGCAACCCGCGCCGCGCCGGGCCGCCCCAAGCAAGCGGGCGCCCCCTCGGGGGGCAGCGAGGACACGTCAGAGCCGAGCGTGGGGACCGAGTTGTACCCCGCGATCATCCTCAACGTGCAGCGCCAGCCCGGCGCCAACGTGATCGGCACCGTCGATGCCATCAAGAAGCAGCTGCCCGAACTCGAAGCCTCATTGCCGGGCGCGCTCAAGGTCGAGGTGCTGAGCGACCGCACCACGGGCATCCGTGCCTCGGTGCGCCACGTCCAGCTCGAGCTGGCCTTGGCCGTGGTGCTGGTGGTGCTGGTGATCTTCCTGTTCCTGCACAGCGTGCGCGCCACGGTCATCGCGAGCATCGCGGTGCCGATCTCGCTCATCGGCACGCTGGGCCTCATGTACCTGCTGGGCTACAGCCTCAACAACCTGAGCCTGATGGCGCTGACCATTGCCACCGGCTTCGTGGTGGACGACGCAATCGTCATGATCGAGAACATCGCGCGCTACCTGGAGGAGGGCGATCCGCCCTTCAAGGCCGCGCTCAAGGGGGCGACGCAGATCGGCTTCACCATCATTTCGCTGACGGTGTCGCTGGTGGCGGTGCTGATCCCGCTGCTCTTCATGGGCGACGTGGTGGGGCGGCTGTTCCGCGAGTTCGCGGTCACGCTGGCGATCACCATCCTGATCTCGGCCGTGGTCTCGCTGACCCTGGTGCCGATGATGTCGGCGCGCTGGCTCAAGCCGCAGGCCGAGGAGGGTGGCCGCTTCGGCGCGCGCGTGCAGCATTTTTTCGAGCGCGTGATCGCGCGCTACGACACCTGGCTGCAATGGGTGTTGCGCCACCAGCCCCTGACGCTCGTGGTGGCGGCGCTGACGCTGGCGCTGTCGGTGCTGCTCTACGTCGCCATCCCGAAGGGCCTGTTCCCGACGCAGGACACCGGGCAGCTGCAGGCGCGCATCGAGGCGGCGCAGGATGTGTCCTATGCGCGCATGGCCGAGCTGCAGAAGGCCGCCGCCCATGCCATCCTGGCCGACCCCGACGTGCGCAGCCTCAGCTCGGTGGTGGGCGTGGACGCGGCCAACAACACCGCGCTCAACACCGGGCGCATGCTGATCAACCTGCGCTCGGACCGCGACGACCAGGCCGACGTCATGCAGCGCCTGCGCGAGCGCGTGAACGCGGTGGCCGGCGTGATGCTCTACCTGCAGCCCACGCAGGACCTGACCATCGACGCCGAGACCGGCCCGACCGAGTTCCGCGTCGCGCTCGAGGGCGTGGACACCACCGTGGTCAACGGCTGGGCGAAGAAGCTGGTCGAGCGGCTGCGCAGCGCGCCGCAGGTGCGCAACGCGACCACCGACGCCGGCGCGCAGGGCCTGGCCGCCTACGTCGACATCGACCGCAACACCGCCTCGCGGCTGTCGGTCACGGCCAGCTCGGTCGACGATGCGCTCTACAGCGCATTCGGGCAGCGCATCGTCTCCACCATCTTCACCGAGACCAACCAGTACCGCGTGATCCTCGAGGCGCAGCGCGAGGCGCTCGCGTCGCCGCAGGGGCTGGGCAACCTGCAGCTGCGCACCGGCGCCGGCACGCCGACGCCGCTGTCCTCGCTGGCCACCGTGCGTGAGCAGCTCGCGCCGCTGCAGGTCACGCGCGTGGCGCAGTACCCGTCCGCGACCGTGGGTTTCGACACCGCGCCCGGCGTCGCACTGGGCAAGTCGGTCTCGGCGATTCGCGACGCGGCCAGGGAGATCGGCCTGCCCGCTAGCGTGCGGCTCAACTTCCTGGGCGCGGCGGGCGCGTACGAGAGGTCGCTCACGAACCAGCTGTGGCTGATCCTCGCGGCGGTGGTGTGCGTGTACATCGTGCTGGGCGTGCTCTACGAGAGCTACGTCCATCCCCTGACCATCCTGTCCACGCTGCCCTCCGCCGGCGTGGGCGCGCTGCTGGCGTTGATGGTGACGGGCAACGACCTGGGGGTGATCGGGATCATCGGCATCATCCTGCTGATCGGCATCGTGAAGAAGAACGCGATCATGATGATCGACTTCGCGATCGATGCCGAGCGGCACGAAGGGAAGTCGCCGCAGGAGGCGATCCACCAGGCAGCGCTGCTGCGCCTCCGGCCGATCCTGATGACGACGCTGGCGGCGCTGTTCGCGGCGCTGCCGTTGATGCTGGGATGGGGCGAGGGCGCGGAGTTGCGGCGGCCACTGGGACTGGCGATCTTCGGCGGGCTGGTGGTGAGCCAGGTGCTGACGCTGTTTACTACGCCGGTGATCTATCTGGCGTTTGATCGGATGGGGCGGAGGTTCGGGGGGAGGCGTGATGCTGCGCACGTCTGAGGTTTTGCTCCGTCTTGCGTTGAGAGAAGGTTGGGGTGAGGGCACTCGTTCGGGCGGTTTCGTGCGCTGCTGTTGTGTTGAGGCCGGGGCCGGGAATTCGCCCCGGCGGGCGAGTCACT
>NZ_LMTS01000299.1 GCF_001541225.1 Variovorax sp. WDL1 | reverse complement strand
TTGGTGGGCTGCACCGGGCATCCGCCCGGCGGCTGGCAGGACCAGGAGCCGCCGCGATTGGCGAAGACGACCGATCCGTAGCGGTAGTTCGACACCTTCTTGCCGGCGTAGTCCGCAATGCTCAGCACCATGTTGTCGCTGGCGAAGTTGTCGGCGTCTTCCACCGCGATCGGGTCCACGATCCGTGAGTCCTGCAGGGTGCGCACCACGCTGCCGCTGTTGCCGTCGGACCCGAACCTCACCCACTGGATCTTGCGATCGCCGCGCGCAGCCACCAGCACCTGCTGGTTCAGCGGCTCGATGGTCCTGTCGTCCGGGTCGATCTTGGACATGGCGAGCGAAGTCGGGTTCTTGCCGATGGCCACGCGGCCCTTCTCGACGACGTCCGT
>NZ_LMTS01000303.1 GCF_001541225.1 Variovorax sp. WDL1 | reverse complement strand
TCTGGCAGTTGGGATTCGACGCCAGTTGGGAACTCGATCTGTGGGGCCGCGCGCGGCGATCGCGCGAAGGCGCCGCAGCCGCCTTCGAGGCCACTGTGTATGAGCGCGAGGCGGCACGGGTGGCCTTGTCCGCCGAAGTGGCCCGCACCTACCTCCAATTGCGAGGAACGCAGGCGCAACTGGACATCACCCGGCAGAACCTGGAGGTCGCCGATCGCACCCTGCGCCTTGCCGAAAGCCGTGAGCGCAACGGTGTCGCCACGCGCTTTGAAACCGCTTCGGCGCGCGCGCAACTGGCAACGGTGGAGGCGCTGGTGCCAGAACTGGTCCAGCGCCGCAACACGCTGATGAACGCCTTGGCACTGCTGCAGGGGGAGGAGCCGCGCGCCCTCGATGCGCAGTTGCTTGAGGCGATGCCCTTGCCTTCGCTTCCTTCCAATGTGCCGGTGGGCCTGCCCTCCGAATTGGCGCACAGGCGGCCGGACATACAGCG
>NZ_LMTS01000078.1 GCF_001541225.1 Variovorax sp. WDL1 | reverse complement strand
TCAGATCCTACGGCGTCGTTCATTGATCAGCATCTCCCTAACGGCTTCCCAAGGCTGCATTGCCCACTCTCGGCCTTCGACAATTCCTTCAACACTCGACGCCCAGTTGCCTCGGCCAAGATTTGCAAACACACAGTTCTCAACCGTCGTAGCCTTGGGGTGGTAGTTGTTGTTCGCAAACTGCGGCTCCAACTTGTCCGCTTGAACATTCCACAAGGTGAAGAGACTTTGATTGCGGAGGTACTGCTGAAAGGCACCAAGAACATACTCCCTCACATCCCACTCATAGTGGCCGACCGTTGCAATGGCCTTCAGTAGCTGTGTGTGGACGAGGAGTTGCCGCGGGTTGAACATCGTCCACCAGTGCGTAAAGCCATGGTTTGGGATTCCCCCGTTGTTCATGTGGGTCATGAAACCATAGGGAAGCTCGGAGCGCGGCCAGTATTCCTTGAGGTCCTGGTCCTTGCGCTCATCCCACTCACGCAGGGCCGCGTCGGACTGCTGGGCGCAGGCAGCATCGAAGGCTGCAAAGAAGCGACCGTTATAAGGCTTGCCTGCCGCGCTGCGCTGTGGCGCATAGCCCTGTATTGCGTAGCCTGCCATCGGCCCCGTCTTGCCCGTAGCCTTGATGGTGGTCAAGACATCTTGCACCGTGCCGCAGGCTGCGCACGCGTAGTGCGACTTCCTCGGCACCGTGCCCTTTTCCGGCGCGAACGTGACGCCGGTTTCCGGGCAAGTGATTTCTTCCGGTAGCGCGCCGCGCACTTCGAGCAATCGAATTCTTGCTGCTCGCTCTTGATCCCAACGGGTGGTTGCTGCCACGTCGTCCTGCGGCGAGCCACCGTAGGGTTGCCCGTCTCCATTCTGCTTGGGCGAACCGGCCAGCCACTGCGGATGGACCAAAAGGCTCAATTCCACCTTCTTGTTTTTGCCTTTGCCTAGATTCACCAAGGCGGTGTGGCTGCAATGCGGGCAGACCACACCCTTCTTGCGGTCAAGCACCGAATACGCGTATTCGGTTGGCGCGACCCAGAACGGCACGTCTGGAGCCATACGTGCCGCTTCTTCCTCGACATGAAACGGGTTGCCGCACTTGCCGCAGGTATGTTCCCAGTGCTTAACTGTGAGGGTCTTTACCGCCATCACTGGGCTGCTCATGATGGGGGTGCGATGGCCGCAGCCTGTCACTTGACAAGGGCCGTGCTTGGCCCAGAAGGTGTAGATAATCTCTGGGCCTTCGTACTTGTAGTCCTTGCGCTGGTCGCGCGGAATGGTCAGCGGATCGAAGTCTGCAGGCATTGCGCGCTTGGTCGGCACGTGGGTCCACGTTCCCTTTTCGCCGTTGGGACCGTCGCAGTAGTAGTACGGCATGATCTGCGGCTTGACCTCGGCCTCGATGTCTGCGAGGAGCTTCTTCACCTCTTCCAGATCGACATCTGCCAGTTCCTGTTTGACCACAAACCACGCGACCGGGTTGAGGTCGTTGCCGACCATCTGCATCCCGAGGCGCGAGCCCTCTACCAGCGTGGTGCCACCGCCCATGAAGATGTCCGCCACCTTCAGATGCTTGAACGCGCCCTTCTTCTGGTGATTGGCGTAGTAGTTGTCCCAAACAAGTTTGGCTGCGTGCGCAGGGTCGTCAGGGGCTTTGGTGGCCGCCGCGATCAGCATCGAGCGAAACACGCTGGAGCGCCGCCGCGCCCACCACTTCGACATCTGGTAGATCGGCTTGCCTGCATTGCCTTCGATGACCGCAACCTGATTAACGGGCAGGATCGGAAAATCGACTTCGAGGCAGGTCTTCGGACGGTTTGGATCGTTGAAATCAACTGTCTCCAGCGCGGCGGTCTTGCCCGCGCCAACGGCCTTGGCGACTTCCTGTGCGAGTAGTTCTTTTTTTGTGGCCATGCGGCGCGTTCCTTACTTCGTTAGCTCTACAAAGGGCGACAACACTTCAAGCAGCGACAAACCGCCATGAGTCAGCGTGGGATAGCCGCCCTGGCTGCGCCATTTGCGGCGACCCAACGCCAGCAAATGCGCGCCGTGCGGGCCATTGATCTGCAATGCCACCGGCGGCACGAAGGGACCGGTGTCGCCCGTGCCCGCTTTGCTGCGTCCGCTGGAAAAGGTCTGTTTGAGGAACTGGGCAACTTCGCCATCGGCGTCCGGGAAGTAGCCTGTAGCTGCATAGCCATGGTCAGACGTGATGACCAATCGCCGTCCGGTCGCCAGACGTTCAACGAAGGCCCAGAAGTCCTCGCTGCCGAGCTGCTGTACGACATCCTTCGTCAGCGGCTCCAATCCTTGACCCGCACCAGAGCCGTCGTGCAGCTTGGCATCCGGCCAGTGATGCCAGAAGATTTGGTTCGGCGTGTTACTGACCAGCCCTTCGCAGTCCTTCCACGGCAAGTCCACTGACTCGGTGCTGGCAGGTTGCAGCTTGTGCGCGAGACCGCCGCCGTTGTTCTGGAGTTGGCTACGGCTGCCAAAGCCCAGCGCACGGGCGAACTCGTTGGTTTCGCCGGGTAGCTCGGAAGCGTTGGCGCTGACCTCATGCAAGGTGAAACCACGCTCCGTCGCGCCCTGCAAAAGCCACGGCAGTTCGCGCAACGACAGGCCGTCGAGAATTAGCACGGCCTTGGCGCTGAAGGGCTCCGCCCACCAACGTACCAGCCGATCTGACGTGCGCTCGACGCTACCGCCGAATGTCTGCCACAGGTCCCAGCCGCTGGACGACAGGAACAGGTCGAGTTCACCGATCTCACGGTCTCGTTTGACGACCTCGCTGGGCGCATTGCCCGCGGCGAGCGGCTTGGAGGCGATCTCGACAGCATGTTTGACGATGACGCGCCAAGCGGCGGCATCCGAGCCCTGGGTCAAGGCTTGCAGTGCATTGGCGGACAGGGCCATCAGTCGTCCTCCTTCTCAAGATTCAGCTCGAAAGTCATGCCTTCGGGCAGCTTCTTGAGCAATTCCTTGAGCTGCGCTCCGGTGGCGGTGGACACTTTGATCGACACCTCCGCTACGCGCGTGGCCGGGCCAATGCCCCAGCCCTCGATCTTGCCGATCAGGTTGAGTGGCGAGGTCGGCGGATTGGAATGAGGAGTACGCGGCTTGGTGGTCGTTGTCCCGCCGCCGAAGATGCCACCCGGAGCGGGCTCTGCAACGCCAGTGGGCGTTTCTCCGCCGGGTGTAGGTGGCGTGGGTGTCGTCGTGCCGCCGCCAAACAAGCCGCCGGTGCCTCCGCCAGGCGTAGGCGGCGCGGGCGGCGTGGCACCGCCGGTCGCAGGCACAGCCGAGGGCAGCATGACGAATACATCATCGAGATGGCGACCCGTGAGGGAGAGCTTGGGCCTCAACCGCCGCCATGCGCTGTCCTCATCCTCGCCCGGATTGGTCTGTAGGTATTCCATGCCGCGCAGGTTGATGGCGATCCTGCCCTTCGCGCACAGGCGCAGCAGGCGTTCCTTCATTGCGGTTTCACCCAGCCATGGGATGCAGTCCTGCCCGGCGGGGCGTGGCTCTTGCAGCTCGCGCAGCAGCTTGCCTACAGAATCATTGTTGCTCGCGAATTCGAATACCAATGCCTCGAAGTCTTCCGGCACAAAGAGATCGCTCGTCAGTGCCTCCTCGATGGCCTCGGGAATCTGCGCCCCTTGTTTGTCCAGACGCTCGACGCTAAACCGGCACTGGGCGGGGTCAGCGAAGTTCCAGCGATGCAGCACTGCGAACCGGTCAAACCGCTTCTTGAGGTTGTCCCTCAATGCTGTCTCAAATTCCTTGTGTAGCTTCTTGTATTCGGGATTCTGCGCGCTCCATTCCAGCGCCTTCATTTCAGCGCGCGCAAGTACGAGCAGGTCACGATCATGGAATGCGTTTGACGTGCCGCTGCGCGGCAGCAGAAAGCGAACCGTGTTGCGGCGCTTCTGCAACTGGTCCTTGATCCAGCGGCCCAGAGTGGGTTCAAGCTTCTCCGGCTCCTCGGGCAGCACGAGGATGGGCAGGCGGTCGTCCCAGCGATCCGGCTGCTCGGCGTCATCAAGCGATGTCCATGGGTCGTTCGCCCAACCCTTGGGCAAGGCGATCACGCGGAAGTTCTTTGCGACCTCATCGCTGCCGCCGATGACGTAGCGAGTCTGTTTGGCAAGCTGTACTTGATCGGAGCCATCGGCAAACAGCTTGTCGTTGCGCGCGTACGCCATAAGTTTCGCGCGCGGGTTTTCTTCTTCTCGGAACAGCAGCTTCGTGCCTTCCTGGTGGATGTTGAAGCTGTTCTCGACGATGGTCGCCAGTTCAACCTGGAAGGCGTTGTCGTCCACCGGCTTGCCGCGGGTGATGTCCAGTTGCAGCGCTACCGGTTCGGCACCGGCGAGGTTGCCCACTGCTATCGAGCGCAGCCACAGCGCACCCACGATCTCTTGCAGGTGGGGGGCCACGCTGGCGTAGTCGTGGCGAGCCTCCTGCACGGAGATGATGTTCTGTTGTGCCTTTTCACGTAACGTGCGGTGATGCTGATTGGCCACGGCTTCTAGCAGCGCGCCGATGCCGGATGCATCGTCGTCAAGCCGGAAATCAGCGGCAGTGAGCACGGGCATTGTTTCGCCATGACTCTTGTAAAGGTTGGCGAGGATGCGGATCAGGTCACGCGTTTCTTGAGCGTCAGTAGCTACCAACACCTGTTCTTCAAGCAGGCGTAGAAGATGCGGCGCATAGGGCCACGACTCGGTGAACTCCCGGCGCTTGCGATCCTGCTCGGCAGGGGGCACGTCGAGCAAGCGGAAGGATTCGGCAACGTGCTGTTCGAGCAGCGATTCAATCGTGCCGCTGGCAATCTGCAAACGGTTGTCGAACAGTCGGTGGAGCAGCATCCGGCGGCGATCTTGCTGGATGCGCTCGGCACTGCCGCCCGCCTTGAAGTCGATGGCGACTGGATTGACGCGATGCACCTGCTGATAGGCGTCGCTGCCACCATTGCGGACAGAGATCACTAGCACCAGGAGGTCAGGCCGCTCCTTGGCGATCTCCGAGAGAATCTGAATGAAGTTGAACGCCCAGTTCTTCCACGGATACTGCTTCGTGTTGGTCAGGCCGTCGTACCACGTTTAGAACTCGTCCAGCAGCAGCATCGTCGGAGTGTGCTCCAGCAGCTCAAGGACGAGCTTGTCGGAAGGGATTTCGGTCTGGGACGCGCCTTGACCTTCCCACTTGCCCTTGATGAAGGCACCGTGAGGATGGTTCTCGAACAGCACGTCCCACAAGAATTTATAGCGATGGCGGTGCAGGCTTTCGCCGATGACACGCATTCCATCGCGCAGGGCGATCTTGCCGAGGGCTGGATCGGCAAGCGTTGTCGCCCATGCATTCAGCCAAGCGCTGGTGGAAGCGGGATCGGTGACGGCGTGGAAGAGCGCCGCCATCAAGTGTGATTTGCCGAGGCCGCGCTCGCCGATGACAACCACCGGGCGACCTTGGTTGGGGCCAACCGCCTCGATGCCTTTCAGCAGATCATGCGTGGGATAGGTGATCTCTAGAAATTGCTGGGCAGCGATCTGCGTCGCCCCGGTGTTCGAGTCGTTTGACAACTCGATAGCCGTGCCCTTGAGACGCTTGCCTCGGAATTCTTCGCGTAGTGTTAGTCCAAGCATCTCTACTGCCCGCTCGTTCTGAATTGGTTGTTAGGGTGTGACTTCATGCGACGCGCCTCCGGGTCTTCTGGGCTCCGACAGGTCGGCCTTCCGCAACTGGCGCGGTGGGCGTAAAGATCGGGAGACCGTGAATCTCCTGGCCCGTTTCAGCTTCTGCGATTTCTAGGTCGTATCGGGCTTGCAGATTCATCCAGAACTCCGGCTCGTCGCCGAACCAATGTGCAAGGCGCAGGGCAGAGTCACCGGTAATCCCGCGCTGACCGTGGATGATTTGCGTGATGCGATTCGCAGGAACGCGAAGCTGCCGCGCGAGCTCGGTCGGCGATACGCCGAGAGCTTCCAGCCGTTGCGCGAGGAGTTCGCCTGGATGATGGACCGCTTCGATCATCGGATGCCTCTCGTGGGGAGTGCGCCGGTGGCGTTCAACTCCCCTCCTGTTGTGGTCTTGGAGGGTATTATCCCTGACGTTTTACGTCAATCGTAAATCATGCCAAGAAGCGTGATGGCATGAACAGTCATCAATGCTGCGGATGGGCGCTTTGCTCCTCCTTCCGTTTCCCGCTCGGGTGGCCTTTTTGGGGACGTTTGTTGCGCCTGGGGCCGTACGCCGCAAGTGCAAGGCACTCTTCCTCTGCCGTTTCAGCACGTTCGTGTGCTGCTCTATGCCCACAAGCACCTCTGCCGGTCCAACAAGGCCGCGCTGGGCGGCCTCCGACAAAGGAGGAACAAATGACCGACCACATCCCCACCATCGAGGAACTGCTTCGCCTGCCGAAGCGCGAACTGGACGCGATCTTCCGCAAGGCGGCTGGCATTGCCCGTGACGCAACGCGAGACCCGCAAACCAGAGAGGCGGCGACAAAGACCGTCGAGAACCTCAGACGTTGCCAGCCACGGCCTCCTCGGTGCTAAAACTCTGTCGAGCGCCGCATCGCTGTGGGTGATGTGGCGTATTTGTGGCGAATACGGGTGCCGCAGGCGACTGACGTGTGACCGGCGCTACACGAGCTATC
This sequence comes from Variovorax sp. WDL1, assembly GCF_001541225.1. Taxonomy (GTDB): domain Bacteria; phylum Pseudomonadota; class Gammaproteobacteria; order Burkholderiales; family Burkholderiaceae_C; genus Variovorax. The sequence continues at coordinate 735 of NZ_LMTS01000078.1, read as the reverse complement.
AGGTCGCAGTTCGCCTGGTCAGGAGAGCACGCCCCACTATTCGCGTTCGCCACAAACTTGCCACAAGCCGAAAAAGGTCGATCCAGACAATGGCGGATTTCTGCGGGTTTCAGTGGGTGGCGGATTTGTGGCGAATTGGCCGACAGCGAGATGATATGGAAATCAAACGCCTGCTAAGTCATTGAAATCAAATGGCGCGCCCGGCAGGATTCGAACCTGCGACCTACGGCTTCGGAAACCGAGAAATATTGTGCGTTGTCAGTGAGTTCAGTGCCTGTTGCCACAGACTTGCCACATGCTTTTCTAGCGGTAGCGCATTCAGTGCCGAATGGATGAGATCAAGCCGGGCCGACGGCTACGCGTCTGTTCAACTTCGCGTATCAGGTGGGCATAGACGGAGTAGGTCGTCGTGATGTCGGTGTGCCCCATCAGTGTTTTGATCTTCGCAATGTCGGTGCCGGAGGCGATCAGCACTGACGCGAAGTAGTGTCGAAGCGCATACGGTACGTACCGCGGTGATGCGACCTCTTGGCCGTCGATGTTCTCGATGTCCATGAGTCCGGCACGCTCGCATGCTTCGCGGAATCCGCGCTTGCGCCAGTTGTCGAGTGACTGCCACCTGCCACCGGCGGTCGGAAAGACGAGGTCGTATTTGTTCGCCATTGCGAGGTGATCGCGATAGTGCGTCAGCATCTCGGTATGCGTCTGGCCAAGTCACCTTGCCGCCAAGCGGGC
>NZ_LMTS01000107.1 GCF_001541225.1 Variovorax sp. WDL1 | reverse complement strand
AGCCACCGCGACCGCGGATCAGCTCGCGTCCTCACGTTTCGCGGCAGTGACCTACAGCATGAATCGGCATCGGCATGCACACATTGTCATCGTGGACGACCGCTCAGTTGTTGTTCGCGGCGACACAGTCTTTACGAATGTGATGCACTGCGGAACGCCGCTCGAAGTTCGCCCGTCCCGGGCCGCAGGTGGATCCTGAATCGTCCTCACCAACCCGTCCCTGATATTCGAAGGATCATCAATGGCATCCGGTCACTCCCACACTCCAACGGCAGACCCACCAGCCGCAGGGCACGAGCGCCCCCTGTGGATTGCATTGATCCTCACAACGTCGTTCATGGTGGCAGAGGTCATCGGAGGGGTTTTGACCGGAAGCCTGGCACTGATTTCAGATGCCGCGCACATGTTCACGGACACGGCGGCGCTCGCCATATCGCTTGCCGCGATTCAGATCTCCAAGCGCGCGGTCGATTCGAAGCGCACGTTTGGCTACCACCGCTTCGAGATCCTGGCCGCGGCCTTCAACGCGATCCTCTTGTTCGGTGTCGCCGTCTACATCCTCTACGAAGCTTGGCGGCGTATGAGCGAACCACAAACGGTGGATTCGGTGCCAATGCTCGTGATCGCGGCTCTCGGTCTCGTCGTGAACCTCGTCAGCATGAGACTCCTCTCCTCGGGGAAAGACGCAAGTCTCAATGTCAAGGGTGCCTACCTGGAAGTATGGAGCGACATGCTCGGCTCGCTGGGTGTGATCGTCGGAGCGCTCGTCATTTGGTCCACAGGATGGACTTGGGTGGACTCTGTGATCGCCGTAGCGATCGGGCTCTGGGTGCTACCTCGTACCTGGACGCTACTACGAGCTAGCATGAACGTGTTACTGGAAGGCGTTCCGGAAGGAATCGACGTTTCGGAGATTGAGAAAGCGCTGAGCGATATTCCCGGCATCGATTCGGTGCATGAGCTGCACATCTGGAGCATCACCAGCGGCAAGCCTAGCCTTAGCGTTCATCTCGTGAGTGCGCAGGGCGACCACGACGTTGTTGTTCCCCAGGCGGCCAGGGTTCTCGCGGAACGGTTCGAGATTCACCATTCGACCGTTCAGATCGAGCGCGTGCCCTGCCCACTTGCGTCAACGACGACGCATCGCTTCCAGTGAGACGCAACATCAGAGTCATCAAAACGCTGATCTTATGCGCGTGAAGGAAAGGAGCTGACTTGTACTTGGGCATACCTGAGCCATCTCAGTACCTGCTGCTGTTCTTCATCACCACTGGAATAGCGATCCTGATCGCCCTGGTCTTTCTGGCAGTGGGCCGTTGGCAGCGATACCGAGATCCGTTCAACGAACGGACAGCGTCTTACTCGAAACGTCTCGCAGGTCGTTTCAAGGGTCGTCGCGCGAAGACAAAGGGGCAGATCAGTCGGAAAACAGCTCCACGACGAACGCGCAGGTGAGAGCGAAAGTCGCCGTCGCTCGGGGGGCGGGCGCATTCAGCATTTGCTCCCAAGAATCGGGTCGGCGTCACATGCGGGCCTCTTGAAAGTGATATAGGAATTCAAATGACCGAACCAACCAAGCTTCGCCTGGATCTTCCCTTGATTCTTCCAGACGTTGACGACGTGAAAGACCGTTGTGTTCAGCGCCTGATTGATGCGCTGAAGGGCCGGCCTGGGATTGAAGAGGCGCACGTTGTGATGGAACAAACTGCGGCACCCCAACTGTGCGTCCACTACGACCCTTCGACAATCTCGCTGACCCGGCTGCGTGAGGTCGTCAGCGCCGTTGGCGTGCATTTGAGCGACAGGTTCTCACATCTCGCGATCAGATCCAGTCAGCCGCTGCTCGCGCGCTCGGCGCGAAGGATGGCGGACGGCCTTCGGGCCATTCCGGGGGTTATGGAGGCGGATGTCTCTGCTTCAGGCGCCGTGCGGATCGAATACGACAAGGAGAAGATCTTGGAGGGGGAACTAGTTGAAAGAGCAGCCGCCCTCGGACTTCACCGGACGAGTGCGGAAGCGGATTCGGTGCAAAGCGCTTCGGGTGCGATTCGGGAGCCCGGCCACGACGGCGACCATGGCCACGATCACGATCACGACCACAAGCATCCCCACGATGCGAAGGCGGCCAAAAAAGGCGGACATGCCGGCCACGACCATACGGAAGGCGGCTTGTTCGGCGAGAAGTCCGAGCTTGTGTTTGCCGCCTTCGCCGGGCTACTGCTGGTCGCGGGCTGGCTTATAGAGCGCAGCGCTTCCGGGCCCGGCTGGCTGCCCACGGCCTCGTATATCGCTGCGTACTTCTTCGGCGGCTTCTATACCGTCAAGGAGGCAATCGAGAATCTGCGCGCCCGCCGCTTCGAGATCGATACGCTGATGCTGGTGGCCGCAGCGGGTGCGGCGGCGCTCGGCAAATGGGCCGAGGGCGCATTGCTGCTCTTCCTGTTTAGCCTAGGCCACTCGCTTGAGCACTACGCCATGGGTCGAGCCCGCAAGGCGATTGAGGCGTTGGCCGAACTGGCGCCGGAGACGGCGACAGTGCGCCGCGAAAGCGGTACGGAGGAGATCGGCGTTTCCGAACTCCAGGTGGCAGATGTGGTCATCGTTCGGCCGAATGAGCGACTACCCGCCGACGGTGTCGTGGTGGTCGGGAACAGCAGCATCAACCAGGCGCCCGTGACTGGCGAAAGCGTGCCCGTGGACAAGCGCCCGGTGCCGGACGCCAAATCAGCACTTGCAGCGTTCGACCGCGTGGGCCCCGAGCATCGAGTCTTTGCCGGGACGATCAACGGCTCAGGAGCGATCGAGGTGATGGTCGCGCGCCGTGCGGAGCAGTCAACGATGGCGCGGGTCGTCAAGATGGTCACCGAGGCTGAGGCGCAACGCTCGCCTACCCAGCAATTCACCGAGCGTTTTGAGCGGATTTTTGTGCCGGCTGTACTGGTACTCGTAGTGCTGCTCCTGTTCGCTGGCTTCGTGATTGACGAACCCTTCTCCGCAAGCTTCTACCGCGCGATGGCCGTCCTCGTGGCAGCAAGCCCGTGCGCACTAGCGATCTCGGTGCCCAGCGCGGTACTCAGCGGCGTGGCGCGGGCAGGGCGGGGTGGTGTCTTGGTCAAGGGGGGCGGACCGCTGGAGAATCTGGGCACCCTGACTTCGATCGCGTTCGACAAGACCGGCACACTTACCGAGGGGAAGCCAAAGCTGACCGATTCCGTCGCGATGCCGGGCGTCAGCGAAGACGAACTGTTGGCGGTGGCGCTGGCAGTCGAAGCGCATAGCGACCACCCGCTGGCAACTGCCATCGTGACGGGTGCGCGCGAGCGCCTGGGCGAACGCGTCGGGCCGGTCGAGGCGAAAGAAGTCCAGAGCATTACCGGGCGAGGCGTGCGGGCCCAGGTCGACGGAGAAGAGGTGCACATTGGCAAGCCGATTCTCTTTTCAGAGTTGCCTGGCTCCACGCTCCCCGACGAAGTCGCCGCGGCGAACGACAAGCTAGTCGCGGCGGGCCGTACGACGATGGTTGTGCGCAAGGGCCAGCGCTTCCTTGGCGTCATCGCGGTCATGGACACTCCTCGCCCGGTCGCCGCGCAGGTGATGGCGCAACTGCGTGAACTCGGCATCGAACGCTTGATCATGATCTCCGGCGACAATCAGCAAGTCGCCGACGCCGTGGCCAAGAGCGTTGGCCTGACCGAGGCGCGGGGAGACCTAATGCCGGAGCAGAAGGTTGACGCGATCAAGGCGCTGCGTGAAGCGCACGGCAAGGTCGCAATGGTGGGCGACGGCGTGAACGATGCGCCCGCCATGGCGAACGCAACTGTCGGCATCGCGATGGGTGCAGCCGGTTCCGATGTAGCGCTCGAAACAGCAGACGTGGCGCTGATGGCGGATGACCTGGCCCAACTCCCGTTCGCAGTAGGCCTGTCGCGCAGCACCAGTCGGATCATCAAGCAGAACCTTTTCGTCAGCTTGGGCGTTGTCGCAGTGCTGATTCCTGCGACGCTGTTTGGCTTGAACATCGGTACCGCCGTGCTTTTTCACGAAGGATCCACGCTGATCGTCGTGATGAATGCTCTCCGCCTCCTGGCGTTCAAAGAGCCCAAGGCAGTAAGCCATGCTATTCCCCCATCCCAACGGCCGGTGACTGCATAACCAGCCGCAACTCGCACGCTCGAGGCATGGGCGGCCATCACGCCTTGACGCGGAGACGGTCTGCTGCCAAGGCATGGATGATCGGGCTGGCGCCCTCTAAGGGCGCGTCGTCTAGCGTCCGCTCAGAGGAAGTGTGAGCAGCGGGCCGGGCCCCGATTTGCCGGTTAGTTCGAGCCGCGCCAGCTCCATCAACAAGGAAAAAGTGGCCTTGCTCCTCTGGTCGGTCCACTCGATGTAGAACCAGTACCCCTGATATTGGATCGCCACGAAAGCGCCCGGTGGCCTCTCCGTTCCGCCGGCAGAACGCACTTGGAATAGTCCGTGAGTGATGATTCGAGAATCATAGAGACTCCCCGCGTTGTCGCGAATTACCTGGACCAAGCCCCGCAAGACATGCTCCTGTGGAATGTCGATGCCGTGAGATACGAAGTACAGGGCTTGAAGCAACGAACGCGTCTCCAGATCCAAGTTCGTGACGCCCTCGGCTGGGAACGTGGACGGAAATGGATGGAGCGCCTCCTGAGTTATGTCGTACTTGAGCAGCCCTTGCTTGAGTCGAAAGGTGCGAGTGAACTCTTGCATGGCTGGGGAAGCGAGCGCCGCTGGGTCAACCAGCAGGACGGGCTGCTGACTCTTCTTGATCAGCGTCCAGTTGCCTCCCTTCTCGTCGGGTCGGTATACGTAGCCGCTCTTGGCAGCCTCGATCACGTCGCGTGCAGCGACGCTGGCAGTCGGTAACGGACCGCCCAAGGTCTCGGATCGTTCTTCAATCCCGAAAACGATCTGTCCGCGATCCTGCAGCACTTGCATCGCTTCGATTCCACGCATGAAGTCGTTGACCTCCGGCGGCTTTGTGGGGGCCGGGCCGCTCGCCGTTTGCGCATTTGATACCCAGTTCAAATTCTCCAAGTACAGACGAAAGATCGTCGAGACCGGCCAGGTGGTCTTCGCCAGGTAGATGACACCTTCCAACGGAACCGGCGTGAATAGCTTTCGGGTGAACTCCTGGTCGTCCTGAGGGGTCAGGCTGAATGTCGGACGATCGGCGCCCAGTACTTGAGCCTGTGGTAGTACGGCGGTGAAACTTCGGTTGATGTCACCGCCGGCGGCGGTGAAAAATGGCGAGATCGCAAAGCTCTGCGAGCGCTCGAATTGGGCGGCGATGGTCGATATGGCTAGGCTGCTTGGCGTGTCGTTGTAGCGCAGGCGCACGATGTTGAGCAGCAATTGCTCCTCGGCCGTCGTCTTCACCACTTCGTTGTAGTGCAGTCGCGTTTGACTCAGAGCGCTTGGACCGAACGAGACGCAGCCCGTCGTCATTGCTCCGAACACGGTGGTCACAAAGGCGAGTTTCCAACTGATCCGACAGTTTTTCATCACGCTTCCCAAGACGATGGCGCCCAACCGCGCTGAAAGGCGTTTCGCACACGGCACCACAATTCTCCGCCAAGCCGTTCCGCAACGGTCAGTCCAGAGTGGTGCTGACGGCCATCGCCATTGAAACCAGAAGCTACGTCTTCTTCCGCAGCAATCGCAGGCCATTGAAGACCACCGCCAAGCTGCCGCCCATGTCTGCAAACACGGCCATCCAGAGGGTCGCTTGGCCGGTCAGCGCCAAGGTGAGAAATACCACCTTGATGCCTAACGCGAAGGAAATGTTCTG
>NZ_LMTS01000060.1 GCF_001541225.1 Variovorax sp. WDL1 | reverse complement strand
CGTCTACGTCTATGGCAAGAGCGAGAAGCGAACGACCCTCGTCGAGGGACGCCTGCGCAAGAGCTATGGCCATGGCAAGCCGGCGGATACGTGGGATGTGGTGATCAAGGATCACCACGAGGCTTACATTGGCTGGGCAGAGTTCGAGCGCAATCAGAAGCTGCTGGCGATCAACGCATACGGTAGAGTGGACGGCGTGAAGTCGGGTCGCGGTGGCCGTGCGTTGCTGTCCGGAATGCTGTGTTGTGGACGATGCGGTCGACGTCTCACGGTGAACTATGTGGGCGGCGGCATTCGTCAGGCGGTGTACCGGTGCGATCGCCCCAATAACTATCTGGGGCAGCCACGATGCTTCACCTTTGGAGGCCGGCGGCCCGATGAGGCGATCACACGCGAATTGCTGCGCGCCGTCGAGCCACTGGCGATCGAAGCGGCAATGCACGCCCAACGGAGGCACATGGAAGTTCAGGCCGAACAGCGGCGCATCGTGGAACTGGATCTGCAGCAGGCGCGCTATGAAGCGTCTCTCGCCGAGCGGCGCTACGCGGCCTGCGATCCCGACCATCGCTTGATCGCCTCTCAGCTCGAGAAGGGTTGGGAAGCTGCATTGGAGCGTGTGCGCCGCTGCGAACAGCGCGTTGCAGCTTTCGATCAGGAGCAGGAGGCCGCGCCGCCCCCGAACCTGGACGGTCTTGCCGAGGATCTCCAGGCTGCATGGAATGCACCGGGAGTGACGATGCGTTCGCGCCAGCAACTGCTGCGCACGCTCGTCAAGGACATCATCGCCGACGTCGACGACGCAACGCGCGAAGTGGTGCTCACGGTTCACTGGCGCGGCGGGCAGCACTCTCAAATCCGCGTGATCAAGCCGCGTACCGGCGAGCATGGCTGCCGCACGCCTGAAGACGCCTTGGCCGTCATACGCAGCATGGCTGGCAAGTGGTCCGATGAGCACATCGCCGCATCGCTCAACCGCATGGGCCTGCCTACCGGACAGGGCAAGACATGGACAGCGCACCGAGTTTCCTCAACGCGCAGAGTCCACGATATTCGTGCCTATCGTTCGGCACACAAGGACAGCGATTGGTTGACCATGTCGGAGGCGGCTGCCACGCTCGGCGTCAACAACCATCGCATTCGACGCCTGATCAAGGATGGACTGCTACCAGCCGAGCAGGTCGTGCCGCGCGCGCCGTACCAGATTCGGGCCAGCGATCTGCTCGATCCTAAGGTGACCGATGCCGTGGGGCGAACAGATCGCCCGTGTCACGCCGACGGCGGGAAGCAGATCTCAATGTTTTCAAGCACTTAACGAAGAGGGGCACTATGAGCAGGTCATTGC
>NZ_LMTS01000278.1:31257-35333 GCF_001541225.1 Variovorax sp. WDL1 | reverse complement strand
CGACACCAGCGGCCCGGCAAAGCCGGTTCCGCGGTGTCCCTGGATTCGGAACGCTGCGAATGCCTTCAGCGCTGTGTTGTTGCGTCGCATAGATTCATTCAGAACGCATAAGCCGCGCGGCGCCTGGCTTCGCCGCGCTGCAGCCAGCCGATCACGCCCGCGCGCACACGCTCGCGGAATCGGTCCCAGCCCGTCGGATTGCTCACGATCTGCGCCTTGTAGAAGGACGGGCAGAGCACGGCGGCATGCGAGACGTCGCCGCAGTTGCCGCAGCCCACGCAGCTGTCGAGCACGGTGGCAACCGGATCGATGCGCAGCGGATCGGGATTGGTCTTGATCGACAGCGAAGGGCAGCCCGAGAGGCGGATGCAGGAATGGTCACCGGTACAGGTGTCCTCGTCGACCCCGAACTTGTCGCGCACCATGCGCTTGCCTTCGGCGATGGCCTTGCGCACCAGCGGCTTCTCGCGGCGCTGCTTGTTGAGCATGCACTCCGACTGCGCGATCAGGACCTTGGGCCCCTTCTGCTTCGTCGTCAATGCTTCCTTGATCGCGTCGCGCATGCCGGCGACATCGTAGGTGCGGCGGATGGTCCGCACCCATTCCACGCCCACGCCGCGGACCGCGCGCTCGATCGCGTGGCCGGTGCTGCGCGTCGCGTTCTGTGCCTTCGACGAGAGGATGTCCTGGCCGCCGGTGGCCGAGGTGTAGTTGTTGTCGACCACGATGGTCAGGTTGTCGCTCCGGTTGAAGACGGCGTTGGCTACGCCGCTGGTCAGCCCGTTGTGCCAGAAGCCGCCGTCGCCCATCATCGAGATCGCTCGCTTGCCCGCCGGCGCATTGAGCGCGGCAGCGCCGGCGCCCCCCAGGCCGTAGCCCATCGTCGTGTTGCCGATGTTGAAGGGCGGCAGGATGGAGAACAGGTGGCAGCCGATGTCGGCGCTCACGTGATGCGGGCCGAGCTCGCGCTCCACCAGCTTCATCGCGCTGAAGATCGGCCGCTCCGGGCAGCCGGTGCAGAAGCCCGGCGGGCGGGCGTGCACGCTGTGGCCCAGCGGCAGTGCCGGCTCGGGCGCGGCATCGACGCCGATCTCGGCGACTTCCTTGAGCGGGATCACCTTGCGCACCGGCGCCGGGACCGGCAGGGGCTGCAGCCTGCCATAGCGCTCGCCGAAGGTGCGCGCGCCCTTGAGCAGTTCTGTCGCCGTGTACTCGCCCGCCACCGGCAGCATGTCCTTGCCGTGCAGCGCGGTGGTGGAGCCCGCCTGGCGCAGGATGGTGGCGAGGTTCTGCTCGACGAAGTTGGGCTGGCCCTCCTCCACCACCAGCACCGCGCGCTTGCCTTCGCAGAAGCGCAGCACCTCGTTGTCGACCAGCGGATAGGCCACGTTCATCACGTAGAGCGGCACCTGAGTGTTGCCGTAGACATCGGCCAGGCCCAGCCGTTCGAGCGCGCGCAGCAGGGTGTTGTAGCTGCCGCCCTGGACGATGATGCCGATATCGTCGGCGTCTTCCGAGAAGAACTCGTTGAGCCGGTGCTCCTCGATGAAGCGCAGCGCGGCGGGCCAGCGCTCATTCACCTTCTCCTGCTCATGCACGAAACTGGCAGGCGGCAGCACGATGCGGCTGACGTCGCGCTGCGGGTTCTCCAACGCATCTTTGAGCGTGAATGCCGGCCGGCGGTTGGCGCCGGCCACGAAGTGCCCATGCACGTGGCAGGCACGGATGCGCAGCTGCAGCATCACCGGCGTGTGGCTGGCTTCGGACAGCTCGAAGCCCTTCTTCACCGCCTCGACGATGGAGGGCAGGTTGGGGCGCGGATCGAGCAGCCAGATCTGCGACTTCATCGCGAAGGCGTGGCTGCGCTCCTGCATGATCGAGGAGCCTTCACCGTAGTCCTCGCCCACGATCACCAGGGCGCCGCCGGTCACGCCGCCCGAGGCCAGGTTGGCCAGCGCGTCAGAGGCCACGTTGGTGCCCACCGTCGCCTTGAAGGTGACGGCGCCGCGCAGCGGATAGTTGACCGAGGCCGCCAGCGTGGCGGCGGCCGTGGCCTCGCTGGCACTGTTCTCGAAGCGGATGCCTTGTTCGGCCAGGATGTCCTGCGCGTCGGCCAGCACGTCCATCAGGTGCGAGATCGGCGCGCCCTGGTAGCCGGCCACATAGGAAACACCCGACTCGAGCAGCGCCTTGGTGACTGCCAGAATGCCTTCACCCCGGAACACCTCGCCCTCGGCGAGCCTCAGCTTCTTTACTTCCTCGACGAACGATCGTTCAGCCATGGTTTGTTTCTTTCCCGTTTCGGCGTGGGCGCCGCTTCATCGCACGGTCTCTATAATGTTTACAAGTGAATGTATCCACAATCATGAATAACCCTAGACACGCAAGCTGCGTGCCTGCCTGAGCCGAGGGACTCATCATGGCCACTGCCGCTTCCAAGAAGAGGGCCTTGCGCTTCGTCGACGACTACCTGCCGGCGCTGCTGGCACAGGCGAGCCAGCTGATTTCCTCCGAGTTCCACGTGGTGGCGCGCCAGCACGGCTTCTCGGTGTCGGAATGGCGGGTGATGGCTTCGCTGGCCGGGGGCGAGGCCATCAGCATCGGCCAGCTGGCGCAGGTCACGGTGACCAAGCAGCCGACGGTCACCCGCCTGCTGGATCGCATGGAGTCCAAGGGCCAGGTCGAGCGCCTGCCCCACGACAGTGATCGGCGCGTCACGCTGGTGCGCATCACGCGCAAGGGCGCCAAGACGGTGGAGCGCCTGATGGAACTGGCGCTCGAGCACGAGCGGCGCGTGCTGGAGCCCTTCGGCCTGCTGCGTGCGGAGGAGTTGAAGACGACGCTGCGGCAGATGATCGAGCTGCACGCCCGCATGCCGGGCGAGGCAGGCGAGGCAGACGAGGCGGAGGAGCAGGAGTAGCCGCCTACGAGTGCGCCAACGCCAGCGCCAGCCGGGCGCCCACCTCGGCGTTGTGCTTCACGAGCGCGATGTTGGTCGCCAGGCTGCGGCCGCCCGTCAGCGCCTTGATGCGGGCCAGCAGGAAGGGCGTGACAGCCTTGCCGGCGATGTGCTGCGCTGCCGCCTCGGCCAAGGCCTGCCCGGTGATCGCATCGATCTCCTCGCGCGGCAGTGCCGCGGCTTGCGGCACCGGTGTGCTCAGCACCACGCCGCCGGCCAGGCCCAGTGCCCATTTGGTGCGGATGAAGCGAGCCTGGGCATCCGCATCGTCCAGCCTGTAGTCCGCCCGAAAGCCGCTGTCGCGCGTGTAGAAGGCCGCGAAGTTGTCCTGGCCGCAGCTGAGCACCGGCACGCCGTGTGTCTCCAGGTACTCCAGCGTGAGCCCGATGTCCAGGATCGACTTGGCGCCTGCGCACACCACCGCCACCGAGGTCCTCGCGAGCTCCTGCAGATCGGCCGAGATGTCGAAGCTCTGCGGCGCACCGCGATGCACCCCGCCGATGCCTCCGGTGACGAAGACCTCGATGCCGGCCAGCGCCGCGCAGATCATGGTGCCGGCCACGGTCGTGGCGCCGAGGTCGCCGCTGGCGAGCACGGCCGGCAGGTCGCGCCGGCTGACCTTGTGCGCCTGGCCAGAGCGGCCGAGCAGTTCCAGCTCGTCGTCCGAGAGGCCGATCCGGATGCGCCCGCCCATCAGCGCGATGGTCGCGGGCTCGGCGCCCAGGCCGCGGATCACCGCCTCCACCTCGCGCGCGGTGCGCACGTTCTCCGGGTAGGGCATGCCGTGCGCGATGATGGTCGACTCCAGTGCCACCAGGGGGCGGCCGGCGGCGCGCGCGGCGGCCACGGGCGGGCTCAGGGCGAGCCAGGAATGGGCAGGCCGGGCGTCCATGTCGATGTCTTCTCCAGCCGCGTTGTGCGGTGCGCAAGGATCTCAGATCCCGTCTCCGCGCACCAGCCTCAGGGCACCGGCCTCAAGGCACCAGGACCGCCCTGCCCCGGTGCCCGCGCTGCGCGATCCATTCGAGCGCCGTGGCGGCTTCGCCGAGGCCGAAGCGCTGGACCTGGAGCGCCAGCCTCCCGTCCGCCAGCCGGGCCAGCAGTTGCGGCACGGCGG
>NZ_LMTS01000278.1:17318-31221 GCF_001541225.1 Variovorax sp. WDL1 | reverse complement strand
CACGGCCCGCCGCTTCGCGCCGGAACATGTTGAGCGGCAGCAGCGCCACATCGCGCTGCAGGAAATGGGCAATGTTCAAGGGCAGCATGTTGCCGGCCGTGTAGCCGACCAGCACGGCGCGGCCGCCAGGCGCGACGCAAGGCAGCGCGGCCTCCAGCACCGGGCCACCGACGGTATCGACCAGGAGGTCGAAGGGCTGTTGCTGCTGCGCGGCTTCCTCGGCGCGCGTGAGCACGATGGCGCCCGCCTCGCGCGCCAGTTGCACGGTCATCGCGCCCACCGCACCGGTGGCGCCGGTCACGAGCACGCGCTCGCCCCGCTGCAGCTTCGCGACCTCGTGCAACACGATCCAGGCCGAGGTGCAGGGCGAGAAGAAGGCCGCGCCGAGCGCCATGTCGATGGTGTCGGGCAACAGGCCGAGTGCCTCGTCGGGCGCATCGATCAGCTCGCACCAGGTGCCGTTCTCCGTGGTGCCCAGGCCGCTGCCGCGCAGCCACACGCGCTGGCCCGCCCGGTAGCTCTCGCTCGCGACCACCGTCCCCGCGGCCTCGACGCCGGGGATGTAGGGCAGTGGCGGATGCCTGAGAAAGGCGCCGCTCCAGACGGTGCGGTCGATGTGGCCGACGGTGGCCGCGGCCATGCGCACGATCGTGCGTCCGGCACGCGGCTGCGGATCGGCCAGTTGCTCCAGCATCGGCGCCGCACCGAAGCCGGGGATGCGCACCGCCTTCACCGCAGCGTCTCCAGGAAACCCACCACCGCGTTCGCGAAAGCCTCGGGCATCTGGTCGGGCAACGGCACCATGCCGCCGTCGATGTCGACGATGCGGGCCTGCGGGATGTGCGCCTTCAGTTCCTGCGCATGCGGCGCGGCGAAGGGATCGTCGGTGGCACGCAGGACCAGCGTGGGCTGCCGCACTTTCGCGATGCGCTCCTCCATCCGGTAGGCTGCCACGGCACGGTGTCCGTCTTCCATCCGGCCGCTTACCTTGAGCGCATCCAGCACGAAAGCCTCCAGCAGCGCGGGCCGCCCTGCCGGATAGAAGCCCGCGCGCTTCTGCCACAAGGCCGCAAGGTGGCTGCCATCGTCGCTCATCGCGACTTCGTCGATGGGCGGGCGCTCGGCCCGCACGCGGCGGAAGGCCGCATCCGTGTACGGCGTCGACGACAGCACCAGCCCGTGCACGCGCGCTGCAAAGCTACTCGCCAACTCGACCGCGATCACGCCGCCGGTGTGATGGCCCACCACATGCGTTCGAGCGATGCCCAGCGCATCGAGCAGCTCGATCGCCACGCGCGCCCATTGCTCGATGCTGGCGGGCACGGCGCCATCATCGGAATCGCCGAAGCCCGCGGTGTCCATCGCCACGGCTCGGAAGCGCCGCCCGATCAGCGGCAGGACGTGCCGGTACTCGGCCCAGCTGCGCGGCGACTGGTGCAGCAGCAGCACCGTCTCGGCGCGCGGATCGCCGCAGCTCGCGTAGTGGACCTGCCCAACCGACAGATCGGCGAAGGCGCGGCGGATCTTCGTCATGACTGCGTGCGATCGGCCGGCGGCCGCCAGAGGCCGGCGTGCTTCAGCATGCCGAGGGTGCGCGCCAGCACGTCGCGGCGGTAGGCGCCCAGGTCGCGGTCCGCGTAGTCGTAGAAGCCGCTGCCGCTCTTCAGGCCCAGCCGGCCCTCGTTCATCATGCGGTCGAGGATGGCCGGCGCGGCATAGCGCCCGGGATCGATCGAGCCCGACATCTCGCGGCTCGCATGGTGCAGGATGTCGGCGCCGCCGAAGTCGATGAACTCCACCACGCCCAGCGCGGCGAAGCGAAGGCCGAGTCCGTAGCGCGTGGCCTTGTCGATCTCCTCGGCGGTGGCGGCGCCCTCTTCGACCATGCGCGCGGCCTCGTTCATCACCAGCGCCTGCAGGCGGGGGACGATGTAGCCGGGGGTGGGGCCGCAGACCACGGGCAGCTTGCCGATCGATTCCATCAGCGACTTGGCGCGCGCCAGAACCGCGGGATCGGTGCCCGGGTGGCAGCTGAGCTCCACCACCGGGATCACGTAGGCCGGGTTGAGCCAATGCATGTTGAGGAAGCGCTCCGGCCGCTTCACCAGCGCAGCGATCTCCGTGACCAGGATGCTGCTGGTGGTGGAAGTGAGGATGGCGTCCTCGCGGCAATGGCGGTTGAGCTGCTCGAAGGCCTCTCGCTTGGCATCCAGCGTTTCGGGCACGCCCTCGAAGATCAACTCGGCGCCTGCCAGCGCGCGCGGCGCTTGCGCGGCGGGAACGAGCTCGACGCGCTCCGCGATCCTTGGCACCTGCGTCGCATCGAGCACTCCGAGCTGCGCAAGGCCGGCGAGGCTGGCTTCGATCTCGGCCCGCGCCTCCGCGCGCAGCTTCTGCCAGGCCTCTTCGCTGCGCACGCGCAGATCGACGAGCGAGATGCGGTGGCCCGCATACGCGAAGGCGATCGCGATGCCGCGACCCATGCGGCCCGCGCCGACGGCGGCGAAGCGCGGCGCTGCGGCCTCATTCGCCATCGTGCAGCCTCTTCTTCAGCTCGGCCTGGCTCAGCCCGGCCAGGCCCAGCGCCTCGAAGGTGCGCGGGCCCTTGCGCAGGTCGCGGCCCAGGAAGCCGCCGACGATGGCCAGCAAGCCATGCGCAATGGGCGCATCCACGCCCGCATGCCGCGCCGCTGATGCGAGGAAGGCCAGGCCCAGCTCCGTGTCCTCGGTGATGTAGCGGTGGGTGTAGAGGTCGATGTTCTCGCGCCAGTCGCCCGACTTCACCAGCTGCTTGTGGGCGTCGCCGTACATCCATTGGTCGTTGTTGTAGTGGTCGGCCAGCGGATAGTGCGGCGCGCCCTGGCCGAATGCCTCGCGCACCGCGATGCGCTCCAGGTCCAGCCGGTCGGTCACGTCGCGCACCGCGCGCTGCGTGCCCTCGTTGTGGATGTCCCAGCGCTCGAAGTGCTGCAGCGGTGCGGCATTCATCACCATCAGCGGCGGGTGGATGATCGGGCCCGCATTCATCAACGCGCCCGAGAGCGCATCGCCGCAGCCGTGCACGCTCGGATAGGCCTGGCGGATCACCTCCAGCGCCTGGCCTTCCTTGCGCGCCGGATAGACGCCGGTCGGCAGGCGGATCGCGCGGATCGTGACGTTCACCTCGCGCTCCCCATGCTTGCGCGCGAGGTAGGGCAGCGTGCCGGTCTCGGCCCACGCCACGTCGGCACGGCTGCCGGCCTGCTTCACGATGCGCGCCATCACGAAACTGCCGAAGGTGCCAGGGGGCAGGAACACCACCTGGCCGTCGACCAGGTGCGGTGCCATCGCCCGGGCGATGTCCTCCTGCGCGATGGCGGGGGTGGGGAGCACGATCAGCGAGGCGCCGTGCAACGCTTCGCCGATGTCGGCCGTGGCCAGCGCGATGGGTACGTCGCGTGCGCCGCGCGCGTCTTTCAAGCGGATGGAGCCGGCCTGGCGCACGGCCGCCAGCGCATCTGCATCACGCCGCCACAGGCGCACCGAATGGCCGGCTTCGGACAGGTCGGCTGCGGCGGCATAGCAGCCATGGCCGCCGCCCAGGATCGCGATGTTCATAGAGCAAAAAAGTGTTGTGGGCCACGGGCCGCCAGCATTCAGAGCGGCGGGCTCATAGGTACATTACTTTTCATCAATTCGACTGTCAACTATCATCTACCCCGACCCGAGCAGGCGGTCGAGTTCGGCCAGCGAATCGACGAAGCCGTCGGCATCCACCTCGCGCACCGGCTGGCCGTGGTTGTAGCCGTAGCTCACCAGTACCACGGGGCATCCGGCCGCGCGCGCGGCTTTCGCGTCGTTGCTCGAATCGCCGACCATCAGCGTGCGCGCCGGTGCGCTGCCCAGGGCCTCGCAGGTTTTCAGCAGCGGCAGCGGATCGGGCTT
Source organism: Variovorax sp. WDL1 (assembly GCF_001541225.1). Lineage (GTDB taxonomy): Bacteria > Pseudomonadota > Gammaproteobacteria > Burkholderiales > Burkholderiaceae_C > Variovorax. The sequence goes on along the minus strand of NZ_LMTS01000278.1, from coordinate 27,297 downwards.
CTTGCGCTCGAAGGCCTCGCCGCCGAACAGATGCTCGAAGTAGCCGTCCAGCCCCTTGGCCACCAGCAGTGGGCGCGCGAAGGCGATGGGCTTGTTGGTGAGGCAGGCCAGGCGCAGGCCGCGCGCGCGCAGCGCGGCCAGGCCTTCGACGACACCGGCGTAGATCGACGCATGCTGGCCGTTGATGGCGAGGTAGTGGTGCACATAGCGGGGCCAGGCCGCATCGAAGAGCGCGGCATCGGCTTCGCGATCGTCGCGCACCTGGCGCAGCACGGAGCGGATCAGGTGCTCGGAGCCCTTGCCGATCATCTGGCCGATCGCCTCGGCCGTGATCGGCGGCAGTGCGAGTTCGTCGAGCATGCGGTTGAGCGCCACGACGAAGTCGCCGAGCGTGTCGATCATCGTGCCATCGAGATCGACGATGGCTGCTTCGAGGCGCGGACGGCGCAGGGCCGCAAGATCGGGGGAGTGCAAACTAGATCTCCAAAATGGTGATTATTTCTGCTTGCGTGGTCATGCAGAACAAGAGGGCTGGCAAACTGTTCTCGATCCAGAGTCCTTTGGGGAGGCGCGTCATGAAAAACTGGCAGGAAGATTTGCTGCGCGTCATCGCCGTTGCGCCCGGCGAGCAAAAGATCTTCGACGAAATCGTTAGTGCTGCGCACGGGCTGGGCTTCGAGTACTGCAGCTACGGACTTCGATTCCCGTTCCCGATGTCAAATCCCAAGGTGTTGACCTTGTTCGAGTATCCGCGCGCGTGGGCCGAGCGCTACCATGAGGCTGGCTACGTCAGTACCGACCCCACGGTCATCCACGGCCGACGCAGTAGGACACCTCTGGTCTGGAGCGATGAGTTGTTCGCGTCCGCCCCGCAGCTCTGGTCAGAGGCGCAGTCCTACGGGCTACGCGTCGGCTGGGCCCAGTCGAGCCTGGACGCCAACGGCGTCGTCGGCATGCTGACCTTGGCGCGCTCGGGCGAGCAGCTCTCAGCCACCGAACTCGAGAGCAAGGAACCGCGAATGCGATGGCTGGTCAACATCGCGCACCTGGCACTGACTCAGGCCCTGGCTCCAACGCTGGTGCAGGACGTCCACCTGACCAGCCGCGAACTCGAAGTCCTGAAATGGACCGCGGACGGCAAGACTTCGGGCGAGATCGCGCAGATACTCGCCATCTCCTCCGAGACGGTCAACTTCCATGTGAGCAATGCCACAGCCAAACTCGGCAGTGCGAACAAGACAGCCGCGGTCGTACGGGCCGTGATGCTCGGATTGCTCAATTGATGTGACTGCCGGGATTACAGGGGTTTGGCGGCACTATCGACACGAGCGGCGCAGACGCGAGAGAGAGGCCATTCAATGAAAGATCTCGCCTTTGATGCACCGGTGTATCTCGATGGCCTGCTGCGCCTTTCGAGCCCGGCGCTGCAAACGCTAAGGCTGACACACCTGATATCGGGCATCTACGACGAGCCCATCGTGCCGGGGGTGCGGACATGCGGCCGACCAACCACGATCACGGGCTACACGGAATGGATCGACGCAGCAGGGTCGCCCGCAACGCTGGGCTGGGACTGGGAGATCCGCTGCATGCCCGGCCAGGTCCCGATGGCATCGCCTGAGCCTTCCTTTCACCAATGTGCTGCTGGTCAACGAGGATCATCGCGACTTCCCATGGCAACGCAGCCTGCAACGCCTTGCAGAGTGGGTGGACACTCTGGCATGGACCGAGCCGCTACGTACCGCCCTGCTCGTTCGATACGCATGCCATTCCGGCCACTAACTATTTGGTTGACCCAGTTGTCCTACCAACATTGGTAGTTTCCATCCGGCTCCGGTTTGGGTGAAATACCACCCACTACAAGGAGTCAGGGTGGAATTCACTACAGGCACATCACGCGACTTACCCGACGAAGTTCTCGTCGGGCTCGCTCAATACCGGCACAAGGTATTTGTCGAAACCCTAGGGTGGGACCTGCCCACGCAGGCCGGGCTGGAACTCGATCAATTCGATCGGCCGGACACTCTCTACGTGGCCGCGCGCGAAGAGGGGCGTTATATCGGCGTCGCCCGGTTGCTGCCTACTGTGCGACCTTATCTTCTCAGTGAGGTCTTCCCTGAGCTAATGGGCGATGGACCGCCACCCCAGTCCGCTGAGGTCTGGGAGCTCTCCCGGTTCGCGGCGATCGACTTTCATTCAAACGTTTTGTCGGGCCCGTTCTCATCTCCGACGACCGTGGGTTTGCTGAAGGCAGTCGAGTCCTGCGCGCTTCGGCATGGCGCGAGCCGGCTCATCACCACCCTGTCCTCGCCCGGCATAGAGCGACTGCTTCGAAAGCTCGGCTTCGCGGCCTACCGCGCAGCCCCACCCCAAATCATCAACGGACATCCTCTTTTCGCATGCTGGATCGAACTGAACAACACATCGAACGCCCGCAGCTGAGGGGCATTCCTCCCCGCTGCGCCGATCGGCCGTCCCGCATCGCCAACGATGCGATGAAGCCGCTCGCGCGCATGGTGGCACGCTTCTGCGGCACGCTGGCCAGGCTCCCGGAACACGAGGCGCCGTCTGCCCGTTCCGGTGCGTGTGCCAGAACGGTGGGTCATGCCGCGGCTCCAGACCTGTACAGCCAGGCTGTCCGGATCCGGCGGCATCTCGTCGATCTGGGCGTCGGCATCGACCTGGCGCGAAGCGGTACGGTGACGAGCACACAGCGCGCGTTGCAGCAGCTTCAGCACGCATACCGCAACCTGCAGGGCTTGATGATCGGCGTGCCTGAACGGCTGCTGGACATTCATCCCGAATCCGAGCGACGCAGCGTCCGCCAACTGCTGCAGACGGCGCTGTCCGGCTCTCGCCTGCAAGCACCGACGCTCCACGCCACCGCATCGGCAGCGGCGTCCCCCTGCCGATCCGGCGCCGGTGCGCTGTCTGCGATGTTCGAGTCCGGCGAGTTGAGTCATCGCTCCTTGGTCGAGACGTTTCACGACATGCCTGACCGGGCGCGTCGACACTCCCCAAAGGACGGTGAGGCGCTGGCCACCCTCATCATCAATGCCCGACTCGACCATCTGCACAAGCAGATGCTGGCTCACCGGGCGGAGTTGAGCGAGCTGCTGAAGGCCATCGGGCATCGCCGCACCATGCCCATGCGCTTGGCGCACGGGATATTTCTAGCGCTGGGCCAAGTGGAGGGCGCCATGATTGGCGCCGAGTCGCGGTTCGAAACCAGGTGCCAGCCGTTGATCGATCTCATCGGCGTACGCACCAATGAACTGGGGCGCTACTGCTGACACCTGAGCAACAGCCGGTCCAGGGCAGCTCAGCGCGCTGCCATCGCGCTTCACCTGCCCAGGGTTGGTTTGATCAAGGACGCGGCCGACTTGTCGACTGCAGCGGCATCGACGGGCACGGCCCCGATCACCTCGAGCTCAACGCGTCGGTTGGGTTGAAGGCAGGCCACGAGCGCGGGCGTCTTCCGAGAACCCGGGCAGTCGACCACGGGCCTGGTCTTGCCCACGCCCACTGCCTTGATCAAGGCTTCGTCCACACCTGCCCGGACCATCAAGTCTCGCACCGTGTTCGCCCGCTCGAGCGACAGGGCCTCGTTGTAGGCCGCGCTGCCCAGGCGGTCGGTATGTCCCGTGATCGCGATCGACGTGACCGAGGCGAAGTTGCGGCGTATTTCCTGCGTCAACAGTTCGATCTTCTGACGCCCCTCCGGCTGCAGGTCGGCTGCGGAGCCGCCGCCGAAGCGGAACAGCCCATCCGTGCCCAGGCTGATCTTCTGCGGCGGCAACGGGCGCGCCGGAGGCGTGGGCAGGGGCTGCACCATCGGCCTGGCGGCCGCAGTCTTGATCGACGGGCGCGTCAGCGCCTCGCATTCGCCGGATTTCCAGTACGCTCCCGTCACCACCATGGCATCGTTGAAGCGCACCATGTACTGGCAGCTCACGAATGCCGGCCCTTCGCCGGTGCGCAGGTGGAAGATGTAGTTCCACTCCTCCACGCCCCACAGTCCTTCGCTGAAGTGCGGCCAGCTCAGCAGCTCGCGGATCTGGTCCTTGCCCATCCCCGCCTGAACCTGGCGGAGGTTGTCAAGATTGGGGAATGCGCCCTGCTGCCACTTGGCCGTCTCCATGGCCGGGAAATCACCGGGGGCCGGAGGCGCGGGTTTGGCCGACATGGCCGCCGCCTGGGCCTGCGGATCGATGGCGCGCCCCGGCGTGCCGCAGGCGGCCAGCAGCAGTGCAGACGCCACCACGGCCAGTAGGTGCCCCATGCCCCGCCGGGCGGGGCGGATGCTCTTTGCGTTCTTGGTCATTGCCGACATTCCTCGAATCAGTTGAAAACCCACTCGGCACCCACCGTCGCGGCAACGCCGGCCCGGCTCATGCCCACGCCACCTGTGACGCTCCACCCGTTGTTCTCGGAGGTGCGGCGGAAACTGACGCCCACGGCAGGCTCGCCCTTGAACACCGCCGAACCCACGCGCATCACCGTCTTGCCGGGCACATAGGTGCCGGGCATCTGCGTCGCCATGGCTGCCGCGACGCCCGCGTAGGCATTGCGCGCCACGTCTTCGATGCGGCTGTTGGTCGCGTTCAGCTGGTTCATGTTGACCGCGTCGGTGCCGGCAATGCCGGGCGCCACGTTCGAGATGCGGGTACCGTTCGGCGCCTGCCCATTGCCCATGGTCACGTTGTTGTAGTTGGTGGTGCCGTCCGCGTTCTGGTCGTAGCGGACGCCGCCGTCCACCGCCACTGCACGCAGCTGCCGCACGTTGACCGCATCAGTGTCCTCGGTGCCTCCCGCGACGTTGGTGATCTGACGCTCGTTGCCTGGGCTGGCAGACCCAACCGAAACTACGTTGTTGCGAGCGCCGTCATTGGAGCCGTTGCCCAGCGCCACCGAATTCTGGCCGCTGCTGCCCGCACCCGAGCCCACGGCAAGGCTGTTCGAGCCAAGCGCGGAAGGTGGCGCGTAGCTAGTCGGATTGCCCGTGATCCACATCGTGGCCGCTTTGTCCGAGTAGGACTTGAGCTGGCTGAGGTTGACCGCATCGCTCGGCGCCACGCCGTCCGCGACGTTGGTGATGCTCATGCCGCCGGCGCTGATGCCGGTCATCGTCACGCTCGGTCCTGTCGTGCCGATGGTCAGCCCGTTTTCGCTCAACTTCACGTCGGTGCCAACCGCAACGCCGGTGGTGTCAACCACCGTTTTGCCCGTGGTGACGCTGGTGAAGTTCACGTCATCGGCCGTGGCCACCGTGATCTTGTTGGTGGCATCCTGGGTGATCAGGATGTTCTGACCGTCGATGAGCTCGACCGTGCCGCCCGGGGCCACGTTCTGCGCCGCGCCGCCATTGGCGCCCAGGTTCCAGCCCAGGCCGGCCTGGGCGTCCACCCGGCCGTCCAGGTTGGTCACGTTGGTGTTGGTGGCGTTCAGCTGGCTGCCGTTGACCGCCTCCTTGCTGGTCGCATTCACGGCACCTTCGGCCACGTTGGTGATGACCGTGTTGGCCGCGTCGATGCCGCCGGTCGTCACGCTCGGACCACCCGCGATGACCAGGCCAGTGGCACCCAAGGTGCTTGATCCGACCGCAACGCCGCTGTTGTCAATCTTGGTGGCACCCGTGGTGACGCTGGTGAAGTTCACGTCATCGAACGAGCCGTCCGCCCCGGTGTCGATCAGGTTGTCGTTGCCCAGGGCGTACGAGTCATTGGCATCGATGGTGTTGGGGTCGCCGATGGCTCCGGATCTGTCGCCGTTGACTACGTTGCCCGTGCCGATGCTGATGGAGCTGTCGCCGAGAGCCTGGGCGCCGTTGCCCATGGCGATGGAACTGGGCCCGTCTGCCACAGCACCCGTGCCGATGGCCACCGCGTTGTTCTGCACTGCCCGGCTGCTGGCGCCCAGGGCAATGGCACCGTCGCCATCAGCCTCAGAAAGGTAGCCAATCGCGGTCGAGACTTCACCGTTGGCGATTGTGAGTCGTCCAAGCGCGACGGCGTTGAGGCCAGATGAACTTGAGTTCTCGCCAATAGCCACCCCATACGCATTGCCGCTCGAGGCCCCGGTGCCTAGAGCGATGCCACTTTCGCTTTGCGCCGTAGCCCCATTGCCCATGGCAATGGTGTTGGACCCACCCGCCTTTGCATTGGGTCCGACCGCGATGCTGTCAGTGCCCGTGGCTTCGCTGTCGGGGAGCGTGGACTTGGCGTTGAAGTACTTGGTGGCGTCCGTGACGGTCGTGGTCAGCTGGCTGACGTTGACCGCATCGTTGTCGGCCACGCCCGGGGCCACGTTGTGGATGGTGGTGGCAGCGCCGCCCTTGTTGAGAGTGACGTTGGTGTAGTCGACGTCACCGGTGACGGTGTCGACGTCGTACTTGACCACGTTGCCGTCGAGCGTTTTGATCGCCTGGTGGGTGGCATACAGCTGGCTTCCATTGACCGCGTCGGTGCTGGTGGCCGTCACCTGGCCTGCAGCCACGTTCTGGATCTGTCGCGGCGCAGTGTCCGAGCCGACGCTCACCACATCACCGGCCGCCGGCGCGCCGCCCGCGTAGCTGTAGGTCTCTCCGTTGATATCACCAGTCGGCGTACCGGTCGCAGCCGCAACGGTGGAATCGTTGCCCAGCACCACCGCGCCGTCGAGCCCCGACGCCACCTTGACGTTGTTGCCCAACACGAATGCCTGGCCGGCATCCATCTCGTTGTTGTTGCCGATAGCGTACGAGTCATCCCCCCTGATGAAGGTGGGGTCCCCGATGGCTCCGGATCTGTTGCCGCTGACCACGTTGCCCGTGCCAATGCTGATGGAGTTGTCGCCGACGGCTTGCGCACCGTTGCCAATGGCGATGGCGTTGACGCCACTGCCGGTAATCTTGGCATCCCCTGTCTGGGCAGCATTGCCCATGGCGATGGAGCCCTCGCCGCGAGATCGAGAGAGTATGCCGATTGCGACGCCGCCGTTGGCTCCAGCAACATCGGCGTCGAATCCAATCGCCACGCCGCCTCTCGATAGGTTGGCGGAAGCCCCTCCCGCTCCCAGGACTACCGCGCCGTTCGAGTCATTCGTAGCCGATGCGGTATATCCGACCACCACCGCGCTATTGGAAGGTTCGTCGATGCGAGCAGAATTTCCAACTGCAACAGATGCCCCGCCAAATACGCTGACTCCCGCACCAACTGCAATCGAATCGGTAGCGTCAACAGATGCGCCGACTCCGATGGCAAGCTGGTGGCCATTCGAGGCTGATTTGGTATTCAGGGCGGACGCGCCTGTACCAATTGCAGTACCCGAAGCCCCACCAGCCGCTTTCGCCAGCGAGCCTATGACCATGCCATTCTGGGCGGAGAGGGTGGAACCATTGCCAATCACAATGCCGTTGGAAAGGTCGTTGCTCACTGCAGAGCCATTGCCTATCACCACCGCGCCGGAAGACTTTTCGCCTACAGTGGATTTGCTGCCCATGACGAGAGAGCTGCCGGCAGCACTACCGATGACGCTTAGATTGCCCACCACGAAGGAGTTATCAGCACCTGAGGTGATGACGTTGTCGTTGCCTAGCACATAGGAGTCGGCGGCGTTGACAGCATTGGGATCGCCAATGGCACCGGAGTTATTGCCGGACACCTTGTTGCCCGTGCCGATGCTGATGGATTGGGTTCCTGTGGCCTGGGCTCCGAAGCCCATTGCGATGGACTTCTCTCCGGTGGCTTGCGCGGAGTCTGCAGCCGAACTTGCGCCACCGATCGCGATCGCGTTGGTACCGGCTTTGGATCGCGCACCTACTGCAACGGCATTCGCGCCAATGACACTTGCGGCGCGACCCAGCGCAACGCCGTCGGCTGCGTTCGCAACCACTATTTCCGAGCCGAGCGCAATGGCGCCCGCCGAGTCGAGAAGGGATGACTTCGTGCCGAGAAGAATGCCGTTCGCCGAGTTCCCGAGCTTGGACCTGGCACCCAGCAGTACCGCATCCGCAGAATTGACCAAGTCCCCTCTGTAGCCGATCGCAATCGCATTGTTGGATGTGGTGTCGTCGATTCCGCCGTCACCACTAATGGTGTTTCCGATCGCGATGGCATCTTCAGACATCGCTTTGGTGGCTCCGATGGCCATTGCACTGGGAGCTTCAGCTCGCGAACCATTCCCAATGGCTAACGCAAAACCGTAGTTGTCGAGATTGGATGCGTACGCACCTACACCAATTGCGAGGCTGCTGCTAGCAGTTGTGCTGCTAGGGGGAAGTCGACCCAGACCGGTTGGAGTGCTGATGTACACCGCGGTCGCACCGCACCCAATCGCTATGCTCACATGCCCTGCGGTCGTGTTGCAGCTGGGATCATCCGAGCTGATAGCTGTTGCGGTTTCGGTGGCCGCGACACCACCAATCGACTGCGCCCCGGCCCCGCTCGCTCCCCCAAACGCCACCAGCACCACCGCAGCGGCCACCACCCCGCCCGAGCGACTCCGCTTCCCCCTCGCCTTGGTGATTTCCGAGGCTGCCACCCAGGCACCGAGTGCTTCATTCCATACGGTGCGGTAAGACTTGTTCATGCTGCTTGACATCCTTTTTGTAGCAATGAGCGGAAGGGGATCTCCCTTCGCTGATGCGGGCAGCGCGCCTCATTGCCACTGCATACGTGCCCACCACTCCGGAAAGGCGTGGATGATGCCGAGCCGTGTCAATACCGTGCGTTTAGCGTCACAATTTGCCAGATTGGTGTCTCCGGCAGCCGAAACCGGAGCCGGCACCCCCTCGTTGCGCAGCGAGTGGGGGCGGGGTTTGAACAGGCATGGCGCAACAATTTACGAGATTTGAGCTCGTAAAAAGGGGAAGAATCCGGCCCACTTCCTGCTGAGCCACGAGACGAAAGAACCCATGCGTATCGCAGTACTCGACGACGATCCGACCCAGTTGGGCTATCTGGTCCACGCGTTGAAGCGCGGGCTCGACACTGGCGAGGAAACCATCACCTGCGTGCCCTTCGACAAGGGCGAGACCCTGCGCAAGTCGCTGCGGCAGGAAACCTTCGACCTGCTGGTGCTCGACTGGAACGTGCCCGACCTGGACGGCGTCGAACTGCTCCACTGGCTGCGCAGCTTCCAGAAGAGCGACGTGCCGGTGATCATGCTGAGCTCGCGCAGCGCGGAGCGCGACGTGGCCGGCGCCCTCGGCATCGGCGCTGACGACTACGTGGTGAAGCCCTTCCGCACGATGGAGCTCTGCGCCCGCATCCGCCGCCTCCTGACCCGCCAGCCGAGCCTGACGGCGGCCGCCGAGCAGGAGCGCTTCGGTGCCTGGCGGTTCGACCAGCCAAACCTGTGCGTGCACTTCAAGGCGAAGGACGGCACGCTCTCGCGTATCGCCCTGACCGACCGGGAGTTCCGCCTCGCGCTGGCGCTGTTCCGCCACATGGGGCATGCGGTCTCGCGCGCCTACCTGCTCGAGAAGCTGGGCGTGCACGGCGAAGAAATGCCCTCGCGCGCGCTCGACAGCCACATCTACCGGCTGCGCAGCAAGCTGGGCCTGCACAGCGCCAGCGGGCTGCGCCTGCAGACCGTCTACGGGCGCGGCTACCGGCTGGAGCGCGTCACCGGCGACCAGAGCGAAGCGAACACCGTTGCCCTCCCCGGCAACCGATCCGACGACATCGATGACAAAGCCGGCGCCTAGGATTACCCGACGCCGCTGGCTCATCGCCGCCCTCGTTTGCCTCGCCGGGCTGCCCGCGCCGCGCGCGTACGCGCAGCCGGCAAAGATGTCACCGGGCCCTGTGTCGGCCTACCTGGTGCAGCCGGGCGACACCCTGTGGGGGCTGGCACGCAAATACATGGAGTCGCCGCATCGCTGGCCCGAGCTCCAGCGCAGTAACGCGGTGCCGGTGCCCGAGCGCCTGCGTGTAGGACAGCTATTGAATCTGGGCGGCCCCGCCGCGGTGCTGCATGTCTCGGGCAACGTGTTGCT